>JBGOZF010000001.1:0-151613 GCA_041480065.1 Rhodocyclaceae bacterium
TCATCCGCCGGAAGCCCTGCGGGCGGCAAACCATAAAACCAGCATATTCATGCCTGGCATTCAAAAACCAAAATCACCCCACTGATTCACCGCGTCTGTCCGTCGACGCCAGATTTCTACGCTGACTGCAAACCGCTAACAGCCCTTGTAGTTGTAGGAGTAGCTCAGACCGGGCATGGTCGTCGGGCTGCTGAAGTTGGTGGCGCCGGCAAGCGCATGGCTGCCGGTACCCTGGGTCTGCTGGTAAAGGCTCTGGAATTGGGTAGCGGCGGTGGCGGAAGCTTCATGGTTACCGCGCAGTGGCATGAAGCCAATGCCTGCATCATAGAGCGCCTGGGCGTGGTTGGCGCGGGTCGTCATGGCGGCCGAGTTGCCGTTGTCGCTGAGGTCACCCACCTGAACGACGAAATCGACCTTGGAATTGATGAATTGCGTGTTGAGGCTGTCGATGATGCCGGTGGCGACGGTGTTCTCTCCGCCGGGGAAGTTCTGCCATTGCGTATCGGCCATGACGCCGAAACTGAACGACGCGGCCATTGCGTTTGGCATGGCGACCGCAATGCCTAGCGCGACGACGAGGTTGGTGACTTTGAACTTTGTTTGCATGTTGGAACTGCTCCCTAAATAACGCGAAACGGAATGTCTCGCGCGAAACTTTGAATTGGTTTGTCGCGTTGGAGCGCGCGCAAAGCGCCATCGCGGCAACTGCCGGTTGGCAATACGCGCTGTTTCTTGGACTTGGAAATCGAGGTCGCCCGTCCCATGTCGGATCTGGGACGGGTCAGGCGAGAACGGGCATCGCAAAGCAGCGCCGGCCCCGTACAGGGGAATTGGGCTGCCGAAGTCGTGGCTAAGGTCATGAGGACCTTGAGCTTGAATCACATCCGTTTCCTAGAAAGACTAGAACGCTCGTCCTCTGAGCGAACCTGCAGTGCCAGGGGCAATCGCGAGCCCAAGGCTTCCTGCATACGTCCTTCCTCCACGGACATCTTGCCAAGCGGCTGTTACAGCAGTGCCGGGCCAGCCATACGAAAGTAATGGGTCAAACGGACCATGGGAGATGGGCCGTTCGGATCATCCTAGAAACAGCAGTTGCACCGCCAAGGACGCAAAGGACGCCAAGGAAAACAAGCCCTTCAATATCTGGGGGGCCTCACCTTCCCTGTGACACATGCATCGTCTCAAGATCGCCTTCCTTTGCGTCCTTGGCGCTGGATGAACTGAGGTTTTGGGGATCATGCGTATTGGCAGCAGACCAACGAGCGTCGACAGCGCCGCGGGACGGATTGGGGAGGATTGCCGACCGTAGTCCGTTCGACTCTCACCCATAGTCCGTTTGACCCATTGACAGGCGATTTCCGGCGCGAACGCTGGAAACATTGATGGCCCATGATCCGCCCCATCTTGGTATTGCCTTCGCCTTAACCCCTGTTCAGAGGATCATGAAAATGCGCGGTCTTCTTCTTGTTTCCGTCCTGGCGGCCATCGGTTCCGGTCAGGCATTGGCCGGTAGTCCTACCGCAACCATCACGATCGCCGATGGCGGCTCCAGTTGGACGGAGAATCTGGGCCAAGCCGGCCTGATTCAGTTCGATGCCCTCGCTGGCAACTTCACCATGCTGCAAGGCAGCCACGGCCAATCGATCACGACGGACAACGTCGACTGGTGGGTCTGGCAGGATGCCGGCTATTGGTCATGGCACACCGCCGATACGTTCAACGGCGCCTACATGGCCGAAATGGAACTGCATGGTATTTCCGGCAAGGGCGATCCCGAGTTGTCCTACGGCATTACGGTCAAGAACAACACCGGCCGCACGCAGACCTACACCATCGTCGCCGACGAAACCATTGCCCCGCCGCTGGGCAGCGCTAACACGGTGTTCGCCAGCATCAACGGCAGCCTCGCCGCGACCAGCGGTACGCTGCAAATCTCCCAGAGCCAGTCCTTCAAGCTCGCGGCCGGCGCTTCACCTCTCGTCGGTGCCGGCGTCGACCTCGCGCAGGTCTACTCGACCAGCGGCAGCGGCAGCTTCAGTGCGTCGTCGCCTGTCGTGGGCGGCCCCCAAAATGCCTGGGACTACATGCAACTTTCGACCACATTCACCCTGTCCGGTGGCAAGGGCAGCGCGACCGTGGAAGGCTACGCTTCCATCACGGCAGTGCCCGAACCCGACAGATACGCGATGCTGTTGGCGGGTCTGGGCATGGTCGGCCTCATCGTCCGTCGGCGCCAGAAGATTCTGTAGTCACGCGAGCAGAAACCGGCCCGCATTCGCCGGCCGGATCAAGGGGTGGAGTCGTCGATTCCACCCCTATTTTCGTTCTTCTTCCGAGGCCGCTTCACAAGCTCCACTGCAGGCTCAGCCAGAGCGTCTTGTCGCGAAAGGGAATGCCCGAGTAGTAGAAGAAGTCCGAGTTGGCGGTATCACGCCGGCTTGAAGTCAGTTGCATCGACGCCAGCAGCTTGCTTAGGACCTGGTAGCTGACGCCGAGGCTCAACGTGTGGCCATCATCCTTGCGCTGCGGCACCCACGAAGGCAGCGCGACGCCGCGGAAATCGCTGCGCCAACGATCCACGTTGAACTGCAACTGGATCTTGTCCGTCGCCGCCCATGTGGCGCCGAGGCGCAGCGTGTCGGTGAGCGCGAAGGTCGACACGACGTCCTCCTTCGCTCCGAGCGAGCGCTCGAACGAGGCGGTCAGCGACAGCTTGCCGGTCGGCAGCCAATTCCAGGCCAAGCGGCCGATCTGGCCGGAGAAATCGCGTTCCGGCGCATACGGGTTGCGCCGCTGCAAGCGGCCGAACGAGGCGTTGACCGAGCTGGCACCCGTGAGCACCATGGACAGGACAGCATCCAGTTGCCGTTCCTCGAATTCGTAGTTGATGCCGCTCCCCCGGTTCGGGTACTCGCCCGACCGGCGCGCCCAGCGCAACTGGATTTGGTCGCCGTTGGGACGCAAGTGCAGAAGCGACAGCCGATTCTCGCGCACGTTCACGTTCGACCATGTCAACAGCGATTGGGTGGCGCTGTAAGTCTGCGCAAATCCCTCGACGAACCAGTCGGGATGAACCCGGTATCGAACGCTGGCGCTGTCAGTTCGGGTCGCGTAGATGTTCCTCAACACCTGCTGGTAGTTCTCGAAACTCGAGATGTTGCGCGTGCTCAGATGCCGCAGCTGGCCGCTCAGGCTGTTGCCCAACTCCCAGAGCCACGATCCGGCGGCACTGTAGGGCTGGTTGTTCAGGAAGCTGTGTTCCTGGTAGCGGTTGTCCTGAAGATTCACGTCGGCGTGCAGCTTCTGCCGCGAAACGGTCTTGTCGAAGCTGCCGACGAAACCGAGCGTGTAGATGTTGTCGCTGCGCGACGAACTGATTGGTGCGCCGTCGGAAAGGCGGAACAGGTTGTCGTCGCGCAGCCAGGAATACGAAACCGTGGCGTTGAAGGCATCCCACTGGTCAGCGCGGGCCGATGCCGCCGCGACTGCGCATAGCAGGACCGCGGTAGCGGTCAGAAAAGGCCTGGCATTCATGCTGCGATGATAGCACTTGACAAATGCATGCGGTCACCAGAACTGCCATTGGCCCGACCACAGCACCCAGATGCCGAGCAGGCCGTTGGTGATGCCGTGGGCAAGGATGGGCAGCCAGAGATTGCCGCTGCGCCGGTACAGTTCGCCGTAGACCAGCCCGGCGATGATGCCGGCAAGCCACAGATGGTGCTCGACGCCGAACACGACCGAACTGGTGAGCAACGCGCGCAGGCTGATGGAACGCGGCTCGGCAGCCAGAAAATCGTGGCGGTCGAGCCAGCGCATCACCAGCGAACGCCAGAACAGTTCCTCCATCACCGGCACCACCAGCGCGGCGCCGGCGATGCGCAACACCGCCAGCAGCCAGTCGATCTGTCCGTCGGCGGTGCGCGCATCGTAGCCGGAACCTGAATCATTCGACATAACCGATACCCAGGGCAGATCGAGGTTGATCCAGACGACGAACACGGCGGCACCGGCGGCAAGCGCCCAGAGAGCCTCGGTCGGCGACAATCGGAACGGCTTCAGTTCACTGAACGCCCGCCAGAGCAATGCGAGCGCGCCGGCAACCACCGCCACTTTGACGGGGTACAGCCAGCGAATGTCGACTGCCGGAAACATGCCCGCGGCAACGGGCGCGACGGCAAGAAACGCCATGTAGATGGCGAACGGCAATCCGCGGGCCAGGAGCGGATTGACGGCACCCCCGCTGACGGCAGCGGCTACGCGCGTTGCGGGCATCAGACGCCGTCCTGACGTCCCGGGCTGCCGGTCACATGGTCGTTCATCATATTCGATCAGGATACCCCGGAATTCCGCCTGGCCCAAGTCGACGGCGGTGACAGCACGAGGGGTGCCTCAGGATCCACCTGCGCCGACGCGAATCGCACAAAGTTGATTAGTTTAGCTTCGAATTGCTAAATCTAGATTACGGCGGCCCGGCCTGGGCGATGTCGTCAGCCCCCATACAGTAGCGGCGGGTGCCAGGGGATCAGGGCCGAACTACCCGTCTAGGGTCGCCGGGAAACGCGGCTAAGGCATGGGCTGCCCGGCGGCACCGCCCGGGGAGACCGGTGCCGGGATCGCGGCCGGTCCGGCGTTGCCTGGTCCGGCGTTGCCTGGTCCGGCGTTGCCTAGTCCGGCGTTGCCTGGTCCGGCGTTGCCTGGTCCGGCGTTGACGGGGGCGGCGTTGACGGGGGCGGCGACGAAGGTCCAGTCGGCATAGCTCTTGGCGTCATTGAACTTGGCCTTCGCCTTCTCGAACCCACCTTGTTTCAGCGGCATACCCTTGCCCAGGCTGTAGACGCCTGTGACGCGGCCGCCGCCGTCCTTGATGAGTCCCCATTCGCTGCTGCCGGTGAGCGGGTCGCGGTAGAGCCGGCGCAGGTGGCGCACTGTGTTCGGCTGGCGCACATCGAGCAGGAGTTGGCCAAGCTTTTCGGGATATTGGAGCATCGGCGGCGGCGAGGCGGCGTAGTAGCGGGCAATGGCCCTGGCATATTCGTCGCCGACCCAGAGAAGTTCCGCCTCCTTGTCGCGCTGCATCTCGGTGCGCCAGACCGGACCGGCCACCGCAAGCAGGATGCCGATGACGGCGACCAGGAACATCGTCAACAGCAGCGCGGCGCCCCGGCTTCGGCATCTGGCGCCGAGCGCCCAGGCGAGCCGCCGATTCGACGCGCCGATACGCCCGGACATCAGTAGTCCCGGTAAGCGACACCTGCCTCGTCGCTGCCTTCGTCCGCGCTGTGGATGTCCCAGACGCCGCCGGCCGCATCGTCAGGCGGCGGCAGCAGGGTCCAGCCTTCCTTGCTGCCGCTGATCGGATCGACCGGCACCTGCCGCAGATAGCGCTGCTCGACGAGTTCGTCGAGGCTGGCGGGATACTTGTCCTTGTCGGCGTGGTACTTGTCGATGGCATCGCGGACGACGTTGAGCGTCTGATGCAGCGCCGTTTCCTTGGCCCGGTCGAGATGCCGGAAATAGCGCGGGGCGACGATCGCCAGCAGCGTGGCGATGATGGCCATCACCACCAGCAGTTCGATCAGCGTGAAACCCTTTGCCTTCACGTTTACCACTCGCGGTAGGGAACGCCGTTGAGGCCGGTCTTGGTCGACAGCGAGTAGACGTCGTAGACGTCATCGCCTTCTTTCGGCTCGTCGGGCGGGCTGGCGTAGCTGCGCAGGCCCCAGGTTTCGGCGGCCGGCACGGCGGGGTCGCCGGCAAACATCGGATCGCGCGGCAGGCGGCGCAGGAAGAACAGGGTCTTCTTTCCCGGTGCGCTGGCGTCCTCGATGCCCTTCACCAGTTCGTCGAGCTTGCGCGGATAGCCGCTGGCGCCGACGCGCTTCAGCATGTGGCCCTCGTCGTAGGATTTCTTGTAGTCGTCGATCGCGCCGCGGATCTGGCGCAGGGCCAGGTGCAGGTCCTGCTCGCGGTTGCGCTGCGCGTTCAATTGGGCAAGGGGGAAGGCGGCGCTGGCGAGGATGGCCAGGATGGCCACCACGATGAGCATCTCGATCAGCGTGAAGCCGCCCCTGCGAATCATTGGCTGCCGCCCTGCCCCGTCGCCGGCATGGTCGGCGGCGGCGACATCTGCAACTGCGGCGCTGCCGGCATGGTCGGCGGCGGTGCCTGGCTCGGCGGTGCTGCCGGCATCGGTAATTGCGGTGGCACCGGCAATTGCGGTGGCACCTGCATCGGCGCTTCCGCCGGCGCCGGCTCGGGCTGGCCTTCCGGCTCGGTTGCGGATTCGCCCGCCGGTCCCCGGCGACGTACAGCGCCGGATCCTGGCGCACCGGAACCCGAGCCGGACACCGACAGCGAATTCGGCGCCGCCTTGATCGTCAAAGGCCTGGCGCCGACGCTGGTTTCGGTGCCGGACGCAATCGCCGGCCCGGACTGATCCGGCCGCGCGACGTTGCGGATGACGCGCGGCGTGATCAGGAGAACGATCTCGGACTTGTTGCTGCTGTCGCGGTGCGACGAGAACAGGCGGCCGAGCACGGGAATGTCGCCCAGCCCCGGCAGCCTGTTGGCGCTACTGCGCTCTTCGTTGTTGATCAGGCCGGCCAGCACCTGGGTTTCGCCGTTCCTGAGCCGCAGCGAGGTTTCGGCGTTGCGGGTGCCGACCTCGTAGGCGATGGAACCCTGCGGGCCGGTGATTTCCTTGACCACGCTGCTGACTTCGAGCCCGACCTTGATGCCGACTTCGTCGTCGAGGTACACCTGCGGCTCGACCTCGAGCTTGAGACCGACGTCGAGGTAGGTCACCGCCGAAGAGACGCCGACGTTGGCCGTCGACGTGGTGGTGAAGACCGGCAGCTTCTCGCCGATGTGGATCTTGGCCTTCTGGCGGTTGCGCACCCGGATGCGCGGATTGGCGAGGATGTTGGCGTCGCCGTCGGTGTCGCGGAGCTTCAGGGTCACGGCAGGGTTGGCAATGTAGGTGGTAAGGCCAGGATGGTTGCGCAGGTTGATGTTGCCCTGGACCAACTGTCCGCCCAGCGTGGTCGAACTGGTCTGGCCGAAGTTGGTCGTCGCCAAGGTTGTGGTGTCCGGCTGCAACAGGCCGTAACCCACCTCGCTGGGAAAGTTGAGCCCGAGTTCGAGCAGCTTGCTGCGGCTCATTTCCAGCACTTCGACGTCGAGCATCACTTCCGGCTCGGCGAGATCGAGCCCCTCGATCAGGCGCTCGGCCAGGCGCACGGCGTCGGGCGTGTCCTTGATCACCAGGAGATTGAGCTTCTCGTCGATGAAGGTGTCCCTGGTCTTGATCACCGACTTGACCAGCGCCTGCGCCTGCTTGACGTCGGCATTGCCGAGGTAAAAGTTCTTGACCACCAGTTCCTGGTAGTCCTTGCTCTTCACCGGGTTGTTGGGGTAGATGAGAATGGAGTTCTCGTTGAGAAACTTGCGCTCGAGCTGCTGGGTGGCCAGGATCAGCCGGATCACTTCGTCGAGGCTGCTGTTGCGCACGAAAATGGTGACCTTGGCATCCGGCCGCACGTCCTTGTCGAAGACGAAATTGACGCCCGAACTGCGCGCCAGCACCTCGAAGACCGACTTCAGGGCGGCGTCGCGGAATTCGAGCGTCATCGGCTTGTCGAGTACCGTCTTCAGGCCGGCGGGCGCCGGCTCGGTACGCGCGCGCTGCTGCTCGACCAGGCCGAGCAGGCGCCTCGCCTCGCGGTGGCCCGAATCCTGGGCGAGGATGGTGCGCAGGATTCGTTCGGCGCCGGTGGCATCATTCTTCTTCAGCAAGGCTTCGGCCTCTCTGGCCTCGGCGCCATGGCGCTGGTCGAGGCGCACCTGTTCGAGCCCCTGCGTCGCGCGCGGGTTGGCCGCTTCCAGCCGCAGCACCTTGCGGTAGTCCGCTTCGGCTTCGGCGTACTGCCCCGCCAGGCGCGCGTTGTCGGCACGGTTGAGCAGCTTCTGCGTCGCCTGGAGTTTCTGGTTCGCCAGTGCCGAGCGGATTTCCATGTTATCCGGCTCCTCGCGGGCGGCCTGTTCGAGCTTGGCTATCCCCTCCTCCAACTGCCCCTTGGCCAGCAGCGCGCGCCCATCCTCGTAGGCAGGGTTCGTCATACAGCCGACCAGCAGCAGGGTCAACAGGCCGGCGCCCAGCCAATGCATAAGGTTTCGTGAGTCCATCAGGGTGCGGCTCCCAGGGCGAGATACTGGTCTTGGTTGAGGGGCAGGTAGGTGAGCTTCATGCGCGTAGTCTCGATGGCATCGACCCGCCAGGTGCTGTCGACGACGTCGCCGACGCGAAGCACCTGGTTGCGATCGCCGACGCTGACAAAGACCGCCGTGCGCCCGCCTTCGATCAGGCGGCCGATGAAGGTGAAAGGCACCGGCGGCGCCGTCGGCTTCGGCGGCGGCGGCGGTGGCGGCGGCACGTACCAGCTCTTCGAGGCGAACAAGTCGGTCTTCATCTCGTCGAGGCCGCGCGTGTCGAGCGCCTTGAGACTCAATTCGGGCAGTTCCTTCGTGGCCTTGCCCTCGCGATGCGCCGGTCGTTCGTCGCCGGCACGATGCTCGCGTGCCGCGGGGGCGGCAATGTCGTCTTCGTTGCCGTTGACCCAGACCACCGCGGCCACGGTGCCGGCAACGGCCATGAACCAGAGCAGCATCCTGCGGTTCGGCGTCACGTTCCCGCCTTCAGGAACAGGGAGAAGCGCAGGCGCGCGTCGACATTGCTGCTGCCGATGCCGTCGCGCTGGAGATCGAACTGCTCGAGCGCGAGTCCGGGTACATCGGCCAGCACCTCCCTGACGAAGGCACGCAGCGGCGCGTAGCCGGCCTTCATGGGCATGACGATGCGGACTTCGGCGAGCCTGGCGTCCGCTTGCCGTTGCCATTTGTATTCGGTTCCGGCCGGTGCCAGACCGTTCTTCTGGGCATCGCGCTGGATGATTTCGAGAACCTCGTCGGCTTGCTTCTCGGGCTTCAGCAACTCGCGGAAACGCACGAGTGTCGCGCTGGCGTCGAGCCCGCCCTTGCGCCCGCCGTCGGCGAGGTTCACGTACTCCTGATGGCTGCGCTCGGCCTCGTCTTTGGCGCCGGCGGCTGCGGCCTGCTGTTGCGGGACCACCAGAAACTGCCCCACGCTGCCGGCAGCCAGCAAGAGTATTCCGACCACGCCGGGCCAGCCGGCGGCAACCAGCGCAAAGTGCAGCCTGTCGGCGACGGACGCCAATGCGGGAGCGAGCTTCATGACGCCTGGCGCCAGGTGGCGACGATGGAAAATACGATGGGCCGCTGAGCGTCGTTCTGTTTCACTTCCTGACCGAGCAGGCGTACGTCGGTCAGCGTGCCGCTCTCACTCAAGCGTTGCAGGTAGCCGCGCAGCACCGCGAAGTCCTTGGCTTCGCCGTTGAGCCGCACCTCGCCCTTCTCGGCATTGGGCGATATGGCCAGCAGGCTGACGCTGTCATCGACACTGCCTTCCAAGCTGCGGTACAGGGCGCCCCAGGGCGTGCTCAGCCGGGTGATCGCCTTGGCGGCCGCTGCCACCTGCGGTCGCAACGCCGCCGCATCGCCATCGACCGCCTCATGGCCACTATGGCCGGCGCGCTTTGCCATACTCTGCCAGTGCTCGGCCTTGGCGGCCCAGCGTGCTGCCTCTTCACTGGCCGCCTGCCAATCGAGTACGGCCGCGCCGGTAACGGCGACGCCGACGAACAGCAGCAACCAGCCAGCCAGCCTGCTACTGCGCCGGCGGGCGACGAAATCGAGACCTATGGCGGGAACTCGGTTCATCCGAAAGACCTCAGTTCATTAACCGCAAAGGACGCCAAGAACGCAAAGGACGGCAATGTTGAGACAAGGCATGGACCAGCCATGCGGTGAAGACCCGCGCGAATCGCACCCCGCGTCTTCCTTGGCGTCCTTTGCGTCCTTTGCGGTGAGAGAAGCTTTGTCAGTTTCACACCGCGCTCCAGGCGAGCGCGCGCCACGGGTCTTCCGGCCAGGGGCCGGCAAGGCCGGTCAGGCGGCGCAGCGGGCGTTCGCCGACATTCGGCGCGTCGGCCGCACTGCCCGGGGCCAGCAGGGCGATCGCGCCCTCGCCCCCTTGCAGACGATCGGCATCGATACACTGCCTGACGCCGGTCATCGCCTCGTCGGCGACATCCTTGCGGTAGCGGCGGTTGGCCACGCCGGCCCAGGCATCGCCGCGCCGGAACATGGCGGTGACGCAGCCCGGCTCGACGACGACGAAGCCGCCATCGTCCGCCTGCAACTGCGCCCGCCAGAGATCGAATGCCGCGGCGAGATGGGGGCGCAATGAAACAAGTCGGAGCCGCCGGTTGCCCAGCGTCGCGCGCAGGCCGTCGATGAGCGCGCCATCGACCGCCGCCGCCAGATTGCCGCGGCCGAAGCGCGGTGCATCGAGAATGACGCGCCAACTGTCGGCCGCCTCGCCATGGACGGCCCGGAAACAGTCGGTGGCGAGTGCCAGGCGATCCTTGTCGGTGAAGATGCCGGGCGTCCACGGCACGTCGACATAGCGGACGAACAGGTTGGAAAGCACGACGCTCGCGGTGCCGCCCGTCGCAGGCAGTTCGCCGAGCAAGCCGTCGAGCGCCGCCAGCGCGCCGGCCCACGGCGCACCGGAAACCTCGGCGCAGTCGCGGACGCCATCGGCGCCCAGGGAGGGGCGCAGCCCGCGCTTCAACTGGACGACGGCAACGCGATCCGGCGCCAGGCCGACCAGCAGTCGATCACGCCACGAAGGTGACACGATTGGCCTCCTCGAGACTGGTTTCGCCACGCCGTACCAGATCCAGCGCCGCTTCGCGCAGGAAACGGGTACCGTTTCGTTTCGCCGCTTCCTTGAGCTTGCGGATCGGCTCGCGGGCGACGATCAGTTCGCGCAGTTCGTCATTCAGCAGCAGCAGTTCGGCCACGGCCTTGCGCCCACGGTAGCCGGTGCCGCGGCACTCGCCGCAGCCCTTGCCCTGACGGAAGTTGTAGTCGTGCGCATCCTCGATGCCGGAATCGGCGATCTCCGCCGCGCTGGGCAGATGGGCGACGCTGCAACGCGGGCAGGTGAGACGCAGCAGGCGCTGGGCGACGACGCCGTTCAGCGCCGAAACGAAGCTGTAGGGATCGACGCCCATGTGGGTGAAACGGCCGATGACGTCGAAGGCGCTGTTGGCATGCACGGTGGTGAACACCAGGTGGCCCGTCAGCGCCGCCTGGATGGCGATCTGCGCGGTCTCGGGATCGCGGATCTCGCCGACCATCACCTTGTCCGGATCGTGGCGCAGGATGGAGCGCAGACCACGGGCAAAGGTGAGCCCTTTCTTCTCGTTGACCGGAATCTGCAGCACGCCGGGCAACTGGTATTCGACCGGGTCTTCGATGGTGACGATCTTGTCGCGGCCGTTGTTGATCTCGCTGATGGCGCCGTAGAGCGTCGTCGTCTTGCCGCTGCCGGTGGGCCCGGTGACCAGCAGCATGCCGTAGGGCTCCAGCGCCAGGCGGCGGATGCGGCGCAGGGTGTCGTCGTCGAAACCCAGCGAGTCCAGGCGCAGACCGGTGGCCTGCGTGGTCAGGCTCTCCTTGTCGAGAATGCGCAGCACGGCATCTTCGCCATGGATGCTGGGCATGATGGAGACGCGGAAGTCGATGTCCCGGTTTCTCAACTGGGCCTTGAAGCGGCCGTCCTGCGGCACGCGCCGTTCGGCGATGTCGAGTTCCGACATCACCTTGATGCGCGAGATGGCCTGTTCGGCGGTATCGGTGCCCGGCGCGGCGCCGATCGCCACCAGCACGCCGTCGATGCGGTACTTGATCACCAGGCCTGCCGGCGTCGATTCGAGATGGATATCGCTGGCGCCGGCCTTGAGTGCGTCGTAGAGCGTGGAGCGCACCAGGCGCACCACCGGGCTGGTGTCTTCGCTGATCGATTTCAGCGACAGTTCTTCCCCGTGCTGGCCGCCCGTCTCGTGGCCGGTCTGGCTCTCGAGGGCGCCGTCCATGGCCCGCGCGCCCTCCTCGTAATGGCTGAGAACGGCGGCGACGTCGGCCGGATGGGCGAGCCGGAACTCGATCGGTGCCGACAGCTTCTCTTCCAGCCAGTCGTGGCTGGCCCGGTCGAAGGGATCGGCAACGACAAGGCAGAGCCGGTCGCCGTCGTGAAACAGCAGGCACTGGCGCCTTACCGCCTCGTGGTAGGGCAGCAGGTCGAAGGCCGCCGGCCAGGCGTGCATCTGCTCGGCATCGACTGCCGGCACCGCCGCCAGTTCCGCCAGCGCAGCCGTGGCTTCGGACATCGACAGCCCGAGCTGGTCGCCCAACTGCTGCAGCAGCGGTACGCCGAGTTCGTGCGCGGTCCGGCGCGCGTCGCGCAGCAGTTCCGGCGTCAGCAGGGGCAGGGGCGAAGGCGAGCGATCCATGGTATCCAAGTCTTATTGAACGCTGGCCGCGAGTTCGAAGATGGGCATGTACATCAGCAGCACGACCCCGCCGATGACGATGCCGATGACGACCATGATCAACGGTTCCAGCAGACGGCTGGTGATATCCACCCAGCGCGTGATCTCCTCGTCATAAAACGAGCCGATGCGCTCGAGCATTTCCGCCATGCGCCCCGAGCGCTCGCCGACCCGCAGCATGCGCACGGCGACCGGCGTCGTCAGCCCGTTTTCGCCGAAGGCGCGCGACAGCGGCAGGCCCTGTTCGACGGCCAGCCGCGCCCGTTCCAGGCTGCCCTTGAGACCGGCCGAGAGCAAGCCGCCGGCCATGCCGAGCGCCGTGACCAGGGGGATGCCGCCGCGCTGGATCATGCCCAGCGTGCGGTAGAAGCGCGCCAGGTGGTACAAGCGCATACGCTCGCCGAAGGCAGGCAGCCGCCACAGCATCCGCGCCAGGCGCTGCCGGGTTTCCAGTCGCGTCAGCAGCCACACGGCGGCGGCGACGATAACGCCGGCCCCGATCAGGACTTCGCCACCATGAGCCGAAAAGAAGGTCCCCCACTTGATCAACAGGCGCGAGGCAAACGGCAGCTCGACCGTGCTCTCGGCAAAGGCCAGGCTGAAACGCGGCACCACGTAGGACAGCAGGAACAGCACCACCAAGCCTCCAAAAGCGATCAACAGCACGGGATAAACGGACGCGGCGATGACCTTCTTGCGCACCACGTCGAACTGCGTCTCGTAGGCGACGTAGCGGCTCAGAGCCTCGTCGAGGTCGCCGGTCTTTTCGCTGGCACGCACGGTGGCGACGAACAGTGCCGGAAAGGCCTGCGGCTGCCGCTCCAGCGCCTCGGAGAACGGCATGCCCTGATAGAGGCATTCGAGCACGCGCTGCAGGACGCGGCCGGCCTCCGAGGCGTGCCCCTTTTCGGCCAGGGTCTCCAGTCCCTCGATCAGGCTGAGACCGGCTGACAGCAGGGCCAGCAATTCCTGGCTGAACAGCACCAGGGAGAATCGCCCGCGCCGCCGCACCTTGCGCGCGACCGAAACCGGGGCAGCCGCCAGCGCCGCATAACCCCTGGCGCGCACCGACGTCAGCGCGGCATCGACGCTGTCGGCTTCGATCTCCAGTTTGACGACTCCGGCGCCGGGCTGGGCAGCCCTGACTTCGAACAGCACGATGGTCACCAGTTGGTGATGTCGGCGGCCTCGCCGCTGCCGCCCGGCTGACCATCCTTGCCGAAAGACAGGAGATCGAACTCGCCGTGGTCACCCGGAGACTTGTACTGATAGGGACTTCCCCAGGGATCGGCCGGCACCGTCTTCTTGAGGTAAGGCCCCTGCCATTTCGTTTCTTCCGCCGGCCGCGTCATCAATGCGTTCAAGCCCTGCTCGGTGGTCGGATAGTGGCCGACGTCGAGCCGGTATTGATCGAGCGCCTTTTCGAGGGCGTCGATCTGGGCCTTGGTGGCCTTGATTTCCGACTTGCCGATCTGGGCGAAATACCTCGGCGCCACATAGCCCGCCAACAGCCCGATGATCAGCATGACCACCAGCAGTTCAAGCAGGGTGAAACCTGACGATCGGCGTCGGGCGTGCATGGCGCACGCCGCTGCCGCGGGTTGCATGGTCGGGGAATTCATCATCCAGTTACAAAGGGCAAGGGCACGAATCCTAGGCAAGCCGCATTACAGGGTTGTTAATCCAAAAACCTTGCTAGGTTACCACAGCCATAATGTCATAGAGCAGACTGCACCGCGCTCGGGCAGCGGTTGGCCTTTGCCCACAGGCAGCCCGCGACACGGGGGTTGTCAAAATGGTGTCATATCGGACGCCTACGATGCGCGGTTACGGTTTTTCGCCTCACATGCGACTTCCGCCATGTTCGCCTCGGTTCAACGACACCCCAGCCTGCTGCAAGCACGTCCTTCGGTTGCGGGGCTGCTGGCCGCCTTTCTCGATCCGGCCGTCACCATCGCATCCCTATGGGGCGTGACGGCCTACTTCGACGAAGCGTTCAGCAGCGAATACATGATCCTCGCCTTGATCGCCTTTTCTCTTGCCTTTCCCGGCTCCGCGCACTGGAAAGGCTCCTTGCGTTCCATGTACCGCGACATCATCCTCGGCTGGGGACTGCTGGCGGGCCTGCTGATCTTCTTCGGCTATGCCTCGGGGACCTTGCGCTTGTTCCGCGGTGACGAACTCGTCGCCTGGCTGCTGGCGGCGCCCATGGCACTGCTCGCCAGCCACCACCTGGTCCGCTATGCGCTGCCGCAGATTCTGGCACGCGAAGGCAACCACCGCACTGCGGTCATCGTCGGCGCCAACGAACTCGGTCTGCGCCTCGCAGGGCAGTTCCAGCGCAGTCCGGATCACGGAACGGTCCCGATCGGGTTTTTCGACGACCGCAGTCGGGAGCGCCTGGCCGAGATGGGCAACTTCCCGCTGCTCGGCAATCTTCGCGAACTGGCCGACTTCGCGAGGAAACGGCGCATCGATGCCATCTACATCAGCTTGCCGATGGCCTCGCAGCCGCGCATCCTCCAATTGCTCGACGATCTGCGCGACACCACGGTCTCCATCTACTTCCTGCCCGATATCTTCGTGACCGATCTGATCCAGGGCCGCGTGGACAGCGTCGATGGCATCCCGATGGTTTCCGTCTGCGAAACGCCTTTCACGGGACTCAACGGCATGGTCAAGCGGCTCAGCGATATCGTCTTGTCCTGTTTGATCCTGGTGCTGCTTTCCCCGCTCATGCTCGCCATCGCCATCGGCGTCAAGCTGACCTCGCCCGGCCCGGTGCTGTTCCGCCAGCGCCGCTACGGCCTCGACGGCCGCGAGATCATGGTCTACAAGTTCCGCTCGATGACGGTCTGCGAGGATGGCGACGTGATCCGGCAGGCGACCCGGAACGACCGGCGCATCACGAAGTTGGGAGCCGTTCTGCGCAAGACATCCCTCGACGAGTTGCCCCAATTCATCAACGTCATTCAGGGCCGCATGAGCGTGGTCGGACCGCGACCGCACGCCGTCGCCCATAACGAGCAGTACCGCAAGTTGATCAAAGGCTACATGGTCCGCCACAAGGTGAAGCCGGGCATCACCGGTTGGGCGCAGGTCAATGGTTGCCGCGGCGAAACCGAACTGCTCGAGAAAATGCAGGCGCGCATCGACTTTGACCTACAATACCTGCGCAACTGGTCTTTGAAGCTCGATCTGATGATCGTTGCCCGAACCGTCTTCATTGTCCTGCGCGACCGCCATGCCTTCTGAATCGACCATGACCTTGAATCCGACCCGCTGGCTGGCTGCGGCCTGCTGCCTGCTCGGCATGGGCACGGTGATGGCGGCCGACGGCATCTATGGCTACACGGACGACGCCGGCGTCACGCATCTCAGCAACGTTCCCGATCGCGAGCCCTACAAGCTGATGCTGCGCAATCCGGATGAATACCGCGTGCGCTCGAAGCCCGAATACCGGCTGCCGCGCAGTGCCGACTCCTTGCCGGAAAATTCTCCATTCGCCGACGAGATCGTCGCCGCCGCAAACACCTTCGGCCTGGAGCCCGCCCTGCTGCACGCTGTCATCACCGTCGAGTCGAACCACAACCCGGCCGCCCTGTCGCCCAAAGGCGCGATGGGCCTGATGCAGTTGATGCCGGGAACCACTCAGCGCTTCGGGGTTGCCGATCCCTGGCATCCCGAGCAGAACATCCGTGGCGGCGCGCGTTACCTGAGCGAACTGCTGACCCTGTTCGACCAGGATCTGACCCTGGCGCTGGCGGCCTACAACGCCGGCGAGAAGGCCGTGATCCGGTACGGACGCCACGTGCCGCCCTTCCCTGAGACCCGCAGCTACGTCACCCGGGTCATCGCCCTTTATCGGCAGAATTCCCCCGCCGAGAAACCGGCCGCCGCCCGCTCACGAACCGTGCGCACGATGTAGTCGAGCCCCTCCCGGGCGTGGCGTTACAATTCGCGCATCCCAGCCCCGGGAAAACGGGGAATCTCCCTCGCTATTTCGAACCTTCGACCGGGCTGGTTCTTCGCATCCTAGTCGCCTGACCCGCCAACGCATTCCAGAATGAAGCAGAACTACGACGAATCCTCCTTCCGCGTCCTGAAGGGGCTTGAGCCAGTGCGCGAACGGCCGGGCATGTACACCCGCACCGACTCGCCGACGCACATCATCCAGGAAGTGATCGACAACGCCGCCGACGAGGCCCTGGCCGGCTCGGCCCGCCATATTCATGTCTGCCTGCACCGCGATGGCTCGGTCTCCGTCACCGACGACGGCCGCGGCATTCCGGTCGGCCCGCACCCTGAGGAGAAAGTGCCGGTGGTCGTGCTGGCCTTCAACCGGTTGCACGCCGGCGGCAAGTTCGACAAGCGCTCCGGGCAGTCGGCCTACGCCTTTTCAGGCGGCCTGCACGGCGTCGGCGTGGCGGTGACCAATGCCCTGTCGCACCGCGTCGAGGTCGAGGTTCGGCGTGAAGGCAGGATCCACTCGCTGACCTTCTCCGAAGGCGGCGAAAAGGTGTCACCGCTCGAGATCGTCGGCGATTGCGGCAAGCAGACCGGCACCCGTGTCCGCGTCTGGCCCGACCCGAAGTACTTCGATACGCCGAAAGTGCCACAGGCCGAAATGGAGCGCCTGTTGCGTTCGAAAGCCGTGCTGCTGCCCGGCGTCAAGGTCATGCTCGATGTCGAGCAGGCCGACGGCAGCATGCTGTCGAAGACCTGGCGCTATCCCGACGGACTGGCCGGTTATCTCGGCGAATTGGCGGGCGGGCAGGAGGCGGTGGCGCCGATCTACGCCAGCGAGAAATATGCCGGTGGTGAGGACGAGAGTTTCGCCGAGGGCGAAGGTGCTGCCTGGGCCTTGGGCTGGTATCCGGAGGCGGTCGCTTCCGAGTCCTACGTCAATCTCATTCCTACGGTCGCCGGCGGCACCCATGAATCCGGCCTGCGCACCGGCGTCTTCGATGCCGTCAAGACCTTCATCGAACACCACGCGCTGCTGCCAAGAGGAGTGAAGCTCCAGCAGGAGGACGTCTGCGCCCGCATGGCCTATGTGCTGTCGGCGCGCATCCTCGATCCGCAGTTCCAGGGCCAGGTGAAGGAGAAGCTCAACTCGCGCGAAGCCGTCAAGCTGGTCGCCGGCCAGATCCGCGATCCGCTCGAAATCTGGCTCAGCCAGCACGTCGAGGCCGGCAAGGCGATCGCCGAACTCGCCATCCGCCAGGCGCTGGCGCGGCAGAAGAACGCCCAGAAGGTCGAGAAGAAGAAGCAGTCCGGCGTCGCCGTGCTGCCGGGCAAGCTCACCGACTGCGAGTCGACCGACATCGCGGAAAACGAACTCTTCCTGGTCGAAGGCGACTCGGCCGGCGGCTCGGCGAAAATGGCCCGCAACAAGGAGACGCAGGCCATCCTGCCCCTGCGCGGCAAGGTGCAGAACTCCTGGGAGATCGAACCGAATCGCCTGTTCGCCAATGCCGAGATCCACGACATCGCCGTCGCGCTCGGCGTCGACCCGCATGCGCCGACCGACGAACCCGATTTCGCCGGCCTGCGCTACGGCAAGGTGGTCATCATGTCGGATGCCGATGTGGACGGCGCCCACATTCAGACGCTGTTGCTGACGCTCTTCTTCCGCCATTTCCCGGCGCTGATCCGGCGCGGCCATGTCTTCATCGCCCAGCCGCCGCTCTACCGCGTCGACGTGCCGGCACAGGGCAAGAAGCGCCCGGCCCGTCGTCTCTATGCGCTCGACGAGGGCGAACTCGAGGCCATTCGCGAACGCTTGGTCAAGGAAGGTTTTCGCGCCGAAGCCATCGAGGTCGGCCGCTTCAAGGGCCTGGGCGAAATGAACCCCGAACAGTTGCGCGAGACAGCCATGGACCCGGCGACACGCCGCGTACTGCCGGTCGCCGAACGGCCGGACGCGCATGACGACACGCTGAAACTCTTCAACCTGCTGATGGGCAAGGGCGAAGCCGCCGGCCGCCGCGCCTGGATGGAAGCCAAGGGCCACCTCGCCGACGCCGACCTATGAACAACGAAACTCCCGACCTGTTCGATTCGCTACCCGCCGAAGAAGCGCCGGTTCCGCCCGCGCCTCCCGCACCGCCTTCGCCGCCCTTCGACGACAGCAATGCGCTGCCGCTGGACAGCTACGCCGAGCAGGCCTATCTCGCCTATGCCATGAGCGTGGTGAGGTCGCGCGCGCTGCCGCAGGTCGAGGACGGCCTCAAGCCGGTGCAGCGGCGCATCCTCCACGCCATGAACGAGATGCGGCTCCCGGCCACCGCCAAGCATGTCAAGTCGGCGCGCGTGGTCGGCGACGTCATCGGCAAATATCACCCGCACGGCGACACCAGCGTCTATGACGCCATGGTGCGTGTCGCGCAGGACTTCTCGCTGCGCTACCCACTGGTCGACGGCCAGGGCAATTTCGGCTCGCGCGACGGCGACGGTGCGGCGGCAATGCGCTACACGGAATGTCGGCTGACGCCGATCGCCGAGCTACTGCTGTCCGAAATCGACCGCGGCACCGTCGATTTCGTCGCCAACTACGACGGCACCATGACCGAGCCGCAACTGATGCCGGCGCGCCTGCCCATGGTGCTTTTGAACGGCGCGTCGGGCATCGCCGTCGGCATGGCGACCGAAATCCCGCCGCACAATCTGCGCGAAGTCGCGGAAGCGATAAAGCTGCTGATCCGGAAGCCCGAGGCCAGCCTCGAGGAGGTGTTGCCGTTGATGCCGGGGCCGGACTTCCCGGGCGGCGGGCAGATCATCTCGGCACCCGAAGACATCCGCGACGCCTACGCAGGCGGCCGCGGCAGCCTGCGCATGCGCGCACGCTGGCGCATCGAGGATTTGGCCCGCGGTCAATGGCGAGTGATCGTGCAGCAACTGCCGCACGGTGTTTCCACTGCCCTAGTGCTGTCCGAGATCGAGGCGATCACCAACCCGCAACCGCGCGCCGGCAAGAAGGACGTGTCGCAGGAGCAGAAGAACCTCAAACAGGTGATGCTCGGCGTGCTCGATTCCGTGCGCGACGAATCGACTGAAAAGGAACAGGTACGCATCGTCCTCGAGCCGCGCACCTCGAAGATTCCGCAGGACGAGTTCATGGCGGTCCTGCTTGCCCACACCAGCCTCGAAGCCGGCGTGTCGGTGAACCTCACCATGATCGGCCGCGACGGCCGGCCACGGCAGAAGCCGCTGTTGACGGTGCTGCACGAGTGGATCGAATTCCGCCACGCGACCGTCGAACGGCGCAGCCGTCACCGGCTCGGCGAAGTCGAACGCCGCCTGCACATTCTCGAAGGCCGGCTGGCGGTGTTCCTGAAGATCGAGCAGGTGATCCGTTGCATCCGCGAATCGGATGAACCGAAAATCGACCTGATGGCCCGCTTCGGCCTCACCGAGATCCAGGCCGAGGACATCCTCGATATTCGCCTGCGCCAGTTGGCAAGACTCGAAAGCATCAAGATCGAGAAGGAGCGCGCGGAGCTGCGCGAAGACGAGAAGGGCCTGCGCAAGATACTCGGCGACCGCAAGGAACTCACCCGGCTGGTGGTCAAGGAGATCACCGAGGACGCCAAGAAGTACGGTGATGGGCGGCGCACGCTGATCGAGACCGAAGCCGCGACTGCCCCCGCCGAAGTCGCGATCCCCGACGAACCGGTAACGGTGATCCTGTCGCAGAACGGCTGGGTGCGCAGTCGCCAGGGTCACGGCATCGACCCCGCCAGCATCGGCTACAAGACGGGTGACTTTCCGTTCCTGGTGGTGGAATCGCGCACGGTCTGGCCTTTGGTCATCATCGACAGCCTCGGCCGCGCCTACAGCGTGCGCGTTGCCGATCTGCCCGGCGGCCGGGGTGACGGCGTGCCGATCACGACGTTGATCGAATTCCAGGATGGCGGCAAGCTCGCGCAGGCTTTGAGCGACGCGCCGGAAGCTCAATACGTGTTTGCCAACAGCGGCGGTTACGGCTTCATCGCCGGCGTTGCCGATCTCGTTTCGCGCAATCGTTCCGGCAAGGCCTTCATGTCGCTCGACAAGGGCGAATGCCCGCTGAAACCGGCGAAGGTGGCCGGCGATACCATCGCGGCGATTTCACAAACGGGACGAATGCTGGTCTTCCCGCTCGCTGAACTCAAGGCGATGGCGAAGGGACGCGGTCTGATTGTCCAGGACCTGGGGCCGAAGGATGAACTGGTGGCCGTGGCGACCGGCGATGGCATGGCCTTCACGGTCTTCGGCGCAGGGCGCGGGGGCAAGGTGAGCGAATGGCGGGCGGCCGGCAAGGAACTCGCCGCCTGTCGCGGCAGCCGGGCGAAGAAGGGTCAGCCGATACCGAGCAAGCTCAAGCCCGCCGGCTTGGCGGCCAAATAGCCGTCAGTGCAGCCAATCCATCAGCGCCTGACGGTCGAGGGACTCGAGAAGTTGCCGATTGGTCGTGCAGCCGCCGGGCGTATTTGATTGCCTGCCTTCGTAGCAACGCGCGATGTCGTTGACGAGCAGTACCTGCGGCGTCGCCCGCGGCAGACGCCGATCGAAGAAGGCCCAATTGGGCCGCACCAGAGGCGTGCAGCCTGACGATTCGGCGGCGTGAAAGCGTTGCTGCCACGAAGTGCCGTTGCCAATACAGGCGGGCGCCAATCGTTCTCCGGCTGGCAGCGCCGCAATGTGGGCTTCGATGGCGGCAATCGTCTGCTCGTAATCCCGCATCACCTTCGCGGGACCCCGCGTCTCCTTCAGGTAGTCAAGCCGCTTCTGCTGCGCGGCGATTACCAGGCGCAGGGCGCCTGCCAGCGAAACCGGAACCCAGAGGGGATCCTGCCGCTTCTTGATCATGATGTAATTGCCGTAGCGGGGGAAGCCCGCTACCGTGCCGGCCTCCGCCGGTTGCATGAAGGCATCCGTATCGACCCCCTCCCACTCGTAAGGCCGCTGCCGGGCGCCCAGCAGCTCGGGCTGAATATCGTTTACAACGAACTGCATCAACTGGGTCTCGCCACCGACCTCGCGCAGGGTCTTGCCGTTGCGCTCGTACTCGAAGATCGCGAATGCGCCAAACGTGAGGCCGCCACCCAGCGGCAGGTCGCTGCCTTTCGGTTGCCCGGGAGCTATCTGCGCGTAGCCTGAGAGGTGGCCCCAGGTCTGGGCGCTGAAGCCCACCGGCTGCGCCACGGCCGGCGCGCGCCGAATGATGGCGTCGAGAGTACGCAACTGCGCGTCGAACCCCTTCAGATCGGCGGCCGAGGCACCGTACGACTTGCTCGTAAATGGCTCGGAGCGGAACTTCCAGGGGCTCCAACGCCCGGGTTCATCGACAAGGTAGGTGACGTCGGCGCTGACACTTGCCGAAAGTGTACAAAGCGCCAATGCGAAGAAAATCCTCCTGGTCCGCACCATCTGATCCTCCCTCGACGATAGCAATCGCATGCCGACACGGCATCCGACGATTATTGACGATCGGAGGCATCCGGCAATAGCCCAGATGCATCATCTTTGTGTGGCCAGCTGGGCCCGATCCCGGCGAGAAGAGATCAGTGCAGGCGGTGCACCGTGGCTGTCGCAGTCAGGCCCAGGTTCACATGGACGACGCGGTGTCCCAGCGTCACCACATCGCCCGGTTGTCGGTTGTCGCCGGTGTCGCTGAACTCGAACGCATAAACACGGCGCAGCATGAGCGTGCCGGCGTCGTTGCGCGCCGGCCTGATGCTACTGACGGAAACCGATTCGTCGAGGAATTGCAAACCCTCGGACTCGCACGCCCTGCGAGCAGCGAGAACGGCAACGTCGCGCGCCTTGAGACTGTCGAGCCAGAACCAGGCCATTGCCAGAACGGCAACCACGCCGGCAATCTCCAGGGTAGGCACAACGGTCCGCCGAGACCGACGGGATTAAGTCTGGCCGTTCAGAATCCTGGCCTTGCTCTGGGCTTCAGCCTTGTTGATGGCAGTCATTTGCTTGCCGAAGGCCTCGCGCTCTTCCGGGCTGCGCTTGGTCACTTCGATACTCTTGATGCAGCGCCAGCGCTTGCCGCCCTTGGTATCGATCTGGCGCATTTCTTCCCGGGGATGGTAGGTCCGGCAGTGGTAACAGTAGAGTGTGTCAGCCATGTATCGAAAGGAACACTTTGTTGGTTGCAGCGGCCATTGTCGGCCATGTAGTCAAAACAAGCCAAGAAACGAAGAGGCCACCCGACGGTGGCCTGACTTTCTTTTCCTGTCGGCGCGCCCTGTGGGGTTGGGCCAAGGCACACAAATTCCATTATAGCATAGTCGGCCCGCCGGAATCGACCCCGGTTCCCCCATCCGGCTGGACGTGGGCCAGACGACGACCCGCGATGGCCCTTCGTAAGTAAATTGGCGCGCCCGGCAGGATTCGAACCCACGACCCCCTGGTTCGTAGCCAGGTACTCTATCCAACTGAGCTACGGGCGCTTCGGAAGGCTGCGGATTATACAGCCTTTTGGCGGAGACGCAGGGATTCGAACCCTGGATCCAGTTTTTGACCGGATGCTCCCTTAGCAGGGGAGTGCCTTCGACCACTCGGCCACGTCTCCAAAAGGTGCGCGATGATAACCGCTACGCACCTCGCGGGTCAAACTCAGGCGGCGGTCTGATCGAGTTCGAACGCCCGATGCAGGACGCGCACGGCAAGTTCCATGTACTTTTCGTCGACCACCACCGAGACCTTGATTTCGGAGGTCGAGATCATCTGGATGTTGATGCCTTCCTCGGCCAGGGCGCGGAACATCTTGCTGGCGACGCCCGGGTGCGAGCGCATGCCGACGCCGACCGCGGAGACCTTGCAGATATGGTTGTCGCCCTCGATGGCGCGGGCGCCGACGTGGGGCTTGATCTGTTCCTCGAGGATCTTCTTCGTGCGCGCAAACTCGCCGCGCGGCACCGTGAACGAAAAGTCGGTGGTGCCATCGTGGCCGACGTTCTGGATGATCATGTCGACGTCCACGTTGGCCTCGGCAATCGGGCCGAGGATCTGGTAGGCGATGCCGGGACGGTCGGGCACGCCGAGCACGGTCAGCTTGGCTTCGTCGCGATTGAAGGCGATGCCGGAAATGATCGGTTGTTCCATCTTGCTGTCTTCCTCGAAAGTGATGAGCGTGCCCAGGGTTTCCTTCCCTTCCTCTTCGAAGCTGGAAAGCACGCGCAGTTTGACCTTGTACTTGCCGGCAAATTCGACCGAGCGAATCTGCAGCACCTTGGAGCCGAGACTGGCCATCTCCAGCATCTCCTCGAAGGTGATGCGGTCGAGCTTGCGAGCCTCCGGCACGATGCGGGGATCGGTCGTGTATACGCCATCCACATCGGTGTAGATCTGACACTCGTCCGCCTTCAGAGCCGCCGCCAGGGCAACGCCGGAGGTATCGGAGCCGCCACGGCCCAGCGTCGTGATATTTCCTGCCTCGTCGACGCCCTGGAAACCGGCAACGATCACCACCGTGTCCGCATCGAGATCGGCCCGGATACTGTCGGAGTCGATATCAAGGATCCGGGCCTTGGTGAACGCGCTGTCGGTCAGGATCCTCACCTGCCCGCCAGTGTAGCTCTTCGCCTTGAGACCAAGATCCTTGAGCACCATCGCCAGCAGGGCAATGCTGACCTGTTCGCCGGTGGACACCATGACGTCGAACTCGCGCGGGTCGGGCTGCGGCGAGACATCCTTGGCCAGCGCAATCAGCCGGTTGGTTTCGCCGCTCATGGCGGACACCACCACTACCAACTGATGGCCCTTGGCCTTCCACCGAGCCACGCGGCGGGCGACGTTGCGAATGCGGTCCGGCGATCCCATCGAGGTGCCGCCGTATTTCTGAACAATTAGAGCCATGACAATCGGTCTGGGGAAAAAAGCTTTGCATTATAACGGGTTGCACAATGAATTGACATCGGACGCAACCCGTCCGGGAATTATTTCTATGAAAATTCGAAAAATACTTGTATGGCAGAACAATATTGGCTATTCTTTACCGATATGACTTCGGTTATAGCAGTCTGCCCGGCGTCATACATGTTCGTCGTATAAGGTCATTACAAACTGGAGGAATAACCGCAATGAAAACCACAGAGAAACTGGATGTCCGCGAAATCCGGCGCAAGCTCGGCCTCAACCAACAACAATTCTGGTCGAAACTGGGTGTCACCCAGAGCGGCGGATCCCGCTACGAGAGCGGCCGCAACATCCCGCGCCCCGTCCAACAACTGCTGCGCCTTGTCCATGTCGAGCAGATCGATATCAACAAGGTCAGGCGCGAGGACTTCGAAGTCGTCGAATTCCTGAAGAGCCAAGATCTCGACACGTTCAAGAGCCTGAAGAAACAGGCCCGCGCGTTCATGAAGAAGGCCGCCTGAAGACCAGTCGTCTGAATCAGGGGCTGACGTCGACCGTCAGCCCCGTTTTACGAATCTGCGTGGCGACATCCTCCAGCCAGGCCGCTGAGACGGCTTCCAATCGGGGAGCTTCGGTTTGGGCCGACGGTCGAGCGAGACCGTACAGGTGGACGCCGCGAATATGATTGCGAAATCGGCCGAGAAAAGCCGTCAGGGCTGCCACGTCGCTGTCTGACGGTTGCCTCCCGTCGACGGCGAAAAGACAGGTTTGCACCCAGGTCGGACACAGGAGCGCGCAAACGCTCAGGCGGCGTTCGATGCTATCCATCCTCAGTCGAACACCGTTGATGCGCGCCACGGCCGCGCTCACGGCCGCATCGACCTTGAACCAGACCTCCCCGCCGACTTCGCCCATGCGTCGCAGCCCCTGCCGCACCGCGGCTCTGTCCACCAGACTGCCATTGGTAATTAGACGCAGTTTGACGTCAGGCAGCAGATTCCGCCGCATCAATGCGTCGATTACCACTTCCACGGCCTGAGGAAACTCAGCAGCGCTCGTCGGTTCGCCGTTGCCGGAGAAGGCGATGTCGATCAGCCGGCGCTGTCCCTCGGGCACGCGCTGGCGCAAGAAGTCGCCGACGAGAATATCGTCCAGCATCGCATCGAGTTCCCGGGCCAATCGGCTCAGATCTATCGGCGGCGGCCCGCCACGGGTCAGCCCAGGCACCTGGCAGTAGATACACCGCCAGTTGCAGGCGTTGTTCGGATTGAGGTTGATGCCGACCGAAACACCCCCCGCCCGTCGCGATACGACGGGGTACACGTAGAGCATGCCCGACGAATCGCGGGAGTGGTCCTGTACGGTGAGCGGCTGCGAAGTCGGTGCCATGGAAGCCCGATATAATGGGGCCTCCTGAGCTTACCATCGATCCCATGCTGATCACGCGCCGCCTCGAATTCGATGCCGGCCATCGCATCCCCGACCACCAAAGCCAGTGCCGGCACCTGCACGGGCACCGCTATGCGATCGAAATCACCCTTGCCGGCGATATCATCGAGGCGGCCGGCGAACCGGAAAATGGCATGGTGATGGACTTTTCGCACGTGAAACTGCTGGCGAAGCAGACCCTGGTCGACCAATGGGATCATGCCTTCCTCGCCTTCCGCGGCGATACCGCGGTCACTGCCTTCCTGGCCACGCTGCCTGGCCACAAGACCGTACTGCTCGACGCCGTGCCGACTGCGGAGAACCTTGCCCGCATCGCATTCGCGACGCTTGATCCGGTCTACCGAGACACTTACGGCAATCAGTTGCGTTTGGATCGCATCCGCATCTACGAGACCCCGAACTGCTGGGCGGACGCGACCCGTGCCGATATCCAACAAGGTAGAATCGCCTAGCCAAAGAGTCCCTGGACCATGGAGGTGTGGCAGAGTGGTCGATTGCACCGGTCTTGAAAACCGGCAACGGGCAACCGTTCGTGAGTTCGAATCTCACCGCCTCCGCCAGCCCTTGAAACTTCGCCACATAACCCCACTCTAAGCGACTGGTTGTCACTCACAGGAGTTACACAATGGAAGACAGATTCGACGTCCTTCGAACCAGCACTGTCGGCAGCGGCGCGCTGCAGCAGAACCGCGTCTTGCGCAACACCTACGCGCTCCTGGCGCTGTCGATGATACCGACCGTACTCGGTGCTTTTGCCGGCGTGCAACTGAATTTCTCTTTCCTCGCCGGTAACCCGGTGATTGGTTTGCTGATCTTCCTCGGCGTCGCCTGGGGCCTGATGTGGGGCATCCAGCGCAACAAGGACAGCGGTGTCGGTGTTCTGCTGCTTCTCGGCTTCACCTTCCTCATGGGGGTGATGCTCGGGCCGATCCTGCAAGTGGCGCTCGGGTTCTCGAACGGCGGCAGACTGATCGCGATGGCGGCGGGTGGCACCGGCGCGATCTTCTTCGCCCTGGCCGGCGTCGCCTCGACCACCAAGCGGGATCTCTCGGGCCTCGGCAAGTTCCTGTTCGCCGGACTGATCCTCTTGATCGTCGCCAGCCTGGCCAACATGTTCTTCCACATTCCGGCGCTGGCGCTGGCACTGTCGGCAATCGCGGTGGTGATCTTCTCCGCCTACATCCTGTTCGATATCAACCGCATCGTCCAGGGTGGCGAGACCAACTACGTCGTCGCGACATTGGCGGTCTATCTCGACATCTACAACGTCTTCGTCAACCTGCTGAACCTGTTGATGGCCTTCAGCGGCGAGCGCGACTGAGTCTTGGCATCACTTGGAAAAGGCGGCTGCGGCCGCCTTTTTTCATGCCTTCTCGAACAAGGCGATCGATTCGACGTGTGATGTATGCGGGAACATGCTGGCGATGCCGGCGCCACGCAGCGCATATCCCTGCTCATGGACCAGAACGGCCGCATCGCGCGCCAGCGTGGCCGGATTGCATGACACATAGACAATTCTGCGCGGACCATCGGCCGCAAGCGCCTTGACCACCGCAATGGCGCCTTCGCGCGGCGGATCGATCAGCAGCTTGTCCAGCCGGCCGAGCGCGGCCAAGCTCTCCGCCGTGGCCTCGAACAAATTGGCGACCTCAAACTCGCAGCGCGCCGCCAAGCCGTTGAGCTCGGCATTGCCATGCGCTCGATCGACCAGCGCGCGGCTGCCTTCGACGCCGACCACCTGTGCCCCCAGTCGGGCAATCGGCAGCGTGAAATTGCCCAGGCCGCAGAAGAGATCGCCGACACGCTCGCCGGCCGAGGGCTGCAACAAGCCCATGGCCCGCCGTACCAGCATCCTGTTGATGCCGTGGTTGACCTGGGTGAAATCGGTGGGCCGGAATCTGAGGGCGACGTCGAAGTCGGGCAAGCGGTATTCGAGCGGCGGCGCGTCGATCGGATGGAACAATGCGACGGTATCCGGACCGCCCGGTTGCAGGTAGAAGCTGACTCCATGCCGATCTGCGTAGGTCCTGAGTCGCACCTCGTCCGCCGGCGTCAGCGCCTCTAGGTTGCGCAGCACCAGAACCGTCTGCTCGTCGCCGATCGCCACCTCGATCTGCGGCAGCCGATCGGGCCGTGACATACCCATGATCAGTTCCTTGAGCGCCGGGATCTGATTCGAAATTGCCGGCGGCATGACATCGCAGGAATTCATCACCGCCACGTAGCTGCTGCGCTTCTCGTGAAAACCGACCAGCACACCGCCTTTCTTGGCGACCAGGCGTACCGAAAGCCGCGCCCGATGACGATATCCCCAGGCCGGACCGGCGATCGGTGGGAAGACGCTTTCCGGTTTCAGCCGCGCCAGATGCCACAGCGCATCCTCAAGTACGCGCTGCTTCGCCGCCGTCTGGGCACCGACTTCGAGATGCTGCATGCTGCAACCGCCGCAGACACCGAAATGCGGACAGCGCGGTTCGACCCGCTGGCTGGAGGCCTTGACGATCTGTACGCACTGCGCCTGTTCGTAGCTCGGCTTCTTCCGGTAGCTGGAGTACTCGACCAGTTCGCCAGGCAGCGCCCCTTCGATGAAGATCGCCTTGCCATCGACGTGGCTCACGCCGCGGCCTTCGTTGTCCAGCGATTCGATGAGCGCGATGGTCATGCCGGCTTCCGGGAAAATGGGGGCGCCATTATGCCCGAAGCGCTAGAATCTGCCCGCCTCCTTTGCCACTTGCCGATCATGAAACAAGCTGCCATCTCCTTCCTCGGCGGCCTCACGGCCGATCAGTTCCTGTCCGAATACTGGCAGAAGAAACCGCTACTTGTCCGCAACGCGCTGCCGGGGTTCACGGGCCTGCTGTCCCGCGATGAAATGCTCAGCCTGGCCGGTCGCGACGACATCGAATCGCGCTTCGTCTCGCAGGCCGGTGGCTGGACGATCGAGCACGGCCCATTCACGCGACAGCGCTTGCGACGCGCGGCCAAGCCCTGGACGGCCTTGGTACAGGGCCTCAACTTGGTGTTGCCGGCCGCCGACGAGATGATGCGCCGTTTCGGCTTCATTCCCTATGCCCGCCTCGACGACCTGATGGTCAGCTATGCCACCGATGGCGGCGGCGTCGGACCCCACTTCGACAGTTACGACGTGTTCCTGCTGCAAGGCCTGGGCAAACGGCGCTGGCGCATCGGCAACCAGAAAGACCAGACCCTGATCGATGGCCTGCCGATACGCATACTGAAAGACTTTCGGCCGGTACACGACTGGGTGCTCGAGTCCGGCGACCTGCTCTACCTGCCGCCGGAGTGGGCGCACGACGGCATTGCCGTCGGCGAATGCATGACCTACTCGGTCGGCTTCCGGGCCGCACCGGCCCAGGAACTCGCGGAGCAGTTCCTCACCTTCCTGCAGGACCGTATCAAGATTGACGATCGCTATCGCGACCCCGACTTGAGGTGCCAGAAACATCCGGCGGAAATCGGCGCAGCCATGATCGACCAGGTGGATTCCATACTGGCAAACATCCGCTGGGACCCGAAAGCCGTCAGGAATTTCCTCGGCTGCTACCTGACTGAACCGAAGTCGCATATCTACTTCGATCCGCCGGACTCGCCGCTGGACCGCAAGCGCTTTGCCGGCTCGCTGCGCAAACGCGGCGCACGCCTCGATGCCCGCAGCCAGTTGCTCTTCTCGCGCAGCCATTTCTACATCAACGGCGAAGCGGTTGCCATCCCGCGCCGCGATCAGATCGCGCTCCGATCTCTTGCCGACCTGCGGCAAATCGTCACACCGGCGCTGAGTGAAGCCGGCGAAGAGCTGCTATACGAATGGTATCGATGTGGCTTCCTGCATCTGCTATGAATGCGGCATTGGTCTGCCCTTTTGACAGCGAAACGACCTATCGGGCCGCGATCGATACCACGCTCGCAGCCGCGCGACAGGAGATTCGCATCTTCGATCGCGATCTGGTGCAGATGGGGCTCGGCGACCGCGGCCGCGTCGCCCTGTTGACCGAGTTCCTGGCGGCGGGCCGCGACCGCCGGCTGCGGATCGTGATGCACGATATCGGGCCGCTTGAGCAGCGTTTGCCGCGCCTGGTCGACCTCATTCGACGTTATGGTCATCTGATCGAAACGCGAAGAACCCCGGATCACTTGCGCCATCTTGCCGACCGTTGGTTGCTCGCCGACGGAGCCCACGGCACCATTCGCTTCCATGCCGATCATGCCCGCGGCAAACTGGTGACCAACATGCCGACCGAGGTCGAGCCATGGTGGCGGCGCTTCGACGATCTCTGGCAGGAAAGCGAGGCGTGTTTCCCCGGCGCCACAACAGGCCTGTAGCGCAGATCCGTCCACTTGGCATGGCGCAAGCCTTTGTTGCTATAATCGGTTGCTGGTCGGCAATACGACCTGACCTGGAATTCACGGATTTGCCTCAACTCCTTATCGATAAAGGGACCCAAATGAAACAATCACTCCTCGTTGCTGCCCTCATCGCCCTGGCCGTCGCTGGCTGCGGTAAGAAAGAAGAACCGGCTGCTGCCCCTCCCGCTCCCGTCGCCGCTCCGGCGCCCGCCCCGGCTCCTGAGGCCGCCAAGCCCGCTGAAGCTGCTGCCCCGGCTGCCGCTCCCGCTGCCGAAGCCGCCAAGCCTGCCGAAGCTGCTGCCCCAGCTGCTCCCGCCGCGCCCGCCAAGTAATCGGTTCTGCCGCTTACTCGAAAAAGCCAGCCCTCGGGCTGGCTTTTTTTCGCTCAAAGAATCTCGCGCCAGCCGAAACCGGTTTCCTGACTGGCCACGCTAACCCAGTCGGGCTGGCAGTTCAGGACGTGCGCCAGCGCAGCCTGCGCCAAGGCGGCGGTATTGTTCTCCTGGCTCAGATGTGCGGCGACGACGTGCTGAAGCCGGTGCCGGTCTAGGCGCTCAAGCAGTCCGGCAGCCGCAGCGTTGTCGAGATGCCCCAGACGCCCCCTGATACGCCGCTTCAAGTGCGCCGGGTAGCGGCCAGCGTCAAGCATGTCGATATCATGATTGCACTCGAGCAGCAGGGCATCACAACCGGATAGCATCTCAAGCATGTGAGGTGTCACGCAGCCCGCATCGGTCAGCATTCCCAGGCGATGGCGGCCATCGGAAAACACGAATTGCGCCGGTTCGCGGGCATCGTGAGGAACCGGAAACGGCCTGACCTCAAGGTCGCCGATCGTGAACGCGGTGTGGCTGTCGATCACCTGCAAAGCCAGGTGGCTCGACGTGATCGCGGCCGAGGTGCCGTGCGTCAGGAAGACGTCGAGCTGATGGCGTCGGGCACAGGACGCCACACCCGACACATGATCGCTGTGTTCGTGCGTCAGCAGGATGGCATCGAGATCGGCCGCCGACAGTCCCAGCCTGCCCAAGCGCGTCGCCAACTGTCGCGGCCCGAAGCCGCAATCCACCATTACCCGCGTGGTGCCGCTCTCGATGACCAGAGCATTGCCGCGACTGCCGCTGCCGAGGGAGGCGAAGCGCATCAGCGGCCTGCGGGTGAACAACGTACTGACATGAACGCAATTATCCGGCAAGCGCGCAACGACTTGAAAAAAGCAAAGCCCGGCATTACCGGGCTTTGTTCGATGCTTCGGGCACGAACTTACTTCAGTTGTTCGTACAACAGGCCGAGGATCTTCTTCGAGGTATCCGAGTTGTCGACGCCGCCTTCGCGCGTCAGCACCTGGACACTGCTGGTGTCGCCGGCAGTCTTGACGTAGATGCGGTACTGCGGAGTCCTGTCGATGTCGGACTTGCTGCTGCGCCAGAAGGCCAGTTTCGAGAGGAAACTCTTCTCCTCGTTCTTCTTCTGGCCATCCTGTTCGGGATCGACATAGCGCACGAAATACAGGCCCTGCGAACGGTCGCGATCCTCGACCGTGAAGCCGACCCGATCGAGTGCCAGACCGACCCGCCGCCAGGCGCGATCGAATGGTTCCAGCAATTCCAGCGTTCCGGCGCCGTCCTTGGCCCGCGAGAGCTTGGCGCGCTCTTCCTGCGCACCACCGGCCATCAGCGTCTTGGCACGCTCCTCGTCGGCGCCCATGCGAACCATCAGGCGACGCAGCATTTCCGCTTCCAGATCCGGATCCGCAGGTCGCGGCTGCCAGCGCGTATCGCTCTTGCCTTCGTTGGTGTAGACCTCGTACATGCCGCGATGGCTGATGTAGATCTCCGTGGTTCCCGGCTCGCTGCCTTTCTCGAGCCGGGTGCGGAACTTGTCGCGCTCCGCCGTCGAGTACAGATCGTCGAAGACCTTGCCGATGGCCTTGCGTATGAAGTCCTGGGGAATCTTGGCCCGGTCTTCGGCCCAATCGGTCTCCATGACGCCGGCCTCGGGCGTCTCGACATTGACGATGAAACCGAGATCCTGCCAGAACTGCTTGATGTCGGGCCACAACTTGTCGGGCACCCCGGAAACCACCAGCCAGCGCTGGGTGCCGGAACGTTCTATGCGCATCTTCTCGACCTGCGGCAACACGTCCTGGGCCGTGGTCGAGCGCGCCTGGCCGCCCCGGTCACCGGCATAGGCCGAGTAGGTGGCCGTCCCCTTGGGAGCGACGTCGGGAACCGTGTAGCGGTCGTCACGGGTCGGCTGCGTCAGGTCGGGCGGAATCTCCAGCGGCGGCAGTTTTCCGGCCGACTTGTATTCGATCTTCTTCGAGTCAAAAATCGAAGTGCTGCAGCCGGCCAGCAACAAAGGCACGATCAGGGCCATCAGCAAAGCATTACGCTTCATGCATACCTCGTAGGGTTTCAATGTTGAATGCCGGCCTCGCGCAGTGCGGTACGCACACGCTCGTGATGCTCGGGGGAAAGCGGGGTCATCGGCAGGCGCAGTCCGCCTTCGATGAGCCCCATTTGCTGGCAGGCCCACTTGACGGGAATCGGATTGGCCTCGACGAACAGGTGACGATGCAGGCCGAGCAGGCGGAAGTTGATGGCCCGCGCCGTGGCCAGGTCGCCCCCCAGTGCAGCTGAGATCATTTCGTGCATCAGTCGCGGCGCCACGTTGGCCGTCACGGAGATCACCCCCTTGCCGCCCAGCAGTGTCAGCGCCAAGCAGGTGGCATCGTCACCGCTGACGACGGCAAAACGCGGCGGTGCGCGCTTGATGAGATCGGAGCCGCGCTCGATGTTGCCGGTCGCGTCCTTGATCCCGACGATCCCCGGCACCTGGGCCAGACGCATGGTCGTGTCGTTTGCGAGATCGGCCCCGGTGCGACCGGGCACGTTGTACAGGACCATCGGCAGATCGACCGCTTCGGCAATCGCCTTGAAATGCCGGTAGAGCCCTTCCTGGGTCGGCTTGTTGTAGTAGGGCACGACCGAAAGATGCGCCGAAGCGCCGGACTTCTTGGCGAACCCCGCCAGTTCGATGGCCTCGGAAGTGGAATTGGCGCCGGTGCCGGCAATCACCGGCACACGGCCGGCAGCCTGCTTGACGACGATTTCGATCAACTGGCAATGCTCGTCGAAATTAACCGTCGGCGATTCGCCGGTGGTGCCGACGACGACAATGCCGTCCGAACCTTCGGCAATGTGCCAGTCGACCAACTTGCGCAGACGCGGCAAATCGAGACTGCCGTCCTCGTGCATCGGCGTCACGATTGCTGGAAGCGAACCTTGAATCATCGGTTACTGTGCCTTCAATTCAGCGAATTCGGAAAGTGTTGATTCTACTCTACAAGTCCGCCAAAACCTTGATGTGGGCGGCGACACTACGCGCCAGTGCCGACAGGGCATAGCCACCTTCCAGTATGGAGACGATGCGCCCCTTTGCCGACTCGCGTGCCAGCGTCTTGATTTGCTCCGTCACCCAGGCGTAGTCAGATTCCACCAGCCCCAGGGAAGCCATGTCGTCTTCATAGTGGGCGTCAAAGCCGGCGGAAATGAATACCATCTCCGGCGCAAATTCCTTGAGCCGGGGAACCCATGTGTCGGTGACGATTTCCCGGAATCCATCGCCGCGCGTGCCGGCCTTGACCGGCACGTTGCACATGTTCGCAGCCGGATCTTCGGTGCCGCAGTAGGGATAAAACGGGTGCTGAAACGTACCGACCATCAGCACGCGCTCGTCGCCCGCGAAGATGTCTTCCGTGCCGTTGCCGTGATGGACGTCGAAATCGACGATGGCAACCCGCTTGAGCCCCCATTGGTCAATGGCATGCCTGACAGCAACCGCAATGTTGTTGAAGAAACAGAAACCCATGGCCTTCGCGCGCTCGGCATGGTGGCCTGGCGGACGCACGGCGCAAAAGGCATTCGGCGTCTCGCCGCGCATGACGATATCGGTCGCCAGCACGCCGGCGCCCGCGGCGCGCAACGCTGCCTGCCAGGTACCCGGGCTCATGGCGGTATCCGGGTCGACGTGCACGATGCCGTGCGACGGCGCCGAGGCCTGGAGCGAATCGATGTAGCTGCGCGGGTGAACGCGCTCCAACTGCTCCATCTCGACGAGCGGCGCGTCGTGATAGCTCAGGTAGAGATCAAGCCCGGACGCTATCAGACGATCCTGGATCGCGCCCAGACGCTCCGGGCATTCCGGATGATGGGCGCCCATGTCGTGCCGCCAGCAGTCGCGATGGGTGATGAACGCGGTGGTCACGGAAGGATTGACTTACAATGGATCACAGGCACGATTATTACTCGAATTCAGGCCGTTTGTCCGCCCCCATGCGCGCTCCCCAACCCAGCAGCCCGATGGAAAGCGTGGTCGCCACCGCCAGCCGGGTCATACTCGGCAAGGAGCGGCAACTGCGCCTGGCGCTTGCCTGCGTGCTCGCGCGCGGCCACCTGCTGATCGAGGATCTGCCCGGCGTCGGCAAGACCACGATGGCGCATGTCCTTGCGCAGTTGCTGGGCCTGAACTTCCAGCGCATCCAGTTCACCAGCGACATGCTGCCGGCGGACATTCTCGGCGTCTCGATCTTCGACCGCGAGGCGAGCGCGTTCTGCTTCCATCCGGGGCCGGTATTCGCGCAGGTGATTCTGGCCGACGAGATCAACCGGGCGACGCCCAAGACGCAAAGCGCCCTGCTCGAAGCCATGGAAGAACGCCAGGTCACGGTGGAAGGGCAGACGCGGCCGCTGCCCTCGCCGTTCTTCGTCATCGCGACCCAGAATCCGGCCTACCAGATCGGCACCTTCCCGTTGCCCGAATCCCAGTTGGATCGTTTCCTGATGCGCTTGGAACTCGGCTATCCCGACATGGCCGCCGAGCGCGAACTGCTGGCCGGCGCCGACCGGCGCGAGGTGCTGGCCACGCTCGCACCGTGCCTGACGCCGCCGGAACTGCTCGCCTATCAAGAGGAAGTGCGCCGTGTCCATGCGGCCGGACCGTTGATCGACTACGTGCAGGCGCTGGCCGCCCATACGCGACAATCGGCCGACTGGCAGACCGGCCTGTCGCCACGGGCAGCATTGGCCTTGCTGGCCGCGGCGCGCGCCTGGGCTTGGCTGGCGGGCCGCGACCATGTGCTGCCGGAAGACGTCCAGGCGGTGCTGCCCGGCGTCGCCTCGCATCGCCTGCGTCCGGCCGGCGATGGCGCCCCGGGTGATACCGCGCAGCGGCTGATCGGGGCCGTTGCCCTGCCGTAGAGCCTGTTGCCGATGCGCCTTTCCGCGGCGCTTCACGAGCGCTTCGTCACCTGGGCCTTGCGTGTCAAGCCGCCGGAACCCTCGCCCGTCGTCCTGACCCAGCGGCGCGTCTATGTGCTGCCGACCAAGGCCGGCCTCGGTTATGCCATGGCCCTGCTGGTGATGCTGATCGGCGCCATCAACTACAACCTGAGCCTCGGCTATGCGCTGACCTTCACGCTCGCCGGCCTCGGCATCGTCGCCATTCTGCATACCTTCCGCAACCTGGTTCGCCTGCGTATCGCTCCCGGCCGCGCCAAGCCGGTGTTCGCCGGCGAGTCGGCCGAGTTCCGCCTGCTGTTGCAGGGCGAAGGCGATCGCCGGCAGATCCGTCTATGGCTGCCGAACGATCATGCGGTGGTCGTCGATGTTCTCGGCGGCGCCAGCACCGAGGCCTGCCTGAGACTGCCGGCCACCTGTCGCGGCTGGCTGGCGCTGCCGCGAGTCGGCCTCGAGACCCGCTATCCCCTCGGCATAGTGCGGACCTGGGCTTATTGCGCACCCGACTTCCGCTGCCTCGTCTATCCGCGCCCCGCCCCGCACGCACCCCCCTTGCCCTGGTCCGCCGGCGACAGCGGCGGCAATCGGCCGGGGCGCCAGGGCAGCGACGATTTCTCCGGTCTGCGCGGACACCAGCCGGCCGACTCGCCGCGCCACGTGGCCTGGAAAGCAGCAGCCCGCCTCGGACCCGACGCCGCCCTGATGACCAAGCAGTTCGCCGGCGCCGCGGCTGCACGCGTGTGGCTCGACTGGGACGACCTCCCTGCCGGCACCGGGCTGGAAGATCGCATTTCGATCCTGACCCGTTGGGCGCTCGACGCCCATGCCGACGGCCTTTCCTGGGGACTGCGCCTGCCCGGCTCGACGCTGGCGCCGGGCTGCGGCCAGGAGCACCTGCATGCCGCGCTCACGGCCCTCGCCCTTCATGGCCAAGCGTAGCGCCCCGGCCCTCACAGCGTCGCAGGTCGGCTGGCTGCTGGCCAGCGCCACCGCGACCGTGCTGCCGCTTGCACCGCATGTGCCGCCGTGGCTAGCCCTGACGACTGCGCTCACACTCGGCTGGCGTGCCTGGCTGGCGTGGAACCGGCGAGCGCTGCCCTCCCGCTGGCTGCTGATCGCGCTGACTTTCGCCGGCTGCGCCAGCGTGCTGTTGCAGTTTCACAGGCTGTTCGGCCAGAACGCCGGCGTCGCCCTGCTGATGCTGTTCATGGCCTTGAAGCAACTGGAAGCGCGCTCGTCGCGGGACGGGCTGGCCATCGTGTTCCTCGCCTATTTCCTCGCCCTCGCACAGTTCTTCTATTCGCAGACGATACCGGCCGCACTGATGACCGCGGTCGCCACGATCATCGCCACCGCCGCACTCGCCAACCTCACGGATCCGCGCATGAACCCGGTCGCCCAGTTGCGCCAGGCCATCCTGATGCTGGTCCAGGCCATCCCGCTGATGCTGCTGCTGTTCGTGCTCTTCCCGCGCGTCCAGGGGCCGCTCTGGGGTTTGCCCAGCGATGCCCACGCCGGTCTGACCGGGCTTTCGGACAACATGGCCCCGGGCAGCGTCAGCCAGCTTGCCCAGTCGGATGCCATCGCTTTCCGCGTACGCTTCAGCGGCCCGTTGCCGGCACATCAACAACTGTATTGGCGCGGCCCGGTGCTGAACGACTTCGACGGCCAGACCTGGCGCCCCGGCCACGGCACGCCGAAGCCGACACTGCCCTACGAGGAGCCTGTGTCCGGCGGCACCGACTACGAAGTCACGCTCGAACCTCATGGCAAGGGCTGGCTGTTCGCACTCGAACTGCCCGGACAGGTCCCGGCCAACGCCCTCGCCACGCGTGACTTCCTCCTGCTGGCCAAGACGCCCGTGACCACGCGCATGCGCTACGGCATGCGTTCCTTCCCGGGCCTTCAGGCAGGGCTGGATGAACCGGAGTCGGCACTCAGGCGCGAACTCTCGTTGCCGGCCGGCTCGAACCCACGAATACGCGCACTGGCAGCCGAATGGCGCCGCAAGGCTAGCTCCGACGACGACATCCTTCGCCTGGCGAAGTCCTTTTTCCTCCGCCAACACCTGCTCTACACGCTGTCGCCACCATTGCTCGGCCAGCACTCCGCGGACGAGTTCCTGTTCGATACCCGGCAGGGATTCTGCGAGCACTTCGCCAACGCCTTTGCCGTCGCCATGCGCGCCGCCGGCGTTCCCGCCCGCGTCGTCACCGGCTACCAGGGCGGTGAGATCAATCCCGTCGACGGCTACCTGACGGTCAGGCAGTACGACGCCCACGCCTGGACCGAAGTGTGGCTGCGCGATCATGGCTGGGTGCGCGTCGACCCGACCGCCATCAGCGCGCCCACACGCATCGACCTCGACCTGGCCGCCGCCGTTCCGGCCGGCGATGCCCTGCCGCTGTTGATGCGCGCGGACCTGTCGTGGCTGCGCGGTCTGCGCTACCGGCTCGATGCGGTGACCAATGCCTGGAACCAGTGGGTGCTCGGCTACAACCCGGAACGGCAACGCGAACTCCTGCGTCGCTTCGGCATGCCCTCGCCCGACTGGCAGAGCATGGGCGCGACGCTGGCAATCCTCTCCGGTCTGTCGATGCTGGCGCTCACGGCCTGGAACCTGCGTTCGCGCCTGCGGCTCGATCCCGCCGCCCGCCAATGGGCCCGGGTCAGCCGCCGCTTGGCCAGGCGCGGCCTGGCACGCAGACCCGCGGAAGGTCCGCTCGATTACGCCGCGCGCGTCGGCGCCGCACTGCCTCAACTTGCCGATGGCATGAACATCATCGCCATCACCTACGCCCACCTTCGTTACGGTCGCGGGTCGGCGCAACAGCTCGCCGAATTGCGCCGTCTCGTGGCATCCTTGCGTCCATGACGATCCGACACGCCCTCGCAATATTGCCGCTTCTGGCTGCCCTGACCGCCACCGCCGCGGAACCCTATGTCGACCGGACTGAGGTCCGCGCCTTCATGGCCGAAATGGTCGACAAGCACGGCTTCGAGGCAGACAGCCTGACTGCGCTGTTCCGCAAAACCAAATACGACCCCGCTGTCCTGAAAGCGATCTCGCCACCGGCGGATCCGCGTGTGCGCTCATGGCATGTGTATCGGGAGCGCTTCGTCGAACCGACACGCATAGGCCGCGGCCTTGCCTTCTGGAGCCGCCATGCCGATGCCCTTGCCCGCGCCGAAGAGACCTACGGCGTGCCGGCCGAGATCATCGTCGCCATCATCGGTATCGAGACAATCTACGGCAAGCACACGGGCCATTTTCATATCTTCAACGCGCTCACCACCCTGAGCTTCGACTACCCGCCGCGCGCCGAACTTTTCCGCCGCGAACTTGAGGCCCTGCTGCTTCTGGCGCGCGAGGAAGATCGAGACCCGTGGAGCTATCGCGGCTCCTATGCCGGCGCCATCGGGCTGCCGCAGTTCCTGCCGTCGAGCATGCGCAACTACGCGGTCGATTTCGACGACAGCGGCCGCATCGACCTTACTGATAGCGCGGAGGATGCGATCGGCAGCGTTGCCCGTTTTCTGCGCGCGCATGGCTGGGAACCGGGCGAGACGATCGCGATGCCGGTGCAGGTCGCCGGCGATCCCGCGCCCTTGATCGTGGAAGGCATCCTGCCGCAGCGGCTGCCGGCCGACATGAGTGCCTTCGGCGTGCAGGCCGAAGGCGCCCCGGCGAAGCCGGCGGCGCTCATCGATCTGGTCACCCCCGGCGCTGCCACGGAGTACCGCCTGGGGTTCAACAACTTCTTCGTGCTCACCCGCTACAACCGCAGCACCTTCTATGCGACCGCGGTCCTGGACCTCGCCGCCGTGCTGCGCGCGGCGCACCGATAGCGCGCCGCGATCATCGCGCCGGACGTGACTGCCGACTCAGGCGAGTTGCAACATCACCTCGCCTAATCCCTCGTCACGGCCGCGCCTACGGACGCCAGAACGGGCCCCAGCCCCAGTTCCAGCCACCATACATGTCGTGCCCCCATTTCCGGCCGTCACGCCAGTTGTCGTCTTCATGGCATTGAGGACCATTGGTCAGCGGATACGGCGTCATGAACGGGCATCCGACGATGCTTGGCGACATGATGACGAGCTTCGTCCATTCGGTGCTGCTCGGATTGCCGCCGTTGTGGACCGTGTTCATGACCTCGTTGAAGGCCTGCCCGGCCTCCCAGCGCTCGTAACGGCCGTCGAGCAAGTTCACCTCAAATGAGCCACTCATCACGTAGATATAGACGGGAGCCTCATGGATGTGCATGGCGTTATGGACACCCGGGGCGAACTGGATGGTGCGAATGGTCAATTCCGGGGTCTTCGTTCTGAGATACTTGATCGGTGCCCCTTCCCAGGTGACTGTGCTTTGCAGAAGCATGTCGGTGCAGGCACCGGGAGCATCCGGGGCACAGTCCGCCAGTACGCCACCCGATGCAAGCGCGAATGCACCACCGATCAGAAACTGTTTGTATTTCATGTCATTCTCCCTTCTTTGGTAGGACGGCCGCGGATCGGCCGAACGCGGAAATCCTAGCCAGTCACGCCTGGGAGGGGAACGCCGACATGACAAATGTAGTTATAGCCTCAGGCTATTCGTTGTCGTGATCGGGCGACAGCACTTTATCGGGATCTGCGTAACCGGTGCGTACATGTCTGGAACGCCTTTGCGATAGGCCGACGCCACACGTTTCCGCCACTGCGCCGTCCCTGAGATATCTGCCCTGTTGCGCAGGACCTCCAGGTGGCCGGCGGGTGAAGCGTGCGCCGGCAACAGCTTGCCCAGCTACTGGCCGGCATTGTGGGTGCAGACCTGCTGCGCGCTCTGACCAGCGCCAGAATACCAATGTAGCCTAGAAGTTCTTCGCTTCGACTTCCAGGTATATGCGGTTGATCACCATCCCCATTTCGTCGAAGCGCCGCAGCTTCTTCCATTCGCTCAGGTCCAGCTTCTCGCGCACCTCGCTGTCGGAAAGGCCTTGCTTGTAGCCGGCCTCGATCCCCGAATACAGCTTTGTCATGCGCGCCGAAAAGGCGGCCACATCGGCCTTGTTCATGGGGCGACCATGACCGGGGACAGCCACGGTGAACGCCATGGGCTGCATGTCACCCAGCGTCTCCAGCCATGACTGCGCGTTGCCATCGCGGAGATTTGGTACGACTCCGTTGGCCAGGACATCGCCGGCCACCAGGATGCCATCGTCAGGCAGGTACACCAGAAGATCGCCCGGCGTATGGGATCCAGCCGGCACCCACAGTTCCATCTGCACACCGTTGATCGTGACCCGCGTCTTTGTATTCTCGGCAAAGGTAGTGGTTGCGAGGACTGGCTTGGTGTCTGGCGAACGTATGCCGGTCAAGCCCTCGATCAGGGCCACGGCCGCCTGCCCGTCCCGGCTGACGCTTTGTTTGCACTTCTCCGAGCTGATTATTTGCGCCTCGGGAAACGCCGTGTTGCCGAGAAAGTGGTCGCCGTGCGCATGGGTGTTGACGACGTGCGTGATCGGCTTTGGCGTGATTGCCGCGGCGGCCTGCCGAAGGCGCAGACCGATCTCATGGGTAAATCCGCTATCGACGAGAACGGCCCCCTTGTCGCCGACAATCAGCGTGCTATTGCCGATGAGGCCCTGATTTCGGCTATCGGGTAGCTCTTCCAGACCGACCAAGGCAAACACGCGCGCGCCAAGGCGGATCGGTTCGGGGGCAGGCGGACCATCGGCGGCAACGACAGCAGAGCCGAACAGCATGATCAGGGCAAGAACGACGCGAGTCATGAAGCCTCCCATGGCGGATGGGCGCGCCCGGATCAGGGGCGCGCAGACAGCTTTTCTGCGCGCAGCCATTCCTGAAACGACGAATATCGCAGGTACGATCCGGTGGACAGGTAGCGCAGCACAATCGCAAAGTGCTCGGGTTTTCGATAGCTGTCGAGGCGGAAAACCTCCCCGCCCCGCTGATCAAGAAACACGATGGTGGGGGAATATCGGATGTCCATGTTTTCGGCGATGCGCGATTCCTTGATTGCCGCCCCGTCGATGTGCCGGATTTGTCGCGTTCCCAAAATATCGAGCCGAACGACATCGAAAGCGCCGGTCAGCGTATCGACCACGCGGCGATCCTTGAACGTCTGACCATGCAGCTCGTCGCACCCCGGACAACGTCGCTGCTCGAACACCAGCGCCAGCCCCTTGCCTCTCTTGGCCGCCTTGGCAAGCGAATCCTTGAGGTCGTTCGTGGCGACAAAGAAGGGCTCGTCCTGCAAGCTTTCCGTCGACGAATCGGCCGCAGTCCGGCGCTGATACTCACTGAAGGTTTCATGCCCATAGCGCTTTTCGGCAACGTAGCGCAAGGCCGCCTTGAACGTCGCCGGCTTGTAGTAGCCGGCCATGCGGAAGATCTCCGCCCCGTCGGGCGCGAAGAAGACCGTCATCGGCGTGAACTGGACTTTGACCGCTCGGGCATACTGCTTTTCAGGCATCGAAGTGCCGGAGATGGTGGTCATCTCCCGGTCACCCAGCATGTCCAGCGCAACCAGGTCAAAGTGCTTCCGGATAATGCGTGTGGCCTCGGGGTCTGTCAGGTTGACGCGCCGCATCTCGACGCAATAGGAACAATGTTCCTGTTCGAACATCACCATAAGGGTTTTGCCCACGGCGGCAGCCTCCGCCGCGTCCTGCTTCAGATTGAGGAACGATAACTTGGCGACGGCCACCGGATCCAGCGCTTGGACGTCTTCCGACAGAACCACGCCCGGCCAACAAACGACAAGAATCCTGGCGAGCAGGATCAGCCACTTGCCCGGTCCGAAGCCTGGAAGGCGAGCGGATTCCCTTTCATCCCACCTCCAGTCGCGATCGATGTCCTGAGCGATCATGGTTGTCGGCGCACTAGACACCGTCCGCCACCATCCGCGCCAGTTGCGAAAGATGCCGATCCAGTTCGGCAATGATGTGGTCTTCCGGGCACTCTGCTGCTGCCAACCGAAGGGCCTCTTGGCCTTTCACCGCCAGCAGTAGAGTCGGTATGCTGCGTACATTGAAGCGCCGGGTCATCTCGTCCTGCAAGTCGACGTTGACCTTGGCGATCGTCAAGGCGCCGCCGTAGCGGTGCTTCAGCCTGCCGAGCATCGGTTCCAGCGCCCGGCAGGGGCGGCACCAGGGTGCCCAGAAATCAAGCAGCACCGGCGTGCCGGCGGCGAATACCTCGTCCGCGTTTGTTGTCTTGAGTGAGATCACGTTGCCCCCGTCGCTCATGCGGCGAGTGCGAACACAACGCCGATGCCGGCGCCGTAGAACGTATGCGACACGAGGCTCGTCAGAATCGGCCGCGCCGCCTTTGGTGCCTTGCTGCCGAACCATCCTTTGCCGAAGGCCGGATAGACCATGAACCATGGCAAGACCGATGTGCACAGCCCGAAGACCACCGCCGAACTGATCTGCGGCGGATTCATGGACAGGCCGAAGGCGAGAACGAAGAACGGGTAGAACCAGGCGACGACGATGCCGGTCAGGTAATGGAAGATCCAGCCGGCAGCCGTTTCACCAGGAAGCGCGGGTGACTCATGAATGTCCGCATGAACGAATTTCCCCTTGAGCATGCCGAGCGACCAGCGTCCGAGCATCTCCATGCGTACCCCGCCGATCAGGTGCGCCTTATGACCGACATACTTGATGCCGTCCATCGCCGCGGTGCCGACGACGCCCCCGAGGGAGGCCGCAACCAACTGCATGGGCAATTCCATAGACACCTACCTTTCGCTCTGTTTCACGAGGCGACGAGCTTGATTCCGACAAGGAACATGCTCGTCGCCAGGATGGTTGTCAGCGTCGCACTGGAAAGGCGCAAGGCCAGCCGGGCGCCGAAAGGCGCCGCAAGCAACGCAGCCGGAATGAGCAAGGCCAGGGCGGGAAGATAGATCCAGCCGATGCTGAGCGAAGCGGTATCGCTGCTGGCCATACCCGAGATGACGTAGCCGACGCAACCGAGCGCTGAGATGATCACGGTCGTGCCGACCCCCGTCGCAACGGCGCGCTTCATGTCCGAGCGGGCCAATAGCGCTACCGCCGGCGCAATGATGCCGCCGCCGCCGATGCCGAAGGCTGCGACGAGAAATCCGACAACAATGCCCACAAGCGCCAACACCGCCTGGTTCCATGGCGTGTACGTCGGCAGATTGCCGGCGTTGGCGCTTCCCCACTTGTAGTGCTTCGCGGCGAGCATGTAGGAGCCGAGCAACCAGATGAAATAGCCGAAGCCGTGGCGCACGACCAAGTCGTCTGTCCGTGCCAAGGTGTTGATCCCGAGCGCCACGCCGACCAGTGCCCCGGCACCGACGATTGCCGCCAAACGGTAATCGATCATCCCCTTGCGGGCGTACGTGGCGCCGGCGGAGGTGCTGGACACCAGGACGAAGGCGACGCTGGTCGCAACTGCCGTCGTAAAGGATGCGTGGGACGGCACGCCGAGAGCCAGCAACGCGTGATACAGCGCCGGAACGACGATGAATGCGCCACCGAGGCTGACCAGGCCTGTGAGAAAGCCGGCCAGCAGCCCACTGCCGGCAATCAAGACAAGACTCGTCGCCGTCACCCTGGGGCTCGCTCCGCATTCACCGACCCTGCACAGGCCCTCAGCATTCGACCAGGCGATACATATTGTTCATGGCGCGAGTCGCACGCTGCGCGACATCGGCTGGCAGTTCCACGATTTCGCCGTCAGATGAATTGCCCTTGAGGATGGCAAGCGTGTTCGACAAATTGATGCTCTTCATGAATGGGCAGAGGGCGCAGGTGCCGATGAACTTCTGCTCCGGATATGCTCCGCGCATCGTCTCGGTGATACCGCATTCGGTTACCATGAAGAAGCTCTCCACCTCGGGATGGCTCTTCACGTAGCTCATCATGGCGTGGGTACCGCCGTGCATGTGACCGAGCGGAATCACTGCCGGATCGCATTCCGAGTGAAACAGGATGTGCGTGTCGGGATTGTGCTTCTTGAAGTGCGCGATCCGCTCGACCGTGTACTCCTCGTGCACTATGCACTTGCCGTTCCAGACGACGATGTCCTTGTCCGGCAGCTCCTGCTGCAGGTTCATTGCAACGGCCCTGTCGGGATAGAAGAGAATCTGTTCTTCCGGCAGTTGGGCTATGAGTTCCTTGGCGTTCTTCGAGGTGACCACGTAGTCCGATTCAGCCTTGACGGCCGCGGAGGAATTGATGTACGTCACCGCGGCTGCACCTGGATACTGGGCGCGTAATCGCCGGACATCTTCCGCGGTGATGCCATCGGCGATCGAGCACCCCGCACTTGCGTTGGGCAGCATCACCCTGGCTTGCGGATTGACGATCTTGACGGCTTCCGCCAAGGGCTTGATCGCACAGACGAGAATGTTCTTCTTGTCGCTTTGCCGGGCGGATTCGACAAGCGCCGACGCGTCCGCGACGACATCGGCGATTCCCTGAATCAGGTCCGGCACCATGAAGTGGTGACAAAGCACGAGGATGTCCTGCTCCTTCTTCAAGCGCTGGATTTCGGCGACGAGCGGTGCCAGTTCCCGGCAATCTTCCAGTTCATAACCGGCGCTGCGCAGCTTCTGGTACAGCCGCACCGCCTCGTGCTCGATTGCCTCCGCACTTGCAACGTTCTCGTCCCAGTGCACTGCGACTTCGGAATCCACGAATCCCTCCTCAAGAAAAAGATGACCCACCGGCCCGAGGCCGGAAACCGTAATCCCAGCTCGCCCTTAGCGTGAGCTGGCGGGTCCGTCGATCGTGATGCCGTTCCCCAAATACGACTGGTAGTACTCCAAGGCGCGGTACTCGGGGCTCTGGGGAGCATATGGCTTCCCACGTATCGCTATGACGCAGTCCTCGTAGCGCCAATGCAATGTGCCCAGTTCACCCCACGCGCCGCGGTACAGGGGGAAGCGGGCAGGCTGACCCAGGGCTGGCGGCAATATCGGCCCACGCATGCGCTTGCCGACGTAGTCGATATGGCAGTTGGCACATGACATGTTGTATTGCCCAACTCTCTGGTAATAGATCCGTTTGCCCATTTCGTACCAGGCCAGGGCGCGCGGGTCATTCGGAATCGTGATGTTCAGCGGCTTGCCTTTCGACGTGAAGGCCATGTAGGCCGTAATCGATGCCATGTCGCCCTTTCTCAGGTCGAGAGGCGCTTCACCGTTCCTCTGACGACACTCGTTGATTTCCAGTTCGAGTGTCTTGATCTCGCCGCTCGCAGCGTCGAAATACGGGTAGTTCTGGCGAATCCCGATCCCGTCATTCGGAAAGCAACTGCCGTAGGTTTTACCATTGGCGAAAGGCGTGCTGAACAGCACCTTGCCGCGCCTCAGCTGATCTTCGTACGGCGGGAATTCCTCGACCGATTGCCACGAGATGCGCGCATCGGCGTCGATGGCATAGACGCCGAACTTGAGATCATCGAACCGAACGTCGGGAAAGCGCGTCTGATAGTAATTGCGTATCCAGGCCAGGTCCTCCTCCGGAGTGGCCGACACGGCGCACGGCAAAACACAGGCCGACAGTCCGAGTGCCACCATCCGAGCGTACTTGCACATTGACATTGCGCGATGTTCCCCCTGAACAGAATCTGTGTCGGCCATTCAGCCAATGACGATTTCAGCGGAGTCGCTGTCGTCTTTGTTGTCAACCCAGCGCATGGACAGTTTGTCACCGGCTTTCGCACCGCGCAGTTCGAAGGAAAGGTACGGATTGCGCGAAATGGCGGTACCCCATTGGGCATTGAAGACCGGCTTCCCGTTATGCTCACACACCACCTCTTTGATGAAGTGGGCAGGTACCAACTGACCGGCGGCGTCCTTGCGTAACCCGGTTTCCATCGGGTGGTTGAAAATCGATTTCACCACATGAACGCCGGCCTTCTCGTCAAATGCCGTCCGAATCTTTATGCTGCCTTGAGCCATGGTCTGTTCTTTCGCAATCCAGGGATTCGCCGAATCGTCAGCCGCCGCAGCCGCCAATCGTCACATCGATCTCCTTGCGCGCGCTATACAGCGTGCCTCCCGCGCGGACGACGACGAGCACTGCCGAAGATCTCCCCAACTTGAGTCGCGTCGCCAGAACGCGGTTGGCGTCCGGCGACATGTAGAAGGTGGCCGCCAGGGGATTCTGATTCCGCTCGACGAGGAAAGTGATGCTCTCCAGCCCCGGCAGGGTCGTCGACACCTCGATCGGTACCATCGCGCCGTTCTCGGCGAGATTCGGGGCTTTGATCGCTATGGCATCGCTCGGTACAAGGACATCGGTTCCGAACGCGCCTTTCAGGGCATCGGCAATAGTCTTCGCGGCGAAGGCGTCAGCGGCCCAGGCAGCATCTGCGTCACGTGAGCCGAACAGCCCGGCAGCGACCGTGCCGGCGAGCAATGCTTGGAGAAGAGACCTGCGTTTCATGAATCACCCGCGCTTCTGCATTGTTGAATGGGATTAGAGCGAAAGCACAAATTCCACAACCTTGTCGATCTCATCGTCGACCAGGAGATTGTTACGACCGAACGGCGGCATGATGGTGTTCGGATTGATGATGCGCGCGTCGTAAATCAGCGCGCGCAGTTTGCTCTTGTCGGGATAGCGCGCCTTTATCGCAACGAGCGCGGGACCGACATTTCCCGGAAGCCGCCCGCCGGCAATCTCGTGGCAAGCGAGGCAGTGGCCTCGGGTTCTGTCGAACGCGATGACCTTGCCTTCCGCCACAGTTGATGCCGACACTTCCTCGGCGCCCACCGGTGAAGGCAACACTGCAGCCCCCAGGCCGGCGACGGCGGCACTGGTGACCGCGACGAATTTCGCAGCTCGGCGCATGTTCATCCTCATGAAGTTCGTAAGGCCCTGAAGCACAACCCGTGATGCAGGAGCCGGCAGAGACTTGATCGGCACCGCATCGCCACGTGACTGTGCTTTGCAGAAGCAGGCCGGTGCAGGTGCCAAGGGCGCCCCCCCAGAACCGATTGGGAACTGCTGATATTTCAGAACGTTCTCCCTTTGTCTTGGAACGGCCTTGGATTAGCCGAGTGCGCGAATCCTAGCCAGCCCCGCCGGAAAGGGGAACGCCGACATGACAAATGCAGTTATAGCCTCAGGCTATCCGTTGTCGTTGTCGGGCGACAGCGCCTTATCGGGAACTTCCGAAACCGGTGCGCCCCCGTCAAGAACGCATTGCGACAGGCCGACGCCAGAGGTCGCGGCCACCGCGTTGTCCCTGAGAAATCGGGTCAACTGCCGTATCAGGGGATCGTGGTTGGCGCGCAGCCACACCGCTTCGACGGTGATCGATTCCGGCCGCCCGTCCGCGCCTGCGACCACCGGGTAGACCCTGGCATCGCCGACGATTCTCGATTCGGGCAGGATGGCCGCGCCGAGTCCTTCGCGGGTCCACTCCTGCAAGACAGCGTAGCTGAGCGGATGGCCCGGATACTCGTCGAAGCACAGGCCCTGCTGCCGAAACATCTCATGGACGGTCGAGGCCAAGCCGCTGGCGTCGACCGGAAGAATCAGAACCTCCTTGGATATCTCGGCCAGATTCACGCTATCGGCGTCAGGCGCGTGGCCGAGCCCACCCTTGGGCAGAAAGCGCAGCAACTCCCGGTAAACGGGGCAGCGCCCCTGCGCCGGAAGATCGTGTATGCGGATGCCGCAGATGACATCGAGCCTGTCCTGGCCGAGGCATGTTTCCAGTTCGGTAGAGGCACACTCCCTATAGACGAAGTCCACTCCCCGGCACCCGACCCGGAACGACTCGAAGAGACTGAACAGGCGCGGACCATCGACGATCGGCGAGAAGGCTACGCGAATGAGTCTCTGGTCCGGCCGTGCATGTTCTTCCGCCTGCTGCTCGATCTCCTCGATCAGTTGGAAGATGGAATCGACATAGCCGATGATGCTGAGGCCGAAGGACGTCAGTTCCACAGAACGCGTGCTGCGGCGAAACACCTTGCCGCGCAGTTCTTCTTCCAGATCCGAAATCGCATTCGAGATCGTCGGTTGCGAAACGCCGAATATCCGCGCCGAGGTGCTGAAGCAGCCCGTGCCGGCAACCGATTTCAGGTATCGAAGTTGTACCAGTCTCACTTCGTGGTCCTTCGCTACAAACCGTACTTCCCCCCGTGACGAGCAATTTGGACTTATTGTCGAAGTGCTATCGGAGCATTGCTGTGCTACTCCAAAGCCAGATTCTTGGCGGCCGCCTGGACGGACTCGCGATGACGTTCGAAACTGTGGATGACACCGCGCATGAATGCCGCAAATTCCGGCTCGCGGATCGACGGCAGCAGGCCAGCCAACGCGTCGATCACGTTGCGCTGGAGAACGACTTCCTGCTTGAGATAAGCGGCATCGAATTCAGCTCCCGATTGTGACCGCAGCCTGGCAACCGTTTGTGAATACGAGCCCAGTTCGTTGGCGGGCGGTTTGGCGAAAATCTTCAGCTTGCGGCCTAACTCCCGCCCTTGGCGCTGCATCGCCTCCTGATCGGCGGCTATCGTCCTGCCCAGCGAGCGCACCGCCTCGGCGCGGCCGCTTTCAGCGCCCACGCCGCCTATGGCGATTTCGAGCGCATTGAGTTGATCGTAGATCGCAAAGGTACCGGCATCAGTGGGAGTCTGATCTTCCTGCGCGGTGACCGCGCCGGCCAGACAGAGCCCGACAAGCAGGCAACTCACGGGCAAGAACCGAAGGGCAATCATGCGCATTCTCCCGCATCCGGACTGCAACGGCGCCACACGGGCCGCCAAACCTGTCGGGGAGAATCGCTGCCGGGCTACCGCTGCACAGGCCACACCATCGTGCCTCGGTGCCTCTTCTTCTATGCAAAAGGAGGGAAAGCCCGGAGATTATGCTACGAACAAGAAGCGCTTTCAATGGCCGGGCGCGGAATGCGGAGGGCCAGCTAGAGGAGTGCGTCCTTGTCCACGCCGTCCCGGACGAGTTGCCGGCGCAACTGGCTGAGGGCTTCGAGTTGGATCTGGCGCACCCGTTCCCGGGTGACGCCCAGGTCCTTGGCCAGCACTTCCAGCGTCGCCAATTCGCGGCCGTTGAGGCCGTAGCGCCGTTCGATCACCAGGCGCTGCTTGTCCGACAGTTGGGCAACCCACTGGGCGACGCGCATCTCGACCTCGGCCTGCTCGAGTCGATGGTCAGGCGCATCACTGCCGTCGTCGGCGATGGCGTCCGCCACCGACAGATCGGGGTCGATATCGAGCGGCGCGTCGAGAGAGGCCGTGCGTTCGTTCAAGGCCAGCACACGCCTCACTTCCTCGGCGGGCCAGTCGAGCAACCGGGCGACGGCGGCAATGTCCGCATGGCGGTCCTGCTCGCCCGCCGATTCCAGGTTGCGCAACGCGCGCAGCACCAGATTGAGCTCCTTGACCACGTGAACCGGCAGACGAATGGTGCGCGACTGGTTCATGATCGACCGCTCGATGTTTTGTCGCACCCACCAGGTGGCGTAGGTCGAGAAACGGAATCCCCGTTCGGGATCGAATTTCTCGAGCGCGTGGATCAGGCCCAGGTTGCCCTCCTCGATGAGGTCGTCGAGCGGGATGCCGCGATGCTGGTAGTGCTTGGCGATACTCACCACCAGACGCAGGTTCGCCTCGATCATGCGCTGGCGGGCGGAGAAATCGCCGGTGCGCACGGCGCGGGCAAGGGTCTGTTCCTCGGACGCCAACAGCAGGGGACTACCGCCGATATCCTTCAGATAGAGCTGCGTGACGTCGTCGATGAACTCGACTTCGCCGCCCTCGCCGAGACTGTCGTCGGGCTCGACGGCTTCGGACTCTGTCGGGAATCCGTCTTCGTTCACGGGCGCGCCGGAAGCATCTTGACGGGATCGACCGGCTTGCTCTGGCGCCGGATCTCGAAATGCAGCTTGGGCTGATCGGCGTCGGAATTGCCGACCTCGGCGATCTTCTGGCCCTTGGCCACCGACTGATCCTTCTTGACCAGGATCTTGCCGGTGTGCGCGTACACCGAAATGAAGTCGGGATTGTGACGGACGACAAGGAAATCGCCATAGCCGCGCAGGTTGCCGACATAGGTCACTTTCCCGGCCGCTGCGGCCAAAACCGGTTCGCCCAGACGGCCGGCGATGTCTATCCCCTTGTTGCTCGCCTGCCCGCCGCCGCCCTCGGTAAACGCGGAGAGCAGCTTCCCCGCCGCTGGCCAGCCCCAGTCGAGGCCGGTTTCGGCGACGGCGGGGACGGTGGCGGCAGCCGCTGCGGGCTTGTCTGCCGGCGGCTCGGCAGGTCTGTCGGCAGGCTTGGCCTCATCAATCTTCGCGGCCGGGACATTACCCTCCATCGCATGCACCTGAGCCATGGCCCTCTCGGAATAGGCAACAGTGCCGCCGCGCGGCTCGCGCTTCAGAGTCTGCGTATTGCTGCCGGCGGCATGTGCGGCTTCCCCGACCACCACGACCTGCCCGGGGCCGACCACGGGTTTGACCACCACGCCGTCGGGCGGCACCACCCGCAACTGCTGGCCGATTTCAATCCTGGCCGGATTCTCGATGTTGTTCCAGGCCGCCAGATCACGGTAGTCGACGCCATGTTCCTGGGCGATGTGGCGCAGGGTGTCGCCCTTCTTGACGACGTAATAGCCCTCGCGCGGGCCGGCGGCCGCGGCCGGCGCGGTCGGAGCCGCTGTGCCCGGCCCCGCCTCGACCACGGTCGGTGCGCTGCGGTCGGCAACCGGCACCGGGGCATGGCTCGCGCAACCGGCCAACAGCAATCCCGTCATACACAGACAACGCCACATTCATTCGACTCCCGGTAACAGCGGCACGAAGCGCACCGGATCAAAGCGTGTTTCGACAAAACCCTGCGCGTTCCGTTCAAAGAGACACAATGTCTGTTCGAACAGTCCCAGCGGCAGCATCAGTCGCCCCCCCGGCGCCAACTGCCCAAGCAGCGTCTGGGGCACGGCAGGCGCGGCAGCCGCAACGACGATGGTATCAAATGGCGCGGCTTCCGGCAGCCCCGCCATGCCATCGGCGTGCTTTAGGCGTACGTGGGACAGCTTGGCCGCACGCAGGTTGTCCCGCGCCTGGGCCAGCAGCGGCGCCAGACGTTCGACGGCAAAGACCTGGCGCGTCAGGGTGCCGAGCACCGCCGCCTGGTAACCGCAGCCGGCGCCGACCTCGAGCGTCTTCCCCAGGGACTCGCGCCCGGCCAGCAGCAGTTCAATCATGCGCGCGACGACGTAGGGCTGGGAAATGGTCTGGCCGAGGATCAGGGGCAGCGCGGTGTCTTCGTAGGCCCGGTGGGAAAGAGCCTCGCCGACGAAGACGTGGCGCGGCACGGCGGCCATGGCGTTGAGCACGCGCTCGTCGCGTATGCCCTGCTCGCGCAGGCGCTCGATCATGCGCGCGCGGGTGCGTTGCGAGGTCATGCCGATGCCGCGCAGCGAGTTCATCATGCCTCCGCCGGGCCGCCCTGACCGAAGGGAATCCCCGTGGGACAAGGAGGCATGCGCCCCGCCGTGGGGGGCAACGAGCCGATCTTGCGAGCGTGGGGGGCCATCATTTGCCCAGCCATCCTCTGAGCGCACCTATCTGGTCGGCATGGGTGAGGTCGATCTGCAAGGGCGTTACCGAGACGAAGTTGTTGGCGACGGCGTGGAAATCCGTATCCTCGCCGGCGTCTGCGGCTTCGCCGGCGGCGCCGACCCAATAGACGGTCTCATGGCGCGGCGTGACCTGCGGCACCGCCGGCTCCGCCTTGTGGCGCCTGCCCAGCCGCGTCACCCGCATTCCGCGCAGGTCGTCGAATGCCTCGTCAGGCACGTTCACGTTGAGCAGCACGGGTTGGCCGAACTCGCGGCGCTGGAAGCGCTCGACCAGTTCGCGGGCAATGCGCGCGGCAGAGTCGAAGTGCTCCCCGCGCTTGCTGGTGAGCGAAATGGCGATCGACGGTACGCCGAGCAGGTAGCCCTCCATGGCCGCGGCCACCGTGCCCGAGTAGATGGTGTCGTCGCCCATGTTGGCGCCGAGGTTGATGCCCGAGACGACCATGTCGGGAACATGATCGAGCATGCCGGTGACGGCCAGATGCACGCAATCGGTCGGCGTGCCATTGACGAAATAGAAGCCGTTGGCCGCCTGGCGCAGGCGCAGCGGCCGGTCGAGGGTCAGGGAATTGCTGGCGCCGCTGCGATCGCGCTCGGGCGCAACCACGGTTATGTCGGCAATCGGGGCCAGCGCTGCGGCCAAGGCCTCGATGCCCGGGGCGAAATAGCCATCGTCGTTACTCAGCAATATGCGCATGGCGACGGCGGCGGACGGGTTCCAGTGGGGATTGGGGCAGAAGCATGATCGGCAAGCCGGCGGAATTGGCAGGTCCGACCCACCGCTTGGGTCGAAAGTATATCAGAGCAGATCAGGCGCCCTCGGGCCGCCTGCCGGCCGAAGGGATTCGAAAGTCGGATTCGGGGGCTTGCATTCCAAAATATTCATACGTATGATTTAAACACTTGTTTGATTCGACCCTCCGATGTCCGAAGCCAAAACAACCGAAAAAGCCGCAAGTACGCGCCAGCGCATCCTCGATTCCGCCGAGGCGGTGTTCATGACGCTGGGCTTCGACGGCACTTCGATGCGCCAGGTGACGAGCGAGGCGCACGTCAACCTGGCCGCAGTGAATTACCACTTCGGCAGCAAGGAAGGCCTTTTCCACGCCGTCCTCCGGCGCCGGCTGGACGGTCTCAACCAGGAACGCCTGCGCGTCCTCGACGAACTGGAAGCCAAGGCCGCCGGGGCGCCGCTCAAGCCATCGCTGATCGTCGACGCCTTCTTCGGCACGCTGCTGCGCATGGCGGCGCGCGAAGGCAGTGGCGGCGGCGTCTTCCTGCGCCTGATCGGCCGCACCCTGACCGAACCCGGCGAGTTCATCCGCGCCCTGCTGGCGGAGGAGTTCGCCGATGTGCTCGAGCGCTACAAGCAGGCGCTGTTCCGCGCCCTGCCCGACGTGCCGAAGGAAGAAATCGTCTGGCGCTTCCATTTCATGCTCGGCGCCACCTCCTATGCCATCGCCGGTATCGACACCTTGCGCCTGGTAACCGACTGGCAGGCCGACGAGGCCGGAGACAACATCGACCAGCTTCTGCCGCGTCTCATGTCCTTTCTGCTCGGCGGCCTGCGCGCACCTTTGCCGCAGCCGTCGCCGCCGCAAACCCAACCTCGCGCCAACGCGCCCAGCCGAAGGAAGAAACCATGACTGCCTCCCTGATCCTTCTTGTCATCCTGCTGGCGGTTCTCGCCGTGCTGGTCGTTCGTCCGCTGCGCCGCCTGCTGATCACGCGAAATATCTTCGCCATCTTCAAGCGCATCCTGCCGCAGATGTCCGACACCGAACGCGAGGCGCTCGAAGCCGGCACCGTCTGGTGGGAGGGCGACCTGTTTCGCGGCAACCCCGACTGGAAGAAGCTGCTTGCCTATCCGGTGCCCAAGCTGACGGCCGCGGAGCAGTCCTTCCTCGACATCGAAACCACCGAAGCCTGCCGTCTGGTCAATGACTGGGAGGTCTCGCACAAACTCTACGACCTCACGCCGGAAACCTGGTCCTATATCAAGGAGAAGGGTTTCCTGGGCATGATCATCCCGAAGAAGTACGGCGGACTGGAGTTCTCCGCCTACGCCCACTCGCAGGTGGTAACCAAGCTGTCGACGCGCTCGTCGGCGCTGGCCGTTTCGGTCATGGTGCCCAACTCTCTCGGCCCGGCAGAACTACTGCTTCACTACGGTACCGATGCGCAGAAGAACCACTACCTGCCGCGACTGGCCAAGGGCCTTGAGGTGCCGGCCTTCGCGCTGACCTCACCCTGGGCCGGCTCCGATGCCGCATCGATTCCCGACATCGGCATCGTCTGCAAGGGCCAATACCAGGGCCGCGAAGTCGTCGGCATGCGCGTCACCTGGGACAAGCGCTATATCACGCTGGCGCCGGTGTGCACCATTCTCGGCCTGGCCTTCCGGCTTTACGACCCCGAAGGGCTGCTCGGCGACAAGAAGGATATCGGCATCACCTGCGCGCTGATTCCCTACGACTATCCGGGCGTCGATACCGGCAACCGGCACCTGCCGCTCAACGCCGTCTTCGTCACCGGCCCGACGCGCGGCAAGGAAGTATTCATGCCGCTTGACTTCATCATCGGCGGCCCGGCGATGGCCGGCCAGGGCTGGAGGATGCTGATGGAATGCCTGGCAGCAGGCCGCTCGATCTCGCTGCCCGCCTCCAACACCGGCATGGCCAAGATGACGGCGCGCGCGGTCGGCGGCTATGCCCGCGTACGCAGCCAGTTCAACATGGCCATCGGCCGCTTCGAGGGCGTCGAGGAACCGCTGACACGCATCGGCGCCTACACCTACCTGATGGACGCCGCCCGCGTCATGACTGCCGGGGCGGTGGACCTCGGTGAGAAACCCTCTGTGGTCTCGGCCATCGCCAAGTACCACGTCACCGAGCGCGCCCGCCAGGTGGTCATGGACGGCATGGACATCATCGGCGGCAAGGGCATCTGCCTCGGCCCCTCCAACTTCCTCGGCCGCGCCTACCAGCAAGTGCCGATCGGCATCACGGTCGAAGGCGCCAATATCCTGACACGCAGCCTCATCATTTTCGGTCAGGGCGCCGTGCGCTGCCACCCCTACGTGCTGCCGGAAATGCACGCCGTGCAGAACCCCGACGAAGCGAAGGGCCTCGTGGATTTCGATGCCGCCCTGTTCGGTCACATCGGCTATACGATCAAGAACGGCCTGCGCTCACTCTGGTACGGCCTCACGGGTTCGCACACGGTTTCGGTTCCCGACGTGGCGCCCGAAACGCGCCGCTACTACCAGCAGCTCACGCGATTCTCGGCCGCCTTTGCCTATATCGCCGACATCTCCATGCTGGTGATGGGCGGCGACCTCAAGCGCAAGGAGAAGCTGTCGGCGCGAATGGGCGACATCCTCGCCCAGATGTACCTCATCTCGGCCACGCTCAAGCGCTACGAGGCCGAAGGCCGCCAGACCGCCGATGCGCCGCTGATGCATTGGGCGATCTGGGATGCCATGTACAAGGCTCAAGAGGCTTTCGAAGGTGTCATCGCCAACTACCCGAACCGCTTCTTCGCCTTCTGGCTGCACAAGGTCATTTTCCCGTTCGGCCATCCGTACGTTGTGCCCTCCGACAAGGTCGGCCACTTGGTGGCGCGCAGCCTGATCACGCCCGGAGCAACGCGCGAGCGGCTAACGCCCGACTGCTACCTGCCCAGCAACGCCGAAGAACCGATCGGCGCCATCGAACAGGCCCTGGCGGCAACGCTGGAAGCCGAACCCATCGATACCAAGATCCGCGAAGCGCAGAAACAGGGTCGCTTCGACGACAATCCGACCGCCAACGTGCGCGACATCGCCACCGCCGCCTTCGAGATCGGCGTCATCACTGCGCCCGAATACGAGGTGCTGCGCCGGCGCAACCGCCTGCGCGACATGGTCATTCGCGTCGACGACTTCCCGTACGACTTCGGCATCGCCAGCGCCGCCAAGCCGGTCGAAGAGCGCCGGGCAGCCTGATGGTTGCTCCGGTCTATATCGTCGACGGCGCGCGCACGCCTTTCCTCAAGGCGAAGAACGCGCCGGGGCCGTTCGCCGCCTCTGACCTTGCCGTCCAGGCGGGCCGAGCGCTGCTGCTGCGCCAGCCATTCGAGCCGGGCGATCTCGACGAAGTGATCCTCGGATCCGCGGCACCCTCGCCCGACGAGGTAAACATCGGCCGCGTACTCGCCCTGCGCCTGGGCTGCGGCGACAAGGTGCCAGGCTGGACGGTGATGAGGAATTGCGCCTCCGGCATGCAGGCGCTCGATTCGGCAGCCGCCAACATCCAGTCCGGCCGTTCGCAACTCGTATTGGCCGGCGGCAGCGATGCCCTCTCGCGCGCGCCGCTGCTGTTCTCGGACGCCATGGTGCGCTGGCTTGCCGGCTGGTATGCCACAAAGACTTTGGGCCAGAAAGTCGCGGCCCTGCGCAGATTCCGTCTCGGCAATCTCGCCCCGGTCATCGGCCTTTTCAAGGGTCTCACCGACCCGGTCGTCGGCCTCTCGATGGGCCAGACGGCCGAGAACCTCGCATACAAGTTCAGAATCTCCCGACGCAGCATGGACGAATATTCGGCCCGCAGCCATCAGCGCACGCTGGCCGCCCGCGCGGCCGGACGCTTGGGCGAAATCGCGCCGCTGGTCGGCACCGACGGAACGATCTACGCCGAAGACGACGGTGTGCGCAGCGACTCAACGCCGGAGAAACTCGGCACGCTACGGCCGGTGTTCGACAAGCCCAACGGCAATATCACCGCCGGCAACAGCTCGCAGGTCACCGATGGCGCCTGCCTCCTCGTACTGGCTTCCGAAGAAGCGGTCACACGCTGGCAGTTGAAGCCGCTGGGCCGGCTGGTCGATAGCCAGTGGGCCGGCCTGGACCCGGCAGAGATGGGCCTCGGTCCCGTGCATGCCGCGACGCCGATCCTGACCCGCCACGGCCTCGGTCTCAACGACCTCGATGCCTGGGAGCTCAACGAGGCCTTCGCGGCACAAGTGCTCGGCTGTCTTGCCGCTTGGCAGGATGCCGACTACTGCCGCGATCGACTCGGCCTGTCGCAAGCACTCGGCGCCCTTGACGAAGAGAAGCTCAACGCGGACGGCGGCGCCATCGCGGTCGGCCATCCCGTAGGCGCCACCGGCGCCCGCATCGTTCTCCATCTGCTGCACCGGCTGCGCGCCGGCCAAAAGGGCATCGCCACCATCTGCATCGGCGGCGGCCTCGGCGGTGCAATGCTGGTAGAAAAGCTATGAACTACCGGAACTGGACGATCAGTCGCGACGATTCCGGCATCGCCTGGGCGACGCTCGACAAGGCCGGTGCCAGCACCAACATCCTCTCGGCCGAGGTCATGGCCGAACTGGCCCAACTCCTCGACGAACTCGAACGCGATCCGCCCAAGGGCTTGATCTTCCGATCCGGCAAGAGCGCCGGCTTCATCGCCGGAGCCGACATCGAGGAATTCTCGCGCCTGGGCGACGCCGCCGCGGCGCGCGCCCTGATCGAACGCGGCTGGAATCTCTTCAACCGCCTGGCCGCCGTGCCCTGGCCGACGCTGTCGCTGATTCGAGGTCATTGCATGGGCGGGGGCGTCGAGCTCTCGCTCGCCTGCCGCTATCGCGTCGTCGTCGACGAACCCGGCACCAAGCTCGCCCTGCCCGAAGTCATGCTCGGCATCTTTCCCGGCTGGGGCGGCATGAAGCGGCTACCGGAATTGATCGCGCCCGCCGCCGCGCTCGACATGATGCTCACCGGCCGCAACGTCGACGCTCGCAAGGCGAAGCGGCTCGGCCTTGCCGACGAGTGCGTGCCACCGCGGCTAATGGAGGCCACCGCCCGCAAGCTGGCGCTGTCCGGCCGGCCGCCAAAGAAGCGGCCGCTGCTGGACCGCCTGATGAACGGACCATTGAAGCCCATCGTTGCAGCCCAGGCGAGGAAGCAGGTCGCGGCACGTGCCCGGCCGGAACACTACCCGGCGCCCTACGCCATCATCGACCTCTGGCAGAAGCACGACGGCAATGCGCTGGCGACGCCCGATATCATCGACCGCATCGTCGGGTCGCCGACCGCGCGCAATCTCGTGCGCATCTTCTTTCTTCAGGAGAGACTCAAGGCCTTCGGCAAGGAATCGGATGTGCCCTTGCGGCGACTCCATGTGGTCGGCGCCGGCGTCATGGGCGGCGACATCGCCGCCTGGGCCGCGCAGCGCGGTTTCACCGTGACGCTTCAGGACCAGTCGCTTGAGCGCATCGCCCCCGCCATCGCACGCGCCGGCAAGCTGTTCGGCCGCAACAAGGACAAGCTGGCGCAGCGCGCCGCCTTCGACCGGCTGATCCCAGACCCAATGGGCGAAGGTGCCCGCCACGCCGACGTGGTTATCGAGGCGATCTACGAGAACCTTGATGCGAAACGCCAATTGCTCGTCGAACTGGAAGGCCGAATGCGGCCGGACGCCGTGCTGGCGACCAACACGTCGAGCCTCAAGATCGAGGATCTGGCTTCGGCGCTCGCCAACCCCCACCGGCTGGTCGGCATCCACTTCTTCAATCCCGTAGCGAGAATGCCGCTGGTGGAAGTAGTCGAGGCAGCTGGCACCGATGCCGTCGCGCTCGCCCGCGCCTGCGCCTTCGTGCGCGCCATCGACAAATTGCCGCTGCCCGTGAAGAGCGCCCCGGGCTTCCTGGTCAATGCCGTACTGGCGCCCTACATGCTCGAAGCCATGCGCTGCGTCGACGAAGGCATCGCGCCGGAAACCATTGACGCAGCCATGCTCGCCTTCGGCATGCCCGTGGGCCCGATCGAACTCGCCGACACCGTCGGTCTCGACATCGCGCTGGCAGCTGGAAAGCGACTCGCCGATGCCACCGAGCCGCCCCGCTGCCTGGCCGAACGTGTTGCCCGCGGCGACCTGGGCAAGAAGAGCGGCCGCGGCTTCTACGCCTTCCATGATGGGAAACCGACCAAGGGCGCTGCCGGAACCCCGCCAGCCGGATTGACAACCCGGCTGGTGACGCCCCTGATCGAACGCACCCGCAGCCTGGTCGAAAACAACGTCGTCGCAGATGCCGATCTGGCCGAGGCGGGGGTAATATTCGGCACGGGTTTCGCTCCCTTCACCGGCGGGCCGCTAAGCTACCAGGCCATAAGGGAAGTTGGGATCGCAATCAAGTCTTGAGCTGCTGTACCACGGTCGACGACCATCATCAACAAGAGGAGGAAATATGAAAGCACGCTTCACCCCCAGGCTGATTCCGGCCGCCCTCATTGGCCTCTGGGCCGGCACAGCCGGCGCCTCCGGCTTCCAGTTGCTGGAACAGAACGCCAGCGGCCTGGGCAACGCCTACGCCGGATCGGCCGCGGTCGCCGACAACGCCAGCACGGTCTTCTACAACCCGGCCGGCATGACGCAGTTGGAAGGACGCAACATCTCAGCCGGGGTTGCCGTCATCCAGCCAAGTTACAAGTTCAGCAACGGCGCCTCGAATGCTGCCCCGGGCCTAACAACGGCAGGCAATGGTGGCGATGCTGGTGCCCTCGGCGCGGTGCCGAACGGCTATTTCAGCATGGCTTTGACCAAGGATCTGTACTTAGGCTTGGGCATCGGTGCGCCCTTCGGCCTCAAGACCGAGTATGACAGCCCGTGGATCGGCGCAGCCCAATCGGTCAAGTTCGACGTAAAGACGGTGAACGTCAATCCGTCGATCGCCTACAAGGTGAATGACAAGGTGTCAGTCGGCTTCGGTCTGGACTGGCAGAAGCTCGATGCGGAGTACAAGCGGCTTGTGGGTGTATCGGCCGGGACCAGCCATGTCACTTCGACCATGAATCTCAACGACGATGCCTGGGGCTGGAATGCGGGCGTGCTGTTCAACATCTCTCCGACTACCAAGGTCGGCCTCTCCTACCGCTCGCAAGTTAAGTACAAGGCAACGGGGAATGTCTCTCTGGCCTCAGATGGATCGGCAGCTGGCAATTTCACCATGACCCTCCTTCCGGCGGGAAGCGCCAGTGACGTCCGCGCGGACATCAACCTGCCCGACACATTCATCGTCAGCGCCACGCAGAAGCTCGACGATCAGTGGGAGATGCTTGGCGACCTGTCCTGGACCGGCTGGAGTTCGATCCCCTATATCGACATCGTGCGCACCTCCGGTGCGCAGAATGGGATACTCGCGCAGACCCTCGATACCAAGTTCCGCGACACGTGGCGTATCGCGCTCGGTGCGAATTACAAGCTTCGCAGCGACCTGAAGCTCAAGTTCGGCGTCGCCTACGACCAAACGCCGGTCAAGGGTGAGGACAGCCGCCTGGTCTCGTTGCCGGACAACAACCGCTTCTGGTTCTCCTTGGGCGCACAGTGGCTGCCCATGAAGGGCTCGACCCTCGATGTGGGCGCCAGCTACCTGTATATCAAGGACACGTCAATCCACAACAGTCAGGTTTCGTTTGGCCGTGGCTTGGTGGACGGCACCTACAGCGGCAGCATCTGGATCCTCGGCGCGCAGTACTCGATGAACTTCTAGTTGTCACGCAGCACTCCAGCCCGGCGATCGCCGGGCTGGTCTTCAACCACGTCGGAACCGATGTGGACAGATTGCTCCTCCGGCACGACCGCCGAGTCTGGGTAGGCAACGCTGGACAGGCCGACATGGGAAGATGTCCGTGAAATCCATCGAAAACATTGCAGTCACTCCCTCCGCTTACCACTACCCGCTGCTGATCAAGCAACTGCTGCACACCGCACTGGCGATCGCGCCTGATCAGGAGATCATCTACGCCGACAAGGCGCGCCTCACCTACCGCGACTTCCACGGCCGCCTGCAAGGCTATGCGCGGCTGATCGAGCGCCTCGGCCTGGAAGGCGAAACCATCGCGGTGATGGATTGGGACAGCCATCGCTACCTCGAGTCCTTCTTTGCCGTGCCGATGACCGGCAGCGTCCTGCAGACGGTGAATATCCGCCTGTCGCCGGATCAGATCCTGTACACCCTCAACCACGCCAAGGCGCGTGCCCTCTTCGTCAACGCCGAGTTCCTGCCGGTGCTGGATGCCATCCGCGACAAACTGGAGACTGTGAAGACTTTCGTGCTCCTGTCCGACACGGCAACCGCGATTCCGGCCGGTTTTGCTGGCGAATACGAGGCACTGCTGGCCGCCAACGCGGGCTCTTTCGAGTTTCCCGATTTCGACGAGAACGCCCGCGCCACCACCTTCTACACGACGGGCACCACCGGCTTGCCGAAAGGCGTCTATTTCAGCCACCGCCAGTTGGTCCTGCACACCCTGTCGCTGCTGGGCCTGTTCGGCATCGCGCCGCGGCAGGGCAGCCTGAGCCGCGATGACGTCTACATGCCGCTGACGCCGATGTTCCACGTCCATGCCTGGGGCTTCCCTTATGCCGCCACCATGGCCGGCCTCAAGCAGGTCTATCCGGGGCGCTATGTGCCCGACACCATCCTCAACCTGATTGGCCGCGAGAAGGTCACGTTCTCGCATTGCGTGCCGACCATCATGCACATGCTGCTGAACTCGCCGGCCGCAGCGAACACCGATCTCAAGGGCTGGAAAGTCATCATCGGCGGCTCGGCGCTGCCGACCGCGATGGTGAAGACCGCGCTCGCCCGCGGCATCGACATCTTCACCGGTTACGGCATGTCAGAGACCTGCCCCATACTGACCATCGCCCATATCGAGACGGCCGACCTCGAAGGCGACACCGTGGCATTGCGCGTCAAGACCGGCCGGCCCAACCTGCTGGTCGACCTGAGAGTGGTGACGCCGGAGATGACCGACTGCCCGCACGATGGCAAGTCGGTCGGCGAAGTCGTCGTGCGCGCGCCCTGGAACACGCAAGGCTATCTCGACAACCCGGTCGCCTCGGAAGCGCTCTGGCAGGGCGGCTGGCTGCACACCCAGGACATCGGCCACATCGACGAGCGCGGCTACCTGCAGGTCACCGACCGCATCAAGGACGTGATCAAGACGGGTGGCGAATGGGTGTCGTCGATCGAGATCGAAGACGTGATCGGCCGCCACCCGGCGGTGGCCGAAGTCGCCGTCATCGGCGTCAAGGACGAGAAGTGGGGCGAACGGCCGCTGGCCATGATCGTCCTCAAGCCCGACCAGGCCGGCAAGATCAGCGCCGCCGACATCCAGGCCCATGTGCGCGGATACGCCGAGCAGGGCCACATCTCGAAATTCGGTGTGCCGGACCAGGTGCGATTCGTCGACAGCCTGGCGCGCACCAGCGTCGGCAAGCTCAACAAGCGTGCGATGCGCGAACAGTTGAACCAATAACGATTCACAAGGAGAAATCGAGTGCAGAAACCAATTGTCCGCAAGGCGGCGATCCTCGGCGCCGGCGTCATGGGCGCGCAGATCGCCGCCCACCTGGCCAACGCCGATGTGCCGGTCCTGATGTTCGACCTCACGGCGAAGGACGGCGACCCCAACGGCATCGTCAGGAAGGCCATCGATGGCCTCAAGAAACTGGAACCCTCGCCGCTGGCGGCCAAGGACCGGCTCGCCTACATCGACGCCGCCAACTACGATCAGCACCTGCCGCTGCTCTCCGAATGCGACCTCGTGATCGAGGCCATCGCCGAGAAGATGGAGTGGAAAGAAGACCTTTACCGCAAGATCGCGTCTTATCTCAAGCCCGGCGCGATCGTCGCCTCGAACACTTCCGGCTTGTCGATCAACCAACTTGCGACGACGCTGCCGGCCGAGCGACGTGCCAATTTCTGCGGCATCCATTTCTTCAACCCGCCGCGCTACATGTCGCTGGTCGAGATCATCCCGACCGCCGATTCGGCGCCGGCCATGCTCGACAACCTCGAGACATGGCTCACCTCCCGCCTCGGCAAGGGTGTGATCCGCGCCAAGGACACCCCCAACTTCATCGCCAACCGCATCGGCATCTTCTCGATGCTGGCCGTGATGCACCACACGACGCGCATGGGACTTGGTTTCGACGAGGTGGATGCGCTGACCGGGCCGAAGATCGGCCGCGCCAAGAGCGCCACCTACCGCACCGCGGACGTGGTCGGACTCGACACCATGGCGCACGTGATCCGCACCATGCGCGACACGCTGCCCGACGATCCCTGGCATCGCTACTTCGACTCGCCCGCCTGGCTCGCGGCGCTGATCGAAAAGGGTGCGCTGGGCCAGAAGACCCGCGCCGGCATCTTCCGCAAGGTCGGCAAGGAAATCCAGGTGCTCGATCTGGCGAAGCAGGACTACCGGCCTTCCGCCGGCGAGATCGCCGCCGAGGTCGATGCCATCCTGAAGACGAAGAACCCGGCCGAAAAGTTCGCCGCCCTGCGCGCCAGCCAGCACCCGCAGGCGCAGTTCCTCTGGGCCATCTTCCGCGACGTCTTCCATTACTGCGCCGTGCAGCTCGGCAGCGTCGCCGACAACGCGCGCGACCTCGACTTCGCGATGCGCTGGGGCTTCGGCTGGAGCCAGGGTCCGTTCGAGACATGGCAGGCCGCGGGCTGGAAAGCCATCGCGGAAGCAGTTGCCGCCGACATCAAGGCCGGCGTCACCATGGCCGCCACGCCGCTGCCCGCCTGGGTGATGGAACGCTCGGGCGTACATGAACCAGCCGGCTCGTATTCCGCGGCCGAGAACAAGATCAAGGCACGCTCCGCCCTGCCCGTCTATGGCCGCCAGCTCTTCACCGAACGCGTGCTCGGCGAAACGCCGGACGCCCGCGGCGAAACCATCTGGGAGAACGAGGGCGTACGACTGTGGAAGCACCCGCTCGACGCCGGCATCGCCATCGTCTCCTTCAAGTCGAAGATGCACACCGTCGGCGATGAAGTGCTCGACGGCGTGCTCGAAGCCGTCGCCCGCGCCGAGCGCGACTACGCCGGCCTCGTCGTCTGGCACGAGCCGCCGTTCGCGGTCGGCGCCAATCTCCAGCAGGTGTCCGAAGCCTGCGCCGCCGGCAAGTTCGACGTCCTCGAAGCGACGGTGGCGAAATTCCAGCGCGCCTCGATGGCCTTGAAGCACGCGCAAGTGCCGACAGTCGCGGCAGTCCAGGGCATGGCCCTCGGCGGCGGCTGCGAGTTCGTCATGCATGCCGCGCACCGGGTGATGGCGCTGGAAAGCTACTGCGGCCTCGTCGAAGCCGGCGTCGGCCTGATCCCCGCCGGCGGCGGCTGCAAGGAGTTCGCGCTGCGTGCCGCCGACGTTGCCAAGCGCCAGGCCGGCAACGACCCCTTCTACTTCCTGCAGAACGTTTTCACCACCATCGCCATGGCCCACGTCTCGAAGAGCGGGCTGGAGGCGCGCGACATGGGCTTCGGCCGCGACAACGACGACCTAGTGTTCAACGCCAATGAGTTGTTGTACATCGCCCTGCGCCGCGCCCGCGCCATGGCCGAGTCCGGCTGGCGACCGCCGATGCGGGCACGCATGGTCCAGGCGGCGGGCCGTCCCGGCATCGCCACGCTGGAGATGATGCTGGTGAACATGAAGGAAGGCGGCATGATCTCGGCGCACGACTACCGCGTCGCCAAGGCCGCGGCCACGGCGCTCTGCGGCGGTGACGTCGAGCCGGGCACGCTGGTCGACGACGAGTGGCTGCTGACCGTCGAGCGCCGCGAATTCGTCGAACTGCTGAAGACCCCCGAAACCCAGGCCCGAATCAAGCACATGCTCGAAACTGGCAAGCCCCTGAGGAATTGATTGAAAATCTTCTCACCGCAGAGAACGCAGAGAGCGCAGAGAAAACCAGAGAACCGAATGAATCGATTCGTTGTATCTCTGCGTCCTCTGCGCTCTCTGCGGTGAATAAAGGAATTTCGCCATGACCAAACAAGTTCAAGACGCCTACATCGTCGCCGCCACGCGCCTGCCGGTGGGCAAGCGCAAGGGCATGTTCCGCACCACCCGGCCCGATGACATGCTGGCCCACGCGCTGCGCTCGGTGCTGGCGCAGGTACCGCAAATCGATCCGAAACTGGTCGGCGACGTCATCGTCGGCTGCGCCATGCCGGAAGCCGAACAGGGCATGAACGTCGCCCGCATCGGCCTGCTTCTGGCCGGCATGCCCGACAGCGTGCCGGGCATGACCGTCAACCGCTTCTGCGCCTCGGGCGTGCAGGCGGTGGCCATGGCCGCCGACCGCATCCGCCTCGGCGAGGCCGACGTCATGATCGCGGCCGGCACCGAAACCATGAGCCTGATGTCGCAGATGATGGGCAACAAGGTGTCGCTCAACCCGGCCGTGTTCGAGCCGGACGGCAATGCCGCCATCGGCTACGGCATGGGCCTCACGGCAGAGAAGGTGGCGCAGCAGTGGAAAGTCTCGCGCGAGGATCAGGACGCCTTCGCCGTCGAATCGCATCGCCGCGCCACCGCCGCCATCGCCGCCGGCCACTTCCGGGCCGAGATATCGCCCTACACGGTGAGGAGCCATGTACCGGACTTCGGCACCAACACCGTTCGCATCGTCGAGAAGCTGTGCGATACCGACGAGGGCCCGCGGCCCGATTCGTCGATGGAAGCGCTGGCGAAACTCAAGCCGGTATTCGCCGCCAAGGGCTCGGTCACGGCAGGCAATTCCTCGCAGATGTCCGATGGCAGCGGCGCGGTGATGCTGGTGTCCGAGAAGATCCTCAAGCAGTTCAACCTCGCACCGTTGGCCCGCTTCGCTGGCTTCGCGGTGGCGGGCGTGCCGCCCGAGATCATGGGCATCGGCCCGATCGAGGCGATTCCGCGCGTGCTGGCGCAGGCCGGTGTCAAGCAGGACGACCTCGGCTGGATCGAGCTCAACGAGGCTTTCGCGGCGCAGTCCCTGGCGGTGATACGGCAGCTCGGGCTCGACCCGGCGAAGGTGAATCCGCTCGGCGGCGCCATCGCACTCGGCCACCCGCTCGGGGCCACCGGCGCGATCCGCACGGCGACGGTGATGCACGGCCTGCGGCGCACGAAGCAGAAGTGGGGCATGGTAACTATGTGCATCGGCACCGGCATGGGTGCCGCCGGGTTGTTCGAAGCGCTCTGATTCGGACGTGGCCATCAAATGGCTGCAACGACTGCCCGCCAGTTGGCGGGCACCGCTGATGCGATGGGGATTCAATTTCCATCCCGCGTACCGCGGCAGCGGCGGCCACGTCGAGTATGTGGCCCCGGACCTGTCGCATATGCGGGTCCGACTGAACCTGAAGCGCAGCACACGCAATGTCTTCGGCACCCTGTTCGGTGGCTCGCTGTTCTCCGTCACCGACGGCCCGCTGCCGACCATGCTGATGGCAGCGCTGGGACCGGACGTCGTGGTCTGGGACCAGGAGGCGACGATTCGATTCCTGGTGCCCGGGCGAACCACGCTCTATGCCGACTTCCGCATCACGCCGGAGGAACTGGCGACCGTGCGCGCCGCCATCGCCCGGGAAGGCAAGGTCCGGCGCAGCTACACTGTTGAACTCAAGGATGAACAGGGTATTGTTCACACCGTCGTCGAACGTACCGTCTACATCGCCGACAAGACCCAATACAAGAGCAAGACCATAGAGGGGGACTCACCATGAATCGATATGCAGTTATCCTGGTTGCGGCCTTTCTGGCGCTGACCGCCAACCTCGCCGGCGCCGCCGAAGTAGCCGGTGTCCGCGTGGACGACCAGGCGAAGAGCGGCAATGCCGATCTCGTCCTGAACGGTGCTGGCCTGCGCAAGAAGCTCTTCTTCAAGGTCTACGTCGCCGCGCTCTACCTGCCGAAGAAGACCACCAACGCCGGTGAGATCATCGACTCGCGCGAGCCCCGGCGAGTCGCCCTGCACATGATGCGCGACCTGGACGCGGACTCGCTGATCGGCGCGCTCAAGGAGGGCCTGCAGCACAATCACAGCGAGAGCGAACTGGCGGCCCTGAAGGCCGACATCGAACGCTTCGAAGGCATCATGCACGGCGTCGGCAACGCCAAGACCGGCGACGTGGTCGGCATCGACTTCTCCGGCGACGCGACGACCGTCAGCTTCAACGGCCAGGCGCGCGGCAGCGTCCCCGGCTCCGCCTTCGGCCGGGCGCTGCTGAAGGTCTGGCTCGGCGACAAACCTGCCGACGCCGGATTGAAACAAGCCCTGCTGGGCAACTGAAGGGGAGCGGGAATCATGGAGAAGGTCTGGCTGAAGACTTACCCCCCCACCGTACCGGCGGAAATCGGACCGCTGAAGGACTCGTCCCTGGCCGACCTGATGGAGAAGGCCTGCCAGCGCTACCGGGACAAGGCCGCCTATCTGAGCATGGGCAAGAGCCTCTCGTACGCCGAACTCGACCGCCTCGCAGGCGAATTCGCCGGCTGGCTGCAAAGCGAGGGCCTCGGCAAGGGCAGCCGCGTGGCGCTGATGATGCCCAATCTGTTTCAGTATCCGGTCTGCCTGTTCGGCGCACTGCGCGCCGGTTGCGTCGTGGTGAACGTGAATCCGCTCTACACCCCGCGCGAACTCGAACACCAGATGAAGGACTCGGGCGCCGAAGCCATCGTCGTGGTGGAGAACTTCGCCCATACCGTCGAACAAGTGCTGTCGCACTGCCCGGCGCTGCGCCATATCGTCGTCACGCCGATGGGCGAGATGTTGGGCGCACTCAAAGGCACGCTGGTGAACCTGGTGGTGAAGTACGTGAAGAAGCTGGTGCCGGCCTGGCACATCCCCGGCGCCGTCACGCTCAACAAGGCGCTCGCAGCAGGTGGCAGCCATGGTTTCAATCCGCCGGAACTCGGTCTCGACGATCTCGCCTTCCTGCAATACACGGGCGGCACCACCGGCATCGCCAAGGGCGCCATGCTCAGCCACCGCAACATCGTCTCCAACGTGACCCAGGCGCATGCCTGGATCAGTCCCGTGGTGCGCGAGAAGCAGGAACTGATCGTCACGGCGCTACCGCTGTATCACATCTTCGCGCTGACCGCGAACTGCCTCACCTTCCTGCGTATCGGCGCCACCAATCTGCTGATCGCCAATCCGCGCGACATCCCCGGCTTCATCAAGGAGCTGAAGAAGCATCCCTTCACGGTCATCACCGGCGTCAACACGCTGTTCAACGCCCTGCTCCACAATCCCGAGTTCGCCACGGTCGACTTCTCCCATCTGCTGATCACGCTCGGCGGCGGCATGTCGGTGCAGAAGCCGGTGGCGGATCAGTGGCAACAGGTGACCGGTAAGCCGCTCGCCCAGGCCTACGGACTCACCGAAACCTCGCCCGCCGTCACCATCAATCCGCTCGACCTGCCGACCTTCAACGGCTCCATTGGGCTGCCGGTACCTTCCACCGAAATCTCCATTCGCAACGACGCCGGCGAGGAAGTCAGCCTCACCCAGGTCGGCGAGATCTGCGTACGCGGGCCGCAGGTGACGCGCGGTTACTGGCAGCGGCCCGAGGAGACCGCGGCCGTGTTCCAACCCGACGGCTTTCTGCGCACGGGCGACATGGGCTATGTCGACCCGCAAGGCTTTGTCTTCCTGGTCGACCGCAAGAAGGACATGATCCTGGTCTCCGGTTTCAACGTGTACCCCAACGAGGTCGAGGAAGTCGTCGCCTCGCACCCCGGCGTGCGAGAAGTGGCCGCCATCGGCATACCCAGCGAGCACTCTGGCGAGGCGGTGAAGATCTTCGTCGTGCGCAAGGATCCGACGCTCACTCCCGAAGCGATCATCGCCTACTGCCGGACGCAGCTCACCTCCTACAAGGTGCCCCATTTCGTCGAGTTTCGCGACGATCTGCCCAAGACCAACGTCGGCAAAGTACTGCGCCGCGCATTGAAATAGGAGGTTTCACCCGTGACCGCTGCAAGCTTGCGCGATCGCCTGGCGCTGCCGGTGATCGCCGCCCCCATGTTCATCGTCTCCAACCCGGAGCTGGTCATCGCCCAATGCCGCGGCGGCATCGTCGGCAGTTTCCCGGCGCTGAACGCGCGGCCGCAGGAGGCGCTTGACGAGTGGCTGACGCAGATCCGCACCGCCGTCGGCGATGCGCCGTTCGCGGTGAACCAGATCATCCACCAGTCGAATACCCGGCTCGAACACGATCTCGATCTGTGCATCCGTCACCAGGTGCCGATCATCATCACCAGCCTGCGCGCGCCCGGCGACGTGGTGAAGCACGTACATGAATACGGCGGCCTCGTCTTCCACGACGTCATCAACGTCCGCCATGCCGAAAAGGCGCTCGCCGAGGGCGTCGACGGGCTGATCCTGGTCTGCGCCGGCGCCGGCGGCCACGCCGGCACTTTGAGCCCGTTCGCGCTCGTCACCGAAGTGCGGAAGATCTTCAAGGGCCCAATCATCCTCGCCGGCGCCATCAGCAACGGCCGCAGCATCCTCGCCGCCCGCGCGCTGGGCGCCGACTTCGCCTACATGGGCACACGCTTCATCGCCACCCGCGAGGCCAATGCCTCGCAGGCCTACAAGGAAGCCATCGTCGCCGGCACCGCCGCCGACGTCGTCTACACGCCCTACTTCACCGGCGTCGCCGGCAACTACCTGAAGCCGAGCATCGTCGCCGCCGGCCTCGACCCCGACAACCTGCCCGTGAAAGACAAGGCTGCGATGAACTTCGACAGCGGCGCCGCCAAGGCCTGGCGCGACATCTGGGGCGTGGGACAAGGCATCGGTGCCATCGACGACATCCCCGGCGCCGAGGAACTCATCGGGCGGCTGAAGCAGGAATATGCCGCGGCGCTACGCGAACTGACGGGCGGAAGCTGATCCTTCAGACCAACCGCAGCATCTGGAACACGGCATCGATCGTCTCGCCGTTCCACTGGTACTCCAGGAAAGCAGCATGCAGGCAATCGCTTAGCAGCTTCGGCCGAAACGCTGCCAGACAATCGCCGCCCGACCGCCGCACGGACGGATAGGCGAGCCCCCAGGCCCCGTCGCCGCGCAACTTGCGGCCCAGCGCCTGGCCGGGGCGATAGTCGTCGGGAGCGAAGACATCCGGCTGATCCGCGGCCGCTTTGCGCAAGTCGATCACCTGCCCCTTGGCCTTGACGGTGTAGAGCCGCATCTGCACACGCATCGGCGCCTCACCGGTAGCGGCCAGGAATTTCGCCGAGTGGTAGCGCGTCTCCGCTACCGCGGTATCGCGATCGTGCGCGCAGTAGAACACCCCGTAGGAACCGTCGCTGAAGCGGCTGCCGGCCGGGTTAAGGTGCGTGAAGGAAGCCATGATCGGCCCCGTGCCCGGCCCGTACAGCCGCTCGGCGGGCGGCACCAGTTCGATCAGCCCAACCTCGTCGCGGACGCGATCGTTGGTCATCGCCTCCAGCGCGAACAGCGCATCGAAATCGCCAGCGGAAGCAACGCGGTCGAAAATGTTGATGGCGGGAAATCGCGTCGGAATGACGCGGTACGCCGGATTCCAGTTCAGGCGCGCGACGGGCCAGCTCTGCGGCTTCAAGCCCAGCCGCCGCGCATCGCATCCAGGTACTGGCGCACCGCCAGCAGATCGCCGACATTGCCGGCGAGCATCCGGTCCAGCGCGCTGCGGCCGCCGAACATCGGAGCTGCATTCTTCCTGCGCCCCCAGCCATCCGCCGCCGCAGGATCGGGCAGCAGAATCTGGAGCGCCTTGTAGATACCCAGGATGTAGGAAAGCCGCTCCAGCGTATCCCGGCCCAACCTCACCGTGGCCGGCGACGCCTTCCATTTGAACAGGGTCGAGCGCCCGGGCGAACCGAGCAGAACGAGTTGCTCCTCAATCCCCAGTTTCCAGTCGCGGGCGATATTGAAAAACGCCCGCAAGCCGGCGGCGGACATTTCCTTCAGCCCCGGCGAAGCCGGCGGATCAGCCTTGACCGCGGCGTGGGCCTTCACAGGATGGCGCATTCAAGTCTCCAATGGAACTCACGAGCCAATATTAGTCTATCTATGGACTCCATGCAAGCCGTCCGCACAAGACCGCCGACACAGGTCGCTCGCGCCATGCCGACCTCCCTGCCGTACGATTGTGACAATCCACCGAGCTTGTGGATATCCCTGTGGATAGTCATCTCAAGATCGCGAAACCTTAACGAATCGTGCCATTGCTCAATCCTTGGGCACACTTGGCCGAGTACCGGGCCGGGCTTGCCGGCGTGAGCCTATCTAAAGTCATAGGCCTGTGGGTAAATACCCGTGCAGCAAGCGCCTCTCCGGGCGTTTGCTCTTCGCGCAGGTCGCCGCAGATGCCGATTTCGACGTGCGCTTCGATTGCGGACAGTCGTCGGCAACCGGAGACGCCGCCCGCGCCGCCCGACAAGCGAGTTCAATGCGCCGATGGCCGGCATTCGATGCCGCCAATCACCAAACCGAAGACCCATGAAGCCTGATCGACCCCGCGGCAACACCCTGATTCGCCACCTCCCGTTCGCGTTGTCGCTGCTGGCCGCTCAGGTCGCGGCCGAAGACGGCCTCGCGGGCCGCGTCGTCGCCATCGTCGACGGCAATACCCTGAACCTGCGGGACTCGGCAAACCGACCGCACCGCATTCGCTTGCTGGCGATTGCCGCGCCGCAGAAATTGCAGCCTTTCGGCGATCATTCCATGGCAGCCCTGAACGCGCTTGCATCCGGCAGGGACGTCGTTGCCGAGTGCGTGAAGCTCGATCGCAACAGGCAGGAAGTCTGCAAGATCACGATGGGCGGCACCGACATCAATCTCGAACTGGTTCGCGGCGGCATGGCCTGGTGGTACCGGCAGGACGTCAGGGAGCAGACGCCGGCCGACCAGACCGAATACCAGCAGGCCGAGTTCCAGGCCAAGATCCGCCGGCTGGGCCTCTGGGCGGAGAAGAATCCCGTACCGCCCTGGCAATGGCACCACCCGCTCGAAGGCTTTCGCCCATGATGGGCGGCAAGTTGGCATAACGCGGGCGCCAGCCGGAATGCTTGCGGAATCAATCCATCGCCACTATATTCGCATAAATCAATTCTGCACAAAGGATCCCGGCATGAATCGAGCATGTCTTGTCGTCGCGTTGACCACCGTTCTCTCCGCTTGCTCCACACTGTTCCCGCAGCGCGCCTGCGAACCGGCGGCGCCCGTGGCACCAGTAGCCACGGCCAACACCAGCGCGGCCGAAACCGACACTCAGCGACAGGAGCGTCTGATGTGGGAGCTGTCGACCAAGAGCATCTACTTCGAACCCAACGGCTATTCGGTCAAACCCGAATACCAGGATTTCCTGAAGCAGATATACAAGTTCCTGCAGACAGCGCCGGAGTATTCGATCGGCCTGATCGGCAACGCCGATGAACGCGGCCACGGCCAGTCGGTGGTCGGACAGCGACGGGCCGATGCCGTCAAGCAGGTGTTCAAGTCCCTTGGACTCAGCGAAGATCGCATCCAGGCGATCAGCCTCGGCGACAAGAATCCGCGCGCCACCTGCCACGCCGAGACATGCTGGTCGCAGAACCGCCGCGTCGATATCGTCTTCCTGGGCGCCACAACGCCGAACATCGCCACCGCCCCGCCTGCACGGAGCCAGTGACACAGGAGAGGCCGGCGAAGATCCAAATAAGAAAAGGCTTTCCGGCGATGAACCGGAAAGCCTTTTGTGATCTTGGTCGGGGCGGCGGGATTCGAACTCGCGACCCCTTGCACCCCATGCAAGTGCGCTACCAGGCTGCGCTACGCCCCGACGGCGCGAATTGTATCAGAACGATGACTACGCCGCTGGCCCGATACGCAGCAGTTCGATGATGCCGGCGAGTTCGGCGCGCAGCGACAGGGTTCCTGCGGGAAGCTTGACGGCGACCGGGCTGTCGACGACCGCGTGAGCGTCGTCGAGCCGGTTGCGGGCGCCGCTGATGGTGAAGCCTTCGTCATACAGCAACTGGCGGATGCGCCGCACCAGCAGCACTTCGTGGTGCTGGTAGTAGCGCCGGTTGCCCCGGCGCTTGACGGGCTTGAGCTGGGTGAATTCCTGCTCCCAATAGCGCAGCACGTGCGGCTTGACGCCACACAGTTCGCTTACCTCGCCAATCGTGAAGTACCGCTTGGCGGGGATGGGAGGCAATTCACTCCTGATGTGGTTCGCCATTCAACTGTGCCTTCTCGACCGAACCCTTGAGCTTCTGGCTGGCATGGAAGGTGACGACGCGGCGCGCGGTGATGGGGATCTCTTCGCCGGTCTTCGGATTGCGGCCCGGCCGCTGCGGCTTGTCGCGCAACTGGAAGTTGCCGAAGCCGGACAGCTTGACGCCGTCTCCCTTTTCGAGGGAGGTGCGAACTTCCTCGAAAAACGCCTCGACCATATCCTTGGCCTCACGCTTGTTCAGGCCGACCTTGTCGAACAACAGGTCGGCGAGTTCCGCCTTTGTCAGCGTCATCTTTACTCCCCGTTTCTATTCTTAACTACGCAAGGCCGCGCCGAACCCCTTGCCGACCTCGACCAGCGAGGCCACTACAGCATCTACTTCGACGTCAGCCAAAGTGCGTTCAGTATGTTGCATAACTATACGAAACGCAAGGCTTTTTTGCCCTTCCGGCAGGCCCTTGCCTTGATACAAATCGAATAAACGGATGTCCTGAACGAGGTCCGGAGCGGCCGCTCTCAGTGCCGCCAGCAGCGGCGCCAGGGCCTGCTCGCGTGGCAGGGTCAGGGCCAGGTCGCGGGTCACGGCGGGCAGACGCGAAACCTCGCGGTAGGTCGGCATGGCTTGCGCGAGCCAGACGTCGAGATCGATTTCGAACACGACTGGTACCGCATTGCCGGAACTCGCCAGTTCGTATTTCTGCACCCATTGCGGATGCAGTTCGCCGACGAAGCCGATTTCCCTGCCGTCGAGCAGCACCCTGGCCGCCCGCCCGGGATGCAGCGCCGGATGCGCGAGCTTTTCGAACACCAGCGCACGCGGCGCCAGCAGTGCCTCAAGGTCGCCCTTGACGTCGAAGAAGTCGGCATTGCGCGCCGGCGCGCCCCATTGTTCCGGCAGGGCAGGACCGCCCCAGAGGCCGGCGACGCGCAGCGGCTGCTCGAAACCGGTGACGGGATGGCCCGAAGGCTGGCGTCGGAAGACCCGGCCGATCTCGAACACGCGCACGCGTTCGGTCTGGCGCTTGCGGTTGGCGGCGAGCACGCCGACCAGCCCGCCGACCAGCGTCGAGCGCATGACGCCCATCTGGCTGGCAATCGGATTGGCGAGTTGGATCGGCGCCGCGTTGCCGGCGAAATCCGCCTCCCAGGCGGCTTCGACGAAGCTGTAGGTGACCACCTCGAAGTATCCCCGTTCGGCGAGCGAGCGGCGCACCTGCATCGGGCCGCGGCGGTCCTCCGGCAGCGGCAGCATGGCGAGCATCGCGTGCGGCGGCGGCGCCGGGATGTTGTCGTAGCCGTGCAGCCGGGCGATCTCTTCGATGAGGTCTTCCTCGATCTCCATGTCGAAGCGATGCGAGGGCGGCGTGACCAGGAAGTCGTCGCCCTGGCGCTCGATCTTCGCGCCCAGGCCGCCGATCAGTCCGGCGATGGCGTCGGCGGAGAACGGCACGCCGAGCACCTTCGCGGCTCTTGCAGCCCGCAGCCGCACCGGCTCGCGGGCGGGAAGATCGGCGGGCGAGACAGCCTCGACCACCGGGCCGGGCTGGCCGCCGCAGATGGCGACGATCAGTTGGGTCGCGCGCTCGATGGCCGTGCGCTGCAATTCGAAATCGACGCCGCGCTCGTAACGGTGCGAGGCATCGGAAGAGAAGCCGAACGTCCGCGCCTTGCCGGCGATGGCGGTCGGCGTGAAGAAGGCGCTTTCCAGGAATAGGTCGGTGGTGGCGTCGGTGACGCCGGACTCCTCGCCGCCCATGATGCCGGCCATTGCCAGCGCACGGGCTTCATCGGCGATGAGCGCGGTGTCCAACGAGGGTTCGACGGTCTGCTCATTCAATAGCAGCAGTTTCTCGCCCGGCCTGGGATAGCGCACGTGGATGGCGCCATTGAGGCGCGCATCGTCGAAGGCATGCAGCGGCTGGCCGAGTTCCAGCATGACGTAGTTGGTGACGTCGACCAGCGCGGAAATCGAGCGGATGCCGCAGCGCTCGATGCGCTGCTTGATCCAGTCGGGTGTCGGCGCCTTGGCATCGACACCGCGGACGATACGGCCGCAGTAGCGCGGGCAGGCGTCGGGGGCGTCGAGGACCAGGCTGCGGGTATCGTCGTGCGTCGGCGCCACCGGCTCGACGGCCGGCAGCTTGAGCTTGGCGCCGGTCAGCGCGGCCACTTCGCGGGCGATGCCGGTGAGCGACAGGCAGTCGGCGCGGTTCGGCGTGAGCTTCAGCGTGATCAGCGTGTCGCCGAGATTAAGGTAGCGGCGGATGTCGCCGCCGATGGGCGCATCGGCCGGCAGTTCCAGCAGGCCGCCGTGGTCTTCTGAGAGGCCCAGTTCGCGCGCCGAACAGAGCATGCCGAAGCTCTCTAGCCCTCTCACCTTGGCGCGCTTGATTTCGATGCCGGGCAGCCTGGCGCCGACCAGGGCGCAGGGCACGCGCATCTCCGGGGCAACATTGGGCGCGCCGCAGACGATCTGCAGCACGCCGTGCTCACCCGTGTCGACTTTGCAGAGCTTGAGCTTGTCGGCATCGGGATGCTTCTCGGTCGTCAGCACGCAGGCGATGACGACATTGGAGAACTCGGCCGCGACGGGTCTGCTTTCTTCGACCTCCAGACCGGCCATGGTCAGCAGGTGGCAAAGCTCCGCTGTTGAAAGGGGCGGATTGACGAGGGCGCGCAGCCAGGATTCGGGAAATTGCATGATTACTGAAACTGAGCGAGGAAACGCAGATCGCCTTCAAAGAACAGGCGCAAATCGTTGATGCCGTAACGGAGCATGGTCAGCCGATCCGGCCCCATGCCGAAGGCGAAGCCGGTGTACTTCTCCGGGTCGATGCCGCCGAAGCGCAACACGTTCGGATGCACCATGCCGCAGCCGGCGATCTCCAGCCAGCGGCCTTCGAGCGCGCCCGACATGAAAGCGACGTCGATTTCGGCGGAGGGCTCGGTGAATGGGAAGAAGGACGGCCGGAACCGCACCTTGAGGTCATCGCTCTCGAAGAAACGGCGCAGGAAATCGGCGACCACGCCCTTGAGATCGGCGAAGCTGACATTCTCGCCCACCCACAGGCCTTCGACCTGGTGGAACATCGGCGAGTGCGTGGCATCGGAATCGACGCGATAGACGCGGCCCGGCGCGATGACGCGGATCTCGGGCATCTGCTTGAGATGAGCGTACTTCGCGACATGCGCCTGCATGTAGCGGATCTGCACCGGGCTGGTGTGCGTACGTAGAAGGACATCCTCCTGCACCTTGCCGGCTTCGTCGAGCAGATAGAAGGTGTCGTGCATCGAACGCGCCGGATGCTTCTCCGGCGTATTGAGCGCGGTGAAGTTGTGCCAGTCGGTCTCGATCTCGGGGCCGTCGGCGACTTCGAAACCGATGGAGCGGAAGAGCTGTTCGATGCGCTCCAGGGTGCGCGTCACCGGATGCAGCGCGCCGCGGCTTTGCGCCCGGCCGGGCAGGGTGACGTCGAGCGCTTCGGCAGCGAGTTGGGCGCCAAGTTGCGCGCGCCGCAACTCATCGCGACGGGCGGCCAGTGCCGTTTCGACTTTGTCTTTCGCGACGTTGATGGCCGCGCCGGCGGTCTTGCGTTCTTCGGCGGGCAGCTTGCCGAGGCCCTTCAGCAGGGCGGTCAGCGAACCATCCTTGCCGAGATAGCGCGCCTTGGTTTCTTCGAGCTTCGCCGGCTCGGCAGCCTTGGCGAACTCGTTGACGGCTTCGGTGACTAATTGTTCGAGGTTTTCCATGTCGGAATGAAAAAGGGGGAAGCTAAGGCCTCCCCCTGTTCTCAGCAGTTTCGCGCTAGATGCCGGGTGGGTTTACGAACTAACCCAGATGGGCCTTGGCCTGGTTCGCCAGGGCGGCAAACGCCGGCTTGTCGAACACCGCCAGATCGGCCAGCACTTTGCGATCGACCTCGATGGCGGCCTTCTTGAGGCCATTCATCAGGGTGCTGTACTTCATGCCCAGTTCGCGCGCACCCGCGTTGATACGGGCGATCCAGAGAGCGCGGAACTGGCGCTTGCGTTGACGACGGTCGCGATACTGGTACTGCCCCGCCTTCATCACCGCTTCTTTGGCGATGCGATAGACGGTAGAGCGACGGCCGCGGTAACCCTTGGCCTGGTCGAGGACCTTCTTGTGGCGCGCGCGCGCCGTTACACCGCGTTTAACTCGTGGCATCTCGGCTTCTCCTTACGCGTTGGGCAACATGGCGCGGACGGATTTCACGTCCGAGGCATGCACGGTGAGCACGCCACGCAGATGGCGCTTCACTTTGGTGGTCTTCTTGGTCAGGATGTGGCGCTTGAACGCACACGAGCGTTTGACGCTGCCGCTGCCGCGCACTTTGAAGCGCTTGGCGGCCCCGCTCTTGGTCTTCATCTTCGGCATGGCCGAATCTCCTTATGACACGGTGCCAGGTGGCCCTCCCTCGAGGACACTTGATGACCCGCAACCGCTTCTTTCGTCCGTCCCGTTGCCGGGCCGGCGCGAATTCTCTTACTGCTGCTTTGCGGCCGGCAGTTTCTTGCTCGGCGCCAACACCATGATCAACTGACGGCCTTCCATCTTCGGAAACTGCTCCACCAGCGCAACTTCTTCCAGGTCGCCCTTGATGCGCTCCAGCATGCGCATGCCAAACTCCTGGTGGGCCATTTCGCGGCCCCGGAAACGCAGCGTGATCTTCGCCTTGTCGCCTTCCTGCAAGAACTTGATCAGATTGCGCAGCTTGATCTGATAGTCGTTCTCGTCGGTGCCAGGCCGGAACTTCACTTCCTTGACCTGCACCTGCTTCTGCTTCAACTTCGCTTCGTGCGCCCTTTTCGCTTCCTGGTACTTGAACTTGCCGAAGTCCATGATCTTGCAGACCGGCGGCTTCGCCAAGGGCGCAATCTCAACCAGATCTACTTCGGCCTCCAGGGCCATCTGCAGCGCATCACGGATATTGACGATGCCGATCTGTTCACCTTCAACCCCGACCAGGCGCACCTCGGGGGCTGTAATTTCGTCATTGACGCGCTGCGTTTTTTCCTGAGCGATGGTTCTGGACTCCCAAAAGTCAAAAAAATCAGGCCGCCGCGCCCTTGCTCTGCTTTTCCCGCAGCAGGCGTTCAATAAACGCTTCAGGGGACATCTGCCCGAGATCCTGATTGCCCCGGGCACGAACGGCGACCAACCCTGCGGCCTTCTCTTTGTCACCCACAACAACGAAGTACGGCCGCTTCAACAAGCTATGTTCCCGAATTTTATAGCTAATTTTCTCGCCGCGCAAATCGAGTTCGGCTCGCAGGCCGGCCGCGCGCAGCATTTTTGCCACAGCCTCGGCGTAGTCGGCCTGGCCTTCCGATATATTCATGACCACGACTTGGACCGGGGAAAGCCACAGCGGGAGCGCGCCGGCGTAATGCTCGATCAAAATGCCGGTGAAACGCTCGAGTGATCCGAACAATGCCCGGTGCAGCATCACCGGCCGCTTGTGGGTGTTGTCCGCGGCCACGTAATGGATATCGAAACGCTCGGGCAGGTTCATGTCCACCTGCAAGGTGCCACACTGCCAGTCGCGGCCGATGGCATCGCGCAGGACAAACTCCAGCTTCGGGCCGTAGAAGGCGCCTTCACCGGGGAAGAGTTCGTAGGCCATGCCCATGTGGTCGAGCGCCGTGGCCAATGCCGCTTCCAGCTTGTCCCAGATCTCGTCGGAACCGATGCGGTTGTCCGGCCGCGTCGAGAGCTTGATGCGCACATCGGTGAAGCTGAAGTCCTTGTAGATGTCGAGGATCAGCGCGACGACATCCTTGCACTCCTGCTCCATCTGCTCTTCGGTGCAGTAGATGTGAGCGTCGTCCTGCGTGAAGTGGCGCACCCGCAGAAGGCCGTGCAGTGCGCCGGAAGGTTCGTAGCGATGCACCTTGCCGAACTCGGCCATGCGGATGGGCAGGTCGCGGTAGCTCTTGATGCCCTGCTTGTAGAGCAGCATGCCACCGGGACAGTTCATCGGTTTCAAGGCGAACATGCGTTCGTCCTCGGTCTGCGTGGTGAACATGTGCTCGCGGTAATTGAACCAGTGGCCCGACACTTCCCAGAGGCTGCGATCCATCACGTCGGGCGTGTTCACTTCGACGTAACCAGCGGCCTCCTGCCGGCCGCGCATGTAATTGATCAGGTCCTGGAACAACCGCCAGCCGTGCGGATGCCAGAACACCGAGCCCGGCGCCTCCTCCTGCAGGTGGAAGAGGTCGAGCATCGGGCCGAGCTTGCGGTGGTCGCGCTTTTCGGCCTCTTCGAGCATGTTGAGGTAGGCGTCGAGCTCGTCCTTCTTCGCCCAGGCCGTGCCATAGACACGCTGGAGTTGCTCGTTCTTCGAATCACCGCGCCAGTAGGCGCCGGCGACCTTCATCAGTTTGAAGACCTTGAGCTTGCCGGTCGAGGGCACGTGGGGACCGCGACAGAGGTCGACGAAATCGCCCTCACGATAGAGCGAGACATCCTGATCGGCGGGAATCGCGGCGATCAGTTCGGCCTTGTAGTGCTCACCGATGGACTTGAAGAACTCGACCGCCTTGTCGCGCGGCCAGACTTCGCGCGTGACCGGAAAGTCTTTCTTCGCCAGTTCGGCCATGCGGGCTTCGATGGCCGCGAGATCTTCCGGAGTAAACGGGCGCTGGTAGGCAAAATCGTAGTAGAAGCCATTCTCGATCACCGGGCCGATGGTCACCTGTGCGTCGGGAAACAGTTCCTTGACGGCGTAGGCCAGCAGGTGGGCCGTGGAGTGGCGGATGATCTCAACACCATCGGCATCCTTGTCGGTGACGATCGCCACCTGGGCGTCGCGCTCGATGACGAAAGAGGTGTCGACGAGCTTGCCGTCCACGCGGCCGGCGAGCGCGGCCTTGGCCAGGCCGGGGCCGATGGAGGCCGCTAGGTCGGCGACCGTGACATTCTCGTCGAAACGGCGTTCGGAGCCGTCGGGCAGGCGGATGACAGGCATGTCGGCATTCCTGAAAAAGAAAGTGCGGCCGAGCCGCACTTCGTCAGGAAATCATACCACAAGGGGCGATCGTCAGCCCTCGGCAAGCCGCTTGTTGACGGCGACGACGTGCAACAACAACAAGGCGGCGCCGAAGTTGTGGGCGACCGCCAGTGGCAGCGGCAAGGTCATGAGGATGTTTGCGATACCGAGGCTCACCTGCAGGACAAGAACGACCGCGAGAACGAAGGCCCAGTTGCGCCAGGCCGGCGAGGAGCGAAGGCGCAGGATGAGTACACCCACGGTAACGAAGACCAGCAGCGCGCCCAGCCGGTGCATCCAGTGGATCGCGGTCAATGCCGCCAGCGGCAGCAGACTGCCGTCACCCGTATACCCCAGTTCGCGCAACACCGTGAAGGCATGATGGAAGTCCATCTCCGGCAACCATGCGCCTTGGCAAGTCGGAAAATCCTGACATGCCAGCGCCGCATAGTTGCTGGTCACCCAGCCGCCAAGGCCGATCTGGACAGCGGTCGCCACCAGCGCGAGCTTCGCCATCAGCGCCGCCCCGGGCGGTGCCGATGGCTGTGAGGCGGCGTCGCGCTCGGACATCGCCAGCAGGGTCAGCAGACCGACGATGGTCATGCCGCCGAGCAGGTGGCCGGTGACGATTGCCGGTTTCAACAGCAAGGTCACGGTCCACATGCCGAGCAGGGCCTGGAAGACGATCATCCCCGCCAGCGCCGCCGTCACCACCGGTCGCTGGCGCCAGCCCAGCCAGCAGATCGCGAACACCAGCAGACCGAGCGTGCCCGCGACGTAGCGGTGGATCATCTCCTTCCAGGCTTTGGCGGGCTCCACCGGCTTGTCCGGAAAAGCCTGCATCGCCGCGCTCTGCTCGGCCGGATGCTCGGGCACGCCGACCAGCTTGCCGTAGCAGCCGGGCCAGTCGGGGCAACCGAGCCCGGCATCGGACAGTCGCACGTAGGCACCGAGCGGCACCACGAACAAAGCCAGGTACAGCGCCGCCAGTGCGATGATTCTGAATCTCGGCATCGTTCAGAATCGTAGCAGGCGGTCGACGATCAGCGCGGTGAACAGCAGCGTCAGATAGACGATGGAATACCTGAAGGTCTTGCGCGACAAGGCATCGTCATAGCGCCGACAAAGTCGGATCGCATAACCCAGGAAGCCGGCATCGAGCGCCAGCGCCACCGCCAGATACAACCAGCCGCTCAAGCCGATCCACACGGGCAGCAGGGTCGCTGCGGTCAACAGCACCGTGTAGAGCAGGATGTGACGGCAGGTGAATTGCAGTCCGTGAGTCACCGGCAGCATTGGCAGTGACGCCCGCGCAAACTCTTCGCGTCGATAGCAAGCCAGCGACCAGAAGTGCGGCGGTGTCCACAGGAAGACAATCAAGAACAGCGACAATGACTCGACACCGACCGTACCGGTCATCGCCGCCCAGCCGAGCACCGGTGGCATCGCGCCGGCCGCACCGCCGATGACGATGTTCATCGGCGTCATCGGTTTCAGCACCACGGTGTAGATGACCGCGTAGCCGAGGAAAGTGGCCAGCGTCAGCCACATGGTGAGGTCGTTGACCCTGGCATGCAGCAGCCAGAGCCCGACGCCACCGATCAGCGTCGCCAGCGTCAATGTCTCGATCGCGGAGATCGAGCCACGTGCGGTGGCCCGGCCCCGCGTTCGCGCCATCAGCGCATCGCTGGTGCGCTCGACCAGGCAGTTGATTGCCGCCGCGGCACCAGCGACGAGTGCAATACCGAGCGAGGCAAACAGGAATCGCCCGGGCTGCGCCATGTCGGGCGATGCCAGCCACATGCCGATCATCGCGGTAAACACGATGAGGGTGTTCACCCGCGGCTTGCAAAGCTCGAAGAAAGCCGCCAGCCGCTCCGCCGGACGCGGACTTGCGTCGTAGGTCTGCATGTTAGCGGACCAGCGTTGACACGTACTCCGCAACCGCTGCAATCTCCTTGTCGTCCAAGTGCAAGCCGACGTTATGCATCAAACTGCCGACGTCATTCTTCCGGCTGCCGTCCCTGAACGCCTTCAACTGCTTGGTAACGTAGCTGGCGTGTTGACCACCGATCGCCGGCGCCAGCACCGTCGGTGCGAGCTTGTAGCTCTCGACCCAGTCGCGGCGACCGACGCCGTTGACGCCGTGGCAACCGACGCAGGCGGCAACGAATTCGGCACGGCCCGACTTGCCTTTGAGGAACAGCTTCTCGCCTTGAGCCAATAGACTCCTGTCAGTCGCTTCGCTCGGCCTCACCTGCTGCTTGGAGAAGAAAGCTGCGAGATCGGGAATATCTGCTTCGACGACGGTCTGCGCCATAGGCGACATTTGCGCATTCGCACGTTTGCCGGCCTTGAAGTCATGCAACTGCTTGGTGATGTACTCCGGCATCTGGCCAGCGAGCTTGGGCCATTGCTCGGTCGGCGGCGCCAGCGCAGGGCTGTTGCCGTCAGGCCCGTGGCAGGCCATGCAGGCCGCCGCCTTCTGTTGTCCCAACTCGGGATTGCCTGCTGCTGAAACGAAAGGTGCTACGAACAACGACGCGACAAGAAATGCGGACGCAATGATCCCCCTCATGATGTCCCTCCTCCGTTTTGACTTCGAAATTACCTGCGCCTGATTTTTTTCTTGACAAGGCGTCGGCAGTATGCGACAAATCGCCGCACAAAGCAAAAAAAACTATAGGCGTATTGTGCGGCCTTATGTTGTGGGTCGCAAAGTTTGCCGACGAAGACAAACATAGGAGGAGGAAGGCAATGAGTAATCTTGAAGTCGCCCATGGCGACGGCGTTCACGCGCACTGGGACACCAGCATCTGGCCGTTGGTTCTGAGCGTTGGCATCCTGGCGCTGGCGCTGTCGTTCATGTTCCAGTTCGTCTATCACCTGTCATTCCCGGCAATCCTGTCCCTCGGGCTGGGCCTGCCACTGATCCTCGGCGGCATCGCCGGCTGGACCAGCGAAGCGATGGGAACCGGCGAAGGCTTATCGTTCGCCTCCATGGGCTGGTTCATCCTGGCCGAGGCGATGATCTTCCTCTCGTGCTTCGCCGCCTACTGGTACGGACGCCTCGAAGCTCCGATGTGGCCACTGCCGGGCAGCGTCGAGTTGCCGAAGCTGATTCCGTTGATCATGACAGCGACACTGGTCACCTCTTCGCTGACGATCCATCGCGCCGAGCAGTTCATGCATGCACACGATAAAGCAGGCTTCGTGCGCTGGCTGCTGCTCACGATCGTTCTCGGCCTGGCCTTCCTCAGCATGTCGGGCTTCGAATGGACTCACCTGATCCATGAAGGTTTCACGATCAAGACCAATCTGTTCGGCACGGTCTTCTACTCCATCACGGGCCTGCATGGTTCGCACGTGCTGGTCGGTCTGGGGATCTTCATCGCTGGCCTTTTCCCGGCCATGAAGGGCAATCTGGCGCCGGGTTTCTGGCGCACTGCCAGCCTTTATTGGCACTTCGTGGACATCATTTGGTTCTTCGTCGTCTCGCAAGTCTACTTCTGGTAACGGCGGCGATGTCGGCTTACGCGGTTCGCGAACCACCGCGTTCCGTCACAGTGGACGCGTCACTTATCCAGATCGACGAACCTCGCTACCTGGGAGCACGGCTGCGTGCCGACACCGTGCTCACGGATAGCGAGGGGCGGGACTTCGCGCTCGGCGACATGCTGGGCAAACCCATGATCCTGCTGCTGTCGTATTACGGCTGCGACGGCACCTGCCCGACCATGAACATGGAACTAGCCAAGGTGCTCGCCAAGGTGGATCGTTTCCGGCTCGGCAAGGACTATCGGGTGCTGACGGTCTCGTTCGATGCCCGCGATTCGCAGCAGACGGCGGCGACTTTCCTGGCCAAGACCGGCGGGATACCGGAGCCGATGCGCGAAGGCTGGCGCCACGCCGTGATCAAGAACCGGGATGTCACCGGCTTCGCCGGCGAGATCGGCTACCGGTTCTTCTGGTCGGATGCGGCAAAAGCCTTCATGCATCCGAACGTACTTGTCTTCGTAACACCGCAGGGACGGGTGGCGCGCTACATCTACGGCACCCGCATGGATGCAAGGACTGTGGAACTGGCATTGACGGACGCCGACTGGGACCGCATCGCGGATTCGGTCGCACTGTTCGACATCCTGGTCGGCGCCTGCTTCAGCTACAACTACACTGAAGGCAGGTACCAGCCGAACTATGCGCAGTTGATCGGGATCGGGTCATTCCTTTTTGGACTGACCCTGATGGGGTACGGTGCATGGGCCTATCGTGGAGTCAAAAGAGGGGGGACGAATGTTTAAGCACAATCGACTTTGGGCGGCTCTGGCGGGTTGGGCCGCTCTTGCCGCAGCCGGGCCAGCCTTGGCCGAGAAGTACATTCCGTCGACGGACAGGATTGTCGACCCTGCCGCAGGTTGGAAGCATCTTTGGACGGAGGTACTCACCGACATCACGCTGATGGGAATTCTCTTCGCCGTGGTGCTCGCTTTCCTGATCTGGAAGTATCGCCGGCGCCCCGGCGTCGAGGGAGGAGGAGCGCCACACCTGTCCACCGGTGCCGCCATCGCCTGGGCGGTCATTCCTGCCTTCATCTTCCTGGCCGACGACTTCTATGTCGCCGCCAACGGATGGCAGTTGTGGAATGTCCAGCGTACGGTGCCCACGGATCGGCTCGAGGTCAAACTCGAATCCGGCATGTACAGTTGGGACTACACCTACCCCAACGGCGTGCACACGCAGAACGAGTTGAGAGTACCGGCGGGCAAACCCGTGTTGTTGCGCATGACCAGCCGCGACACGATACACAACCACTACATGCCGGACTTCAAGATCAAGGAAGACTCGATGCCGGGACGGATCACGTATCTGTGGTTCTACCCGCAGAAACCGGGCAAGCATCTGGTCACCTGCAACGAGTACTGCGGCGTCATGCACTCGTACATGTCGGGCCAGGTCGTGGTCCTGCCGCCCGAGGAATACAACGCCTGGTACCAGCAGGAGGGTGACAAACTGAAGCAGGCCGCCGCCCCGGCCGCTCCGGTCGCCACCCCGGCCACGGAAACGGCTCCGGCGCCACAACAAAACGAGCCGGCATAAGGAGGAGCAGACATGAATCTCAAGGAATGGATATTCACCACCGACCACAAGCGTGTCGGTATTCTCTACCTGATCGGATCGGTTGCCGCCTTCGTCGTCGCCGGCATCATGGCGATCCTGATGCGGGCCGAACTGTCGGCGATGGGCCCGACCATCACCGCCAACCCGACTACCTACAACGTGTGGCTCTACGCCCACGGCGCAGTCATGATCCTGGGCTTCCAGATCCCTGCGCTGACGGGCTTTGCCGCCAACTTCGCCATCCCGCTGATGATCGGCGCCAAGGACGTGGCCTTCCCGCGCCTCAACGCCTTCTCGGTCTGGCTGTTCTACATGGGCGTAGTGCTAGCGCTCTTGACGTTCGTCGTCCCGGATCCCCCCGATGTCCTGTGGACCGGCTACCCGCCCTACTCGACGATCACCACGGGCAACACGGCGCTCTACACCTTCACGGTGTTATTGATAGGCTTTGCGTCGATCATTGCCGGGGTCAACTTCCTGACCACGATCGCCTACATGCGCGCCAAGGGCATGGGCTGGAACAAGCTCAACTTCTTCGTCTGGAGCATCATCGGCTCCTTCGTCATGCAGTTGATCTATGTTCCGGTGCTCGGCACCGCCGTGCTCCTGGTCAGTTTCGACAAGTACCTGGGCACGCACTTCTTCGACCCGACCATGGGCGGCGACGTGCTGACCTATCAGAACCTGTTCTGGTTCTACTCGCACCCGGCGGTGTACGTGATCTTCCTGCCCTTCATGGGCATCATCATGGACATCTTCGCCACCTTCGCGAAGAACCCGGTCTTCAACTACAAGGCAGCGGTGTATGGCGGCATCTGGGGCATCGTGATCATCTCGGGCGAAGTCTGGATCCACCACCTGTACGTGACCGGCATGCCTGACTGGCTGCGTATCGGCCAGATGGTGACGACGCTGATGATCTCAGTGCCGGTCGGCCTGATGACCATCAGTTTGGTCGGCACGCTCTGGAAAGGCTCGATCACCTTCGAGACGCCGATGCTCTATGCCCTGGGAACCATGTTCCTGTTCCTGGTCGGCGGCCTCACCGGCATACCGCTGGCGGTCACATCCCTGACGGTGAACCTGTCCGAAACCTACTACGTCGTCGGCCACTTCCACTACGTCATGGCGGTGGCGGGGAGCCTGGCCATCTTCTCCGGGGTCTATTACTGGTTCCCGAAGATGACCGGCCGCATGGTCAACGAGCTCTGGGGCCGGGTGGCGTTCCTGTTTACCTTCGTCGGCGCCAACGTCATCTTCTGGACCATGATGAGTGTGGGCGTACGCGAAGGTCTGCCACGTCGATATTATGATTGGTCGCAGTTCCCGCAGGTGGCGCACGATCAGTTGGTGATGTCGCTGGGTACCATCATCATCGGCATCGGCTTTGCCATCATGCTGCTCAACTGGATATTGAGCGCCGCGTTCGGCAAGAAGGCCGGCGATAATCCGTGGCAATCCAAGTCCCTCGAGTGGACCACGGCATCGCCGCCGCCGCATGGCAACTGGCCGACGCCGCCGGTATTGGGCGACGACTGGAGTCCCTACGCATACGGCAAGCGTTGACCGCTAGTCGCAAATCAGCTTGAATCGAATAGGGCGCCTGCCGGCGCCCTATTCACATATCGGTTCCTAGAATGAACGACTCAACACCCCCCGTAGATCGACGTCCCCTTTACTGGGCGCTCACGGTGATCGGCGTCATGATCGTCGTCTGGCTGGCGCTGCACTTCGTCGGCGAGCAGCGCTACTACAACACCGCATGGTGGCAATCCTGGCGCCCGATCACGCTGCGCTCGGAACCACAGGCCGCGCAGCCCGTCGAAGTTCGAGACCAGTGGCGCAACGCACTGACCGTCGTGCAGACCGAGAAGGGGCTCTACTTTCTCAGCGGCACGAAATACGTGCCGTCGGCCGGAACGCCGGTGGTCATCCAGGCCAACGATCACTGGGAACTTTACATGTGCAGCACCGAGGGCCAACGCTGCATGACCATCCACTCATTCTGCGCCGGTGCCGTTTGGCCCAACGTCAAGCGCGACGATACGGGGCGTGCCGAAGGCTGCTACGCACCCTACACTGGCAAACGCACGGCGGAGGATCTCAAGAAGCCGCCGCCGCCCACCGAACCGCCACGGGGCGGGCCCGGCAAGCGCTTCACGCAGGTTCCGCCTCCGGTGGGCGTTTCGCATCCGAGCGAATGGGCTTCGCTGATGGGCCTACCGGTCGCACCGGAACAGAAGCCGGCGGGAACACCATGAACAAGGGCTGGTGGCGCTGGGCGCTGTTCGTCGGACTCTCGCTGGCAATGCTCGGCATCGCCCTGGTGCTGCACACCCTGCGCGGCGGGCCGGCACCCGCCATGCCACCGCCCGGCACCATGACGTCGGCAACAATGACCAACGACACCCAGCCGCTGCCCGGGTTTTCGTTCGTCCGCAGCGGCACGCCGCTGACCAATGCAGACCTGCAAGGCCACTGGACGCTGATGTTCTTCGGCTACACCTACTGCCCGGACATCTGCCCCACCAGCCTGGCGACCGTGAAAGACCTGAGAAGCCGCTTGCAGGCGGCCGGCGTCGCGCCGCCCCAAGTGGTGTTCGTCTCGGTGGACCCGGCGCGCGATACGCCCGAACGCATGGCGACGTTCGTCCAGTTCTTCGACCCGTCGTTCATCGGTGCGACCGGTGACGACGCGAGCCTGGCGCCGCTGGCAAAGAACCTCGGCGTGTATTACCAGCGGCTCGATTCGAAGGACAAAGAGCACTACACCGTCGACCACACCGCGGCGATCTACCTGATCGATCCGCAAGGCCGGCTGAAGGCGGTCTTCTCCTGGCCGCACGATCCGGCCGCGATGGCTGCCGACTACCCGAAGATCATCGCCGGGGCCGGTTGAGTGTCGCCCGCAGGCACACGACGACGAACATCACGCCGCCGATGACGGCGATCAGACCGCCGAGTCCCATCAGGCCCATACCCAGCTTCTGCGGCAGCGACTGCAACATCTGCTCGGCGCCGGCCACCTTGCGCTGCACGCCATAGCCACCCGACCAGGCGAGCCCAAACACGTGCATTAGCTGGCCGCCGCCATAGACGTAGGGCTGGAGCCGGGCCATGCGCCCGGTCGGCGCGGCGAAGCCCAGACGCGGCAACAACACGTAGGCGAGCCCCATGAAGGCGAGCGTAACGCCGACGATCGAGCCGTGGTAATGCGCCGGAATCACGACATTGACGCCGCGGATCAGATAGCCGAGCACGCCGCCAACTGCGAACAGCAGCAATGACGATGCCAGGGCCGATTTCGCCGGCGAGCTTTGGCGGCGTCCGCGCCAGAGCGACAGGAACGCCAGCACAACCAGGGGCAGCATCAGTGCATGCCCGAATTGCATCAGGCGCGCGAAGCAGCCGATATGCCCGCCGGAACCGACCGGACCCAGGGACATGATCACCGGCACCAGCAATACCGGCAGCGCCACCAGCCCGAACAGGCTGCTGGCGAGCCCGGCCGACAGGCGCGGCCCCTGGCCGATCTCCTCGGCCAGCCAGAACCACGCGAGCGCGGCGAGCAGTGCATGCTGGAACTGGAGCACATGCCCGCCGCCCCAGAACAGCATTTCGTAGTAGCCCTGCCCTTCGAAGTCCGCGGGCATCCAGGTCCACGCCAGCAGGCACACGACTAAGGCTGAGAGCCCGATCAGCGCCGACAGGAACACCACCAGACGCGACGGATCCGAGAAGGAGAACCTGATCGTCGCCAGGCCGCGAAGCATCGTCACGCCGAAGCCTGTGACGGCGAGCAGAAGGCCGGCGAAGAACACCGGCTGACGCAGGATCGGAATGTAGTTGTTCAGCAGCGGCCGGGCGTGAGGAAAGAACGGCGACACCACCATCAGCACGGTACCGGCCGCGGCCAGCCAAACGCCGGCCATGCCTGCCGCGAAGAAACGGCCGTTGCCGGCCAGGCTCCATAGCAGGGCCGCAAAGGCCATGAACCAGATCAGTACCGACAGATCGACGTGAACGATCAGCGAGGCACGGAAGAAATCACCCTGCGGCAGAAGGTCCTGAATACCGGGCGTGCGGGAGAAGGCCAGCAGAATCGCCAGCAGGCCGGCGCCGGCCAATGCGGCCAGACCCAGCCATAGCCAGGCGCGGGCCAGGCGTGCGGATTTCTCGTCGAAACTGGTCAGTGCAAACATGGAGTCGCTGCGGGTGTAGTCAAGCGGGAATGGCAGTATATGCCGGGCTCGCACGCCGGCGACACGCGAAAGTGAACTCTCGATACCAATGCAATGCCCGAGGCCACCGGCTCGGTTCTGTACCGGATTCAGGATGCGAGGAACGGGCAAGGGCAGCGGGCCGGAATTGGTCGCTCCGGATGCACCGGGCAGCCAGGCAAATCAATTCGCCCAGAGCAGCAGTGGCTGAGATCCGAAATCAATGCCCCCCTGAGGAGTTCCGCACGATCTCGCTCGCCCATCCGATGTATCGCGAGAAAGCGGGCTACCTACCAGTGTGCGCTCGGGGTCATTCTTCGGAGCTCACTCCCATGCCAATTGTCGCGCTATCATCCAGTGACCCGGCGAAACAGCAAGGTTTGAGCGAAAAAATGACTTCAGACATTGAGAAGCTTGGACAGGAGATTGGCAAGGAAGGGGAAGTTCTCCGTCGCCTGACTTCCGCAATGGCGACTGTCATCGTCGGCCAGAAGTTCCTCGTTGAACGAATTCTGGTCGCCCTCCTGACCAACGGTCATATTCTTATCGAAGGGGTTCCTGGGTTGGCCAAGACCAAGGTGGTCAAGAGCCTGGCCAAGCTGATCGATGCCCGATTCCAGCGAGTTCAATTCACACCGGACCTGCTTCCCGCCGATTTGATTGGAACACTGATTTTCGACCCTCGGGAAGGCGCATTTACAACGCGAAAAGGGCCGATATTCGCTAACGTCGTCCTCGCCGACGAAATCAACCGGGCACCGGCAAAGGTGCATAGCGCTCTTCTCGAGGCCATGGAGGAGCGACAGGTGACAATCGGTGAATTGTCTTATCCACTGGACCGACTGTTCCTGGTCCTGGCGACCCAGAACCCCATCGAGCAGGAAGGGACCTATCCGCTTCCGGAAGCCCAGATGGACCGTTTCATGCTAAAGATCGTGATTACCTACCCTTCCCGAGACGAGGAGCGCGAGATCATGCGTCTTGCCGGCCGGGTAAGCAGGTCGGAAGAACTGGCTCCGCTGCTTCATCCGGATGACATTATTCGAATGCGCAATCTGGTCGACGCGATCTACCTGGATGCGAAGATCGAGAAATACATCGTCGATCTGGTCTTTGCCACGCGGGAGCCGGCTGCTTGCGGATTTGCCGACCTGGCACGCTTCATCGAGTATGGCGCATCGCCCAGGGCAAGCATCAATCTCGTTCTTGGTGCCCGGGCCATGGCTTTTCTGCGCGGGCGCGGCTATGTCGTTCCCCAGGACGTCAAGGATATCGCCCTCGACGTGATACGTCACCGGATAGTGCTCAACTACGAGGCAGACGCAGCCGGAATTACGGTCGATGGCATCATCGGCCGGCTCCTGGCTGAAATCGAGGTGCCCTGACCGATGCTTCTCGACGAGTGGGAACTCGAGCGTACGGCTTGGCCGCCCGTGGATATCCGTCGATTGGAGGTCCTTTCATCGAAGTTGGTGACCAGCATCTTTGCCGGCGAGTATCGCAGCGTCTTTCGCGGACGCGGCATCGAATTCGAGGACGTTCGCGACTACCAGCCAGGAGATGACGTACGCAGCATCGACTGGAATGTTACCGCTCGTACCGGTCGTCCCTTTGTCAAGCAGTTCGTCGAGGAAAGGGAAATGACGGTCATTTTGCTGCTCGACGTCTCCCCCTCCCTGAGATGTACTACTGCGCACGGACGCAAGAGCCGGGCAGCAGCGGAGATCGTAGCCCTGCTGGCGTTTGCGGCGGCGCGCAGCAACGACCGCGTCGGGCTGCTGACATTTACTGATCGGGTCGAACGCTATATTCCGCCGGCAAAGGGGCCTCGCCATGCAAAATGGCTTATTGCCGAGGGGCTACGGCAGGCTCCGGCGGGCAAGGGAACAGACCTTGCTGGTGCACTGAATTACCTGAACCGCGTCCAGCGGCGCAGCGCCATCCTGTTTCTAATATCCGACTTCGTCGCAGCCGACTTTCGGCTTCCTCTTGCCGCCGCAGCGCGGCGACACGATGTCGTGGCGATTACGCTGACCGATCCGATCGACCACCAGTTGCCGGATGTCGGTCTGGTGGAGGTAACTGATGCCGAAACCGGAAACCGCCGCTTGATCGACACCGACAATGCCGAGGTCATGGCCGCTTACGGGCGGCATGCCGCCCGGCGCAATGCGGCATTGAAGCAGACCTTCGCGGCCGCGGGCGTGGAGTATCTGGCAATTGACACCAGCACTGCGCCAGTGCAGTGCCTGGTCCGATTCTTTCTGGGCCGACAGCGGCGGCTGAGTCGTTGAGCGTGAAACGATTGCTTGGGCGTTTCTCATTGGTGGGGAATACCATTCTCACCGTGCATTTCAATGCCAACGCTGCCACCACGATTACGGCGGACATTCGCGAGATCCGTGGACCTGTGCAGGTGGATGGCCCGCCATTCTTCATCCTGACTGCAGGTGTACTCATCCTTGTCCTGGCGGCGCTTTTGATACGAAACCGCTTACGTCGGGATCTTGATCGATCGCACTCCACGACGCCGACTCCCCCGGTTCAGCCACGCCAGGCTGCCAGTCGCCGGCTCGCACAATTGGCCGCCGAATTCCGCGCGGGTTCCTGTGCGGGCGACCGGTTGATACTGTGCCTGGACGAAGTTCTGCGTGGCGAACTGGTCGATCGAACGGGGATTCCCGCCACGCGACTCACCTCGGCGGAATTGCTGCGAGATGTCGGCGCCAATTCCGGCGATGCGTGCCGGGCACTGCTCGCCGATCTCCTTCCCCTGGTCGATCAAGTCAAGTTCGCCCGCCACAGTCCCAATGCGGTTGAGATAGATCAGGCTTTGAGCGTGGCCGCCGGTGTTTTGGCTGCGCTTCGGCCCGGACAAACCGCATGAGGTTTCTCGATCCGCAGTGGCTGGTCCTGCTGCTGCTTCTTGTCCCGTGGACGCTTTGGCACCGGCGGCGCGAAGGATCGGGCTCCGCCTCGCCGATGGCCGACGCCGGCCAGATTGCGGCCCTGCCGGAGACGCCACGCGTTCGCGCTTACCGTTTGTTGCCTCTGATGCGGATGTCTGTTCTGGTTCTGATCATCGTGGCTCTTGCCCGCCCTCAGACGATCAAGCACGAAAGCACGATCGCCAGTGAAGGAGTCGATCTGGTCGCAGTCCTCGACCTGTCCACCAGCATGCTGGCTGAAGACCGACAGGCCAACGGAGCGGCAACGCACGACACAGGAAAGAACCGACTGGGCATGGCCAAGGAGGTTCTGGTGGATTTTCTGCATGGTCGCCCGGGAGACCGAATCGGCCTCATTGCCTTTGCGGCCCGTGCCTACCCAGCCGCCCCCCTCACGGTGGACCATGCCTGGCTTCAGACAGTCGTAACCCGTTTGCAGGCTGGCAGCGTCGAGGATGGTACTGCCCTCGGCGACGCCTTGCTCGCAGCGCTCAACCGCCTGCGTGCTCAGCCGGCGACCGATCCGGCAGGACCGACCGCAGTGGAAGCGCAAGGCCAAGCCATCATCGTGATTACCGATGGTCGCAGCAACGCCGGCACTGCCACGCCACAAGTGGCGGCAATGGCGGCCAAGGCGCTGGGCATCCGCATCCATACCATCGGCATCGGCTCCCATGGCCAAGCGGTCATACCGATGGTGGATCCGTTGGGAAACACACGCTACCGGCGTGTGGAAGCAGACCTGGATGAGGCCACCTTGCGGGAGGTTGCCTCGATCAGCGGCGGCAGCTACTTTCGGGCCGATGATCGCGATGTGCTGGCAAAGGTTTTCCGGGACATTGACCGGCTCGAAAAGCGGCCGATGGAGCAGAAGATCCACTTTGCCTACCAGGAACAGTTCCCTCCGCTGCTGGTGGCCGCGCTGGCCATCGCGCTGGTGGAACTGATGCTTCGCGCTACCCTCTTGCGCAAGCTGCCTTGACATGGCCTGGGCTGCCTCTGCCTACGCTTGGCTCCTGCTCCTGGCCCTCCCGGGTTGGCTTCTGCTGCGCCGGGCCAACCAGCGACGGGAAAGGGACCTGCTCCGACTTTCCGGCGAGGGGCGAGGGCAAGTCTCCGGCTCGACACGCGCTTGGCGCCGGCTCGGCTGGTGGCTGCAGGCGATTGCGTCAGTACTCATCATCGCGGCCCTCTGCCGTCCGCAGTGGGGGCAGGTGCCGGCCCAACAGCACAGTCGCGGGATCGATATCCTGGTTGCCCTGGACGTCTCGCGCAGCATGCTGGCGGACGATATGAAACCAAATCGCCTGGCGGCTGCCAAGCGATCGGTTACGGATCTGCTGCCAAAACTGGGGGGCAATCGCGTCGGACTGATCGCCTTTGCCGGCAGCGCATTCATGGTCTGCCCACTTACCACCGACTATGAGACCTTTGCCAATGTCCTACTTCAGACCGACCCCGATTCGATCCCCTTGGGTGGCACTTCGCTTGCCGGCGTCCTGAACGAAGCCAAGCGGGCCTTCGGAGAAAAGGGAGGCAAAGGGGGCGTTCTGATCGTGATCAGCGACGGCGAGGACCACGGCAGCGACATCACGGCGGCGACGGACGCCCTGCATACGGCTGGTGTTACCGTCCACACCGTGAGCGTGGGCACCGCCACTGGTGGTTTGATTCCATTGCCAGACGGGCAATTCCTCAAGAGCCGAGAAGGGACAGTCGTCAGGAGCCGAAGGCAAGTCGAGCCCCTCAGGACCCTTGCCGCCGGTACGGGAGGCCGCCAGCTTGACTTGGCGGCTGACCCGAAGGCCTTGGAACAACTGCTCTCAACGGAGGGGGCAGCTCAAGCTTGGCTGGACAGGGAGGAAACCCGCTCTCAACTGGAAGATCGTTTCCAGATCCCGCTGGCCGTGGCGTTGCTCCTGCTTCTCATTGAACCGGTCATCGGCAGGCGCGGCCAGCGATGAGTCATCGATTCGGACGACTCCTTCTGACGTGCCTGGCCCTGGCGGCGTTGGCGATCGCCCTGCGCATGGACGCGGCGAACTTTTTCGTATGGCGGGGGAACGCGGAAATGCGTGCCGGGAATGCCGCGGCGGCTCAGGCCGCTTTTCGCCGTTCCATGGCCCTGGGCAAGGAAAGTGCACCGCTTCGCTTCAACCTTGCAGTGAGTCTCTACAAGGTCGGTGAATTTGAAGAAGCCCGGCAACAATTCGAGGCCGTTCTGGCCACGGCAGGTCCTGATCTCACGGCAGCGACGCTCTACAATCGAGGCAATACGCTTTATCGTCTTGCGGAACAGAAGGCCCCCCAGGACCTGCAGGCAGCCGCTCGACTCTGGCAGGCCGCGATTGCCGATTATGCCGAAAGCCTGGCCCGCGATCCTGAGGCCACGGACGCCCGCGGCAACCTGGACCTCGCCCGTATGCGGCTCGCGGCCCTGCGGATGGCGCGGGATCGGGAACGGGACAGTCGCCGTCAGGGCAGCGCCGAAATGGCACGCTCGCCGGAAAGCCCGACCCAAAGCGGCCCCCAGACCATGGCTGGTCAACGGGATGCGGTGGCCGGGCAGCACGAAACGACGACGCAGGACGGCGGCACGACTCGGCAGGATAATGTGGAACCACCCACGGCGGCCGGTCATTCCCGGCGAGACATGTCGCGGACCGAGGCAGAGCGTTTGTTGAATGACGCCCGCGGGCGCGACAAACTGTTCGGTCTCCCGTTGAGCGGCAATTCGACGGCTCAAATGACCAAGCCGGACAAGGATTGGTAATGTCATGCTGCGCGCAATGAGCCTACGCCGACATTGGATCATCGTCAGTGTGTTGTTGCCGGGCATGCTGGGCTTGGCGCCTGTTCCCGGCGCCGCCGGTGAGAACGGCGAAAGTACGCCCGGCAAGGACTTGATTCTGGAACTGCATGCGCAGAAGCAGCGCGTCTACCTGAACGAGGCGGTTCCGCTGTCGGTGGTTCTCCTCGCCGACTCAGTGTCGGTCCGGAACATTGCTTACCCGAAGCTCAAGGCCTTCGCCGGCGATATCACGGATTTCGCCGCGCCACGCCGAACGAATATCAGCCGGGATGGTCGCGACTACAGCGCCTACGAGTTCACGGCAACGCTGACCCCGTCCCGCACCGGCCAGTATCGGCTTGGTCCTGCAGAACTCACCTGCGACGTGCCCGCGCCGGCCGGCGGTGCATCAGCCTTCTTCGGCAGCAACGAGCCGCACGCCGTGAGACTCAGTTCCGAGTCGCTCGCGGTGACCGTATTGCCCCTGCCGACGAAGGGACGCCCCGCCGATTTTGGCGGTGCCGTCGGCCGCTTCACGGTGAGCAGGACAGTAGTGCCCGTCGACCTTCGGCAGGGAGATCCCATGACGGTGACCACGCGAATCCGTGGCGTCGGGAACATCAGCGCCTTTTCTTGCGCTTCCATTGACCTGCCCGGCGTACGCGGCTATCCGCCCCGTGCTATCCGAACTCCCGACAGCCTTGCCTGTGAGCAGACGCTGGTCGCCGACGCCGCCGACCTGGTGATACCGGCGGCCGGTATCAGCTTCTTCGATCCTTCGTCGGGCCGCTATGTTGCGCGTGGAAGCGATACGGTCGCGGTCCATGTGCGAGCGGATACACCCAATCCAGGGGATGGCCAGCCTGCATCCGCAGCGAACCCGATGGCCTCGCCGCTTGATCCGGCCGAATCGACGGCGCCACTTTGGATCGCGGGAGCCGCGCTTGTGGTCGTGGCAGCCGGCACCGGCCTGCTGCTGCTTGTCCGATATCTACAGCGTGGGCCGCCGGCGCCAAAGATTGAGGGGGTCGAAGCGGGACGGAATTACCTGATCGAGGCCGAGGCTGCCCTGGATCGCGACGATACCGAGGCCTTCTACCTGGCTGCGTTCCGATTGCTGCAGATCGAGGCGGCCACAAGGTCGAATCCACCCGACGGCGGTATCGCCGCTGCCCCCGTGGAATCACGCGTGAGCCAGGCTTTGTCGGGAGGACCGGATATCGATCCCTTGGCCCCACTGTTTCGCGAATGCGATGCGGTCCGCTATGGACGGCAGGCCAAAGACCAGCGGGATATGGCGCGAATCCTGGGGCAACTGCGAACTCTGGGTGTTGTTCGGCCGTAAGGCCCCGCCCAGCTTCTCGCGCGCGGCGCGCGATACCCGTCAGCAACTTCGATTGTCAGGAAACCCGGCGCACAGGCAACTGCCTGACAATATTCGTGGTCACAGCGTGCGCCACGGCCTCTCTCCCCTTGCCGGCGGTGCGCGCGGTCAGCAGCGCGATACAGCGCTTCATCAACGGAGTGTCAATTTCGTGGGCTTCGACCTTGCGACCGATGCCTTCGATCAGCGGGATCGAGAGTTCCCCGCCGAGATGCTCGCGGAATTCCGCCAGCGCCTTGTCCACGTCGAGCCAGGACAGTGCAGGATGACTGAGGGCAAAACCCAAGGTCTCCAACAGCGTCAGGATCCGATGGAGATCGATCGCGCCAAGGATGCCCAGATGATGCGAATACAGCGAGTCAAGCGCAATGCCGATAGCAACGGCCTCGCCATGTTTGACCTCGCTTGCGGACAACTCTTCCAGTTTGTGAGCACACCAATGACCGAAATCCAGGGGCCGCGAGGATCCGCTCTCGAAAGGATCGCCGCCGTGGCCGATGTGTTCGAGATGCAGTTCGGCGCAGCGGACGATCATTTGCTGCATGACTGCCGGAGTGAAGCGGGACAGGCTGGCACGTTCGTCATAGAGGAAATCGAAGAATTTCCGATCCCGGATGAGTGCGACCTTGACGGCTTCGGCAATGCCCGCGCGCTGATCGCGTTCCGGCAGACTCTGCAGGAAAGCCGCATCGTTGATGACCGCGAACGGCGGGGCAAAGGTGCCGAGGAAGTTCTTGCGACCGAAGGCGTTCACGCCGTTCTTGACGCCGATCCCCGCGTCGTTCTGGGCCAGCACGGTGGTCGGCAGCCGGATCAGCCGCACACCCCGGTGGGCGGTGGCGGCGGCGTAGCCGACTGCATCCAGCACCGCGCCGCCGCCTATGGCAATGATGAATGAGTGACGGCAGATCTTGTGGCGCTCGACAAGGGCGTGAATCAACGCCACCTCGTCGGGTTGATGCTTGCATATTTCTCCGCCGCGGATCTGGAGCGGCGGCGCAACAAAGGTGATCGCCGATTTGTGCGCATCACCGTATTGGCTGATCCGTTCCAGCAGGCTCGGGTTCAGGCGGACCACCTCGCTGTCGATGGCGACCAGCGCCCGGTTGTGCTGATGGCCGCCCTGGCGCATGACGTCGGCCAGGGCGGTGTTGTTCAGGTCAAATACATCCGTGGTGAAGATGACCGGGTAGGTGTAGTTGACCGCAAAGCGCTGCTGCAGGACTTGCATGACTTGCCTCTATTCAAGGAGCCTTACAGACCCCGATACAGGATCTCCATGGTGATCGTGCCGTAGGAGGTCACCAGGACCGGGTCCTTCTCCATCCAGCGCCCATTTTCATTTGCCCAGGATCCGTCGGCCTTCTGCAGATTCAAGAGACGCTTGGCCAGATCCTGCCGCCAGTTGACCTTGGTGCCGTCCTTGAGCGTCAGGGTGTCGACGCCGGCGGCGGAGAGCGCCTTGGCCATCATGTGGTAGTAGTAGTAGAGACCCTCCTGACTCATCCCCGGGTTCTCGTCAAGGGTGTAGTTCCGGGACAGCCACTCCATTACCGCCTTGACACGCGGGTCGTTCTTGTCCACCTGGACATAGATCAGGCTGAGCAAGCCGGCGTAGCTCATGCTGCCGTAGGAACGGAGAGCAGTCTTGCCGCTGCTCAGGGTTTGTTCGCCGGCCATGCTGTGGCCGGGGAAATAGACAAAGCCGCCCTTGTTGTCGGGATCGTCGCTGGCCCATTTCTGGTCGTTGGAACCGGGCAGATTCTGAGTGCGGTTGATGAACTGGATCGCCGCTTTCCAGTTGAGATCCTTGGCGTCGGGATCGTTGGCCAGGTCGCTCTTCAGAAAGCGGGTGTAGTGCAATGCCTCTATGGAATTGAACGTGTTGTTCAGGTCCGAATGTTTGTATCTGCCGCCGTAGCCGATGCCACCATTGACGGCAACATCATCGCCGAGATTGTCCTGCAGGCCTATCAGGAAATTGCGAGCCTTCTTCATGATCGGCTCATATCCAGGGTTGTTGGCCACCAGCAGCGCCATCAGCGAGATCGACGTGTTGTAGTTCGGCAGCTTCTCGACATAGATGCCGCCATCCGGCTTCGCGTTCTTGATCAACTGCTCATAACCCTTCTTGATGTTCGCCTCGTACTTGCGCTTGTATGAGCCTGAAGGATCGCCCTGGTAGGCGGTCAGTGCCAACGCGGACAGCGCCGGGTATTCCGATTCCCCCCATGAGCCATCGGCCTTCTGTTGGCCCGCGAGCCAGGCGAGGCCCTTGCCTATCGAAGCTTCCAGCTCCAGTTTCAGCGAGAGGTCGGGTTTCGAGTTGGCCACAACCTTGTCGGCACACAGCGCCTGCAGGGGTACTACCGCGAAGGCCAGCGCCATGGCCAACCAACTGATCCGCTTCATCTGTCTCTCCTTGGCAAACTATTTCTTCGACCGAATGATGACCATCACCGGCGTACCCACGGGCGGCGCGGCATCTTCCCGGACAAACCAGATCTTGTCACTCTCGCCACCGGGCGAGGCATTGTCTATCATGGCGGCCGGGTCGTGATACAGGGCCACGATCGAACCGCCCAACTGCGCGGCGAAACGTCCGTTGTGCACCATGGACCCAGTGTAGACCCAGTGCAGCGTCGGGATGTCCCGTTTCGCCTCACCGACGACCTGCATCATCCATACCTCAGGACTGATCATCTTTCCCTTGCCGTCATCGCTTTTGATGTTCAGCAGGATCTCGACCGCCTCACCTTTTGGCGTGGCAGGGTCGCCCTGGAAGCCCAGGGGCGCATTCGTACCTTCCATGCCGACCAGCAGACAGGCCAGTTGCAGGTTGTAAGGCTCGATGGTAGTCCTGAGCAGGCTTTCGTGGGTCTTGCCGCCGGTGCGCACCAGCAGGTATTCCAGCAGTCCCTTGTTCATGTTCACGGTGGCCGGAAAGGTAATGGACTTGTCTGCCTTGTTCAGCAGAATCTCGCCAATCCGGTACTGACCGGGGGCAACGAGTTCAGGCGGCGCAATTCTGATCTTCTGATGCTCAAACTCATCGATCGACATGGCAGCCGGAGAAGATGGCGATCGGACTTCCTGGGCGATGGCGGCAGTCGCGGCAAACGCCAACCCGAAGGCAAGAACTCTGCGCGGGGAACGAAGATTCATGGTGCTCCTTGGTCGGTAGTGGTTTCGCCGGGCGCGGCACCAGACAAGAAGAGCGAACGCAAGGTTCGCTCTCCCTGGGCCCACGACGAGAAAGGCCAATAAGCGGTCCTATGCGGCCCCGCTGGATTTCCTGCGGGACAACAGAAGACCGGCCAGAGCGGGTAGCAAAAGGAAAGCGGTCGAGGGTTCCGGAGCTTGACCACCGTCCTGGCGGATGGTCAGGGTGCTGTAGTAATAGACGGAAGCCTGGCTGTCAGGATCCGTTTGTGTCAGGTAGAACCCATTAGTCGGCGCGACACTACTCAGGAAGAAACTGGCTACTGCGGACTCCCCTGCGGCAAGGGAAAAATCCCAGCCCAGCGCCATCGACACGTCGTCCGGCCCGCCAATAGGAACGCCGTTCGTGTTGTCCAACGCTCCCGCAATCAAATTGGTGACAATATCCCCGAAAACCCATCCCGGTTCATCGATCTCCCACGACTGTCCTGCAGCAAGCGAGCCATTGATAGCGCCGAATTCATTGAACCAAGTGTTCGCGAGCTGATCGATTTCCGCATCGACGAAGCCGATGGCCTTGTGCGGTCCTGCGCCACTGAAACTCAGGGAGAAGCTTCTGCTGGTAATGGTCTCATTGGGATCGACCAGATTGTCGGATACGGCAGCATCCTTGTATGTGGCCCATTCTGCCAAGTCGATAACCGCGGCCGACGCACTCCCAACGCAAAACGCGCTCAGCATCAGGGCCAGCAACGTCATAGGTAACTTCTTCATTTCTTGCTCCTTTCGCTGTGGCAGCCCCGAAATAGGCTGCCACTCGTTCATCAACAGACGCTCTTGGTGCTGACTATCTGCCGCCCGCCGTGGCGCTGACGGCTGCCGAACCGCAGCCCGTATTGGCGACGACCCGGTAGTAGTACTTGGTGCCATTAACCGCTGAGGCATCCACGTAGGTCGCGCCACTGACGTTGCTGGCGACCTTGGCGAAGCCCGTGTTAGGCCCGGTCACGCTACGGTAGACATCGTACGATCCAGCTCCCGCCACAGGTGCCCAGGTCAGCGCTATCTTGCCGCTCTTGACGCGGGCCGCGAGGTCGCACATGCAGGCACTCCGCACAGTCACGGTGTCGAAGGCTGCGTTGGTCAGGTTGGCTTCACCGCTGGACGGGTAGGCCAGGAACGTGTTGTCGGTGACCCGCAGGGCGATGCCGTTGCCGCCCACCGTGAAGTCGGACGCGATCTCCGCAGACGTCAGAGCCGGCTTGGCGCCCGTCTTGTCGATGGCATCGAAAGTCAGGGGCGCCTTGAGGTCCCAGTCCCAGGCGGTGATGGTATCGACCGGGCAGGTCGTGCAGCCTTCTTGATGCTGCCCTTGATCCTGGTCGAACGACGCCGAGCCATCCAGCAGCAGGCTGTCGTTGGTACACATCGACACCATGTATGGCCCGCCGGACTTGGCTACTGGCGGATGCGGCGGGTTGGTGATGTTGATGGTCACCACGGTTGTGGCAGTCAGTGCCGGGTCATTGTCATCCGTCACCTTCAGCTTGACCGGGTAGGCACAGGGCAGAACAGCGCAGGCGAACTGATGGGTGGCGTTGGTCGGCGTGGTCGAACTGGCATCAAAGACACCATCGTTGTTCCAGTCCCACTCGAACTTGGTCAGGTTGGCGATGGTCTTGCCAGTTTCCGAATGGCCCGAACACGACGGGTTGAAGGTGATGTCCAGGTTAGCAAACGATGGATTCGGCGACGCGGTGAAACAGGCAATCGGCGACGCCGCGAACAGCGCGGGTTTCAGGATGATGGTCATCCACGCCGTGGTCAGTGGCTCGTTCGTCAGGTTGCCGGTCCAGTGTCCATCGGCGAACTGCAATTCCACGATCCTCTGGGCGAGGCCTTTATGGCTGCCGTCACCGCGATACCAGTCGAAGCTTGTCCCGCCTGAATTCGTGATGAACTCAACCGGCCTCGGTACTGCGAGACGCATGGCCTTGGCTACTGCATAAAAACCATAGCTCCTGTTGCGACCCCATGATGGTGAGGTCGTGTTCATGAAGGTATTCCAGTTATCCGCCATGAACTTTTCGGCGCCGATCCACTTGACATCACGCTCATCGGCAACCGTAGCCGGATCGTTATAGCCAACCTGGCCGTCCATGTCCATCATCACCATGCCCGAAGGAGTGGTGTTGAACGCGTTGTCGTTGTAGCTGCCGCACGCGCCCTGGTAACCGAAGTATCCACCGGCAACGTACCCAGTCCCGCCGTTCGCGCAGTAGCTGTAGGCAAGCCATGTGGCGTTTTGCGATTTGAGATTTGGCGGGATGACGACGTTCCAGGGAGCAGCCTGCGCCGGGATCAGGCCGATGGCCGCCCACTGGCTGGAGGAGTTGTCGTATTGCCCTGTGTAGTATTGCCACTCTCCCCAGGCACCCAGCGGAGAATGCTGACCGTACGCATACATGTCAGCCAAGTCCTGGACCACTTCACCGTATGTCCAGTTGTGGCCGGCGGCAGCAAAATCCCTGCCGGTCGAATCTCCGGGCGCGACTCCGGAAGCAATGATGGCGTCCATCACTTGGCCGCCCTCGTAGATATGCGATCCCTGGTCAGAGATCGGGTACAGGAAGTAGTTGTTGTGGTTGCCGTCGGCGGCGTTGCCGGCGATGTTAACCGCCGCAAGCCGCGGCGCATTGATGAGGAAGTTCATTCCCCACTTGACCGCCTCGACATAGGGGTCCTTGGTCGGATCACCCTTGATCTTGTGGTTGTTGATGGCAAATGCCTGGATTGCGGAGGCAGTCGGAGAGGTATAGGTGTTTGTATAATCCCATTGATGCCAGGACATACGGGAATTGACGACATCATACGAACCGTTGTTGTACAACCACCACAACCCCTTGTCGATGGCGACATTGATCTGGGCATCGAGGTTGTTGTCTTCGATCTTGGTCAGATAAGTGCCCGATACGGCATTGGACATGCTGCTGTCCACCTTGTCCACCTTCAGGGTCGCGGTAAAGGGCGTCCCGGTAGCGCCTGTGTAGGTGTGGGATATTCCCAGGTTGTACTTGGTGGAACCGCTCACTGTAAGCACGCCAGAGTCGCCTGACCCGTCGCCAAACGACCACTGATACCACCTGGTAGCAGTGCTGTCGGCCTTGACGACGCATTTCAGAAGCGCCGCACCACCGCTAGTGACTGTGTGTTGCTTGACGGGATCCCCTTGCCAGGGGACGCAGAGGATATTGTCCGCTGCGCAAGCCATGTCTGCAGCCGCCAATGCAAGACCACCAATGAGCGGAAGCGCCAACCAGTTCTGTCGCCTGAACATAACGAAGTCCCCCTTGTAATTAATGTAAGGTCGCCAACGGAACAAGAACGAAAGAGAAAGCCATTCGGGTAAATCCATGCATATATTGTGCCCATGATGCATATCTGTTTAGTTTCACTCGCTTGCAGCTCTTGAGCGCCCACGATGAAAGGCAACTGTAAAATTTTCTGACGCTTTCAAATACTCGGGCGACAGCTCTCGCGAAGATCAAGCGACCCGGGCCTTGGCCGATAGCCTTCGATCGTCGACTGAGTAGGGAAGAGTCGTGGAACGGCATTCCCTCCAATGTTCCCGGCAAGCACGGAAATCCGGTAATGCTGAGCGTGACGGCGGGAGGGCCACAAGTCCGGCGAGTGATAAGCTGTCACCTTCACACAGAATTGCTGGAGGTCTTACATGAGTAGCCCCTACGGCCCGATGAGGGCGCAAGACATCCTTGACCTGTATTTCATCGAGAATCGCTCACGGATTCTCGACATCGCCTCGTTCCTCGATCGGATCGACCGGTACGACGGCGCCGAGGAAGCAATGGCGGATTACCGATACAAGGCGTTGATCAAGGTGCTTGGAATTCTAGCGCAGTCGCCGAGCGAGCGCACGAAGTCCATCCAGCTGGCGCTCAGCGATCCGACGAGCGAGCCGCTCGACAGCGCCGTCGGGTTGAAGGCTTGGGGAGCCTGGCAAGGAGCGCAACATGAAGGCGATTGATCCCCACATCCACATGGTCTCCCGGACCACCGACGACTACCTGAAGATGACCATCAGCGGGATACACACGGTTGCCGAGCCGGCCTTCTGGGCCGGTTTCGATCGAAGCTCGGCCGACTGTTTCAGAGACTATTTCCACCAGTTGACCGCGGTGGAACCCGCGCGTGCGGCCCGCTTTGGTGTCGCGCATTATTGCTGGATAGGTATGAATTCCAAGGAGGCCGAGAACCTGCAACTCGCGGAAGACGTGCTCGCTTTGATGCCCGAGTTTCTTGATAAACCCAATGCCTTGGGCATCGGCGAGGTCGGTCTGAACAAGAACAGCCGCAACGAGATCAAGGTCCTGGAGAAACAACTGGCCATGGCTGTCGAGCGGGATGAACTTATTCTCATCCATACGCCGCACCTGGAAGACAAATTGAAGGGAACCAGAATCATCATGGACATGATCCGCTCGGAGCCCAGAATCGATCGGAATCGTGTGCTGATCGACCACGCCGAGGAACATACGATCGGAGAAATAAAGGACAACGGGTTCTGGTTCGGTTTGACGCTATACCCGAATTCAAAAGGCAGTCCGGAGCGGGCGATCGATGCCGTCGAGATCTACGGAACCGAAAGACTCTGCATAAATTCCTCCGCCGACTGGAGCGTGAGCGACCCCCTCTCCATCCTTCGCTGCGCCAACGAAATGCGAAGACGCGGCCATAGCGAAACATCGATCAACCAGGTCTTCTACGAGAATCCCAAGAGCTTCCTCGGTCAATGCCCGAAATTCCAGGCCGCCTGATCACCTATTGCACGAACGTTCATCCAGGCGATAGCTGGTCCGAAACCTTCGCCGCCCTCGATCGCCACATACCGGCGATCAAGAGGGCGGTGGCACCAAACGAGCCGTTCCCGATCGGCCTGCGCCTCTCTCACCGGGCGGCAGAAGAACTGGTCCAGGACGGCGCCAGGTCATTCACGCATTGGCTTGCCGAGAACGACTGCTTTGTTCCGACCCTGAACGGTTTCCCGTACGGCGACTTCCATGCGCACCGAGTCAAGCAGGACGTCTACCTGCCCGATTGGCGCAGCCCGGAGAGAGCCGCATACACCGTGCTGCTGGCGGACCTTCTGGCGGATTGGCTCCCCGAGGGCATGACAGGCTCGATCTCGACGGTCCCGATCGGATTCAAGGAGGTCCTCGGCAAACAGGATCTACCCGAGGTGCGGCGGCAGATCTCGCTGGCCTTGTCCCATCTGGCACGGATCAAGCAGATGCGCGGCAGGGAAATCATCCTCGCGCTCGAACCCGAGCCAGGCTGTTTCCTCGAAACCACCGAAGAGGTATGCCGCTTCTTCGACGAACTTGCGCTTCCATCGGATCAGCGCGAGCTCCTGGGCATCTGCTATGACTGCTGCCATCAGGCGGTAGAGTTCGAAGACCCCGCCGAGTCGGTCAGGCGCCTTGCGGATGCAGGCATCAGGATCGCGAAGGTGCAGGTCTCATCGGCGCTGAGCCTGACGGCTCCGACGCAGGACCTTCTGAACCGGTTCGACGAGCCCCGATATCTGCACCAGGTTGTCGTGAGAGACGGTAACGGTAGCATGCATCGCTATACCGATCTGCCCGAGGCACGTGATCGACGCAAAGTGGCACCGGGAGAGGAGTGGCGTTGCCACTATCATGTTCCCATCTTTCTTGCGCGGGCGGGCTACTGTGGCACGACACAATTCTTTCTGGAGGCACTGTTGCCACACTTACCGCCGGATGTTCTTCTGGAAGTGGAAACTTACACTTGGGATGTTCTTCCTGACGAACTCCGCCTGCCGACGGTGACGGAATCGATCATTCGGGAGTTTGGTTGGTTGACGGAGCAGCTTCATGCATCGCACGGTCGTTCTTGATGTCGTCGGGCTTACCCGGAATCTGCTCGGCGGCACTCATACCCCGCGCCTTTCCGCGCTGCTCACACACGGCGTTCCGATACAGACCGTCACCCCTGCCGTAACCTGCTCGGTACAGGCAAGCTATCTTACCGGCCGCCTGCCCGCCAGCCACGGTATCGTCGGCAACGGTTGGTATTTCCGCGATCTGGGTGAAGTTCTGTTCTGGCGGCAATCCAACCAGCTTGTCCAGGGCGGGAAGATCTGGCATGAGGCGCGCCGCCGCGATCCCGCGTTCAGCGTGGCAAATACCTTCTGGTGGTATGCCATGAACACGGATGCAGACGTCACAGTGACGCCGCGCCCCCTGTACTGTGCAGACGGACGCAAGCTTCCCGACTGCTACACGGCCCCCCTCGAACTGCGGGATCGATTCAACCGGGAACTCGGTCAGTTCCCCCTGTTCCAGTTCTGGGGACCTGCCACCTCGATTGCCTCGAGCGAATGGATAGCCAAGGCGGCCATGGCAATTGAGGAACAATTTCGACCTACCCTTCAACTGGTCTACCTGCCTCATCTGGACTACTGTCTGCAGAAGCTCGGGCCTCAGGGAGATATCGACGGGGACCTGGGCGAGATCGACGCCCTTTGCGGCCGTCTGCTTGACTACTTTCACGAACGCGGCTGTCGCGTCGTTGTGCTTTCGGAATACGGCATCAGTGCGGTCAACCACCCGATTCATCCCAACAGGATTCTGAGAGAAGCCGGCCTGCTCTCCCTCAAGCGCGACCTCGGCAGGGAGTATCTGGATCCGGGTAGCAGCCGGGCCTTCGCCGTAGCGGACCATCAGGTGTGTCACCTCTATGTTCGCGACCCGAGAGACATTCCGCTGGTCCGCGATCTCTTTGCTCGGCTTCCGGGCGTAGGGCTGGTGCTGGAAGAGGATGGGAAGCACGCCTACGGGCTCAACCATGAGCGCTCAGGCGAACTGGTACTGATTGCGTCAACCGAAAGCTGGTTCACCTACTATTGGTGGCAGGATGACCAGATGGCTCCTGACTACGCCCGCAGCGTCAACATCCATGCAAAGCCGGGCTACGATCCCTGCGAACTGTTTCTCGACCCAGCCATACCCTTTCCGCGACTGAAAGTCGCGATGACCCTGGCCAGGAAACTGCTCGGTTTCCGCTACCTGATGGATGTCATCCCGCTGGATGCCAGCTTGGTCAAGGGTTCCCACGGCCGCGTCGCGGACAGTCCTTCAGATGCGCCGCTGCTGATGAGCGACACCCCCCGTCTTCTTGATCGCGATTCGGTGCATGCGACCGATGTCCACGATCTTCTGCTGCGGCACATCTTCTGCGACTAGCCTGTGAGTACGTTCAAGTCCTACCTGGATCTCTGCCGGATAAGCAACCTGCCTACGGTTTGGACCAACGTCCTGGTTGCTTACCTGCTCGCAAGCGGTGAGTTTTCACTTGTTCCGTACATCACGCTGGCCGTTGCCATGTCCACTTTCTATATGGCCGGTATGAGTCTCAACGACGTGTGCGACACGGCCTACGATCGATTGCATAGACCGTCGCGGCCGATTCCCGCGGGGCGGGTATCGCGGCGGGACGCGATTCTGCTGACGATCGCACTATTCGCGACGGGCGTGGTGCTCCTGCCTTTGCTTCCATATTGGAGCGGTTTGGCCGCGGGCGTCGCGCTCGTGTTGACGATCGTGTTCTACGATCTTCATCACAAGGGAAATCCGTTCAGCGTATTCATCATGGCTGCATGCCGATTCCTGATTTTCGCCGTGGTTTCGCTGGCGGTTTCCGGCCGGTTGGTTCCGCTCGCGCTGCTGGCCGGTGGAATCCAGTTCTTGTACGTGGTTTCCATCAGCTTGGTCGCTCGCCACGAGAGCAGCCGCTCGAAGCCGTTCCCGTTTCCCGTCATCCCGGCCATGTTGGCCGGCATTTCCTTGCTGGATGGCGTTCTCTTGGCGGTATTCATATCGCTTCCCTGGTCGCTGGCCGGTGTCGGCTGCGCACTGCTTACTTGGTCTGGCCAACGATACGTTCGAGGCGACTGAACGTTGTCGAGACGACTACGCAGTCGAGTCACGCGGCTCAGCGCTTGAAGCGGTAGCCCTTGAAATTGAAGACCACGCCGTGGTCGAGAATCTTTTCCACCGTCAGGCCGGGTGCGACCTCGTCGCCTTCCCGCAGGGGCCTGTCATTGATGATTATCAGGTTGTTCGCGTCCCCGTCGTGGACGAATCCGGTCACGGAGATCGGCGGCAATTGCTTGTGAATACTCATCGGCATCCCGTCCGCTGTGGTCGGTTCGGCAACCGCCTCTACTTTCGCCGGTGCCGAGGCCGGGGTGTTCCCGACCGCGCTTTTCACGACCAGAGGTGCGGCGATTGGCGCACTGGGAGCCGGGGATGCGGCGGAAGGAGTTACGGCGCGCGGCAGGCTCGAAGGGGGTGGCGCGATCTTGACCGGAACAAGGGGGGGCGGGGAAGCCGGTGCTGCCTGCGTATCCGCACCCGGTGCCACGACGGCTGCCGATTGCGCCGTCGCCGGCATCGGCTTCGCGGCTGGAGCCGAAGCCGGTGGACTTGGGCGCAGCCAGAATGCTATCGCCACAACATTGACCAGCAGCGCTCCCACCAGCAGAGGGTAGCGCCAGGACGGACCCGGTTCCCCTTCCTCTGCGATGGGCGGCAGCAGCGAATACTGGGTCGCGACCGCGCTCTGCCGGCGGGACTGCTCGGACATTTTCAGGGCTTCAAGGATGTATGACATCTTGGCTTGACTCTGCGTTCAGCTCCAGGCGCGGCAGATCCTTGTCAAGGCGCATGCTCAGGCGCACCAAGGTCAGGGCACCGGCCACGCCGTCCGGTACGATACCCTCGGATAGTTGAAACGCCTTTACCCGCCTATACAGGTCGTCGTCGAAGGTCGCGGGGCCATTGGCGTTGTCGCCGACAATTTCCGCCAGGCTGTTGCGCAGCCACGATACTGCCGGTCCGCTGTTTCCGCGCAACAAGGCATCCTTGACGCCGGGAGGAGCTTTCCACAACAGGACGTAATTGCCCGACCAAGCCGGAGAAATATTGGCGAGGGGTACCCGACGGGTTTCTCCCGCCAGCTTGAAGGTCGCGGTTTGTCCGTCGAGCGCCGCGAGCACCGCGTGATATCGAGCGCCCTCGCCGTCCATCAGCAGCAAAGCGGGTTGGTTGAAGCGAAGCAGGTCGGCGAGGCCGCCGCGTCCGTGCAGGCAACGCAGTTTGGCTGCCGCGGCGGCTTTGCACGGAGCCATCCCGGCGGTCGGATCGTAGGTGAGACCGTAGAGCTTGAAGAGATCCCGGAAAGCGAGTCTCTCGCTAAGAGCGCGCGGGGTACCGGTTTCAGGCCAGTTCAGATTTGCGGACATCGCCGGTTCGTCGTCGGGCACTCTGGGTACCTGATCAACGGCGGCAACAGCCGCCGTGATTGGGGTTGGGGGCGAAACTGCGTCCAGTTGAGGAGACGCCGGAACGGGAGCCGCCGCGGCGAGCACATCGGGAGCCATTTCCGACAAGGCGCCGGGCCATAGCGGACGAAGAACATAGCCGGCGACGAAGGCGGTACAGGCGGCACCAAGAAAGGAGAGTCGCCAGCCGCGGCGGCGCCAAAGGGGCGGCTTGGCCGACACGCCGAAGACCTCGCGCGCCGCCTTCAGCAGGGTCTTGCGCGTTACCTGCTGTTTGCCCTGGACGTAAGTTCCCAGCAGCGCCCGGTCGCAGACGAGATTGATCAGGCGCGGCACGCCCTTGGTCACGCGATAGAGACGGCCCATCAGGCTGTCGGGGAACAGCGGCACCAGGGTTCCGGCGATGCGCAGGCGATGCCTGACGTAGGCGGCAAGCTCGTCGCGGGTCAAGTGGGTGAGATGGAAGCGGGCGACGACGCGCTGGGCCACCTGGCGCATTTCCGGTCGTGCCAGCATGTCCTGTAGCTCGGGCTGACCGATCAGGATGATCTGCAGCAATTTGCGGGTGTTGGTTTCCAGGTTCGTCAGCAGGCGCAGCAGTTCAAGCACCTGGGGCTGCAGGTTCTGGGCTTCGTCGATGATCAGAACTGCGCGGCGGCCGGCGGCGTTTGCCAGCAACAGGTGCCTGTTGATGGCGTCGACCAGATGCTTGATGCCGGAACCGCCGGCCTGAACAGCGACATGGAATTCGTCGCAGATGGTGGCCAGCAACTCGTGGACGCCCATCATGGGATTCAGGATGAAGGCCACGTCGCACAGGTCGTCGATCTGTTCCAGCAGGCAACGGCACAGGGTCGTCTTGCCCGTGCCGATCTCACCGGTGAGCAGCACGAAGCCGCCTTCTGCCCGCACGCCAAAAAGCAAGTGGGCAATCGCCTCGCGATGCCTGACGCTCATGTACAGAAAGCGCGGATCAGGGGCGATCGAGAAGGGCGGTGCGGTGAGTCGAAAATATTCCTCGTACATGCCGGTCTTCTCTACGCTGGCGCCGCGGGAATCGGAATCGTCAGCTGCCACCTACCGCGCATGCTGCATTCCGGACGCATTTTGCCAAACGGCGATCCGCGGAGAATACACGGTGCTGCCAATTCTCGCTACATGATCCCCGATAGCGGGCGACTACAATCAGCGGGCCGCCGCGCAATGGTTTCCGAAGCAGCCGACGGAACGCCCCGCCCCTGAAGACCGTGGCGCTGACGGTTGAGGCCCGCCGCCGGGCCACCCCACGACGAGGTCGTTCAGTGACGCGGAGCCGCGATTCCCAGAAAAAGTCCGCCTTGTCGCTTCGGATTCCCGCCTGACCAAACGAAGAAAGCCGCTGTTAGGCGGCTTTCCCGTGACATCGTCTACCACTGCGGAATTCTGGTAGGCGCGATTGGACTCGAACCAACGACCCCCACCATGTCAAGGGGACGAAGCCGAAAAGCGTCACTCGTAACGTATTGATTCAGCTTGATCTTGACGCTTGCCAGTATCGAATACTAGCCTGACATAGCCTTGAACACCGGTAACGCTATCCGTTCACGTCATAGTTGCGTCATAGCCCCGGACGTCACAGACATGCCGTGGGTCGGTGAGTACGTTCACCAATTCATGCTGGCGAATGACGTGGATTTGGTCAAGTAGGGTGATGGATTGGGGGTGATCCCAGCAGCGAACCTGAACAAACGAACCCTTTGGGGGAGTCTCTGGTTACCAAGCCAAGAGACCATAAAGGTGTGCCACGCCCTGCTGCAAGATCCCAAGGTATTTTAACTTTTGTGCCGGATCGATGATGAGTTGGCTGCGCAAGCGCGGGTCGGTGGTTGTCGATTCTGTGGCAAGGTTAGTGACTAATGACCAGGGCACCGCGTTCGTAGCGTTGGCTGATGACCTGGAAGAGAAGATCGGCACCGCGCTTATCGGTCGGAAGGTACCAGCATGCGGTTTTGGCGGCGACCTGACCGGCGGTTTCGCGAAAGGATAGTTATCTCATAACTGATGCGGACAGTTCATGAACTCGTGACGCTATGCCTTTAGTATGATTGACTAAGCAGTAGCACGCCGGCATCATGCAGTTGAGTATCGCTGCAGGCAAGAAGGGCATTGGAGAGGATCGCTCAAGGGAACGTGCGCCAAGGGGATGACTTGGCTAGATCGGGCGAATGGTTCATCTCCGAAGTGGCGATGTTGACATTGACAAATGTGTTGCGAAGACCAAGTCGCCTGCTGGCTTTTCTGCAAAGCGCTGCGATAGCTGCTTCGGGCGGTACTGGGATTTGAAACGGTAACCCACACGAGACCCTGTTCGAAAGAATCCAATGATCCCGGACCGCCGAATTATCCCGATATTGGCTGCAGCACTAATTGTCGGAGTTGCCGCTTGTGGCGGCCCCAAGTCGGTGATGCTTCGCGCCACCATGGATGTGCAGCCCGCAGTCAACCCCGATAGCCGTGGACGGCCCTCGCCAGTCGTGGTGCGCGTGTATGCGCTGAAGTCGCTGGCAGCATTCAATTCCGCGTCGTTCTTCTCCCTATACGGGAAAGACAAGGAAACTCTCGGTGCCGAACTCATCGACAGCGAGGAACTTCAGTTGATACCGGGCGACAAACGCGAATTCCAGAAGGAGTACCCTCCCGAGACCCGCTACCTGGCCGTCTTTGCCGCATTCCGCGATGTCGAGCATGCCCACTGGCGGGACTCGATCGCCCTGGATACGCAGAAGGCGATCAAAGTGCAGATACGCGTCGAAAACACCAACGTCAGTATTGTCCCCGCGAAATAGCACACTCTCAAACAGACAGCCGGGTGCTTCGCAACCTTCAACCTCCTCAGTTCAGAACAGGCCTGGATAACAGCCATGCACTGGAATAACAAAGTTGTATGGTCCGAGGGAATGTTCCTTCAGCAGCAGCATTTCCAGCAGCATGACCGATTTCTGGAACAACTGGTCGAAGCGCGGACCGGCCCGCTGGCAGCGCATTTCTGGGGGTTCGTCGGTTTGTCGGTGGACCCCGCCGCGCTCGGCCTGGGCAAAGTGCAACTGTCGTCCGGGCGGGGCATCCTGCCCGACGGCACGCCGTTCGATTTTCCTGGCCACGACGATCCACCGGAACCGCTCGATTTCGCGCCCGACGCCAGGGACGAACTGATCGTCCTGGCCCTGCCGCTACGGCGGCCAGGCACCTGCGAAGTGGCGGTTGACGATAATGACAACAGCACGCTCGCGCGCTTCTCGGCGAGCGAAGCCGAGGTCAGCGACGCCAACGCGTCTGCCGACGGCAGCGTGCCGATGAGGGTTGGCCGCCTGCGTCTGAGGTTGTTGCGCCAAGGGGAAGTTACCGGAGCCTACTGCACCCTGGGGGTCGTCAGGGTCACCGAGCGCCACGCCGACAACCAGTTGATCCTGGACCGGAGCTACATTCCCCCCGTACTGCATGCCGCGTGCGATCCGACGCTCATCGGCTATGCGCGAGAGATCCTTGGCCTGGTGCACCAGCGCGGCGACGCGCTGGCTTCACGCCTTGGCCAGCCCGGGCGGGGGGGCGTTGCGGAAATCGCCGACTTCCTGTTCCTGCAGACCCTCAACCGCTACGAACTGCTGTTCCAGCATCTGACGCGGCATCCGCTGCTTCATCCGGAACGACTCTACTCGGCCTGCCTGCTGCTGGCGGGCGACCTGGCCACCTTCAGCCACACCAGTCGCCGCCCCCCGGTCCTGCCGGAATATGCCCACGACGCACTGGCAAGCTGCTTTCCGCCGCTGATCGCCGAGATCCGCATGAGCCTCAGCATAGTGCTTGAGCAGAGCGCCATCCCGATCGACCTGCAGGATCGCAAGTACGGCGTCCGCGTTGCCGTCATCCCGGACCTTGAGTTGCTGAAAGATGCCAGCTTCGTCCTTGCCGTCAACGCCCAGATTCCAGGAGAGACACTGCGCCTGCGCTTTCCGACCCACGTGAAGATCGGCCCGGTCGAGCGCATCCGCGACCTCGTAAACCTGCAATTGCCTGGGATTCAGCTTCGCTCCTTGCCGATCGCGCCACGGCAGATTCCCTACCACGCCGGCTTCAACTACTTCGAACTCGATCGCGAAGGCGAATTGTGGAAGCAGCTGGACCGTTCGGGCGGCTTGGCGATGCACATCGCCGGTGATTTCCCGGGCATCGAACTGGAATTCTGGGCCATCCGCGGCTGAGACCAAGCCATCATGAGCGATCCGGACGACCCCTTCGCCCAGTCCGAAACGGACCGCACCATCATGATGCCCTCTCCGGGCGCCCGGGGCTTGCAGCGCCCGCAGCCGGCCGCCGCGCAAACGGCGAGCTCAACCCGCGACAGCCTGCCGCGAGCAGGCGACTCGGCTGCTGCCGTGTCCGGCATCAACCCCCTGGTCGCCGCCGCCAACCCGTTGCTCGACATCGTGCCGCAGTTGCGCGCGACGCCGCAGCACGCCGATCCTTCAGGCCTGCGCGACTACCTGGCACAGAACATCAAGACCTTCGAAACCCGGGCCAAGGCCGCCGGCACCGCGCCCGAAAAGGTCATTGCTGCCCGTTATGCGCTCTGCACCTTGCTCGACGAAACGGCCGCATCGACGCCTTGGGGCGGTTCGGGCATCTGGGCCAAACACAGTCTCCTGGTGATGTTCCACAACGAGACGTCGGGCGGCGAGAAGTTCTTTCAGTTACTGGCAAAAGTCGCCGAGAACCCGGGGGCAAACCACGACCTGCTCGAATTCATGTACGTCTGCCTGGCACTCGGATTCGAAGGTCGCTACCGGGTGATCGACAATGGACGGGCGCAACTCGAAGCGCTTCGTGAGCGACTGGCGCAGATGCTTCGAAGGCATCAGGGCGAGTACGAGCGTGACCTGTCGCCGCATTGGCGAGGCGCCGCGGCACTTCGCTCCCGAGTGCTCACTGTGCTGCCCCTATGGGTGATATTCGCCGTATGCGGCGTGATTCTGCTCGGCGTCTTCCTGTTCTTCCGGCTGCAATTGATGGAACTGTCGGACCCCGTGTACGCGCAGATTCATCAGCTCCGGGTCCGCACGACCGCACCGCCGCCCCGACCCGTGGCGCCACCGGCCAAGCCCCGCCTCGCTTCGTTTCTGGAACCGGAGATTCAAGCCGGGTCGGTCGCCGTACGCGACGAAAACAACAGGAGCATCATCACGATTCGCGGCGACGGATTGTTCCAGCCAGGCAGCGCCACCATCTCGGCCGAATACCTGCCGCTGCTGGGCCGTATCGCCGAGGCACTGAACTCGGTACCTGGCGCGATACATGTCGTCGGCCATACCGATAATCAGCCCATACGATCGATGCGATTCCCCTCCAACTGGCACCTGTCGCAGGAACGCGCCAGTTCGGTGGTACGGATTCTCTCGCAACAGGTCGCTGCCACAAGGCTGTCCGGCGAGGGGCGCGCCGACGGCGAACCCATCGCCGACAACGCGACCGCCGAGGGGCGAGCCCGCAACCGGCGCGTGGAAATCACGCTTTTTGCCGCCCTCGGCGGCCCATCCTGAGCCGCCGGCGACGCATGGAATTGTCATGAAGAAGCTCCTCGGCCTGATCTTCAACCGCACGGTGATGGTGATCCTGGGGCTGATAGCCCTGAGCCTGATCGTCTGGTACGTCGGCCCGCTGATCGCAATCGCCGACTTTCGCCCGCTCGATTCGATAACTGTCCGCTGGGTGATCATCGGACTCATCTTCGGCATCTACCTGGTCCGTGTGCTGTGGAGATTCGTCAAGGCGAAGACCAACAATGCCCGCCTGTTCGACGGCCTGCTGAAACAGGGCGCCCCGCAGCCGGCAGCGGCGGACGATGCGGGTACGGCGGAGGTCGCGCTGCTCGGACAGCGCTTCGAAGAGGCGGTTGCCGTGCTCAGGCAGGCCGACATCGGTGCCTCAGGCAAGAAATCCTCCTGGATTGCCCGGCTGCGGCGGCAATACATCTATGAACTGCCCTGGTACATCATCATCGGCGCCCCCGGCTCCGGCAAGACGACGGCGCTGATCAACTCCGGCCTCAAGTTCCCGTTGGCCGACCGGATAGGCAGTCCGACGATTCGCGGTGTCGGCGGCACGCGCAACTGCGATTGGTGGTTCACCGACGAAGCCGTCATGATCGACACCGCCGGCCGCTACACGACGCAGGAAAGCAATCAGAAAGTCGACTCCGCCGCCTGGTCCGGTTTTCTGCAACTGCTGAAGAAGTTCCGTCCGCGGCGGCCGATCAACGGCGTCCTGCTGACGATCAGCGTTGCCGACCTACTACAGCAGAATCCGGCCGAGCGCGATGCCCAGGCCGCCGCCCTGCGCAAGCGCCTGCAGGAACTCCACCAGCAGCTCGCCATTCGTTTCCCGCTTTACGTCTTGATCACCAAGACCGACCTGCTGGCCGGTTTCATGGAATTCTTCGGCGACCTCGGCGGCGAGGAAAGGTCGCAAGTGTGGGGAATGTCATTCCCCTTTGGCGAGAAAGTCGAGGATGCCGCAGCGACGACGAGCTTTCCGAAAGAACTCTCAGCACTCGAACATCAGCTCAACGCCCGCCTGATCGACCGCATGCAACAGGAGCGCGCTCCGCAACGACGCGCGCTCCTCTACCTGTTCCCGCAGCAGTTCGCCAGCCTAGGACCGATACTGAACGATTTTCTCGACAAGGTATTCGCGCCATCGCGCTTCGAGGAGAAGCCCCTGCTGCGCGGCGTCTACCTGACCAGCGGCACTCAGGAAGGCAACCCGATCGATCGCGTGATGGGCACCCTGGGGCGCGCCTTCCGGCTCGAGCGCAAATTGCTGGAACCGCTTCTTCCCAGCGGCAAGAGCTTCTTCATCACCCGCCTGCTGCGCGAGGTGATTTTCAATGAAGCGGGTCTGGCCGGCACCAACCTGAAATGGGAACGGCGCCGCAGGCTGTTGCAATGGGGCGGGGTCGCCGTCGCGGCGATTCTCACCGTCGGTGCGATCCTGGCATGGACCGTCAGTTACTCGCGCAACAAGGCCTACGTCACCGAGGTCGAAGGCCGGCTGCAAACGATCTCGAAGCAACTGGGCACGCTCACTGTCGGCGGCACCGCGGATATCGTCGGCCTGCTGCCCGTGTTCCAGTCCGTGCATGACCTAGCGGGAAGCTCAGTCACGGGCGGTACGGTACCGACCACCATGGAATTCGGCCTCTACCAGGGCGACAAGCTCGCCGCCGCGTCGCGTGTCGCCCACCAGCGCCTGCTTCAGGACACTTTCCTGCCGCGCCTCGCGCTCAGGCTGGAGGAACAGTTGGGCAACCTGCGCAGTAATCCCGAGGCGCTCTACGAGACGCTCAAGGCCTACGTCATGCTCTACGACGCCGAGCACTTCGACGCCGAGGCGCTGAAGACCTACGTTCGCATCGACTGGGAAAACAACCTGCCGCGCGAAGTGACCGTCGAGCAGCGCGGCCTGCTGCTGGAGCAACTGAATGCCCTGCTCGCTGCCGGGCAGATAGAGAATCCCATCGTCCCGAACACGCAGCTTGTCGCGTCGGCGCGAGCGATCATCGCGCAAACGCCCATCGAACGCCGGATCTACAACCGCATACGGCAAGCGGGGGTAGGCTCGGAGTTTCCGGACTTCACCATCGCCAAGGCCGCCGGCGCCAATGCCGGCCTGGCATTCAGGCGTGCCAGCGGAAGACCACTGACCGATGGCGTACCCGGCCTCTTCAGCTACAAGGGCTACTACAACGCCTTCATCAAGACGGCCGATCAGACCACGAAAGAGTTGGTCAGCGAGGAACCCTGGGTGCTGGGCCTGGAAGACAGGCGCAGCCGCTTTGCCAATCCCGATGCCAGGGCACAACTCATCAACGACGTGCGCCGACTGTACCTCGAGGACTATGCCCGCACCTGGGAAACCTTCATCAACGATATTCGTGTCGAGACGGGCACCGAGCGCCGTCAGGCGATTCAGGCCGCCAGCATCCTGTCGGCGCCGGACACGCCGCTGCCCAGGCTGCTGCGGGCCATCATCACCGAAGTAACCTTGGTGAAGAAACCCGCCGGCGACATGAGCATCCCGGAGAAGGTCGAGGACCAGTTGCAGGGCAACGTCGATCGCGTACGCCGAATCCTCGGTGCCAACAAGCCGAAGACGACTGCCGAACTCGCGACCACGCCCGAGCACATCGTCGACGATCGCTTCGACAACCTGCGTCGCCTGGTCACGCCCGCCGGCCCCGGACAGCCGGCACCGATCGACGCCCAGATTGCGCTGTTGCAGGAGCTGGCGCAGGCGATGCTGACGGCCGATGCCGCCATCAAGGCCAACAACCCGCCGCCACCGAGCGGGGCGCCGGACAAGGCGCTGCTTCAGGCCGGCCAGGTCTCGGAGCCGATGCAGACCATACTCAAGACGCTGGCGGACTACGCGGCGAAGCTGATCGCCATCGGGACCAAGGAAAACGTCAGCGGCGAACTGATGCAGATCTCCGAGTTCTGCAACAAGGCGATCGCCGGTCGCTATCCATTCGTTCGCGGCAGCACGCGTGACGTCACCACCGACGATTTCGCCAAGCTGTTCGCCGTGGGCGGCGATCTCGACCGTTTCTTCCAGGCGAAACTGCTGCCGATCGTCGACATTTCGAAGAAGCCCTGGGTCTATCGCCAGGTCGGCGACAACAAGCAGTCTGACGCTTCGGGGGCGCTGATCCAGTTCCAGCGCGCCCAGACCATACGCGATGTCTTTTTTCGCACCGGCGCCGGCCCCAATCTGCGCCTCGAGTTCAAGCCTCTGGAGATGGATGCCAGCATCACCCAGTTCATCCTCGACGTCGATGGCCAGCTTGTCCGATACAGTCACGGCCCGCTCATCCCCCAGGCCGTGCAATGGCCCGGGCCGAGCGGCAGCACCCAGGTCAGGCTGCAAGTGTCGCCGCCCGGCACCGCCGGCGGCATTCCACCATTCGAAGGACCGTGGGCGCTGTTCCGCCTGTTCGACCGCATGAAGATCGAAACAACGCCCCAACCGGAGAAGTTCCGCGTGACCTTCGATGTTGATGGACGCAAGGCAGTGTTCGAGGTCTTGACGAGCAGCGTGCAGAATCCCTTCCGTCTGCCCGAACTTCAGCAGTTCCAGTGCCCGGGCAGGCTCTGATGCCGACGGCCGGCTGGTTCGGCAAGATTCCCGCGCTTGGCGACTTCGCCTCGCGCCGGCTGCCGCAGGAATTCATCGATGTCTGGGATCTCTGGCTACAGCACGGCATGGCCGCAAGCCGTGCCAGCCTTGGGGCTCGCTGGCTGGAGAGCTACCTCACCAGTCCGATCTGGTATTTCGGCCTCTTCCCCGGCGTCATCGGCGCACAGGCGTGGACGGGCCTGCTGATGCCGAGCGTCGACAAGGTCGGACGCCATTTCCCCCTGACCATCGCAGTGCCGTTCGATCCGGGCGAGAACAGCATCGTGGCCATGTTTGAACGACAGGACTGGTACGCGCGTCTCGGACAAATCGCCTTGGCCACGCTGAGCGTCGACTTCCCGGCCGAGCGGCTCGAAGCCGATCTGGACGCGAATCCTTTTCCTGCCAACGGGTTCGACGGCTGTGCTGCGGCAGCTCGCAACCTCGCCGATTGGTGGCAGAACAACGCGCCCGAGGTCACGAGCGTGTTCGAGACGCCGCCGCCGATGGGCAACCTTCTGAGCGCCGCAGGGCACTGCCTGCTCGACACCACGGGTAGCGGTCGCAGCCTCTGGTGGAGGCATTCCGTCGACTGCTGGCCGCAGGTCGTGCGCGGCTTTCACGGCCTGCCGCCCGACGAACGTTTCGAGAGCCTCCTCGAAGGCGCCTGACCGCTGCCTTCTCGCTCGGCAGCAAAACGCTGCTTCCGCCTGGAATCACCGGTCGCCGCTCTCGTCGGCCCGGTTCAGCCTATCGACCTGTGCCTGGTAGGCGCGCACGAACTCCCGGCCGAACAGCGTGTGGAAATCGTCCTCGGCTTCTTTTGAGATGTCCCGATACAGCGCCTCGAACAAATCCCACAGCTTCGCCCGGCGATTCATCGGCAACACGGAATCCATCACCGACTTCTGAGTCAGCCGGCGTTCCAGCGTTTCCGGATCAAAACGCTGCAATACCGCCGCCAGCGCCGCGCGCATACCCGCCATGAAACCGAACTGATGCGAGCGCAGATCGTCGTAGGCATCCTTCATGGCCTCCATCGGCGGCAAGAAACCGCGCACGGGTGGCGCCAGCAGGTGGGTCAGCGCCGTCTCGACGTTGGGCGAGAACTTGAGCGGATTGTTCTCCCGGCCGACGATCATCGTCATCTCGGCGCGCACCTCGCGCTTGATGGTCGCCCGCGCCAGCAGCAGGTCGAGCGTACCCTGCGTCGCCTCGCGCAGGAGCTGACCGAGCATGTTCATCGTCTCCGGCGTCAGGCCGCCCGGCAACTGCAAGTCGGGCATGCCGGCCCCCTGAAGGAAAGCGTCCAGCAACGCCGCCTGCGGTGCTGTACTCGCAGGTCTCGACGGCGCCTGAACACCCAACGCGTCGACGGAAGGCCCTCCGCCACCGAACAGCGCGAGCGGATCCACCGATGCCGCTCCTGGCATGGCACCGGCACCTTGAACAGGCGGCATCGGTTTGTTCGATACCTCCTGCCCGGCCTCGGGGAGCAACTCGTGTTGAGCCAACGCCGCATCGGGTCTGGCTTTCGGCACCTTGAACGACGCCTGAAGCTCAGGCGTATCGTCGCGCTGGGGCGCAACCGCCTTGACGGCAGCCGCCCCCCCGAATGCCGCCAGCGGATCGACGCTCTGCGCGCCGCCACCCTGCCCAGCCATACCGCCCAGGGGGCTCCCCGGCGGAAAGAGATCGGCATTCCCAGCCGGCGAAAGCCCGAAGAATTCATCCACACTTCGACTCGCTGACGGAAGTCCGAGTCCGAAATCGACGTCCTCGGGAAGATGCGGCTGGGCAGGCGCGTTGGAGGCCGACGCCGCGAGCAAGGAATCATCGCCTCCGCGCCCGCCGCCCGTCCCTCGGTTCGGTAACGCAAACGGGTCGTCCATCAGCGATGCGGCCGCCCGCGGGGCCGATGGCGGCGCAGCCCCGAACAATGCCAGAGGATCGTCCTTGACGGCGCCGGCGAGCGGCGCCGCCAAGGGCTCCGTCGGCGGGGCCGCCATTGCGGCACGTTCAGCGACGGAGACTCGCATGCGGTAGGCGCCGATGACGATCTCGTCGCCATCCCCGATCGGGCATTCGTGCCCATTGCCCAGCGGACGGCCATTGACCGCCACCGGCAGAGCCTTGCCCCTGTCCAGGATGACATACTGACCGGCGCGACACTCCACGGAGGCATGGGTTCGCGAGATGAAGCGTTCCGGATCAGGCAATACGAGGCTGCTGTCCTCGGCACGACCGATGTTGCCGCCCAGTTCGTCGAAATCGGCAGCCATCCGGTTCGGCGGTGGCGCGCCGTTGCACGATGTCACCTCAATGCGGATGGTCATTGTCGCTCCTATCGCCAAAGCGGGCAGGCCGTGCCAATACTATGGCCTTGAATTACCAGCAAGGTCGCAGCCGTGTGTATAGTACATTGTCGTCAGCGTTAGAATATCCGTTTGGATTGGCGTTCTGTCAACCGGTCAGTCGAGATGAACATGAAAACTCCGTCACGTCGCGCCGGCGCCTGGGGCCCACTTTGCGTCGTCATTGCAGCAAGCATGATGCTTGGAGCCTGCCAGACGCCTCCCACGTCATCCTCCCCGTCGACGACGTCGCCCGCTGGAACCCCGCCGGAGGCCGAGCCAAGCGCGCCGAAGGAACCGCCGACGCGCGAGTCCCGCGCGCAGGCCGCGAAATACGCGATGGATGCCATGGAGTTGCTGCAGAACGGCGAGGAGGCCGCAGCAAAGAGCCTGCTCGAACGCACGCTCCAGATCGACCCGAGCAACGAAATCGCCCGCAAGCTGATGGATCAGATCAAGGCGGATCCCCAGCAGGAACTCGGCTCCGTGTTCTTCCGCTACAGCGTCAGGCCGGAGGATACGCTGAGCAAGCTCGCCCAACGCTTTCTCAATGACCGCTACCGGTTCTATATCCTGGCGCGATACAACGACCTGCGTGTTCCGAACAAACTCGAAATCGGGCAGGTGATCAAGATCCCCGGCAAAGAGCCACCACCTTTGCCGCCGGCAGTTCAGCCGACGAAGGCGCCCGAACCGCCGCCCCGCCCTGCCGAACCGGCGCCCCGTCCTGCCGAACCACAGCCAAAGCCGAAAGCGGTCGACAAAGGCCTGATCATCCGGCGCCTGAGCCGGGAAGCTGAAGTGTGCTATCAGCGCGACCGGGATCTCGATTGTGCAATCGAGAAGTGGGGGCAGGTTCTCGCCATCGATCCCGACAACCAGCTGGTCAAGCTCAAGCGCGAAAGAGCGATCGCGCTGAGAGAACAGTTGCATCGCGACGGCAAGTAAGTCTGTTTGGAAAAGCAGACGCTTGGCCAGCTTATGACGCCGACTCGGATTCGGCCTGCCCCCTATTTCGACGGAATCTTCTTTCGTTTTGCGTTGTCTGGGATATCGGTAAGAATTCCGCTGTCCGAATCCTTGCTGTCTTCTGTCAGTTCCCCTTCAAACAGGCAGGCATGCCTGTCAGCGCCGCTGCCGATCCGTCTTATTGCGTCGGCAAACTGCTTCGCGTCAAGGCGCCCTAAGTTATACACCATGACTCTGGCGGTTCCGTCGGGGTCATACATGGTCACCTCTTGGTAGTAGAAACCGCCATACCTCGATGTGCCCGCTAAGAACTCGTGCATGTCACCGGTTGATCCGGACGGACGAGTTGTGAAGTTCATCCCGGGAGCATCTTCGGCGCTTGGTGCGTCCCCCACCGGTACCGCGCCTGCAGCCCGATCGACCTCCCACTTCCCCCCATTTGCGACGGTGGCTCCAGGGGCGAACTTGATTCCCCAGTAGCGAACTCGTCTCTCCGTCATAGGAACAGGTCTTCCATTGACCTCAATACGAAACTCTATGTTGCAATGAATAATTGGAGTGCCGGCATTTCCAGGGCCACCTGGATGAATGGCAATATATTTGTTCAAGTGCTTCGCACCCGTGTATCTGGCTTTCCCTACGGCGAGGTTCTTCTCGTCTATCTTGATAGACATTTGAATTCTTGGCCCTGGCGGCTTGAGATCGGTTGTCGGACGAGGAAACTCCGAGAACACCCATTCACCTGTTGCGGTCTCCCACAAATAGCCGCCGTGCTCCGGTTCCTGGCATTCGGCGTCTGGACTCGTCCCACCGGGGCCAGGGCGCGAGCATCTTGAGCGACAAGTCGTGCCGGCATCTACCCAATTAGGACCGAGCTTGTCAGAACAGGTTGTACCTGGTGGGTTACCTGCCATAGTAATTCTCCATACGAAGATAGGCTGTTACAGCAATCCACTGTCGGCACGCGTCCACCAGCGGCAGGCGGTGCGCGTCGAATCCTGCCCCGGGACTTTGGCGGCCCGTCATAGGGCGTGTCGCACATGAGTGTAGCCTATTGTCGTTTCCGGCGAAATTCAGCAAAGACGAGATCAAGGTGTACTCAGTAAGGATTGTCATGCTCGAAAGGCGGTTACGCGAGGACTCCCGGTGATAACCGATCGCGCAGTCACCGCTTGGCCCCATCCCCCTCGATGCGCTTCAACTGTTTCTGGAACGCCTGCGCCTCCTTGATGCGCAGGCCGCAGTTGGCCTGCTGCGGGTTGTACTTGAGGCAGGTCTCCCAATGCTTGATGGCAAGGTCGAAGTCGCCGCGGTAGGCGCGCATTCCCTTCTCGTAGAATTCGTTGGCCAGCGTTTTCCGCGTCGCGGCCAGGCGCGCATCCCAGGCCGGAGCCGCTTCGGCGCGAAACCGGATCGCCTCTTCGTACAGGAATGCGGCGCGTTCGCGGGTCGGGCCGGTGTCAAGCTTCTGGGCCTGTTCGAAGACGACCTCGGAAATACGTTTCCGGGCCGCCTTATCCTTCGGGTTCGCAGTCATATAGCGGTGGAGTTCACGCAGTCCACCTTGCGCATCCCCGGCCACGAACAATTCGATGGTCTGCTCCAGATCGTAGGAGCGACGGTACTCGCTCATGTCTGGCGATCCGGCATCCTGCCCGTTCTTCTTCGCCAACTCCTCGTCCCTGCGCGCCCGGTTCGCTCGCGCACCCTGCACGCGGGCAATTCTTTCCGTTTCAATGTTGCGCAGGACTTTCATCGCGTCGACATGGTCCGGTTGCAGCGCCAGCACCCGCAGCATGAACCGGATCGCCTCGTCGCTATCCCCGTTGTTCAGCGCAACCATTCCCTTCTCGTAGTTCGCCGCCGCCGACTGGGACGCGGCAGATCGCGTCGACTTCAGCTCCTGGCGGAACCCAGCATCATCGGGATCGAGAATCGTCAGCACCTGCCATTGCGCCGCCGCCCCCGCGAGATCGCCGTCGGTCGCCAGCCGCTTCGCCAGCTGCTGCCGCTGCGCGATCGAATCGCTGTAAGGCACCGCTACAGGCGCGACGCCAGGCGGCTCCCCGCCTTGATGCGCACATGCGCCCAGCAACACTGATCCAGCCAGAACGATGCGAGAGTTCAGGCGCACGGGACGGTTTCTCAATGTGGCGCGGACTTGGTGAATACCGCCAGCTTCGAGGCGAAGACCCCAATGTCGTCCTCGCCGAAGATCATCGTCCGGCGCAGCATGTAGGGGCTGGCAAAGGCGCCGTTGCCGCCCGGCGTAACCGTCAGGCCCAGCGCAAGTCCACGGTGCTTCAACGCCGCGACGACGGTTTCGTTCGTGTCTCCGTAGGGATAGGCGAAATTCTGGACTTTGGTGCTCAGCCGCCCTTCGATGGTGGCGCTGGGAACCTCCACTTCCTTCTGAATACGATCCCGATACTGCGCCTCCGTTTCCTGGGGCAGGTGCAGCACCAGGTCGCTATGGGTCTTGGAATGTGGCTGGATCTCGATCAAGCCTGACTGGGAAAGCTCCTGCATCTGAGCCCAACTCATGGCGTCGCCAGCGCCGACGAAGTCGCTGTACAGAAAGACCGTGGCGCGAAAGCCGTGTTTCTTCAAGATGGGGAACGCCACGTCGAAGGTCGAGCGGTAGCCATCGTCGATGGTGATGACGACGCTGCGGCGCGGCAGCGGCTCCCACCCCTCCAGGAAGCGTTGCAGCTCCCCGAGCGAGATCACCCGGTAGTGGTTCTGCGCCAGGTATTCCATCTGCGCGGAAAACGCCGCCGGCGTCACGGCCAGCTTGCCCGGGCGGCCGGCGAACCGGTGATAACAGAGTATCGGCACCGTTTGGTAGCCCTGCGCCAATATGCCCACCGGATTACGTGCCCTGAGCGGGATCACCAGCTCCTGGCCCGGCCGCGCCTGGGAGACATTGTTGAATTCGCCGATCCACCAGTCCCGGCGCGCATCACCCAGGTAGTTCTGGGCCAGGGAAGCCAGGGTGTCACCCGGTTGCACCACGACCACGACGAAGTCCGAGTCGCGCCCGACGATGCTGCCCGTCGTGCTCTTGGGGCGCGCGCCGGCATCGGGCTGCGGCGGCGCAACGCCACAGCCCGACACGACGCATACGGCCAGAAGTGCCGCGCTAAGGCGCAGGCGCTTGGTCGCTCGGCTCATGGCGCTGCTGCAGGGCGGCGGCAGTCTCGTCGAAGGCTGCGTAGAGCTGCCCGAACTCGTCCTTTCGCTTGCTGTCCGCGATCCGATAGTCGTATCGCCCCTGCGCCAGTTGTTCCAGCGAACTGCGCAGAACCTGCATCGGGCCGTCAAGCCGGCGTGCCAGCAGAAGGCTCGCCCCCGCCACGGCAACGCTCGTTACGGCAATCAATATGCCAAGCAGCAACAGCGTCAAATGGGCAACCTCGGTGAGCGGCGTTTCGAATATGCCCAGGCGGACGGTGCCGATCATCTTGTCGTGAAACTGCACCGGGGCGGAGAAGTCGAGCACCTCCTGGCCATCCGCCAGCCGCGTGCGCCGCACCGCCACACCCGGTTCCGTCGTCGCGACGGCGGTGCCCGCGCGCTCCACGAAGGACTCCCCGGTCTTCCCCGCCACGCTGCTGCCGCGCACGATGCCGCTGTGGTCGACAATCTCCAGATAGGCGAAGTTCTGCCGGCTCATGGTTTCCTGGATGAACACCTCGAGTGCGACCCAGTCCTCGCCAAGCACAGCCTCGGCGCTTTGCGTCGCCATGAACTTGGCCAACGATCCGCCGTAACCCATCACCTGCCCGGTCAGCGCCTCGACCTGGCGCTGATGGATGAAGAAAGTGGTGACGCTCATCGTGGCGGCCACCACCAGCACCATCGCGATCGCCCAGCGCACGCCCATCGGCACGCCGCGCTGGACTTTCTTTTCGTGGGCCGGAAGCTCGCGCAGCACGGCGATGAGCGCCGCCGCCAACTCCTCACCCGTTTGAAAGCGTTTCTCCGGCGGTTTCTTCAAGCATCGGTCGACGATCCGGCGCAGGCTCAACGGCAGATCGGGGCGTAACTTGTCGATCGATTCGGGATCCTCCTTGACGATCTTCAGCGCTACGCTGACCATCGTGCTGGCCAGGAACGGCAAGCTTCCCGTCAGCAGTTCGTAGAGCACGACGCCGGTGGAAAACAGGTCCGAGCGCGAATCGACCTGCTGCCCGAGCACCTGTTCCGGCGACATGTAGTTCGGCGTGCCGAGCACGTCGCCGATACGCGTCTTCTGGGTTGCGTCGCCGCCCTCGATGCGACAGATGCCGAAGTCGGCGACCTTCACGGTAGTGGTGCCCTTCACCATCATGATGTTGCCCGGCTTGACGTCCCGGTGCACGATGCCCTTGCCGTGCGCATAACCGAGCGCCTTGGCCAGTTGAATGCCGATCTCGATGATGGTCTTCAAGGGCAGTTGCTTCTTCTCCTTCAGGATCTCGCCGAGCGTCAGCCCCTCGACCAGTTCCATCGCGATATAGGGCTGATGCTCGGTACCGCCGACGTCGTACACCGTGACGATGTTCGGATGCGACAGCACCCCCGCGCCCTTGGCCTCGCGGACGAAGCGGCTGCGATATTCCTCCTCGTGGCAAAGCTCCGGCTTGAGCAGCTTGATCGCCAGCGTGCGATTGATCTCGGGGTCGAAGGCCTTGTAGACCGAGGCCATTGCCCCCTGGCCGATCATCTCGCGCATCTGGTAGCGGCCGACCTTGTCCATTGCCGGTTGAGTCACCCTGCCCAACAAGCCGTTTGCCGCCGCATCCTGCTCACGCGTCATCGCCGTCATATTCTGTTTCCCGCCATTGATAAACGCCGACACCGCCGCTCCCGGCTGCGCCTAGCGCGACACCAGCATGAACTGTCTTGTTTCGCCGATCGCGACGACGACCAGCTTCTGTCTTCGTTCTGCCGCCTCCTTGCCGTTCACCAACAATTGCGTCTTGATCGGATAGGTTCCGGCTTCGACATCCTTCGGGAACGACAGATTGAACGTATTCTCGTAGGCACCGCTACCGGACTTCTCGCTGGCCGTCTTCTCCAGGGTCTTGGTGCCGCCGGCGCCTGAGAGGGTCAGCACCTCTTTGACCTCATCGACCGAGCGAGTCGAACCGCGCACCACGGTCATGTTCGAAACCACCCGCACCTTCTCGCCCGCATGCACCCGGTTGTCCGGGCTGACATTGACATGGTAGGCCTCCACCACCGGTTCCGAGGGCGGCAACTGGCCCGCGTGCTGACTGCGGTATTCAGTTTCCACCTGGTCTGCCGACTTGGTCTGCCTCGACACCGCATTGATGACCACGCAGGCCAGTGCACCCAGCCCGGCACCGATCACCGCGCCCTTACCGCGACTCTTCTCGCTGACCAGCGCACCGACCACGCCGCCGGCAATGGCGCCGACAGCGACATTGCACGGGTCGTTCGAATCCCCCTTCAACATGCCACCCAGCCCACCGTCCATGGTTTCACATCCCGCCATGCCCAGACACAGCACTAGCGACGCCACCATTGCAGGTTTGAACGACTTCATGTCCTTCTCCTTTTATTCAATCTTGATCGCATCGAACGCCGCCTTCTTCTCCTCGGCCTGGGCAAGCTGCTTGATCTCCTCGGCGCGCGCATTGCCGGAGTCGAGCGCAAGCACACGGTCGGCGTATTGCTCGGCGCGCCGCCATTGGCCGCGCGACATCGCCTGCTCGGCAACTGCCAGCAATTCCTGAAGTTTCTCCGTACCGCTCGCGCCACGCTTCGTTTCCACGCTCGCGGTCTTCGGCGCGGGCACCGCCTTGGCCGGATGGGTCACCTCCCGTGGCTGCGGCGGCGGCAGCGCCGCCGTCGGCTCTTCCACGACCGCAGGCGGTGACACCGCCGCTGTCGTCTGGTCCGGCGCAGGCGCGGGCGTCGATACCGCGGGCTGCGCCTGCTCGGCCGTCGCAGCCGGTTCGGGTGCCTTGGTTTCTGGCAATTCGAAAGATGGTAGCTTGAAGTCGGATTGGTACAAAAAGACCCCAGCGCCTCCCGCGATCGCCAATAACGCGACGACTGCACCGATGACCGGTAAGGACGACTTTGCCGGCTGCTGCCTTCCTTCGGGTCGCGGAACCGCAGCGTCGCCCGAAACCTGCGTTGCCTCCGCGGCGACGCGTGCCGGCGCCACGGCTTTGGCGGGCAAGTGGCTGTCGAGCAAGGCCCAGAACGCCGCAACGTTCTGCGGCCGATCCTCCGGCCGCACGCTCAACGCCGCATCGATCGCCTTGAGAAAGCCCTCGCTGTAGCCGCTGCGACCCGAGCCGGCAAGCGGCTGCACGGTATCCTTCATCATGCGGCTGACTGCCGGGTCCGGCGGCGCCCCCGTCAGCGCGAAATACGCCACGGCCGCCAGCGCATAGACGTCCGTCCACGGCCCCTGCTTCATCGACGGATTCTCGGCGTACTGTTCGATCGGCGCGTAGCCAGGCTTGAGGATCACCGTCAGCGTCTGGGTCATGTCGCTGATCACCCGCCGCGCGGCGCCGAAATCCAGCAACACCGCTCGGTCGCCCTCCACCAACAGGATGTTGTCCGGGGCGACGTCGCGGTGAAAGCATCGCTCGGCATGAATCACCGCCAGCGCGTCCATGAGTTGCCGCAGCAGGCTCACCAGCCAGGCCTCGCCGGGCGGCGCGGCCATCTCCTTCAGGCGCTGTTTCAAGGTCACACCTTTGTAGAGCGGCATCACCATGTAAGCCGTGCCGTTCGCCTCCCAGAAGCGGAACACCTTCACCAGCGAGGGGTGATCGAATTGCGCCAGCAGCCGAGCCTCATTGACGAAACTGCGCCGGCCGACCTCGAATGTCTCAGCATCCCGCTGCGAGCGCACCACCACCGTGTAGCCGCGGCTGCGCGCCGCCAGTGAACCAGGCATGTATTCCTTGATCGCCACCGCCCGCTGCAGCGAGTGGTCGTAGGCCGCATAGACGATGCCGAAGCCGCCAATGCCGATCAGGCCGGTGATCTCGAACTCGAACAGGCGCGTGCCGACCGGAAGCGCCGTGTTGTCCGCGGCATCGTCGCCCGGTACCGATCCGGTGCCTTCGGGCAGCACCAGTGCCGTCAGGCCGGCCGTCCGCAGGTCGGCGGGAATGGCTCGCGTGAGATCATCGGATGAAGCAGCCATGCGCGGGTGAGCACCAGAATTCGAATCCTGACCCGGCGCGCCATCAACGCGGGCACCATCGGATTCGCCGTACAAAGTAATACGATTGTGGCATGTTTGCATGCCGAATAACAGGCCATCCGGGGCCCGGCGCGACAGTACTCCGGCGTCAGCCATGGCCACCAGTAAACAGCCAGGCACTCACCGCAGCAAAGACGATGGCGACGATCAGCCACGTCCGGCTCGCCGGCCCTACCCGGCCGCCATCCTTGGCAATGTGGAACAGCGCCAGCATCAGGAAGACGGCGCCCACAATGACCAGTATGTATTTAGCCAGCATGATCCTTCATCCCGTCTTTCCGCTCGGTCTCTGTACCGCTACTTTTCGTGTTCGATGGTTTCGGGCTCTTGCCAGGAAGGCGCTTCCGCCCGGGTAACTTCTTCGAAACGAGCCGGTAGACTCTTCAATGACTCGACAATGCGTTTGTCGCCGCTATTCTCGGAGTAAAAGATTACGATCAGGCGCCCGAGCCGAACCGCCGAGAAACGAATCAGGATCTTCGAATGCCGAAAGTAATCCTGTCGACCCGCCAGAGAAGCAGCCATACGTTCGGCAACGGTATCGCTTTGGTATTGCAGCACGATGGTGCCCATGTGCGCGGTTCGGCCGGCTTCGTAAACCGGGTAACGAAAATCCGTCCCCGAAATACTCGTCAGCCTCTTCAGCAGTCGCGAATCGAGACAGCGCGATACGACGTCGCGCAGTTCCTTCGAGGTACGCGGAATGGTTTGTATTTCCGGCACGATGCTGGCTTCGGCCAAGGCCGCACCCACCGTCTCGGCGGCGAAACGCGAAGGCGACCGCGTTTCCGCGGCCGACACCGCCGCAACTGCGCCAAGCAGGAAGAGCCAGACACCGAACAGGACTGCGGATTTGCGAACCGTATCCATCATGGGGCCTTCTTGAGCGACGGCCGAACGGCCGGCAGGTAGGTGATAGTCATCATCCGCGAACCTCCGATTGCCGCCAGTTTCTGGCTCCGGTTGGCCCCAGGCGGATTCACCAGCCGGATGAGCAGATCATTGAACTTCGTGAATCCTTGTAGCCCCATGATCTCGATGCACCCTATCGTCGCGAACACCTCGTCGTCAGGGCCATCCGGGCCATCGTGTATCAGGTAGTTATCGAATACCTGCCAACCACCATTCTCTCCCGAGGACGCACTGTGAACAGGGTAGGTCGGGTCCCGCGCCTTGATGACATGGGTCTGTTTCTCAGCCAACCCAACAATCTTGGCAGTCTTCCCATCCTCGCTTTGAACGCCAAAGCGTAGAACCTTGATGGTTTCCTTTGCCGCCTTACCGCCGTTGTCGGTACCTTCTACCGTCATTTCATAAACCGGGATCAGATAGTAGTCGTGGTGGTCGCCCTTCGGATAAGGCCAAGTCTTTGATTCGCCGACCGGCGTTCCACCGACCGTTAACGCAACCGGACGCATGCGAGGTCCTTTCAGTTGGCTTCGTTGAGGACGGCAGCCGTGCCGAAGCAGGAGCCACCGAGCGGGTTACCGATGATACTTACCCCCAACAGCATTCATCATAAGACACACCAGAGACGCCTACACCATCTTGTCCAGCCAGCGCTTCTGCCGCCACGCCGGCGCCGCGCAGTTGAAGAGCACCGTGCCCGGCTGCAACAGGCACAAGTAGAGCGCCGCAGCGATGCGCTGGCGCTGGCAACCTTCATTGAGTACATGCAGGCAATGGGCGGGGGTGACCATCTCGCCCATGAAGTAGCGCGCGCCGTCCTGGAAACGAACCCGGTTCGCCTCCCACCAAGCACGGATCCTCTCCGCATCCGGCCAGGGCAGGTCGTCGTCGGGATCCATCGACACATCCTCATCCTCCGGATCGTCCGTCGGCCCGGTCTCCACGCCTTCTGGTCGCTTGACTTCGAGATCGAGATACGCAAGATCCACCCCGGTGATGAAGGAAAACGACTCGCCTGCCAGACGCGCGAGCTTGGGCTCCGCCATCTGCTTGATCAGCCAGGGCACATACAGCGGATCGCCGGCGATGCCGACGCCCTGGATCAGGACGCGAATGTCCTTGGGATCGCGCGCGAACAACTTGAGCAACTCGTTCGCTCGCGGCAGATCCATCACCTTCAACAGCACCTGCATCGCCCGCTCGCGATGCAACCCCGGCGCGAGGCTGAAGCGCATGAGGACATCGAACGCCTTCACGCGATCGCCCAGAAGCGCCGCCGACCAGGCCGCCCAGAAGCGGCAGCCAACGTCGGCGTCCGCCAAGGCACCGAGCGCCTGGGCCTGCAGGTCGCGCCGCCCTAATTGCCCCAAGGCTCGCAACGCGCACGCCCGCAATCCCGGGTCACTGTCCCTGAACGCCGCTTCCAGCGCGGGCCCGGCGTCGACCCGATGCATCGCGCAGGCCGCGATGCCGACACGGCGACGGAAAGGCGAGGGAGACGACAGCAGTTGGCTGACCGTGCCCTGTAGATACTGCGATGACACCCAGCCGAAAGCAGAGGTGAGACCGGGCACAGCTTCCGGCACTGCCTCGACAATCGCGAACAACCGGTCGAGGCGCTGCGCATCCTTGTCCTCGATCGCCCGCACCGCCGCCGCGAACACCTCACCGACGCCAGGCTTCTCCAGCGCCAACATTGAAAGGTTCGCCCCATACTCGCCCGCGACGGCAAGGCCATCCAGATGCGCCGCGATGCGATCGTCTATCCGACGCAAACGGTGGAGCTGGACGTGGGATGCTCTTACCAGGAACGAACGCGTGTTCCTCAAGATCGCCGATTCTTCGGCGTGCTGCTCGACAACGACTGGAATTGGGACGCGGGATGCGGGAAGCATGGGAAGATACAGTCCTTAATCGATCCTGACCCTCAATCGAAAAGCCAAACGGCCGTGGAACGCGCACAGAGCACAGCCAAGCATCGCTTTCATTCTCCCTGTCCAGCGGTGGCCCTGAGCATGCCACGATAGATCCCCGGCGTGGAATCCGGAATCTCGGTCGCGCCGGCAACGCGCTGGAAGAACTCGGGTGCCCCCACTGCCCCGACCACCGCGTAGCCGTAACCCACGGCGCGCATGTCGCCCAGGCACACACGCAGTAGCGACGCACCGACACCGACACCGCGCATCGACTCGACCACACCGATAGGGCCAACGAAGCCACGTGCGGTGGCATCGTAGCAGCAGAAACCGACCAACTCGGAAGGATCGCCGCGCGTGGCAACGAACAGGCTGGCAGGCCGGTTGGCCAGCGCCACACCGGCTTCGCTGGCCCAGGCAGAGGAGAAGTGCTCGGCGATCCACGCGAGGATGAGTCGATGTTCCGGCCCAATGGGCTTTCGCACCAGGCAGGAGTCTGACGTCCCTCCATTCCCGGCCGGTTGTGCGAAAAGCCTGATGAGCATGTCCACGTATCACCTACCTTAACCGGCCGAGCTACATTCGCAGTGCCACGCGATCCGTATCATCCAACGCATGGCACCCACGCTGCGCAGCCATCGCGATAGCTCTTCCGAAGAAAACTACTCGTGCCAGGAGTACGTCTTACCACTTGACCGAGGCCGACTAATGGGTGGCCCCTTTGATCCCGTTGATCATGGCGTCTATTTTTCGAGTTCAGATTGAATCCGCATCTTGCTCATTGCTCTCGCATAGTCCAACGCGGTGTCCCCGTTAGCATTGGCTACGCCGACATCAACACCAGCCGTAACTACCAGCCGAACCAAGGAAGCATCGTCATGGTCCCCAATAGCGGCCCAATGCAGGCACGTGCGCCCGCTAGTATCTCTAGTGGTTGGATTCGCTCCCGCATCGAGCAAGAGCTTAATGAGATCAGTTGACCCGGACTGCGCAGCATTCATTAACGGTGTCTTGCCATCGACAGTTGGGGCAGCAAAATTCGCACCGTAGGACAAGAGCGCCTGCACGATTTTGACATCACCTTCAAAAGCCGCCACATGTAGTGGAGTCTCCATTTCCTCACTTCCTAGGTTTGGATCGGCGCCATATTCGAGAAGGTTCTTCACAAGTTCTGCATTGCGCAATTGACAAGCCCACATGAGGCCCGTCATATCCCCCTCAACCAAATCCACAAGCGAGGATTCTTGCGAGAGCATCTGGATCACGCTTGCGATATCCCCAACTTGAATCGCCTCGAAAAATGCGTTCATTCCTTACCTCAAAGTGGTATTCGTGGCATACCTGTCGGCGGTGGCACTTCCCTACTTGCGGCTGCATCCACTTTCCTGTCGATCTTGACACCCGATTTGGCGCTGCTGCATTCCTTGGCGTATCTTCCAAGATCACTCTTAAGGCCCCGCTGCAGGTCTCGGATCTTCTGATAGTGCCCACCAGGCTTTGTCAGGCCGGGCAAACCACCATGCTTGACGAAGCCGCCCTTTGCATCTGAAACGGGGTCATATTTCCGAAGTTCCTTTCCGAGCTTCCCATACTTTTCCAATATGTCACTGCGCATCTCGGCACATTTCTGTTCGAGAGCCGGATTGACAGGCATTATTGGCGTCGGATTGGTGAGGGCTCCACCCAGATCAGCGGTATTCTCGTGATTCTGGAATTTCTTGTCGGTGAGCCTGCACGCGTTCTTCCCATCCATCTTCACATCAAAGGAGTACAGAATCCACGTCGACTCCTTGATGAAGGTATTCGACTTGACACCACCCACGGTCCCCGGCTCATCGCCATTCGAAAGCGAGAACTCCGACCCTTTGATGGCGATCATCATGCCACCGTCGGCTTTGACGGTGGTGGTGCCCTTGTCGAGCGTAGCCGACTGCGAAATGTTCGGGTAGGGGATCGGCACCGGCCCCCCTGGCGTCGGCGTCTTGCAGACATCGGGAATCGTAGCCGCGGAGATCGCGTTGCTGCCCTTGTGAATCAGCGAATTGGCTATGCCGTTGACCTTGATCGTAACCGGCATGGCTAGACGCCCCCCCGTGCTGCAATGAGCGCTGCAGCTCTTTCACCGCCTTCCGAACTCGCCCACACAAACGTGATTTGACCGTAGGCGTAACCCTTCAGCCCAGCAATGGTTGCCAGCATGAGATGCAGCATCCCCCCTGCCGCAGCCACGTCACCCCAGCAATCGGCCGGCGCGACAAAATCGGAAGCGGAGATAAAGGACTCCTTGGTACGGAGACAGGTGAAACCGTACTCGTCGGCGCGATAGGGTTCGCCATTCATGTCGCAGTAGACATCGCTGACCTGGACACCGTCCGGCAGCGCGGCGAGGGTTGCGCGGAATGCCTGCGTCAGCCCTTCACCTATACAAATGGTTTCCGTCTTGATACGTTTCGGTTCATGTGCCGAGCCCGTAGCCAGAATCGCCGCCAGTGGCGCAAGCACCATGCGCTTTGCCGTTTCGCCGCGTACGAGCAACAAGGCACCGGCAGCCTCACCGGGGATGAAGCCCCACGCGTTATTGAGTGGTCCGGCGCTGTGAAGCTGGTCGCAGGATTCCAGCCATTCCAGCGTCTCGGGTTCAATGTAAGTATCCACGCCGGCGACCACGCAGGCATCCAGCCCACCTTGCTGTAACTTCTTCACTGCCGCATCGAGTGCGAGCAATCCGGCAGCATGTCCGGCCGGAAACACCGCCGTCGCGCCAAGGAGCCGCGAGTACCGACTATTGACGCGTGACATCAAATCGCGTTGCAGGAACTCCGGTAGCCCTGGGCGCTGGCTTGGCAAGCCAAGCGCAATAGCCACTCTTCCCGGCTGTTCGGTCTGCGCATTCAAGGGCTCAATTGCCTGATCGATGGCCGGAATCAGCAAGGCTTCGAATCGATCGACGCCACTTAGCCCGATGTCTAGCCACTCCGCCCGCGCTACCCGCATCGGTTGGCCAGCGCTGTCGATCATATGCGGATGTTCGCCGAAGCCGCTGATACCCGCACGCACGGCGGCCGCGCTAGACCACGCGTCTCTGCCAATCGGGGTATTGGCACCCAAGCCTACAACGATGATGGGCTCGGGCATCAGGCCAACTCCAGTTCCGTTTCACCGTCGACGCGCTCGCCGCTGCTCAAGTCGGTCTTGAGGGTAACAATGGTACGTTCGAGCTTCTGCACTTTGAAATGACAAGGCAGCGCCGAATGCCAGACCAGCGAGACTCGCGGGAAATCGGGCTCCAATATCACGCTGTGCAGCTTGCGCGTCTTGTGAATCTGCCGGTCCCCATCGTAAAAGCGCGTATCGAAACCGAGAAAGACCTTCGGAAGCAGGAATCGCAAGTTGCCGCTTGGCGTTAGATTCAGCAGAACCACCGGTTCGCCGCCGGTCAGGAATTGCGGTGCCTGCTGGTCGGCTGGCGCGCACTGGTGGAAGCGGTCATCGAAGTCCTCCGGCAGGAGGGGTTGCCTGTTCTTCATCCAGTTGTCGTCGTAGGTGCCGGCGTACGAGGCACGCGGCTGCCAGTGGCTGCCGACAGGGCCGAAGCCGGCGGGGGGCGGACGGTCGTCCCAGGATCCGATCAGGCGATCGGGGTATTCGAAGTTCGGCAAGGATAGGCCGTTCGAGTTGGCACGTGAAACGGCGAATCCGGTCCCCAGCGGATTGGGCCATTCCCAGTCGCGGTCGGGGTGCTCGGACTTGAGATCGACACCGCCAAAAGCACGCTCGTAGCAAAGCGGCATCGTCACGAAAGGTTCCGGCTTGCTTATGCCGCCTCCCTCCCACGTCCGGTCACCGATGACGCGCAAGATCTTCTGCAGCGGCCCGACACGAAAACCGGCGTCGATCTCGGTGGCGGCTTTGCCGCCCGGTGCATGGGCCTGCCCGACGACCAGCACGTCCGTCGTCGTCTTGGTGCGGATCAGGTCGGCCTCGTACTTGATGCTGCTCTTCCCGGGTTCGCCGAAGTATTCGGGCACGTACAGGACCGGTGGCTGCTCTTTGGACGGGATCATCGAACCGTCGGGCAGAATATCGAACGTAGCCTTGACCGCGACCAGCCAGATTTCGGCGCCGTCGCGGTCGCGTACCCAGGCCCGTTCGGCGGCGAAAGGCGTTCGGTTGTCGACTTCCCACATGCTAAGGCTGCCTAGTTGATATCAATGGCGGCGCCCTTGATCTTGTTGTAGCCGCTCGAGCGGCTCAAGACGTACCGTCCCTTGATGATCACCTTGCCGGCGCGTGTCAGCGTGATGCTGGCATCGCCACAGCGCAGGACGATTTCGCGCTCGGCCGAGATGACGTATCGATCGTCGTCGGCCATGACTACGGTTTGCGGCGGTGGCGGCAGCGGATTGTCCAAGGCCATCGAAGAATCCTGAATCACACCGACAATGATGGGCAGAGTCGGATCGCCGCCTTGGTAAAGGACGACGACGTCCGATCCCAGCATCTGGCGGCGCAAGGCCACGGATGTGCGAGCGGTCACCACCTGCCTTGGCAGGGCTTCGAGATTGGTGACCAGCGGTCGATCCGCGAGATCGAACCCTTGCAGACGCCCTATCGCTGCACTGCCCGACATCAATAGAGGCGAAGCACCGGCCCCTATCGGCTTGCGGCTGAGAATGGCAAAGTCGTCGGCTGCCTCATCGGCGACCAGTGGTTCAAATGGATCTTCCATCGCACCCACGCTGCGCTCCCTAGTTGATACCAACCTTGCTGCCCTTGATAACGACGTCGCTGCTTGCCTTGACGTTGATCTTGCCCGAGCCGTCGACCGTGATGTCCTTGCCCTTGATCGTAATGGTGCCGTCCTTCTTCATCGTGATACTGGCGCTGCCGGTCTTGATGGTGACGGAGTCGCCGGCGTCGATGACGAGGTTCTTGCCGGCCTTCGTCGAGTCGTCACCTTTGATATCCGCACTCTGATTGCCATCGACGCCGAGCGACTTGTTGCCCTTGACCGACTTGGAGTCGTTGCCGGTGACTGACTCGCTCTGATTGCCGCCGACGTCGAGCGACTGGTTGGCGCCGACGCTCGTAGATTGGTTCGCTCCAACGTTGATCGTCTGGTTAGCGCCGACGGTGACCGCCTGCATGGCGCCGACGGTGATTTCCTGCGCGGTGCCGACGCTGATGGTTTCATTGACGCCCACCGAGTGCGTGCGTTGCAGGGCGACCGTGGCGGTCTCGCTGGCGCCAACGGTGATCGTGCGGTTGCTGCCGATAGTGATGGATTCGTTCGAGCCGACGGTTTCGGTGCGATTGACACCGATGACGATGGTCTCGTTGTTGCCGACCTTCTCCGAGCGGTTGACGCCTATCGTGATCGTCTCGTTGTTGTCGACCGTCTCAGTGCGGTCGTGCTTGATGTGGCTGGTCTCGTCGTGGTCGACGGTCTTGGTGCGGTCGTTGCCGACCCAGTGGGTCTCGTCGTGCTCGACTTCGATGTCCTGGTTCTTTTCGGCGTGGATCCAGAGCTGCTCATCGCCCTTCTTGTCTTCGAAGCGGATGGCATTGGCGTTGGCGCCGGAGCCGCCCTTGGTCGAGCGGGTCAGCACGCCGGTCTGGGTCATGTTCGCGGGCAGGTCCCACGGTGGCATCTGTTCGGCGTTGTAGACGCGGCCGGTGATGATGGGCTGGTCGGGGTCGCCTTCGAGGAAGTCGACGATGACTTCCTGGCCGATGCGCGGGATGGAGACCATGCCCCAGTTCTTGCCGGCCCAGGGGTGGGAGACGCGCATCCAGCAGGAGCTGTTCTCGTTCTTCTGGCCGACGCGGTCCCAGTGGAACTGGACTTTGACGCGGCCGTACTTGTCGGTGTAGATCTCGTCGCCGCTCGGGCCGACGACGACGGCGGTCTGCGGGCCTTGCACCGCAGGCTTGGGCGTCAGCCGGGCCGGCCGGAAAGGCTGCTTGCTGTTCAGCACGGTGAAGGAGCAGTCGTAGGACGTACCGCCGCCCTCGATGGATTCGTACTGGCTGTATTCGGCGTGGTGCTCGGCGGCGACAACGAGGTACTCGCGGTTCTGGTCGTCGCGCGGTTGGCCGGTGAGCTTGAACAGGTGGCCGGCGCACAGGCCGCGGGCGTTGCATTGGCCATGGGCCAGTTCGTACTGAGCCTGCACTTCTTCCATGCGCGACTGCACGTAGTGCTCGCCATCGCTCTTCTTGATGTACTCGCCGGGGTAGTCGTAGATCTCGTAGTCGGCGTGGACGTTGTCGCGCTTGACCTTGGTCTTGACCTGTAGCTCGACGCTCGGCTTTTCGAAGTCGTAGTCGTCGATGACGTAGCGGCCAGACTGAATTTCGCGCTCCAGGTGCCAGTCGGTAACGCGCTCCTGCTCAGGCCGGGCAGCACGGTCATGCGGGATGAAGGGGATTTGCGCGTAGCCGTCGAACGGCGCGTGGGCGCTGTACGAATCGGCGAACACCGCGGTGTGGTGACCGTCCTTGTGCTTGAGGTAATAGTAGATGCCCTCCTGCTCCATCAGGCGGCTGACGAAATTGAAGTCGGTTTCGCGGTACTGGACGCAGTAGTCCCACACCTCGTAGCTGCCGGTCAGTTCGAACTTGGTGTCGGCGATCTGCGAGTGGTCGTTGAAGACTTTCTTGAGGATGTCCGGCACCGTCATCTTCTGGAAGATGCGGCAGTTCGCAGTGCGGGTGAGCATCCACAGCCAGGGCCGCACCGTGGCGCGGTAGATGAAGTAGCGGCCGTAGGTGCCGCCCTGCGAAAAGCGCGTGACGAAGCCGTTGAAGTAGCGCCACTTGTTGTCGGGCAGCTCGGCTTTCACGGTGACGTTCTTGCCGAGAATGTCGTCGAGCTTGATGTCGCCTTTGTCGCTCAGCATGTCCAGGCGGTATTCGCTCAGGCGCGAAAGCTCCTCGCGCACGCTCATGCGATGGAACAGGAGCACGTCCTTGCCGAGCGGAGTGGTCAGTTCGAAGGTGCGGGTCATTTCTCTGGCTCTGGCAGTCTCATTTGAATGGCATCAGGCGAAGTCATAGGCGAAATCCCCGGCCTGGACGCTGACGTGCACGCGCTCGATGGTCTTGCCTTCCATCATGCACTTGAGGAAGTCCTCGCTGATGCGCGGCAGTACGGTGTTGGTGAGGATGGCGTCGATCATGCGGCCGCCGCTTTCCAGCTCGGTGCAGCGGCTGACGATGAGCTTGACGACTTCGTCGTCGTAGCTCAGCTCCGCCTTGTGGCTCTCACGGATGCGCTTCTTGATGCGGCCGAGTTGCAGGCGGGCGATGGCGCCGATCATGTCGTCGTTGAGCGGGTAGTAAGGGATGACCACCAGCCGGCCGAGCAGAGCCGGCGGGAAGATCTTGAGCAGCGGCTCGCGCAGCGCCTTGGCGATGCCCTCCGGCGTCGGCATCAGTTCCGGATCCCGGCACAGGCCGGTGATGACGTCGGTGCCGGCGTTGGTGGTGAGCAGGATCAGGGTGTTCTTGAAGTCGATCACCCTGCCCTCGCCGTCTTCCATCCAGCCTTTGTCGAAAACCTGGAAGAAGATCTCATGCACGTCGGGGTGGGCCTTCTCGACTTCGTCCAGCAGCACCACCGAATAGGGGCGGCGGCGTACCGCTTCGGTGAGCACACCACCTTCGCCGTAACCGACATAGCCAGGCGGCGCGCCCTTGAGCGTGGAAACGGTATGCGCCTCCTGGTATTCGCTCATGTTGATGGTGATGACGTTCTGTTCGCCGCCGTAAAGCGCCTCGGCCAGCGCCAAGGCGGTCTCGGTCTTGCCGACGCCGGAGGGGCCGGCGAGCATGAAGACGCCGATGGGCTTGTTCGGGTTGTCGAGCTTGGCGCGCGAGGTCTGGATGCGGCGCGCGATCATGTCGAGCGCGTGGCGCTGGCCGATGATGCGCTGGCCCAGCGTGTCGGCCAGCTTGAGCACGGCCTCGACTTCGTTCTTGACCATGCGCCCGACGGGAATGCCGGTCCAGTCCGCCACCACGGAAGACACGGCTTGTGCATCCACAGTCGGCATGATCAGCGGGTGTTCTCCCTGGACAGCGGCAAGCTGGACCTGCAAGTCGTGCAGCTCGGCGAGGCGCTTGGTGCGCTCTTCCGGGGTGAGGACGGCCGAGCCCTCGGCGGCTGCCGCCGTGGGTGCGGCGGACGCAGTGCCTGGGGCGGCCTCGACCGCTGGCTTGTTCCCGGCGGCAGCCTGATCGACAGGCATGCCGCCGGCCCGGAGTTGCTTGCGCATTTCCAGGATCTTGTCTACCAGCGCTTTCTCCTCCTGCCAGCGGGCTTCGAGGCCCGTCAATCTCTCATGTTCCGTCGCCGCTATCGCTTCGGCATCGGCGCGCCGAGTGCCGACATCGATGCCGACCGCCTCTTCGTGGCCGATGATTTCGAGCTCGGTTTCCAGCGCCTGGATGCGGCGCTGGCAATCCTCGACTTCCGGCGGTGTGGCGTGCTGGCTGATGGCGACGCGCGCACAGGTGGTGTCGAGCAGGCTGATGGCCTTGTCGGGCAACTGGCGGGCGGGAATGTAGCGATGCGACAGCTTCACCGCCGCTTCCATGGCCTCGTCGAGCAACTGAACGCGGTGGTGCTTCTCCAGGGTCGAGGCAACGCCGCGCACCATGCGGATGGCCCTCTCTTCCGAGGGTTCGGCCACCTGCACGACCTGGAAGCGGCGGGTCAGCGCCGCATCCTTCTCGAAGTACTTCTTGTACTCGGCCCAGGTGGTGGCGGCGATCGTACGCAGCGTGCCGCGTGCCAGCGCAGGCTTGAGCAGGTTCGCGGCATCGCCGGTGCCGGCCGCGCCGCCGGCGCCGATCAGGGTGTGGGCTTCGTCGATGAACAGAATGATGGGCTTGGGCGAGGACTGCACTTCCTCGATCACCTGCTTGAAGCGGTTCTCGAACTCGCCGCGCATGCTGGCGCCGGCCTGCAGCAGGCTGATGTCGAGCGTCAGGATCGACACATCCTTCAGCGGCGGCGGTACGTCGCCCTTGGCGATGCGCAGGGCAAAGCCCTCGACCACGGCCGTCTTGCCGACGCCGGCCTCGCCGGTGAGGATGGGATTGTTCTGGCGCCGGCGCATGAGGATGTCGACGATCTGGCGGATCTCCTCATCCCGACCCGTGATGGGATCGATATCGCCCTTGCGGGCAGCCGCGGTGAGGTCGACGGCGAACTTCTTCAGCGCCTCCTGCTTGCCCATGGCCGCGGGTGCCATGGCGCCGCTGTCTTCGCCGGGCGCGAGGCCGGTGCCATCGTTGGGGCTGAGCCGTTCTTCGGGCGAGCCAGCGAGGATGCTATGAAAATCATCGGCCAGCGTGTCGGCCCGGATGGCATCGAACTGGCGCGAGATGTTCAGCAGGGCATTGCGCAGGCCGGGCGTCTTGAGGATGCCGACGATGAGGTGGCCGGTGCGCACCTGGCCTTCGCCAAACATCAGGCTGCCGTAAACCCAGCCGCGTTCGACGGCATTCTCGACATGGGTGGAGAGATCCGAGATCGATGTGGCGCCGCGCGGCAGGCGGTCCAGCGCCATGGTCAGGTCCTTGGCGAGACGGGAGGGATCGAGCTCGAAATGCTTGATGATGCGATGCAGGTCCGAGTCGTTGGTGCTGAGTATCTGTTGCAGCCAGTGCTCGAGCTCGACGTAGGGGTTGCCGCGCATCTTGCAGAAGATCGTTGCGCTTTCGATCGCCTGGTAGGCAAGCTTGTTGAGCTTGCCGAACAATGCAACACGGCTGATCTCACTCACGCGGCACTCCTTGTCAGCAGACGCTCGGCGTCGAGCGTCAGGTCGGCGGCATCGGTTGCGGCGCGGCGCTTGCCGAGCCAGGTTGTCCAGCCGAGTCGGCGATACCTGCCCAACTGGAGTTTCGGTACTTCTTCGCGCTTCAGCACCAGCCGCGCATCCCATTCGAGCTCGAAGCACAGGTACTGCCGAACCCAGTCGACCAGGCGCCCCAAGGCCTTGCCACCGGGCAGGAAGGCTTCGTACTGGTCGAGCGTGAGCGCACCGAGGCGGACGCGGAACTTGTGTTGCCGGTCCCAGACGCGCGCGCCAAGCACGGTGCCGAGGGCGAGTTGGGCGCCACTGTCGCCGGCGGCGAGGCGGGTGCGGTCCTCCGGTCGCAGGCGCATCCAGTGGCCGACGAATTCCTCGATGCAGACAGGCACGCGAAAGTAGCCAGCCAGCAGCGCGGCGAGACCGTCCCGATTGCGCACCTGTCGCGAAAGCAGGCCGGCGAAGTGCAGCTTGGCGAAGTCGCCGATTTCATCGCGCTGGCGCAGCCGCTCGCCGGCAATGCCTTCGAGCGATCCGATGTAGACCGAAAAGCGGTCTTCGAGCGGCCGGTCGAGGGCGACCGTGGGTTGGGCTTGAGCCCAGGCTCGGTAGAAGAGCAGCAGGAAGCGATGGTGAAAGATGTCGAGAAAGCGAACGAAGGTCGAATCGCCGACGTGGTGGAGACGATCGCGGGCGTGCTCGGTCAGGTGAAGAGGCAGCGGACCATTCGGGCCGAGCAGGCCGAAGAAACTCACGTCGAGTTTTCCCGGCCGGCCGTCCTCGGGAAGTCGAAACGCCGTCAGCGGTGCCGGCGCGAAATCCATATCGGGTAGCTGCCCGAGGCGTATGGCTTCGTCGGCCGGCCGGCGCCCCTGGCCAAAGCGAGGTTTCTCGGGATGCAGACACTCGATCCGGCGCAGGGTCTGGTAGAAGTCGTGTGCGAACGGCTTCTCGGCGAGCGCGCGGAAGAAGCTCAGAGGATCTGGCGTTCGCCGCATCGCGGTCTCCATCGCATCACCCGGCCTCGCACATCGGAGTGCAGAACGGTCTCGGTAAACGAGTTCAGCGAGACGTGACGGGCAAGGAACTGCTCCAGCACGCTGCCGAACAGGAAGGCGCTGCCGCCCTGGAATGCCAGTTCCTCCACGTGCAGGCCGACTTCGAGGCCGCGACCGAAAGTGATCGGCCCCTTGACCGGAAGACGCCGCACCACCGGCCGCACGCGAACCGAGCGCACGCCTTCGACCTGCTTGCGCGCGCCGGCGTCGGTGCTGGCGATGTACAAGCCGAGCATCTCGCGCAGGGCGGCGGCGCCCTCGTGTTCGCTGGCATCGACCAGAGAAAGGTAGTTGAGCGACAGGTGGCTGATGAACTGCCAGGCCATGGCGCCACCGGACAAGGGCGAAAACGGCCTCGACGGCCCCTTGATGCAGCGAATGGTGTCGAGCGGCGCCGCGGTCTCGAGCGTGAAGTCCGTCTTGCCCAGGCCCAGGGGCATGTAGAGCGGCAGGTCGCGGTTGGTGCAGGTAGTGAAGATGGACAACTGACGCAGGTCGCTGTCGAAGGGCGCTTCGGCAGGATCGACCAGCGACAGGAACACTTCGCTGCCTACGTAACTGGAACGTGCGCCGGTCCGCTTCTGCGATTCCGACAGCAGGCGCGGTTCGCGCTGCACCGTGAAGTAGGCGTGGTGCTCGCGACTTTCGCTGTGATAGGCGGCATAGAACGGCAGGAACGGCTGGTCGCTGTCACTGCCTGTACCGTGGCCGGTGACTTCCGTTACCTCGCAGACTTCAAAGTCCATGGGACGCGTGCGGTCCGGCACGACGTGGTAGTCGTAGGTGTTCTCGGAAAGGTGCACACGGTCCGCCCGCTTGGGAAACAGGTTGATCGCCGGTGAACAGAACAGCGAGAAGTTGGCGGCATCGACGACCTTCTCGAGCGCCGGCTCGCCGCGCGAAAACAGGACGACGATTTCCAGTTCATTGCCGCTATGCCGTTTCACCGCTTTGGCCAAGCCATCGATGTCGACGAACATGAAACGCTGCGGGAAGGCGAAATACTCTTGCAGCAGCCGATAGCCCTGGAAGTTGCGCAGCCCGGTGGGGAGCAGCGCCTCCTCGTCGCCGAACCCGACCGGGCGGACGCCGGAGGGCGGCAGGAACACCTGCCACGGCCAGGGCCGCACGGCGGGCGCCACCAGCACGCCCAAAGGTTCGCCCAGCATGAACTCGTACAGTTTGAATGCCACTTCCTCGCTGCCGGAGAGGAAGAGCCGCAGCCGGTCGAGGTCGATCTGGCTGAAGTTCAGGTCGGCGGTCGTCCGCAGCCGCAACCTCAGCCCACCCTTGATCGCCTGCGATATCGGCAGGTCGGTCAGCGGCAGATCCGGCGCAAAGGTGAAGTACTCGGCCTTGACGATTTGCAGCGGCCACAAGCTGACATCCTGCGCGGTCCGGAACTCGCAGGCGCTGGTGTCGCCCCTGCCCGCATGGCTGGACATCGAGCTGCCGCGCGGGATGGTGAACCCCTGGGCGAGATTGGTCTCGGACAGCAGCGGCTGGAACTGGGCGACGAGCATGGCCGGTGTCGGCGCCAGGTAGTTGGGATAGACGATTTCCAGCAGACGCTGGGTGAAGCGCGGAAACTCCGCCTCCAGCTTGAGTTGCACGCGGGCGGCCAGAAAGCCGACGCCCTCCATGAGTCGCTCGACATACGGATCGGCAACCTCGATGCCATCCATGCCCAGCCGGCCGGCGATCTTGGGAAACTGCCGGGCGAACTCCGCCCCCATCTCGCGCAGATGGACCAGTTCCTCGTTGTACAGGCGGAGCAGGCGCGGGTCCATCTAGGTCGCTCTCTCCACGTCCCGGATTTCGACACTGCCCGTCTCCAGATCGACTTCAGTGCGCAACAGAAACTCCAGAGGCACCGGCTGTGCCCACAGGGTTCCACGGATCTGGACGACAATCAGGTTGTGGCTGTCGAGTTCCGAGCTGCCTGTCTGCGTTTCCACCTGGAGGCTGGCGGGGCTGATGCGAGGTTCGAAATCGACGATCGCCCGCTTGATCGATTGCTCCAGGGCGACCGGGTCGAACGTGGAAGCCGTTTCGCCTGCAAGTGCCGGCAGGCCGAAGTTGATCACCGACTTCTCGGCCTCGGGATAGGCGGCGAACTCCGCACGCTGCTCAAGCCGGGTGGCATTGAACAGCCAGGCCAGATCGCGCAACACGGCACGGCGCAGCGCCGCCTTCGAGAGCACGCGGTTCTCGCGCGGCTCGACCTTCTTGTGCGGCTCGTCGTCGATCAGACGGTCGAGCAGGGCCGGCTGCAGGCGCTCTTGCGGAGAAAGCTCGGCCATCTGTCTTCACCCCTCCTTCGCCGCCACATCGAGGAGGATCTCGCGGACATCCATGAGGGACTTCTCGCCGCTGTCAGTGGTAATCAGGCGTTGGCCGAGGCCGTGGTACACGCCGGCGGACTTTTCATTCCAGATGGTGGTGCGCGCCAAAACGATCTGCGCGTTCTCCGACGTTTCAGACCCGGGGTAACGCGTCGGAATCAGGGCCACGGTATCGCCGCCGTCGTCGAACTCGAAATGCGCCGGCATCCAGACGAGATCGCGCAAGTCCTCGGGCGCATCGATGACGACCCTGCGCAGCCGGGAGAACGGCACCCAGTAGTAGCGCCCGTTGATGATCGCCTCGCAGACCGGACCCAGCCGGCTGTCGGCATCGGCGATCCAGGCAAATGCTTCGCCGTCCATCGTGCCCGCGGTCGCATCGGCCGCCTCGAAAGCGCGTCCGCGCAAGCTGTCGGCATCCTGGAACCGGCCCTGGCCGGACACCAGCAAGGCCTCGATCAACAACGCCAGCCACTGTTCCGGCTGGCCCAGCACCATCGGCGATTTCCTGCCTTCGAACACCTGAGCCCGAAGCACTTCGCAGCGAACCGCCTGGCCGTACATCTGCGCCATCGCCAGGGCACCGGCATCGAGCGTGGCCGCAACGTCCAGCTGAGCGAGCGCTCTTTCCCACTGGCCGGTCAGGCACAGCAACTGGAACAAGAACACCCGCAGTTTTGGATCCGCGGCATGCGCACGAATTTCCTCCTGAAGCAGTTTCAAGGCTGTCGGGACATCACCATCCTTGAGACTTTGTTCGGCTGCTTCGAGCGACATTGTCTGCACCTTAGAGGTCAATTGCTGCTGGACTCAGCTTCCCTGATACGCGTCCGCCTCGAATACGTTTGCGCCACCGCCGACTGCCCCGGTGGCCCCTTGCGGCGTATAGGTGATGCGAACCTTTTCGAAGCCGAGGCTGAGATGCTCCGTCAGTTCGGATTCTTCCGATCCGACGTTGAGCGAGTTGATCCGAACCTTCTCGAGTTCGATGCGGAAGTATTCGAGCGGGGTGGTGCCCGCCTTGCGCACTGTCAGCGCCGCTTTGCCGACTTCTTTGTGGCCTCGGACATAACTCATCAGCGTTGGCGAGCTCTGGTCGACGCGCTTCACGATCGACAGCTCGCTGATCGACGCCTTGCCGGTCCCCTGCCCCGGCATCGAGGTGGGAGCCTGAATGCCCCAGGACCAGGACACGACGTCGATTTCGCCCTTATGGTCGGTATCGGAGGCTTCACCAGTTACGCCCTGGATCTTCAAGAACATGTCGGCTATGGCCACGGTTGTTCCCTCGACGAATATCTACCTTGACGAGCATCCGGATTGCGACAGAAACACTTCATCCCGGACACGACGCACCGACGATGCCTGACCGCGCGAACGCGGGTCAAGCGACCCGGAAGTCCAAGCCCGTAACCGCCGCACCCCCGGGCGGGCGCCAGCGACCAGCGCCGGCGTACCGCGGGAAGCGCAACGGGTATGCGGGCGTCCTACTCCGCCTTGTTCGCGCCGAAGTCGTACTTCTGCTTGACCTCGGCGTCGAGGGTGCCGTCCGGTTTCTGGGCCTTGTAGCTCACCTCGAGCTTGGCAAAGTTCAGGCTGACCTGGTCCATGGGCACAACGTCACTACTGGCAGCGCCGCCAAGCTGGTAGGAACTCACAATCAGGTCTTCGAACGTGAGCTTCAGGTATTCCTGCTGTTCTTTTCCCGCCTTCCGGACGATCAGCACGGCCTTCGCGAAATGCTCGCCCGTGGCGCAGGCGATGAACAGCTTCGGGGAAGCCTTGTCCACGCGTTTGACGATATGGAAATCCTGCGGAGCCACCTTGCCGGCACCAGCGCCACCGCCATGCCCTGCCGTGCCGCTGTTCGTTTCGCCCCAACTGAACGATTCGAGCTCAATCTCCTTCTTGTGTTTGTCGTCAGTCGATTCCCCATCAACGCCATCGATCTTCAGAAAATAGTCGGCTTGAGCCATGTTGGGTCTCCTAGAGGTGGAATATCTGTCGGAATATCAGTCGTTGCAACCAATCCACCGGCGCCCTGTCCGCAGGCGCCGGTCTAACTCAATCGACTAGCCACCTGCCTTGACCGAAGGCAGCTTCGAGACCAGCCGCAAAGACACGGTCAAGCCTTCAAGCTGGTAATGCGGCCGCAGGTAGAACTTGGCGGAGTAGTAACCAGGGTTCCCTTCGATTTCTTCCACCGTGACCTCTGCCGCCGCCAGCGGCTTCTGGGCCTTGGTGGTCTCGGAAGAATTGGCTGGATCGCCATCCACGTAGTTCATGATCCAGTTGTTCAGCCAGCGGTTCATGTCGGCCCGCTCCTTGAAGGAACCGATCTTGTCGCGAACGATGCATTTCAGATAATGGGCGAACCGGCAGCAGGCAAACAGGTACGGCAGTCGCGCCGCGAGGTTGGCATTCGCGGTGGCATCGGGATCGTCGTACTCGAAGGGCTTCTGCAACGATTGGGCGCCGATGAACGCGGCAAAGTCGGAGTTCTTGCGGTGCAGCAGCGGCATGAAGCCGTTCTTCGCCAACTCGGCTTCGCGCCTGTCGCTGATGGCGATCTCGGTCGGGCACTTCATGTCGACGCCACCATCGTCCGTCGGGAAGGTATGCACCGGCAAGCCTTCCACCGCCCCACCGGATTCGACGCCACGAATGCGCGAACACCAGCCGTACATCTTGAAAGAGCGGTTGATGTTCGTGGCCATGGCATAGGCCGAGTTGGCCCAGGTGTACCTGGTATGGTCCGCTGCTCCGGTGTCTTCTTCGAAATCAAAATCCTCGACCGGATTCGTCTTCGCACCGTAGGGCAGGCGCGCGAGGAAGCGCGGCAGGGTCAGGCCAAGGTAGCGCGCATCTTCCGATTCCCGCAAGGAGCGCCAGGCCGCATAGTCCGGCGTGGTGAATATCTTCGTCAGATCGCGCGGGTTGGCCAACTCCTGGTAGGAGTCCATCTGCATCACGATCGGACTCGCGCCGGCGATGAAAGGCATGTGCGCTGCCGCCGAGATCTTGGCCATCTCGCCCAACAATTCGACGTCCGGCGGACTATGGTCGAAATGGTAGTCCCCGACCATGCAGCCGAAGGGTTCGCCGCCGAATTGGCCGTATTCCGCTTCGTAGACCTTCTTGAACAGAGGACTCTGGTCCCAGGCGGTACCTTTGAAGCGCTTAAGCGTCTTGCCGAGATCGTTCTTGGTGATGTTCATGAAACGAATCTTCAGCATCTCGTCCGTTTCGGTGTTATTGACGAGGTAATTGAGCCCGCGCCAAGCGCCCTCCAGTTTCTGGAAGTCCTCGTGGTGGAGGATGAGGTTGATCTGTTCGGACAACAGACGATCGAGCTCGGCGACGATCGCCTCGATCGACTTCACCACATCGGTGCCGATCAGCTTTGTCTGCGCCAGCGCCTGTTCGGCCAGGGTCCGAACCGCCTGCTCAACGGCGGTCTTGGCCTCATCGGATTTGGGCTTGAATTCTTTCTGAAGCAGCGATGCAAACTCGTTTTCTTGAACTGCTGCACCTGCGCCCTCTGGGGCCTTTTCGACTTCCGCCATCATTCTCTCCCGTGATCAGTCCAAGTTGCTACGAGGCACTGCTGTCGTCTGCCGGCTTGTCGTCTGCCGGCTTCTTGCTTGCGGCAAGCGACTGCAAGAGGGCCGGGTCGGCAAGCAGTTTGGCTATCAATTCCTCGGCACCGGATTTGCCGTCCATGTAGGTGACGAGGTTGGATAGTTGCTGGCGTGCCTCCAGCAACTTCTTCAGAGAATCCACCTTCCTTGCAACCGCCGCAGGCGAGAAGTCGTCCATGTTCTCGAAAGCAATCTCGACACTCAGATTGCCTTCACCCGTCAATGTGTTGGGCACCTGGAATGCCACGCGCGGCTTGATGGCCTTCATGCGCTCATCGAAGTTGTCCACGTCGATTTCGAGAAACTTGCGATCGGCCACCGGCGGCAGAGGTTCGGTCGGTTTGCCGGAGAGATCGGCGAGGACCCCCATGATGAACGGAAGCTGAATCTTCTTTTCCGCACCATACAACTCGACGTCGTACTCGATCTGTACGCGGGGCGCGCGGTTGCGCGCGATGAATTTCTGACTACTCTGTGCCACGTTCACCTCCCATAGAAGTTATCGGCCTGTTCCATCGGCAAGCCGCGCCACACCGCCACAAAACATACGATCTGCCAAGAGCATTACTCATGGTCCAGGCCAACCATCTTCTGGATCTGACCCAGACTGTCCGGCGCCAGATCCTGAATGATCTCCATGAAGCTCTTCGTCAACAGTTGCTGAGCGCGCCGAATGAAGAGCGGAGCGGGGTTCGCCGGTTCAGTACGCTCGATGAATGCGCAAACCCTTTCGAGGACTCGCACCGCGTCTTCACGGCTGCGAATTTCGCCGATGGCAGTTCCTGCCGTGCGTGCGCCGGACTCTTGATTGGTGCCGTCGTCCGATGCGGCACCACTGGTCTCGACTCCCGCGACCTTGGCAACGACCTGCGCGACTGATTTCAAGGTGTCGACCAGCGGCGAAAGGTCTGTGGCCCTATCGGACCCGACCTTGTCCACCAGAAGGGACTTGATTTCGAGTGCGGTCGCCAAGGCGCCACTTATCGCCGCAACGGGCACTTCGTTCCGGCTGGCGGCATCCGCCAGAATGGTTTCCATCTCCATCTGAGTTGGCGCGCCTTCGGCCAATGGCAGCTTCCCGGCCACGCCGAGAACGTCGCGGACGGAAACTCTTCTTTGGTTCCCCGGGGACACGAGAAGAGCTGACCGAAGATCACCTAGAACGGCATCGGGGTCGGCCAAGGACGCCAGCGCATTCAACCGCATCGTCGGATCCAGATCCTCGCTTGGATCGAGGCGGGGATGCACCCCGTCCCATGACTGCGACAACATCTGGTGGACAAGTTGGAGGCCGGCGCACAAACCATCGAGGTTCGCAGTCCGCGTCAACGCGCGCGTCAGCAACATGGCCACCCTGATGTCCTTGCTGCGCGCCAAAATGGATTCGGCGCGCCGCCTGACATCTGCCCAATCCGGCTCCTCGGCCGGCACCAGGCTTTCACCTGACTGCCGCTCGGGTTTCCCCGTCGCGGCCAGGAAAAGAGAAATGAAATCGGGATCGTATTCGAGATCAGGTCCGCAAGAATCCCCCGCTTCCAGCAAGGCCGCGCCAATTCTGCTGATGTCGATGACAGTTTCAGTTTCTGACATGGCCTATGTGTACCAGCGCTATCCCTCTGGACGTACTGTATGGGCGCACACGCGCCGGACACCAAGTTCCTGCCGAAGGCACGCGCACCAGCAAGACAATTCGTTGCGCAACGAGATTTCTGCGAACGGAAATCTCCATAGGCACCCACTCCTGATGACTTGGCGATACCCTGAGACTCTCATGGTTCATGATGCCCACGCACTGCCCCCCAGTCAATCATGCGAAGGGCATAGATCGTTCGCCATAGCGCCGCGGCGATGCTGCCTTGCTTCGGCAGGCCTTGGAGGTCTTCCAGCGACGTCAGCCCCGAGAGTTACTGTGACTTTGGCGTTAGGGGCCTGACGGATGGACAAACCCGTGACCCTTCTCGCCGCCTTTAGAGCCGTTTGCAAAGAAGGGTACAAACTCACCCGCCGGTTCCTCGTTGATGAAGGGCAGCACGCGTGCTAAATTCAAATGGAGTGTCTTGCGTAGCGTCTTTGCTGCGCCACGCACATGCAGTTGGAGCGGTGAGTGGTCGACTTCGATCAATTTGCCCAGCGGTGCGTCCTAGACTTACGGAAGAAGGAGGCTCCAGATGCCGAAGACTGTGCTTTACCGTGGAGATACGCGAAAACCCGAAGTAATCAAACGGGATGGATTCGCATTGCACGGCGGGGGCGCGGCCGCCGTGCGTGCTGCGGGCGGTACGCTGCAGTATCTCAAGAATACCCTCAAAGGCACAAACCCCCAGGATATTCAAAGGTGGATCATAAACGGGAGGAACTGGGACAGGCCGACCGTTTCCACGGCGTATGACCCGGGGTGCGGTGGCTATGACGGAGATTACATCTACGTCATCGAATTCGCCAACCTGTACGAGGTCGCCTTGTCGCGCGGCTCGACAATTCGTGGGACGCTCGGAATCATGGAACAACGCGGCGAGCCTGAGTTGTTCCTTTTGATGGACAACATGATACTGGAACACTCACGCATGATCGCGATAGGCCTCAATGTCGGCACCAAGGAAGTCTCGTTTTTCACCGACATCCCATCGGCAAATATCACTTGGTACCGTACCAAGAGCCAAGTGAAGTTCTCGCCGATGCGTGATGTGCAGCCAGCCCCGGCCCAGGTGGGGCGGCTGAATCCCCAGGCGTTTGGCAAGTGGCAATCCCGGTGAGGCTCGCGAGATAGTTCATCGGTGAGGCGGTCAGGCTCCGTCTCCGACACGATTCCATGGCGATCGCACTGACCATCGCGTTCCGACAGCATTGCTCGGCCGAACACTGCCGCGCACATCGCTACGGCACAAGGTTCGGCATGGGGGGCGTTTAGGCGGATTACAACGAATTTCACGGCAACGCAATGCTGTACGCATTGCACCAATTCCCCGTAGAGGCGAACCTATACTGATTCCAGGAGAATTGGTAGGCGCGATTGGACTCGAACCAACGACCCCCACCATGTCAA
>JBGOZF010000002.1:0-146580 GCA_041480065.1 Rhodocyclaceae bacterium
CGGCGGCGGCTCGCCCTGCTGGCGTCCCGACAGATGACGAGAGTAGTTCTCGATGCCCTTGCAGAAACCGAGCTGCTCGAGCATCTCCAAATCGAAACGGGTGCGCTGCTCGATGCGCTGGGCCTCGACCAGTTTCTGTTCCTTGTAGAAGAACTCGGTGCGCTCGCGCAGTTCGGCCTTGATCGCCTCCACCGCCCTCAATACCGTCGCGCGCGGCGTCACGTAGTGGCTGGACGGGAATACCGTGAAGCGCCCCAGCTTCTGCCGCGTATGACCGGTAAGCGGATCGAACAGGGTCAGCGATTCCAGTTCATCATCGAACAGCGTGATGCGGATCGCGCTTTCGGCATTTTCAGCCGGGAAGACGTCGATCACGTCGCCGCGCACGCGATAGCTGCCGCGGTGGAAATCGACGTCGTTCCGTTCGTACTGCATCTCGCTCAAACGCCGGATGATGTCGCGCTGGCCGAGCTTCTCGCCCTGGCGCAGATGCAGGATCATGCTGTGGTAGTCGACCGGATCGCCAATGCCGTAGATGGCCGACACGGTGCAGACGATCACGCAGTCGCGCCGTTCCAGCAGGCTCTTGGTCGCCGATAGCCGCATCTGCTCGATGTGCTCGTTGATCGACGAATCCTTCTCGATGAACAGATCGCGCGCCGGAACATAGGCCTCGGGCTGGTAGTAGTCATAGTAGGAAACGAAGTACTCGACGGCGTTCTCGGGCAGGAACTCGCGGAACTCGGAATAGAGCTGGGCGGCCAGCGTCTTGTTCGGCGCCAGCACCAGCGCCGGTCGGCCGAGCCGCGCGATGACGTTGGCCATGGTGTAGGTCTTGCCCGATCCCGTCACACCGAGCAACGTCTGGTAGGAAAGTCCGTCGTGGATGCCCTCGATCAAGAGGCGAATCGCCTCAGGCTGGTCGCCGGCGGGTGGAAACGGCTGGTGCAGGCGGTACGGACTATTGGGAAAGGTAACGACTTGTTCTACCATCAGAAACTTCGATTTACGCCACTCACCGGAGCGGCTGGAAGAATCGGATATTATTACTCGTTTACCCCAACATTCGCATCAGGAGTTGAAATGAGTGCTTCCCTCTTTGCCGCCGTCGAAATGGCGCCGCGCGACCCGATCCTGGGCCTGACCGAAGGCTTCAACGCGGACAAGAACCCCAACAAGGTCAACCTCGGCGTTGGCGTCTACTACAACGACGAAGGCAAGGTGCCACTACTTGGTGCCGTCAAGGTCGCCGAAAAAGTGCGCCTCGAAGCCATGCCGCCGCGCGGTTACCAGCCCATCGAAGGCCTGGCCAGCTACAACCAGGCTGTACAGAAACTGCTGTTCGGTGAAGCTTCGCCCCTGCTCGCCGATGGCCGCGTGATCACCGCCGAATGCCTGGGCGGCACCGGTGCACTCAAGGTCGGCGCCGATTACCTGATGCGCCTGTTGCCCGCAGCCAAGGTCTACATCTCCGATCCCAGTTGGGAAAACCACAAGGCCCTGTTCGAGTCTGCCGGCTTCACCGTTGAGAGCTATCCCTATTACGACGCGGCGACCCGCGGCGTCAACCTCGCCGGCATGAAGGCCTGCCTGAACGGCCTGCCCGCCGGGTCCATCGTGGTGCTGCACGCCTGCTGCCATAACCCCACCGGCGCCGACCTGACGGCCGACCAGTGGAAAGACGTGGTGGCCGCCGTGCGCGAACGCAATCTTGTCGCCTTCATCGACATGGCTTACCAGGGCTTCGCCGACGGCATCGAGCCGGACGCCGTGGCGCTCAATTTGTTTGCGGCTTCAGGCCTCCAATTCCTCGTCTCCAGCTCCTTCTCGAAGTCCTTTTCGCTGTATGGCGAGCGCGTCGGCGCCCTGTCGATCGTCACTGCCAGCAAGGACGAGTCGGCACGCGTACTTTCGCAACTCAAGCGCGTCATCCGCACCAACTACTCGAATCCGCCTACCCATGGCGGCGCGGTGGTGGCGGCGGTACTGTCGAACCCGGACCTGCGCAAGATGTGGGAAGAGGAACTGGCCGGCATGCGCGAGCGCATCCGCGCCATGCGCACGGGTCTAGTGGAGAAACTCAAGGCGCGCGGCGTAAGCCAGGATTTCTCGTTCGTGGTCAGGCAGCGCGGCATGTTCTCCTACACCGGCCTGACGGCGGCGCAAGTAGAGCGGCTGAAGAACGAGTTCGGCATCTACGCCGTCAGTACCGGCCGCATCTGCCTGGCGGCACTGAACAACAAGAACATCGATTACGTCGCCGACGCGATCGCTGCAGTCCTCAAATAGCATCGGCAAGCGCCCGGCCTCCGGGCGCGTTGTCAGCCGCCGCGGCTGATTCTGATATCGGGCTCGCGGGCGCTCCCGGAGATGGTCACCGCGGATCTGGCAGCGGTTGCGCTACCGCGCATCTCCATGCCAACCCTTCCGGTGAGGGTTCCATCCTGACGCGAAAGCGTCACTTGGCCCGCCACCCTCATCAGGCCGGACGACATGCGCAAACCTGAGAATCGCACCGAGTGGGCATCGGCCGAAAAAGTACCGGAGAATTCCTGGAAGTGCGTGGTTCCGCCACGCAGCGTCGTCTGCTGAGGCGAGCGTATCGCCTCGGCCAGGTCGATGCGCTTGAGGCTGCCGCGCTCGATGCTGAAGCTGCCGTCCATCCTGAGGTCCCTGTCGAGTCGCTGTACTGCCACCGCCTTTGCGCTCACCTGAAGCTTGCCGCTTGCCGCACCATCCACCGCGGGCTCTGCACCCAGCGCGGGTAGCAGCTTGTCGGCAGCCAGGCGCTGGAAATTCAGCTTGAGGGTCAGGGTCGGTTCCTGCGCCCAGGTGATGAGGCCGTCGCCGTTCAAGCTTCCGTCATACAAGCGGCCGTCGATGCTGCTGATGGTGAGATGCCCCGGCACCAGTTCGCCGCGCATTTCCAGGAATGAAAACAGCAGCTCGGGGCGGAATGGAGCCGTCCAACCCGTGGCGGACAGACTCAGCCCGACCCCGGTCGGACCCGGCGTCACCTCCACGCGCAAGTCGCCCTCCTTCACCCGCAGCACCAGCTTGCTCAGGCCATGCGCGTCGTCGATCCTCGCGCTTCCGCGCAGACTTTCGATCGAACCGCCGGCAACATCGACCGCCAGGCCGCTTATCTCCAGACGGCCAACCGCTGCATCGCCCATGCCCGCAGGCAGGAACCATTTCGAGAATCGCCCGAGGCCGGCTTCCTTCACTCTTGCGCCATCGACCACAACTTCCCGATAACGCGGTCCGAAAATCGATCCGAATTCGGGCAGCAATTGAATCTGGTTCGCAGTGATATAGGGGTCGGCGCCTACCGAAACACGGTCGAGAACGATGGCCGGATAAGGCGTGAAAGCGAGCCGAACCTCGCCGATCTTTGCGTCGTCACCGAGCGCCTGGGACAGACGTTGTTCGAATTCGGGCCGATAGTTGTCGTAGGGGAAAAGCACCAGGGTCAGCAGCGCAAGCGCGGCCAGTCCGATTGCACCGATGACCAGCCATGACCAGCGGAAGACCAGCGTGACACCGGGGGGGCTTCCGGGCGGCCGGGCATCGATTGCCTCGACAGCGTCCTTGCCATAGGCCGCCTCGTAGATGGCTTCTTCTTTTGCTTGCGCGCGTTCCTTGCGCGTCGCCTCCCACCAACCGGAGATGTCGGTCAGGGGTGATCTTCTTTGGTCCTTGGCGGAATCCCTCGCCCCGAGCGGAGGAGCCGGCGCGTACTTGGAAGCCACCTGGACCTGGACGGCCGTTTCCTCGTCGAACACCGTGTCCGCCTGGACCAGCGGAATCTCGACGGGCTCGGGGCCGATGACCGTGATAGTGTCGAGAACAGGCAAAGTCTCGATTTCACTGGCGTCCCGCGCCTTGGCGGCCTCGGGCGATTCGATCAGGCCGAGCCTCTCCAACTCGGCCAGCGCCGATTCGACCATGGCCGAATCGCCGACTTCCTGCTTCAGACCCGCGACGTTGACGACTCCATCGACCAGGATCAACACCATCCGCAGGTTGCGCTGAACGAGCCGGGTGCGCTCCTGCACGGCATCTTCGCCGGCCGGAGTTTTCGTGTAGATCAGGTCGTCCTTCATGTTTGCTTGACGGCTCTTACTTAGTTGTCTAATATCCGCGCCTTTCCAGATCCCCGATAGCTCAGTTGGTAGAGCGACGGACTGTTAATCCGCAGGTCCCTGGTTCGAGCCCAGGTCGGGGAGCCAGATCAGAAGGGCGATTCTACGGGATCGCCCTTTCTTTTTGCCGATAACTTGTTTCCCTGTCCAAGTCATGCCGGATGAATTGTACTACGGCAACAGCCTGCACCGAAACCAAACGCCGTTGGACAGCGGCGGCCAAGCTGTGCAATAAACGACGCGTGGACAACTTGACCGACACCCGGAACGCTTCCGTGCCGACCCTGCCACGCGAAGCCAGGCTGCCGATCAATCGCTGCAACCTTCCTGCAATCATACTGGGCAGCGTCACGTTTCAAGAGCATCCGACCGCCCTGCAACTCGACGGGGTATCCGAACTCCACGCGGAGCTCTTTGTGCACCTCGACGGCCTGCCTGATGCCGAACAGCGGGCGCAACTGTTCCGCAACTATCTGACGGCCCATTTCTGCCTCGATCACCTCGAGGAAGCGGGCCTGGTGGATGGTGCGACCCGCAGGGCCAAGGCCAACTGGATGCGGATGCTGCGCGGCTGGAGTTTCGATTCCGACGGACGCGAGGGCGCCGTACTCAAGGGCTGGGTGGAATCGCGCTTCGGCCTGTTGCCTCGCTTCCATGGCGAACCCTTGCGCGACTTCGCCGCACCTGCCTACCGACGCTACCAGGAAATGCGCGCCGCCGGCCTTTACGGCACCAATGCCCTCGAAGCCCAGCTCGATCTCGTCTACGCCTACTGCCAGTACGAGTTCCGGCGGCAACCACCTGCGTCGCCGCATTTGACGCTGTATCGCGGCAGCAACCGGATCGACGAACATGAAGTGCTCGCCGACCAGGGCCGCCAGCAGGTCGTGCTCTTCAACAATCTGGTTTCCTTCACCAGTTCCCGCGAACGGGCGGGCGAGTTCGGCGACTACATTCTCGAAACGCAAGTGCCCCTGCCCAAGATATTCTTCCACTGCCGGCTGCTGCCGGGATTGCTCAAAGGTGAGGACGAATACCTGGTCATCGGTGGGGCTTACCGGGTGGAAATCCGCACGCTATAGGCGCGGTTCTTGCGTGTTGTCTCCCAACCCAAAGGAGATGACATGATCACGACAAATCTGCGCAGCGAACTGCTGGCCGGCCTCGACAATGGCAGCATCGTGCCTTACCTCGGCCCGGGTGTCCTTGCCGACGTGCGCGCCGTCGCCGACGGTCGCCCCATGCCGGCCGGCAGCGACGAACTCATCCTGGCCATGAACGACGGCCGGCCGATGTCGCCAAAGCTGATGTACGAATTCTCCCGCGCCGCCATGAACGTGGAACTCAAGCGCGGCCGCAGCGCCGTCACCAAGTTCCTGGACCGGACATACGGCGACACCGAATGGACGCGCTCGCACGTGCATGACTGGCTGAAGGTGGTCAAGCCACCTTACGTCATCGACATCAACCGAGACACCCAACTCATCGCCTCCTACGCCGGCACGCCCCACACGCTCGCGCTCGGCTGTGCCCGCATCGGCGGCACCGATTTCCGTTTCAAGCTGTTCGCCCACGATGGCGACCACTACTCGGCCATCGCCCCCGAACAGGCTGCCGAAGGCCTGCCGGTGCTGTTCAAGCCCATGGGCGCGCCCCGCCCAGTTTCGTCCTACATCGCCTCGGACGCCGACTATGTCGACTACATCACCGAGTTGATGGGCGGCTTTGCGGTCCCCGCGTTCGTCAAGAAGATCCGTCGCGAAAAACGCTACCTGCTGATGGGTATGCGCCTGAACCGCGACACCGAACGCATGGTGTTCTCCGACCTGATGTACGGCGCCGCCGATCCCGCGGGCTGGGCGCTGATCGAGCACCCGACCGACAAGGAGCGGCGCTTCTGCGAACGCCTGCACATCGAGATCGTCGAAGCCAGCGTCGAAGAACTGCTGGCCGTCAAACAGCCGATCGCCTGCTGAGCCGGGTTCCTACCAGGGCTCTCGCCTGGGCGGCACAGGCGTTGCGCGTCGCGCCATCCACGGCGCGCAGCCACCGCGCGGGCAGCGCCTCGGGGCCATAGAGGGCCCCGGCCAGCATGCCGGCGATAGCGCCCGTGGTATCGGAGTCGCCGCCCCGGTTCACCACATCGACCAGGCAGCTCTCGAAGTTGTCCGTCGCCAACAAGGCCTGCAACACCGCCTGCATGGTCTCGACGATCCAGCCGCTCGGGTTCTCGCGCCGGCGCGCGCGAAACGCGCAGGTCGGCTGAGCCTCGACGAACGGGCGGATGCGCCGGCGATAGACATCGCGCAGCGTCGCACCACGAATCGCATCCTGAACGGCAAGCGCAATGAACTCGGCCGCCGCATCGGACACAGGGTTGTGATGCGTCACATGTGCCTGCGCACGCACGGCCGCCCTCACCTCGGCTTCGTCGCGTTCCAGGGTCGCCAATGCCACCGGCAGCACGCGCATCGCCGCGCCGTTGCCGGCATCGTGTTCCGACATCGGCGCTTCGGGGTTGCCGGTACGGCGATAGGTAATCAGGTTGCGGCGTACGGTATTGCCGATATCCACCGGCTTCGTCCGCATCCAGCCGTCGAAGGCGTGCGCGCACGCCATCGCCTCGACCTCACCGCCACTGGAAACGATCGCCTCGCCCAGTGCCAGGCTCATGGTCGTGTCGTCGGTCACCTGGCCCGGCTTCAGGCGCAGCCAACCACCGCCGCGGATCTCGCGATGAATGCCGTACTGGCCGCGAATTTCCCGCGGTGTCATGAACTCCACCGTGGCGCCGAGCGCATCGCCCAGCGCCAGCCCCAGATAGGCCGCCTCGGCGCGGCCGACCAACGCCCTATCGGCTGGGGTACTCGACGAGAATGTCCTCATCCCGGATCACCATCTGGCATGCCAGCCGCCATTCGTTGGGCGGGAAGTCATCGACCATCATCTGATCGATCTGCGCCTGAGTGATCTTGCCCATCTCCTTCAACACCTTCTGCTCGCGCTCGTTGAGCGGATTGCCCAGGCGCGGCTTGTTCTTGTCGATCACCTTGACCTTGATCAGGCAGGTACCGCATTCGCCGTCGCCGCAGGAGAAATCGATGGGAATGTGGTTGTCCTTGGCAATTTGCAGGATGGTCTGCTTGTGGCTGCCGGCGATGGCATAGACGGTCTTGTCCTTGTGCAGCGGGCTGGAGAATGTAACAAGTGCCATAGGGGATCCTATTCGAAACGTTCATCGGTGGCCGCTGCACCTTACGAGCGCAGCGAGCCGATTGGTCACCTCCCCCACGAGGGGGAGGCTGGGAGGGGGCGGGCTCATGGGCCGCATAGCGGCGAGATTGTTGTCAAGCTGGCTTGACAACAATCTCGCCGCCGAGCACCTGGGCTTGGCAGGCGAGGCGGTGATGACTGGGCGCCAGGTTGTCCTTCAGCACCTGGTCCTCGAGCAGCGAGGGTGCGGCTAGGTTCTCGGCGCCGGAAATGATCTTGGTCAGGCAGGTGCAGCACTCGCCCTCGCGGCAGCCGTAGGTAATGCCGGCACCGATCTTTTCCGAAACCTCGATCAACCGCGTACCCGCCGGCACGGTGACCGTAACGCCAACATCTTCAAAAGTGACTTTCGCCTTTGGCATGGATTTGCCCTCGTTCAGTGTTCGTGGTCGTGGCCCTGGCAGACGTGGCCTTCCTTGCCGTGCTGGCAGGCTTCCATATCTTCGCCGGGCAGGTCTGCACCCAGACCGATCCAGGCATCGATGGCGGCAACGTCGAAGCCGACGCGCCGTACGCCCTCGACTTCCAGCAGCGGACGGCGGATCAGCAGCGGGTGCCGGCGCAGCAGAGCGAGCGCAGCCGCCTCGTCGCAGTCCTCGGGCACGATCTCGCCGCTCTTGACCGCCGGCGAGTTGCGATTGAACCAGTCGGCGATCGGCAAGCGAGCAAAGAAGGCGCGCAGGCCATCGTCCGTCCACGGTGTCGCCAACAGATCGTGCGCGACGACCGTGTGGCCGGCCGCTTCGAGAATCTTCTTCTGCTTCGCGTTGCCCGAGCAGCCGGGCTTTTCATAGAAGACGACAACAGCCATCCTTTACCTCGCTGCGATTTCGCGCTGGGCGGCGGCCCAGCGTTCCGGCGGAATGCCGGTCAGCGAGCCGGGCGGATTCAGCGGCTCGTTAAGTTCGTTGACGATGGCCCCCTCGATCGGGCAGATCGCGGCGCACTGCGGATCGGCGTGGTCGCCGAGGCATTCGGTGCATTTCTCGGCGTCGACCAGGAAGTGTGGCTTCGCCTCGTAGATGGCCTTGTTCGGGCACAGCGGCTCGCAGGCCCAGCAGTTGACGCAGGATTCGATGATTTCGAGGGCCATCACGCACACCTTTGCGCCGGTGCCGGCGCCAGCAACTTGCCGGCCGCCCGCATTTCCTGCCAGACCGCGGTCAGCGCCTCCTCGATGGGCTCCATGGCATGCTCTCCATTGGGCGCGATACCAGCCGCTTCCAATCGGCCCCAGGGCTCGAAGCCGATCTTGGCGCAGAGCACGGCTTCGCAGCCGGACAGCGCCTCGATGATGCCGCCAAGGACATCTTCTTCCTCGCCGCAGGTGTCGCCGCCGCTGCAGTAGTTGGCCGTCTTGCGATGGCCGACCAGCTTCGCGCCCCCGCCGGCAACTTCGTAGATCAGGAACTCGCGGGCGTGACCGAAGTGTTCGTTGATGACGCCGCTGCCCTTGCTGGCCACGGCCATCAGCACCGGCCGGCCTTCGTCCGCCGAAGGCTTGCGGCGGTGGAAGCTGATCACCGCCTGCGGCGCAGGCGCTTCGGCGCGACGCTGCTGCGCTTCCATCTCAGCGGTGATCTTCTGCTTCGTCGCATCGCGCACGGATTTCGCGTTGGCAAGGAAGGCTTCGTCGATCTGCATGTCGGCGATCTTGTCGAGCGTGAACTCGGCGCCGCGATCCTCGCCTAGCAGGCCGACCGCATCGGCGCGGCACTGGCGACAGTGCCGCATCATGTTCATGTCGCCTTCGCAGGCGTCTTGAAGGTCCTTCAGTTCTTCCGCACTCGGGCTGCGCTGGCCCATAAGGCCGTAGAAGGTGCCGTGCTCGGCTTCGGCGATCAGCGGCATGACGTTGTGCAGGAAGGCACCCTTGGCCTTGACCACCTTCGACACCTCCTTGAGGTGCTCGTCATTGACGCCGGGAATCAGCACCGAATTGACCTTGACCAGGATGCCGCGCGCCACCAGCATTTCCAGGCCAAGTTGCTGGCGTTCGATCAGGATCGCCGCCGCCTCGCGGCCGAAAACGCGCTTGTTGTTCCAGAAGATCCATGGGTAGATCTTGGCGCCGACATCCGGGTCGACGCAGTTGATGGTGATGGTCACATGGTCGATGTTGGTCGCCGCCAGCGCGTCGACATGATCCGGCAGTGCAAGGCCGTTGGTAGACACGCAGAGCTTGATATCCGGCATCTTGTCCGCGATGCCGCGGAAGGTGGCGAAGGTGCGCTCCGGATTGGCGAGCGGATCGCCCGGCCCGGCGATGCCGAGCACCGACATCTGCGGAATCGCCGCCGCCACAGCAAAGGTCTTCTTTACCGCCTGGTCAGACGTCAGTACTTCCGAGACGACGCCCGGACGCGACTCGTTGGCGCAGTCGTATTTCCGGTTGCAGTAGTGGCACTGGATGTTGCAGGCCGGCGCCACCGCGACGTGCATGCGCGCGTAGTGGTGATGCGCCTTCTCGGAGTAGCAGGGATGGTCCTCGACCTTGTGGCGGATGTGATCGGGCAAGCCCGTCATCTGGTCGGCTTTGGAACCGCAACTGCCAGCGGTACAACCGCTCTTGGGGACGATCGAGGATACGTTGGGGTCGGGGGTCACGTTGGTTGCTCCGGATTGGCCTCACCCAACCCATAGCAATCGCTATGCCCAGATGTTTTACTTTAAATACACGCTGTAACTACATGTTAATACGCCAAGCTATTCTTAGCCCCCGCCCCGATGGTGACGAGCGAGCTTCTTGACGCGTTGTCTTAAAGCCGACAAAACCGAACTGAACACCGCACCCTAGAACAAGGCCAGCTTCACCAGGTTCAGAACCACGGCCAGGACTGCGATGCTGGCAACGACAGCCAAGCCGACGCAGACGGTACAGCAGACGACGCACTTGCCGGTATCGAGGATTTCATGCATGGCGGACTCCTTCCTGAACAAGAATTCGTCACTCCGCCGGGGTTGGCGGCCTGCAGCGCCTGCCTCGTCCGCAGGCTGTTCTAGCGACCAATATACGTCTCATGTTGCAATGCAACGAACGACAATTTCTCGTGTTATAGTTGAATCAGATTCACCTGTTTCCTAGCTCGTGTCTTATTCCCTGCCGCCCCTGAAGTCCCTCCGTGCCTTCGAATCCGCAGGCCGGCACCTTAGTTTCTGCAAGGCTGCGGCCGAACTGCATGTCACCCCCGCCGCCATCAGCCACCAGATCAAACTGCTCGAAGACCACTTGGGCGTGCAACTCTTTCGACGGCTCACGCGCGCCATCGAACTCACCGACGTCGGCCGGGCTTTTCTGCCGAAGCTGAACGAGGGTTTCGAACGCGTCGCGCAAGCCGTCAATAGCGTTCGCAACTACCAGGAGTCGGGCACCCTGGCGGTCTGCGTACCGCCGTTGTTCGGGGCAAAGTGGCTCCCCCCGAGGATTCATGGCTTCGTCGAGTCTTTCCCGGACATTGACATCCGCATTTCGACCAGTATGCGCCTGGTCGACCAGCGCCGGCCTGGAGTGTCCGTCAGTGCCGGAGAAGGCGATGACGACGAGGCCGACCTCACCATCCGTTTTGGTACCGGCAGGTACCCGGGCTGTCGCGTCGACAAGCTGTTCAACGTCAGCTTCACCCCCCTGTGCAGCCCGCGTCTGCTCGAGGGAAAGCGCCCCTTGCGCAAGCCATCGGATCTGCGCCACCACCTGCTCCTGCACGACGACCTGCATCAGATCTGCGACGGCTGGGCGACCTGGGAACAGTGGTTGCAGGCAGCGGCAATCGACGACGTCGACGCCAGCCGCGGCCCCCATTTCAGCCAGCCGCGGCTCTGTTTCGATGCCGCCATTGAAGGTACAGGCGTCCTGCTCGGCGCCCGGGAAGTGGCGGCCCTGGACCTGGCCGCCGGTCGACTGGTGGCGCCTTTCGCGGTCACGCTGGAGACCGAGGCCGCCTACTATGTCGTCAGTGGCGAGCAAAGCACCAACCACCGCAAGGTCAACGCCTTCCGGCGCTGGCTGCTGAAGGAGTCCCGCAGGCTCGGCGACAGCCAGCGGAACTAGCCGGCGAAATTCCGTCGGCGGCAGTCCACCAGGCTCCCGTCGGCGTCGAGCAGTTCCACCTCCAGTGGCATCTTGCCCAGCGCATGCGTCGCGCACGACAGGCAGGGGTCGTAGGCGCGAATCGCCACCTCGATATGATTCAGCAGCCCTTCCGTCACCTCGCGGCCGCACAGGTGTTCCTTCGCTACATGGCGGACGGCCTCGTTCATCGCCTGGTTATTGCTGGTGGTAGATACGATGAGGTTGCAGAAGCTCACCAGATCGTTGTCGTCCACGCGGTAGTGGTGGAACAGCGTCCCGCGCGGCGCCTCGATGACGCCCACGGCCTCGCTGACGCGCTGGCCGTGCTCGGCCATCAAGTCCGTACCGACGATGTCCGGATCGTCGAGCAGTTCGCGTATCACCTCGGCAGCATGCAGCAACTCGACCAGCCGGGCCCAGTGGTAGAACAGCGCGCCGTGCGCCGGGCGGCCGTTGGCGACCGCCAGCAGATTCTGGCGTTCAAGTTCGGCCAACTCGGTCGGGATGAAATCACAGGTCTGCACGCGCGCCAGCGGACCCACCTTGTACCAGCCGTCGTCCCGGCCGAGGGACTTGATGTGCGGGAATTTCATGTAGCTCCAGGGCTTGACCTCTTCCTGGATGATGTCCTGGTAGCCGGCGTAGTCGGCATCGTCGAAAACGACGCCGCCATCGGCGTCCCTGGCCCGCAGCTTGCCGTGATAGAGATCCATGGCGCCCTTTGCGCCGACCAGCGCCAGCATGTTCGAATCGACCGCGCCGAAGCCGCTGTAGAACGCCGCTTCGGTTTCGTACAGTTTCTTCAACAACTGCACCGCGTCGCGGCTCCAGGAAATCATGCGGTCGATATCCCGCCGCAGCAAATCCCTATCCTCGGCAGCCAGCGCCTTGTTCATACCGCCGGGAACAGCCACGGCACCATGGACGCGCTTGCCAGAGACGATGCGGATCACCTCCTGGCCGTACTTGCGCAACAGTACGCCCTGCTTGGCGATTTCCGGAAAACCGGCGGCCACGGAGACGATATTGCGGCGGGTATGGTCGCTGTCGAAGCCCAGCAGCAGGTCGGGCGACGCGAGGTGGAAGAAATGCACGGCGTGGGATTGCAGCGTCTGGCCGTAGTGCAGCAGGCGGCGCAGCTTCTCGGCGCTCGGCGTCAGCACCGGCGCGCCGACGATGATGTCCATCGCTTTGGCCGACGCCAGGTGGTGGCTGACCGGACAGATGCCGCACAGGCGTTGCACCATGACCGGCACTTCCCAGAACGGCCGCCCCTCGATGAAGGTCTCGAAGCCGCGGAACTCGACCACGTGCAGCCGCACCTGGTGCACCTTGTTGTTCTCGTCGAGCAGGATGGTGACCTTGCCGTGGCCCTCGACCCGGGTCACCGGATCGATGGCGATGCGACGCAGGGTTTGCGGATTGGCGGCGGTTTCCAGTTGAGACATCGATGGCTCCAGTTCAATCGAGGCGCAGCAGCGGATGCTCGATGCGCGGCGTCCGGCCGGTGATGAGGTCGGTGAGGAATTTCCAGATGGCGTCGCCCGAGGGCGGACAACCCGGCACGAAGTAGTCGACACGTACCACTTCGTTGATTGGATGCACCTGATCGAGCAGCAGCGGCAACTCCGGATCGTTCGGCAGAAGGCCGAACTCCCGGCCCGGCATGTCGCAATAGACGCGCTTGAGGCACTCGCGCACGTCCAGCGAGTTGCGCATGGCCGGCACGCCACCATTGACGGCGCAGGCGCCGAGCGCGACCAGCACCTTGCAGTTGCGGCGCAGCTCGCGCAGCACATGCACGTTCTCGGCATTGCAGACGGCGCCTTCGATGATGCCGATGTCGCAGGGCCCGCACTCCTTGATATCGGTGATGGGCGAGCGGTCGAACTCGACCAGTTCGACCAGTTCGAGGATGCGCTCGTCGATGTCGAGAATGGACATGTGGCAGCCGAAGCAGCCGCCGAGCGAGGTCGTGGCGAGCCGCAGCTTGCGGACGGGTAGTTCGGATGGATGATTCATGGCTCAGGCCTCCTTGCTCGCCAGACGTTCGACCTGGGCACTGATGGGATTGCGATCGTAGAGCCGCTCGCCGATCGGCACTACGTAACCGACGCGCTTCTTCAGAATGGCACCGACCGGGCAGACATTGGCCGCCTTGTCGGTAGCAGCAAGCCCGCTGTCGCCGAGCTTGCCCGACGGCGAGTTGATCACCAAGTGCGATTCCCGGCCGCGGCCGGCCAGGCCGAAGACGCTCTTGCCATCGACATCGCGGCTGGCACGTACGCACAGCTCGCACATGATGCAGCGGTTGCGGTCGATGAGCATGTCCGGGTGCGACGCGTCGACCTGGCGCTCGGGATAGAAGTGGTTGAAGTGCGGCGTGACCATCTCGAGTTCGTAGGCCAGCGCCTGCAACTGGCAGTTGCCGCTCTTCTCGCAACCGGGACAGAAATGGTTGCCTTCGACGAACAGCATTTGCAGCAGCACGCGCCGCTTGCCGTTGAGTTCGGGCGTGTTGCTTTCAACCTCCTGGCCAGGCAGCGCCCGCGCGGTACAGGCCGAGCCGTTGCGGCCGTTGATGGTGACCGTGCACAGTTTGCAACTGCCGTGGGGTTTGAACTGTGGGTGATGGCACAGGTGCGGAATGAAGATGCCGGCAGCCAGCGCCGCTTGCAGGATGGTCTGGCCTTCGGTGAATACCACCGGCTGGCCGTCGATGAAGAAGTTGTTGGCGGGTGCGTTCATGCTTCCACTCCCAGATGGGCATTCGCGTCGTCGCGGCCCGTGAGTTCGCGCGTCTTGGCAAGCGCTGCGTCCAGATCGAAGGCCGGTTCGAAATCGACCGCCTTGAGGCGGCGCTCGTAGGAGGGCCGGAACTTCTGCAACGTGTCAAAGATGGCGTTGCAGGCAGTCTGGCCGAGGCCGCAATGGCTGCTGGTACGCATCACCTGGTGCAGACGCAGGAGTTCGTTCATCTCGTACTGGGTGCCGCGGCCGGCGGCGATCTTGTCCATCAGGTTCGCCACCAGCGCCGTCCCCACACGGCAAGGCGTGCAGAAGCCGCAGCTCTCGTGGGCGAAGAAGTGCGCGAAGTTGCGCGCCACTTCGAACATGTCGCGCGTCTTGCCGAAGACCATGAAGGCGCCGGCGCTTGGCACGTCCTCGAAGGCGATGCGGCGGCCGAACTCACGCTCCGAGAGGCAGATGCCCGAAGCGCCGCTAACCTGGACTGCGATGGGATTCCTGGCACCGCAATCCTCGAGCACCTTGGCCACGCGTACACCGAACGGATACTCGTAGAGGCCGGGGCGCTCGCAGTCGCCGGCAACGGAGATGATCTTGGTACCCGTCGACTGCTTGGTTCCCAGGCCCTCGTACCAGGCGCCGCCATTGATGGCGACCTCCAGCGTCTTGCACAGCGTCTCGACGTTGTTCACCACCGTCGGCTTGCCGTCGTAGCCGCTCGTGACCGGGAAAGGCGGCCGGATGCGCGGCCGGCCCGGCTTGCCCTCCAGCGATTCGATCAGCGCCGACTCCTCGCCGCACACGTAGGCGCCGGCGCCGAGATGGATCTCGATGTCGAAGTTGAAGCCGGGCACGCCGCAAATATCGGTACCGAGCAGTTTCTGCGCCCGCATCAGCGCCAATTGCACTTCCAGGGCCCCCAGCAGGTAGCGGTATTCGGCGCGCAGGTAGAGGAAACCCTTGCAGGCCCCTACCGTGTAAGCCGCTACCGTCATGCCCTCGAACACGCGCCCGGCAAACGATTGCAGCAACACGCGATCCTTGAAGGTGCCGGGCTCGCCCTCGTCGGCGTTGCAGACGATGTAGCGCACGTCGCCCGGCGCATTGCGACAGGCTTCCCACTTGACACCGGTGGTAAAGCCGGCGCCGCCGCGACCGCGCAGGTTGGCGCGTTTGAGCTCCGCCAGCATGCCCTGCGGCCCGCGCGCGATGGCCGCCCGCAGCGCATCGCCGGGCACCCAGGCGGAGCCGAGCAGCATGTCGGCGCGGCGGATGTTGTCCTCGACCTTGAAGTAGTCGGCCGGCCAGTCCGCGAGCGGCACGCGGCTGCGCACCAGTTCGCAGATCTCGTCCACCCGCCGCGGCGTCATGCGCGTGATGGCCCGGTTGTTGACCAGGATCGCCGGCCCCTGGTCGCACATGCCGGTGCAGGACGTCAGGTCGATGCTGACAACGCCATCGTCGGAGACCTGGCCCGGCCGCAGCTTGAGCCGCTTCGCCATGTGCTCGAACAGCGCAATGCTGCCGGCCATGCGGTCGGTGATGTTGTCGGAGAACAGGATGCGGTACTTGCCGCGCGGCCGCGTGTACAGGAAGGCGTAGAACTCAGCGACCGCTTCGATGCGCGCTTTTGGCAGCCCCATCTCGCGCCCGAGAACCGCCACCACCTGCGGCGATATCCAGTCGCAGACATCCTGCGCCTGCCAGAGGATTTGCAGCAACCGCTTGGGATCACGAGCGTTCGCTTCGATGATTGCGATCAGTGCCTTTTCCCGCTCGGCATCGGCATGTTCCATGCGGCCTCCCATTTCTGTTTTCGAGGGGCACCGAATGCAGCGCCCACGGCAAGGGTAGGCAGAGGATAGGGCGGCGCGACTGATCTACATCAATTTCCCCAACGCATGGATAAACGACATTTTCTTGCCCGATGGGCAAGCGGAACTAATGCGTCCAAGGAGCAAAAGGTCTACCGTCGCAAACGCTGTGTGAACCCAGAAGCAAACGCCGGAATGTCAGCCGTGGGAAGACCGAATGCTGCCTGGAAATCAGATAGAACTGACCTGATCGCGGCCGCCGTTCTTGGCGGTATAGAGTGCCTCATCGGCACGGGACAAAAGCCGGTCGAGATCGTCGTCCTCGCGAAACACGGCGACGCCGATACTGACGGTCGCCTTGCACTCGGCCCCCGCGCCGAGATCGACGGGCGCCGCGCTGACGCGCTTGCGCAGGCGTTCGGCGACCATGATGGCCGTCATCTGGTCCGTATCGGGCAGGAGCACCGCGAATTCCTCGCCGCCCAGACGGCCGCAGATGTCAGTACCGCGGACGCACTCGGCGATGCGGCCTGCCAGCGTGCGCAGCATGACGTCACCACTGGCATGGCCGGAGGTATCGTTGATGCGCTTGAAGAAGTCGACATCGATCATGAACGCCGCCAGCGGCTGCCGATTGCGAGCCACCCGCGCCAACTCGCGCTGTGCCAGGCTGAAGAAGTGCTGGCGGTTCGGCAATCCGGTGAGGGTGTCGATGGTCGCCATCCGGTGCAGTTGGGCACTGGCCTGGGCACGCTCGATGGCGATGGCGGCCAGCCGCATACCCTGCTCGATCAGGTCGATATCGATTTCGGCCGGCCGGCGCGGTGAGCGAAAATAGATGGCGAAAGTGCCGAGCACATGGCGATCGGCGGAGAAGACGGGGGTCGACCAGCAGGCGCGCAGGCTGTGCTGTTCGGCCAGATCACGGAAATTCGTCCAGCGCGGATCGTCGGCGATATCTTCCACCATCACCGCTTCCGCAAGATACGCCGCGGTCCCGCAGGAGCCGGCGGCGGGGCCGATCTCGATGCCGTCGATGGCGGCCAGGTAACTCGCCGGCAGGTTCGGCGCAGCGCCATGGCGCAAGTGACGGCCCTCGTCGTCGAGTATCAGGATCGAGGCAAAGCCGCCATGAAGATAGCGCTCGGTGCGCCGGCAGATGGTTTCGAGAATCTGGCTCTGGGTCGCGTTCGCGGCGATCAGTTCCAATATCTCGCGGTCATCGGCGAGCCGTTGCTCAGCCAGCCGGCGCGAGGTGATATCGATGCTGGCGCCGATCAGCAAGCGGCGACCGCCCAGTTCCACGCCGCGCTTGTGCGCCAGCAGGTAGAACTCGGCGCCGCGCAGGCTGACGACATCCTCGTCGACGACTTGCGTCAGACCGTCGAGCACCGCCTGATCGATCTGGCGCCTGCGCTCAGCGGTTTCGGCAGAGAACAGGTCAAAGTCGGTACGCCCGCGTACCTGGTCCCTGGGCAGGCCAAGAAACGTGGCGGCGATGTCGTTCATCATCAGGTAGCGCTGCGCCTCATCCTTGACGAAAACGCCGATCGGCAGCGAGTCAAGAATGAGCCGGTAGAGCTTCCCTTCCTCCTCGGGTTGCTGCGAAGCCAGCAGAAGTGCCTCCTGGGCCCGCTTTTGCTCGGTGATGTTGGAGAAGACGCCGACGTAGTTGTCGATGGCACCGTCGACACCGCGCACCATGGTGATGGTCAGCAACTCGGAGAAGAGCTCGCCATCCTTGCGCCGGTTCCAGATCTCCCCTGACCAGGTGCCGCGTTCCGCCAGTATGGAAAACATTTCTCGGAAGAACTCCGCATCGTGGCGACCGGAGCTGAGAATCCGCAGATTCCTGCCGATCGCCTCCTGCCGCGTGTAGCCGGTGATTGCGGTGAAGGCGGGATTCACCGATTCGACGGTTCCCGCCGGATCGGTGATGACAACGCCCTGTGGCAGGGATTCGGCCACTACCCTCGCCAGCGACAGCGCTTGCCGGGACAGCAGCAGCCGGCCCGATCGATCGACGACGGTTTGCTGCATCTCGCGCAAGTAGACCTGCTCGACGCATTCCATGATGTCGCCGTAGGTCAGCAGACCGATGAGATGATCGCCCTCCTTGACGCCGAGGTGCCGGATCCGGCGCTCGACGAACAGGGAGCGGGCCTGGAACAGGCTCGCGCCCGGCGGCACCGACTGCAACGGATAGTGGGCGACGGTGCCGATCGGAACCTGGAAGCCCCGATCATTAACGCTTGCCAGAACATCGGTGGAGGTGAAGACGCCGTACCGTCCGCCATCCTCGACGACCACCGCATCCTGCTTGCACTCGCGCAGCAGCCGGATCACGTCGCCGACCCGCGTCGCCGCGGGAACGACGATCAGGTCGGCATGCATGGCCGACCTGACGTCGCGCAGGTGCACGAAGAACTCGATGCCCTGGTTGTTGATGACGTCGGTCTGGGAGACGATGCCGATCCGGTTGTCGGCGGCATCGGTCACCAGCAGATGGCGAAACCCCTCCTGGCGGAATCGAAAAGCCGCTTCGCGCAAGGCCGCGTCCTGGCGGATCGTCTTCACCGGTACGCTCATCGCGGCGGCGACCGGCTGGCTCAGCACTGCCGGATCATCGACGTCCAACTCGATGACGTCCTCCACGGTCAATATGCCGACCGGCTGCCCTTCACGGACCACGACAACGGAGCCACGCCTGGCCTCGCACATGCGCGCGACGGCGTCGCCGACGGAAACATCCGGCGCGCACTCGAGTATCGGTGCTTGCGCGATATGGCCGACCAGGATCGGATCGGCAAGAAGTTCAGTCATGGGCCAGGGTGCCGCCGCCGAAATAGCGGCGGATCGTACGTCACTCTAGCCCGGCAATGCCAGCGGCCTAAGCGAAAGCTAGAACTGTTTGACCTCGATATTCAGGGTTTGGATGCGGTAGGCGATCTGGCGCGGCGTCATGCCGAGCAGCCGCGCCGCCTTGGCCTGCACCCAGCCGGCCTGTTCGAGCGCCGCGATCACCCGTGCGCGCTCGTCGAGATCCGGGTCGTCGAGGCTGACCGGCGGCGGCGCGCTGCCCGAGGTCGGTGCGACGGATACGGCCGGTGCATCCCGCCCCCGGTCGAGATGGATCAGATCGGTATCGATGGTGCCGGTGGGCGACATTACCGCGGCCCGCTCCAGGCAGTTCTCCAACTCGCGCACGTTGCCCGGCCAGGCGTATTGGCTCAGGCGGCGCACGGCACCATCGGTGAGCGTCAGCGTCCGCCCCTGCGCGCTGCCGAGGCGGATGACAAGATGACGCGCCAGCTCGGGCACATCCTCCGGCCGCTCGCGCAGCGGCGGCAACAGGATGGGCATGACGTTCAGCCGGTAGTAGAGGTCCTCGCGGAAGTCGCCGGTGTCCACGGCGGCCTCGAGGTCGCGGTGGGTCGCGGCGATGATGCGCACATCGACCTTCAGGCTGCGGCCGCCGCCGACGCGTTCGAATTCGCCTTCCTGCAAGACGCGCAGGAGCTTGGCCTGGAAGGCGGGCGAAATTTCGCCGATTTCATCGAGGAACAGCGTGCCGCCGTCGGCTGACTCGAAGCGGCCCTTGCGCACGCCGACGGCGCCGGTGAAGGCGCCCTTCTCGTGGCCGAACAGTTCCGACTCCAGCAGCGTCTCCGGCAACGAGGCGCAGTTGACCCGCACATAGGGACCGCGGGCGCGCGGCGAGTTGTAGTGGATGGCGTTGGCGATCAGTTCCTTGCCGGTGCCGGTCTCGCCGCGGATCAACACGGTCGTGTTCCACTTGGCGACCATGCGGATCTGGTCGAACACGCGGCGCATGGGCATCGAATGGCCGACGATGTTGTCGAAGCCGTACTGGTGGCGCACCGTGCGGCGCAGGGTGTCGCGCTCCTCGCGCAGCGTCTTCTTCTCTTCGGCGACGTCGAGCGCGAGGCGCAGGCTGCGGCCGATGAGGCTCGCCACCATTTCGACGAACCGCGCGCGCTCGGAAAGCAGGCCGTCATCCGGTTCTTCCGGCTGGACCGCCAGGACACCCTTCAGACGGCCGCCGACGTTGATCGGCGCCGCTATGAATGGCAGGTTGCGGTCGTAGATGCCGAGACGGTCGAGAAAGCGATGATCGCGGCCGACCACGGGCAGCGCCTCCGAGCGCTTGTCTTCCAGCAAGAGGCCAACTATCCCTTCGCCCGGCTGGTAGCGCACGGGTTCGTCGCTGCCGACATCGGTGCCCTGGACAGCGTGCACCACGAGGTCGCCGGCTTCGGGATCGAGTACGCTGACCATGCCCTTCGACAGCCCGACCTCTTCGTCGAGCACATCGAGAACCTGCCTTACGGATTGGCCACAGTCGAGCGAACGCGACAGGATCTCGCTGACGCGGTAAAGGCAGTCGAGTTCGGCGCGATGCAGTTGAGCCGGCAGCGTCATGCGCCATCTCCCGTCCGGCTCTTCAAAGGCAGTACGACTCGGACGCGGCAGCCGCCGCCCGGCCGGGCATCAAGCTCGATCATGCCGCCGTGATCCTGCGCCACCTGCTGCGCGGATGAGAGGCCCGTGCCCGGATGCGAGCCGCTGGCCTTCTTGGTGCTGAAGAAAGGCTCGAAGACCCTGAGCCGGAGATTGTCCGGCACACCCGGTCCGGTATCGTCGATGACGATCTCGACCATGCCGTCCCGGCTGGCACTGGAAACGGTCAGCTCGCGCTCGACCCAGCCGCGCGTGTTCATCGCCTCGGCAGCATTGTCGACCAGCGCCTTGAGCATGCCGCGCAGGCGGTTCGGGTAGCCGTTGATGGCCGGCAGCACGGCCTGCGGCTTCCAACTGACGCTGATACCGGCGGCCAGCAGACGGCTGGTGGCCAGCACCAGCACGTCGCGCAGCGCTTCGTTGAGATTGACGGCTGTCGGCATTTCCTCGGTCGACGAGGGAATCGCCGCGCGCAGCGTCTCGAGCGCGCTCTGGCCGGCGCGCAGCGCTTCGGCGAGCGCGCCGGCGGCCGGGTCGTGGCCGCGCCGGCCCATCATGCCGACCACCGAATTCATCACATTGATCGGCCCTTCGAGTTGGAAGACCGCGGCCGTCAGGGTTTCGCGCAGGTTGTTGACGCGGTCGGTCTCCGCCACCATTGCCTGCAGCGCAGCCATGCGCGCTTTCTCCTGCTGCGCGCGCTGTTCGGTGATTTCCATCGCCACCAGCAGCAGGTAGATGCTGTTCTCGTGGCCGAAGAAGCTGTCGGCATCGCCCTCATCGCGCCGCACCCAGATGCCCGAACACGAGAACCAGCGCGGCGCGCGGCCCGCCGGGCGATCGATGCGCACCTCGATGCCGGCAAACGCCTGACCACCGGCCTTGGGCACGCCGATGCCATGGCCAAGGTCGTTGCGCACGGCATCGAGGATCACGGTCGCGGGTTCGGCCATGCCGAGATCGCCGGTCAGTTGCCGGTACTCCTGGTTGGCGAGGATGACGCTGTCTTCGCCGTCGAGCAGCGCCAGCACCACCGGCGCCAGGTCGACCACCGACTCGATCAGGGCCTTCTGGTTTCTCACCTCCGATTCGAGGCGGTGCAGTTCCGTCACGTCCCGGTGCAGACCGAGGTAGTTGGCCACCTTGCCGTCGGCGCCGAGCACGGGCGAGATCAACAGTTCGGCGAGGTACTTGCTGCCGTCCTGGCGCCGGTTCACCAGTCGACCGCTCCAGGAGCCGCCGGCAGAGATCTTGCTCCAGAGATCCTGGTAGACCGCGGGCGGCGTCACCTTGTGCGACAGCAGCGACTGCTTGCGGCCGACGACATCGGCCGGCGCATATCCGGTGGCGCGGCTGAAGGCGGGGTTGACGTAGAGGATGTTGGCCTGGGTATCGGTGATCGACACCGCGAGGTCAGCCTGTTCCACGACCTGCTGGAAGACGGTAGCGGGAATGTCGGCAAGTGGGTTCAGTTTCTTGGTCGTCATGAGGGGTTTTCTGCAGGTTCCGTGCCATAACCGGCCGGATCGCCGATTCAGCAGGTGGCATGGGGGTTCTGTCGGATTTGCCCCACCGTGTAGCAGATGCGACAGAAGCGAGCTTGCGCCTTCGGAGTGCAGCGCACAACCGGAAAACCCCATAACGGTGCGGATTTGGCCGTGGTCGGAACGACAGGGGCCTTGGGTGGCACGAAACCTGCGGATACCGGCGCAGGAGCCCCCGATGAGCGAATACTTCTTCCTGCTGATTTCTACCGCCCTGGTCAATAACGTGGTGCTGGCCAAGTTCCTCGGCCTTTGCCCGTTCATGGGCGTCTCCAAGCGCCTGGACAGCGCTCTGGGCATGGGCCTGGCCACGGGCTTCGTGATCGTGCTGGCCGCGGCGGTGAGCTGGTTGCTCGAGCATTTCCTGCTGGCACCGCTGGGTCTGACCTTCCTGCGCATCATGACCTTCATCCTGGTCATCGCCGCCACGGTGCAGTTCGTCGAACTGGTAGTGCGCAAGATGGCGCCCGATCTCTACCAGATGCTCGGCATCTATCTGCCGCTGATCACCACCAACTGCGCGGTACTGGGCCTGCCGCTGATCAACGTCCAGGAGGGCCACAGCTTCGTCAAGACGCTGTTCTACGACTTCGGCTCATCCATCGGCTTCACCCTGGCGCTGGTGATGTTCGCCGGCCTGCGCGAGCGCCTGGCGCTGGCGCGCGTGCCGGCCACCTTCACCGGTGCGCCGGTGGCCTTCGTGCTGGCCAGCCTGATGTCGCTGGCCTTCATGGGCTTTTCCGGAATGAACTTCAAATAGGGAGAATGGAATGCTTGCGGCGGTTGTCAGCCTGACGATACTCGGTACCGTACTCGGCCTCGGCCTGGGCATCGCCGCGCGACGCTTTGCCGTCGAGTCCGACCCGCTGATCGCCGACATCGAAGCCATGATGCCGGGCTCCAACTGCGGCCAGTGCGGCATGCCCGGTTGCAGCGGCGCCGCACGCGCCATCGCCAGCCGCGAAGCGCCGATCACCTGCTGCCCGCCGGGCGGCAAGGGGCTGGCCGCCGCGCTCGCGGCCAAGCTGGGCATCACGCTCGATCTCTCCGGCGTTGTGGACGATGGTCCGAAGATCGCCGCCGTGCGCGAGGAAATCTGCATCGGCTGCTGCCGCTGCATCAAGGTCTGCCCGACCGACGCCATCCTCGGCGCGCCCAAACAGATCCACAACATCATCCGCGAAGCCTGTACCGGCTGCGCCAACTGCGTCGAGCGCTGCCCGACCGAGGCCGTCACCATGCAGCCGGTACCGATCACGCTGCAGCACTGGGTCTGGCCCAAGCCTGCGCTGGCGCCGATGGCGGCATAGGGAGAACCGCATGGGCTTGATGGACAGATTCCTCGACGTACTCGCAGGCAGCCACTGGGGCGTGCATCCGGACGACCACAAGCGCCCTGCCGCCGACGCACCGCTGCGCACCCTGCCCCTGCCCGACCGTCTCTACATGCCGCTGCAACAGCACGTGGGCGGCGCCGCGCGGCCTATCGTCCTGGTCGGCAACAAGGTGCTGAAGGGCCAACTGATCGCCGAACCGCATGGCAACGTCTCGGCGCCGATCCACGCGCCGACCTCGGGAACGATCGTCGGCATCGGCGAGATCACGGCGCCGCACCCGTCGGGCCTGCCTTTCGCCGCCATCACCGTCGCGCCCGACGGCGACGACAGGCTGTTCGAGATCGACGTGCCCGCCGATCCCTTCGCCCTTGAGCCGGCGGAGATCACCAAGCGAGTTGCCGCGGCCGGCGTGGTCGGCCTGGGCGGCGCCACCTTCCCGTCCGCGGTGAAATTCGTGCTCGGCAAGCGCTTGCAGGTCGAAACCCTGATCGTCAACGGCGGCGAGTGCGAACCCTATCTCTCCTGCGACGACCGCGTGATGCGCGACTTCGCGCCCGGCGTCGTGGATGGCGTCCGCCTGATCATGCACGCCATCGGCGCCAAAGAGGCGCTGGTCGGCATCGAGGACAACAAGCCGGAAGCCATCATCGCCATGAAAAAGGCGGCCGACCCTTTCCCGGAGGTCAAGATCCGGCCGGTTCCGGCGCGCTACCCGATGGGCTCGGACAAGCAGTTGATCCAAACGCTCACCGGCCGCCAGGTGCCGGCCGACTGCCGCGCCGCCGAAGTCGGCGTGCTGGTGCATAACGTCAACACCGCCTACGCCGTGCATCGCGCCATCCGCACCGGCGAGCCGCTGGTCACGCGCATCGTCACGGTCAATGGCGGCGCAGCGAAAAACCCCGGCAACATCATCGCGCCCATCGGCACGCTGGTCAGCGACCTGGTCGACTTCGCCGGCCTCAAGGACACGCCGGCGCGCTACGTGATGGGCGGACCGATGATGGGTACCGTCCTGCCCCACACGAGCGTGCCCATCGTCAAGGGCACGGCCGGTGTCCTCGCACTCTCGACCGCCGAAGCCGCCACCCCGGAAGCGGGACCGTGCATCCGCTGCGGCAACTGCACGCGCGCCTGTCCAATGGGCCTCTTGCCGCTCGAAATGGCGGCGCACGTGCGCGCCGACGACCTTGATGGCGCCACGCGTTTTGGCCTGGCCGACTGCATCTCCTGCGGCTGCTGTGCCTACATCTGCCCGTCGCACATTCCGCTCGTGCAGTACTTCAGCTACGCCAAGGGCGAACTGTGGGCGCGCGAACGGACCAAGCTGCGCAACGATGCCACCAAGCGCCTGGCACAGGCGCGGGTCGAGCGCCAGGAACGCGAAACGAAAGAGAAGGCCGAAGCCGCCGCACGCCGCAAGGCCGAGCGCGCGGCGCAGAAAGCGGCTGCGGAGGCGGCTGCGAAAGCGGCAGTTGCTCCGGAAACGGAGGCAGCCGAATGAACACGGTCGATCTCGCCAATCCGCTGCCGACCGCACCACATGCCATCACCGCGAGCAGCGTCTCGCGCACCATGCTGACGGTGGTCCTCGCGCTGGTGCCGGCAACGCTCTACGGCTTCTGGCTGTTTGGCTGGCCAACCGTCTACCTGTGGCTGATCACCGTGCTCGCCGCGATGTTCGGCGAAGCGCTTGGCCTGCGCCTCGGCGGGCAGCGGGCGCTGCCTGCGCTCCATGACGGCTCTGCGCTGCTGACCGGCTGGCTGCTGGCGCTCTCGCTGCCGCCCTGGGCGCCCTGGTGGATCGGCCTCGTCGGCGGACTGTTCTCGACGCTGATCGCCAAGCAGGTCTTCGGCGGCCTCGGCCAGAATCTCTTCAACCCAGCCATGGTGGCGCGGGTCTTCCTGCTGATCTCGTTCCCGGTGCAGATGACGGCCTGGATCAGCGCCAGCGCCCACCTGCCGGGGCCGCTGGACGGGCTGCTGGTCACCTTCGGCGCGGCGCCGAACCTCGACGCCGTTTCCAGCGCCTCGCTGCTCGGCCATGCCAAGACCGAACTCTCGCGCGGCATCGATCTCTTCCACTCGGTCGCCGCCGCACCGGGCAACTCCTGGCTCGGTGCGCGCCCCGGCAGTCTCGGCGAGACCTCGGCGCTGCTGATCGCGCTGGGCGGCGCGGCGTTGCTCGCCTTGCGCATCATCACTTGGCATATCCCGCTGGCGATGTTCGCCGGCGTGCTGCTGCCGGCCGTGATCGCCCACGCCATCGACCCGGCGCGCTATCTCGATGTCTGGTCGCACCTGATCTCCGGCGGCGTGATTCTCGGTGCCTTTTTCATCGCCACCGACTACGTCACCTCGCCCAATACGCCGCTCGGCCAGCTGATCTTCGGCTTCGGCTGCGGCTTCCTCACCTACGTCATCCGCACCTGGGGCGGCTACCCGGAAGGCGTCGCCTTCGCCGTGTTGTTCATGAACGCGCTGACCCCCGTCATCGACCGCTACGTCCAGCCGCGCATCTATGGCCGCGACTGGCGCGGCACCGCGCTCGACCCGGCGATGCAAAAGGAGATCGGCAAATGAGCGCCCTGGCCGCCATGCGCGAGAAGCTTTCCTATCAGGGAATCTCCCTCGGCTTCATCGCGCTCGCCACCAGCGCCGTCCTGGCGATGGCGAACATGGCCACGCACGACGGCATCGTCAAGGCCGAGCGCGAAGACCTCAAGACATCGCTGAGCCAGGTGCTGCCCGTCGGCTATGCCGACAACGACCTGCTGACCGATACCGTGAGGATCGCCGGTGCCGATGGTAGCCCGGTCATCGTCTACCGTGCCCGCAAGGCCGGCGCCATCAATGGCGTCGTCTTCCAGATGGCACAGCGCGGCTATGCCGCCGATGTGGTGGTACTGATCGGCGTCGACACCTCGGGCCGCATGCTCGGCGCCCGCGTCATCAAGCACAGCGAAACGCCGGGCCTCGGCGACAAGATCGACATCGCCAAGTCGAAGTGGATCCTCGCCTTCGACGGCAAGTCGCTCGGCGATCCGGCGCCCGAGAAATGGGGCGTCAAAAAGGACGGCGGCATCTTCGACCAGTTCGCCGGCGCCACCATCACGCCGCGCGCCGTAGTCAAGGCCGTGAAGACCGGGCTGGACTTCTACGCCGCCCACAAGGCTGAAATCCTCGAAGGGAAGAAGTCATGAGCTACAAAGCAATCATGAAGGACGGCCTCTGGGACCAGAACATCGTCTTCACGCAACTGCTCGGCATGTGCCCGACCATGGCCGTCACCACCAGCGGCACCAACGGCCTCGGCATGGGTCTGGCCACGACCGCCGTGCTGGTCTGTTCCAATGCCATCATCGCCGCCATCCGCGATTTCGTCTCCCACCAGGTGCGCATCCCGGTGTTCATCGTCATCATCGCCACCCTGGTCACCGTGGTCGACATGAGCCTCAACGCCTGGATGCACGGCCTCTATCAGGTGCTTGGTCTCTACATCGCGCTCATCGTCGCCAACTGCGCGGTACTCGGCCGCGCCGAGGCCTTCGCCGCCCGCCAGCCGGTGCTGGCGTCCGCTCTCGACGGTCTCTGGATGGGCCTCGGTTTCACCTTTGCACTGACCCTGATCGGACTTATCCGCGAACTCCTCGGCACCGGCACACTCTTCTCTCAGGCGAGCCTGCTGCTCGGCCCGAGCTTCGCGTTCCTGGAAATGACCGTACTGCCGAACTACGGCGGCGTGCTGATGATGGTGCTGCCGCCGGCCGGCTTCCTGGTGCTCGGCTTCCTGCTCGCCGGCAAGCGGCTGCTCGATGGGCGCCTCGCGGCGCGTGCGCCGGCCGCCCCGTCCGCGATCGCCGAAGGAGCCTGAGATGCAGATCGGCGTCGCCTACTCCGAACCCGGCCAGCAGATCTGGCTGACCATCGAAGTCTCCGACGAGGCCACGGTCACCGAGGCCATCGAGCGCTCGGGCATCCTCAAGATGTTCCCGCACATCGACCTCGCGACGCAGAAGATCGGCGTCTTCGGCAAACTGGTCAAGCCCGAAGCGAAACTTCGCGCCGGCGACCGCGTCGAGATCTACCGCGCCATCACCTGCGACCCGCAGACCGTGCCGCGCCGCGACGGCTTCGGCGGCGACGAGGACGAGTAGTCGGGCGGGGTTCGCACCGCTATTCCACCCGGATATGCACCAACGCCGACACTTCCTTGGTGAACGGCGCCCGCGCCTGGATCACATGCTCGCCCACCTGTAGCGGCCAACGCACCGTATAGGGATAGGGAGCCAGTTGGTAGGGCTTGCCGTCCACCAGCCAGAGCAACTCGCGCACTGGCGGGGCGACTTCGGCCTGAAGGGCGATTGTGTTGTGGGCCGCCGGTTGCGACCGGTCACGCAGAAGCTTGAGCCCGTTGCCCGGCGCGACGATTCTCAGGGCGGTCTTCGCCTCACCGCGGCTGGCGCCATAGCTCACCGGGGACCAGCGCCGTGCCACGACCGCCGACGTGTCGCCGATGGGACTGACGGCATCCGGCGGCCTGGGCAGGCCGGCCTGGGCCGCCCAGTCGGCGTAGCGCGGCGGCAGGCTGATGAAGGTCCGCCGCTCGACGAAGCGCGCCGGCGTACCGGCATGGGCCAGCAGGCCGTTGCGCACATCCACCGCCAGGCGCAGATAGGCATCGTCGTCCTCCTGGGGTTCCTGCCCCGGCCGGAACCATTCCTCGAAGACCAGGTCGCAGGCCGGCGTAGCGCGCTTGCCCGTCAGCGCGCACAGGGGCACGGAACGGTAGCCCTCGGGCGGAGCAAAGGCCAGGTCGGCAAAGCCGTGGCGCTCGCTGCCATGAAGCTGGTTGAGGATGCGCCGCACCAGTTCGGCGGCGCTGCTGGCACCGGTGAGTTCACGCATGGGCCGTGCGTCGGGATGGCCGATCCAGACGCCGATCAGGTAGCGTTGCGAATAGGCGACGGCCCAGGCGTCGCGCAGTCCTTGCGAGGTGCCGGTCTTGAGGGCCACGGGGAATGCGTATTCGGTGCTGCCCATGCGCGGGAAAGTCGGCAGCCGGGCGCCCGCATCGGACAGGTGCAGCGTCACCAGCCGGGCGGTGGCGGGAGACAGCAGTTGCCGTTCCGTGCCGGGCTGGCCGGGATACCAGTTGAGCGACCGCCAGCGGCCGTCGTTGGCCAACGCCGAGTAGGCCTGGACCAGGTGTTCCAGCGTCACCGGCATGGCGCCAATCACCAGGCCGAGGCCGTAGTGGCGCGCCTCCTGCTCGTTGTCATGAAGTCCCAATTCGCGCAGGAAGTCGTAGCCCTCCTCCAGGCCGATGTCATTGAGCAGCCGGGCCACGGGCACGTTGCGCGAATTGGCCAGGGCCTGGCGCGGCAGCAGCGGCCCCAGGTAGGTCTTGTCGGCGTTGACGATGCCTTCGCTGACGGCCGGCAGATCGTCGAGGATCGTGGCCGGCGTGATCTTGCCCTGGTCATAGGCCAGGGCGTAGAAGAAGGGCTTCAGCGTGCTGCCCGGCGAGCGTGGCGTCTGGGCGAAGTCCAGCGCCCCCGCGTGGTCCTTGTCGAAGTAGTCCGTGGACCCAAGCCAGGCGAGGACGCCGTTGGTCTTGCGGTCGAGCAGGATGACGGCCGCATTACCGGCGCCCCGGCTCGCCCACTCGGCAATGGCCGCACCGGCAACGGCCGCGACCTTCTCCTGGAGATCCAGGTCCAGCGTCGTGACAACGCGGTAGGGCTCCGCTCCGCCGCGGGGCGCGGCGGCCAGCACCTGCTCGAGCTTGAACACCGCATGGAGGCTGTTTGCGGGACGCACCGCGGGCAAGGGCAGGCGGATGTCCCGGATCTGTTGCTGGGCCATCTCGAACTCGGCCGCCGATAGAACCCCGTTGTCCCGCAACTTTTCGAGAAGCCGGCCACCGCGGGCAATAGCCCGCTGGCGGCCATCTTCGCGGAAGGGATTCATCAGCGTCGGCGCCTGCGGAATCGCCGAGAGGAAGCCGATCTCGGCCCAACTGAGATCGGCCACCGGCTTGTCGAGATAACGCCGCGCGGCATAGGCGATGCCATGCACCCGGTTACCGTACGGCACCAGCCGCAGGTAGGCGGCCAGCACGTCCTGGCGCCCGTAGCGGACCGTGAGCACCAGCGCATGCCAAGCCTCCCGCAGCTTGCGGAAATAGCTGCGCTCGCCCGGATCGAGCAGCCGCGCCACCTGCATGGCGATGGTGGAAGCGCCCGACACCCGCCGGCCGCTGGAGATGTTCTGGTACAGCGCACGGACCATGGCCAGGGGATCGACGCCCGGATGGCTGTCGAAGCGCCGATCCTCCAACGCGAGCGCTGCCGCCACGACCCGCGGCGGCAACTCCTGCACGGGCCAGTAGCCGTACTCCTCGCCCTCGTCGGCCACCTCGGCGATGAAGCGCCCCTGGCGGTCGAGCAGCAGGTAGGAAGGCGGCGGGCCGCGCAGGTCGAGACGAGCGGCGTCGACCGCCGGGAACGCCAGCAGGACCAGCGACAACGCCAGGGCAAGCCGTCGGCCGCCGCCGCGCCACCACGCCTTGATCCGCCTCATCGCAAGTTCAGGCCCACCGCTCCCGTCGAAACGCGCGTCAGCCCTTCTTGTAGGTGATCTTCTTCTGGCCGCCTTCGCAACTGCCGACGACCTTCTGTTCCTTGACGTCGGCAGCGGCCACGATGTCGAGTTGATATTTCTTGACGCCCCGGTTGTCGAGCTTCGCAGCGATTTCGGTCTTCAGCTCGTGGCAGGGTTTCTGGGCAAACGCGGGAATCATGGCAAGGGACAACGCAAGCAATGCAACGATTCGTTTCATTTCAATTTCCTCCATGACAATGACGATGGTGGGCGACGCTAGAGAGTCCTTCTCGCCTTGATGACGAAATCGACGCGACGGCTCCTGGCTAGGCACTGGACTCGTTCCTTCCTGCGGTATCCGGAGCAATCGGGCGGCGCCCCGGGATCGACCCCGACGACGCGCAGGCCTATCAACGACCGTTCGATGCCGATTGCGACGAGCGACTTGCGCACGTAGACGGCGCGGGATTCGGCCAGCCGATCATTGTCTTCACTGCTGCCCATCGGGTCCGCGTAGCCGGAGACCTGAACGTCCGTCACCTGGTTGTTCGGGTGCGGCGCGGCGGCTTGAAGGATTCTCTCGAATCGGTCCTGTTCGCCGCCCATCAGCCCGTCTTCGTCGCTTTTCCCCGACTCGAAGTACAGATGGTCGGTTAGCGCGTATTCCTGGACGATCGGGTCATCCTTCCTGAAGGACGGATCGTAGCGGCAGTCGGGCATATGCTCGGCCAGGTTCCTGATGTCGGGCGTCACGCATTCCCATCGCGCCTCGCCGCTCGCCGTGGGAGAAAACCGCCAATAGACGCGCGCCTCGGGCACGCCGTCCGCGCGAACTTCCAGCGACCCGTTTTCCAGCAGGCGCGAGCCCGGCGGCAAACCGATATCTCGGCTGTTCCCCGGTCGCGGCAGCCGATTGTTGGCCTGGTAGAAGTCGACGATGGCCGGTTTCACGCCGCTTGCCAGTGACAGCAAGGCGCCGGCTTCCATCGCCGAAACCGAGGAACCGCGGCCCCCGGCTTCGGCAGACGGATTCCCGCCGAACTTCTCGCGCAGGAAGGCTTCCGAAGCCTCCCATACCCGCAGGATCTGCCCGAAGAACAGGAACAGCAGGATTTGCGCGAGGACCGCAAGCTGGACCAGACGCACGATGCGATTCATCTATCGTCCCTTCGGACTCACCTCAACCCTCGCCCCCGCCGACTCCCCATGCACCGCCTCGTCGTACATCAGTTCCGCTCGCGCCTGGGGCTGCGTGAATTGACCGGCGACGGTGGCGCGGGTGCGGAAGTAGAAGTGATAGGTGCCCTTGGCCAGGCGGTCGTAGTAGAAGGTCACCTGGTCGTCGAGATAGGCCACGTAGCTCGGCGTCGCCGTCAGCGTGCCCGTCGGCGTGGCCTCGGGCGGTGCGGTGGCGAGCTTCGGATTGAGGGGCTCCATGCCCGCGGCCAGGGGCACCGACACTGCCACATAGTAGCGGTCGGCATTGCTCACCACTTCAACGTGATCCTCCACGACGTCGCCGACGGCGACGCGCACGGTGGTACCGGGTTCGGTCAGGCGCAACTTGTCCGCCGGTTCGTTGCCACCCCGCTGGCGCAGCAATTCGCGCGCGACGACGAAGCCGCTGGCGCCCGACGGCGCCTGGGCGCCCAGCGCCTGCGCCATGTAGCTGGTTTCGGCGCGCACGATCAGGGGCTGCTTCGCCTCGGAGCGCAGGACGATCTTCGCCGGGCTGTTGGTGGCAGTCTGCACGACGGGATGCGCGCCGCCGATCTCCAGGGTCTGGGATTGCGCGCCGATGCTGACGGCGAGCTTCTGGATCTCGCCCTTGCCCGGCCTGCCCTTCAGTATGTCCGCCAACGCGAGCATGGCCGAGGCGTTGGCCTGGGTGGAACCCCAGCCGTCGCCCTGGCCTAGGGTGACCAGGGCATCGGTGAGGATGGGCAGGCGTGGATCGGCCTTGGGATTGGCGGCGGCGGCGCGCGTCACCTCGGCCAGGGTGCGGGTCTCGCTGGCCAGGATCAAGCCATTGCGGGCGCTGGCGGTCTCCTGCAGGCCGCCGTAGATCTCGCGTCCCTGGTAGAGACGGGTGACGATGCCGTCATTGACCTTCTTGGCCAGCGCGACCTTGGTCGCCGCGCCCTGGTCGCCGGAAACGTAGAGCAGGCGCAGCACTTCGGCGCTCGACTCGAGGTTCAGGTATTCGCTGCGGCGCGCCAGTTCCGCCACGTAGGCCGGATCCAGCTTGCCCGCCGCCGCCAGCGCACGCAGGGCCATCACGCGCTCCGTGTAGGCCTCGCCGGTGATGAAGTGCTGGTAGTCGGAACGCAGGGCCTGGCGCAGGGTGCCGGTCAGCCGGTCGAGCATCGCCGGATCGACGTTGAAGCCGGCACTCCGGGCCTCGACGAGAAATTCAGTGACCCAGGCGGTGAGCGAGACGTAGCCGGTGGAGCCGGGCCAGTAGGACACCAGCCCGTTGCCATCGACCACGCTCGGCAGCCAGGCCAGCACTTCGTCCACGACGCGCTTCAGCTCCTTGTCCTGGCCTTCCTTCTGGAGCCGCTGGTTGAACTCCTTCATGGCGATGTAGGCGCGAGCCCGGGAGAGCCGCTGCTCGGTGCAGCCATGGGGATAGCTCATGAGGAAACTCAAGCCCGCGGCCATGCGCACCAGGGCCGGCTGATCGGAGGCAACGAGGGAACGGCGCAGGCTGCCGGGACGCACGGCCTCCGTCACCTCGGGCAGTTCGGCCGTCTGACCCGGCTTGAGTTCCACCAGTTGACGCTGGGTCACTTTCCGGCGATCGGGACGCACCGGCAGTTGCACGTCGAAGCCGTCGCGCGCCTTGTCAGCCGTGCGCTCGACGGCAACGGTGAAGCCCACCTTCTCGTAGCTCACCTCGCCCTGGGCCGAGACCGGCGGCGTCGGCACCGTCACTTGGTACTCGATGCGCTGGGGTTGATTGAGCTTGAGGTCGAGGTTGCGTTTCGGACTGCCTGTGACCTCGATGCCCTTGGCCCGAAGCTCTGCCGTGGCGGCTCCGCCCGCACCTTCGACGATGCGGCCGATTGCCGCCGCGGTAAAGCGGTCGCCAGGCCGCACGAAGCGCGGCAACGCCGGCTGCACGATCACCGGCAGCCGCACCGACACCTGGCCGGTAGCGACGCCGAAGCGGTCGGGGCCGCTGGCCGCCTTGGCGCGCAGCTTGAAGTTGGTGAGATTGTCCGGAAGCTTGACCTTCACCGTAACGACTCCGCCCGGCCCCACCTCGATGTTCGGATTGAAGTACGGCACCGAAAGGAATTCGCGGCGCAGCGTCACCTTGTCGAGCAGGTTCTCGTCGGCGGCCGATGTCGCCTTGTCGCCGCCCGGTTGTTCGTTCAGGGGCAGTATGCCGAGCGTCCAGTTGCGCGTGTCCTGCACGCCCAGCCGCGAATGCACGGGAGTGATGAAATCGGGAATCGGATCGAGCCGCTGTTCCCTGCCGAGGGCGAGCACGGCCTGGTCTACCAGCCACAGCGTCACCTCGCCGGCCGCGGGCTTGCCGCCACGATTGCTCAGCGTGATCTTGACGTTCACGGTCTCTCCCGGCCGCGCCCGTGCCGGATTCTCAAGCACCACGTTGACCTGGTGTTCCACCGGCTCGACGGTCAGCCAGCTCGTCGCCGCGACGGTGGCCGGTTTGCCCAGATCCATGCGTCCGCCCGCCACGGGTTCGACGCCCGCAACCCGGCCGCGCATCAACACGAAATGCACGGGCAGCCTGGGCACGAAATGCTTCTGGACTTGCAGATCGAAAGTGGCGGCGCCATTGCGCACCGAGAACCACTGGTAGCGGTTGCCGTCCGGCGCCTCGACAATGGCGAGGCCCTGGGCCTGCTGGAACGGACTTTCCAGCACCAGGTGCGCCGTGTCGCCCGGCACGTAGCTCGCCTTGTCCGGCGTGACCTTGAACACTTCGCTGGGCGGCCGCGACCAGCACACGGGCTCGTCGCCGCCGGCATAGAGGTCCACGGACACGGTCTGGGCACGGCCGAGGCGGTCCTGGGTTTCCAGTTCGATGACATAGACACCCGCGCCCTCGAGGGGCAACTGCACCGGCAACGGCTGCGCGCCGCTCTTCACCTGGCGCTCCGAGATCTTCCTGTCCACCACTTCGTTCACGTACTTGGCTTCGGCCTTGGAGAAGTCGCCGGCCCGGAGATGCGAATGCCATTCCCGCTTGATGAGCCGCACGGTCACTTCCTGCTTGTCGACAAGCTTGCCGTCGGGACCGACGACGATGATCTGCGGCGTAACGCTCTTGGCCCGCTCGAGATAACGGGGCGTCTTCAGGCCCAGCACGACCGCCGGCAGCGCCAGCACGCGCTGGGTGGTGGTGACCGTCTGGTCGTCGGCGCCGGTGACGGTGGCCTCGATGACATAGCTGCGGGGCTGGCCGGTGGGTTCGGTGGCCGGGTTGAGCGCCAGGGTGGCACCGCCCTTGTCGTCGGTCTGGTCCTCGCGCTCCATGGCCGGGCTGCCCTGGAAGTGCTCGCGTCCCGAGAAGCGGCCGTCGGATGAGAAGAAGAAACCGGGCTGGGTCGTCGGCGTCCAGGCGTAGGGGAACTGGGTCACGCGCCAGCGCACGGGCCGTTCGGCGGCCTGGCCACCCGCGTAGTACTGGGCCGTGAGCTGGACCTTGAACTCGCGGTCCAGGCTCACCTGCTCCGGCGCGCTGAGTCGCAGATCGAATTCCGGCGCGCGGTAGGCCTCCTTGAGAATGTTGACGCCGCCGCAGACGGACTTGTCGCGATGCTCGAAATGGATCTGGTAGGGGCCGGTGGGAGCGGTCGCCTCGTCGAACACGTGGTCGAAACTGCCGTGGGCCGAGAGCTTGACCGGATAGCGCCAGTTCAATCCGTCCGGCCCCTCCACCACCAGCGTGCCGTCGCCGGCGCTGACGGTGATTGCGCCCCGGTGGCGCTGCCGCACATAGCCCTTCACGTAGACCTTTTCCTCGGGCCGATAGACGGGCCGCTCGGTGAACACGTGGCAGAGCACTTGCGGCGGTTCGGCACGATGCGTCAGGGATTCCTGGGTCCATTGCAGCCAGGTGCCGCCGGGGCCGCTCCAGTTGTTGTCGGCATAACGGTCCGGGGCGCGGGTGGGATCGAGCACCAGCACGTCGCGCCCCTGGCGGACGACGATCCGCCGCACGCTGGAACCGTAGCGGCCCTTGCCCGGCGCCTGCCAGCGGTAGGTGCCGTCCGGGCCGGTCGTTGCCTGCATGAAGGTGACCCACTCGTTGTGGCGCGCGCCTTCGACGCGGATCTCGGCGCCGGAAACCGGCGCCCCGGTCGACAGGGAGTTCACCGCGAACTTGACGCCGTCCTCCTCCTCGACGGTGGACAGCGAGAGGTCGGTGACCTGTACCCGAACCCAACTGCGCTGGGTGGACTCGTCGAGCCGGCGTATGCCGACGAGATAGGTGCCCGGCTGCTGCTTGCCGGCAATGGACGCGAAATGGGGCGCCAGATCGATGCCGAAGCGGGCGGCGGAGCCGGTGGTGCGCAGCGGCAGCTTGACGATGGTAGACACCGGCGGCGAGCCCAGGGTACGCAGGTGGCGCGCCAGCGCCCGGCCGTCGATGTGGTGGTCGATCTGGGTGTGGGCCGCCGGCTCCTCACCCGGCGCCGGCGGCGCCGCCTGTTCGTCGACGCTCACCGGCTGGTCCGGGAAGGGCCAGAACGAGCGGTTCAGCGGATCGAGCGGGAACACGCGCAGATCGACGCGCCCGAAGCCGCGGCCTTCCAGGGGCAACTGCTGGGGCCCGAGGCGCTCGACGATGCCATGGCCCACCTGCCACTGGAGGTACTTGGGCTTGGGCGGGAAATGCAGGTAGATCTCGCTGGCCGCCTTGGCCTGGAGCGGCCGACCCCGCGCATCCGAAAGCGGAATCGGCGTCAGGCTCACACGGTAAAGCGTATCGGCGAGAAAGCGGCCCTCGACGAACAGGGAGCGCCCGGCGGTCTGGAAGCTGAGGCCTTCGACGGCCGGCGTGAAGCGCAGGAGATTGCGGGCTTCGATGGGGCCGAGCGCCTTGGGCGGCGCGGAGAATTCCACCTGCACGCGACGCTGGTCCTCGTTGCAGGCCAATGCCTGGTCCTTGGCATAACGGACCCCTTCCGGCGCGATCGGCAGACGCTGGCCGGCGCAGCCGAGGCCGGTGATGCGGAAGGACTCGGAGGTACTGAAGCTCACGTCCTTGAAGGAGTCGGCGGCGCTGTCTTCCACCGACAGGCGCAGGCGCACGATCACCCGCTGGCCGCTGGGGATCGGCCGGTTGAGGTTGAGTACATAGCTCGCGGGATCGCGGCGCTGGGCGCGCTCCACCACTTTCAGTTCAAAATCCTTCTGGTCGAGCCAGCGCGTCTGGCTGTCGTCGATGCCCGGCAGCGGGCGCAGGCCGATTCTCACCATCCGCCGCAGGGCCTGGGGATCGAGCGGCTCGGCGAAGGTCAGGGTGATGCGCTCGACTGGATCGAGGCCTTCCTCGCGGTCGGCGGGGATGGTGCGCGTGGGCGCCTCCATCAGCGTGATCAGGTTGTAGGTCTTCTGTTTGAATCGAAAAGTGAATCGCGACAATGCCGGCCAGGGCTCGGCGGGACGGAACTGGAGCGTCTTGGCGTCGAGCCAGGTGTAGACGCCCGGATGAGCCGGCGCCATGGCAACGAAGCGCTCCGGCTGGTGCTCGGGGCCACCCTGGGCCGGGCCGCTGGGCGCATCGAAGAAGAAGGTCACCGGATCCCAGCGGCGCAGGAACTTGTCCGGGATAACCGAGGCGCCGGCCGGTTGCACGAGGGTACCCGCGGCGAGCGGCTCGGCGGCCTGGGCGGCGCCCCCTGCCAGCGCGGCCAGCGCAGCAATCGCCGCCGACAGGAAGAAGATTCGGGCTCGGCCCATGGCATGCATCGGTTTCACTGCTGTTCCTCCTCAGCCGGGACTTGGCTGGATTCGCTTTCGGGTTCTCCACCTTCGCCCTCCTCGGGCGACACTTCCTCTTGCTGAACGTCGGCGCCGGGCGGCGGCCCGGGTGGAGGCGGCACGTAAATCAGCGCCTCGCTGCCCTCCTTGGCCTCGACGTAGCGGCGCAGGATGTCGTAAGGCGGGCGCGGGTCGGGCTGCCTGAGCCCGAGCACGATGGGCTGCACGCGCACCGGCGCGCTGTCCGCCGGCATTTCCACGCTGAGGTAATAGCGTCCCGGCACAAGGGTGGGCATCTGCACCACGCCCTGGGATTGGACCGCGCCGTGCTCATCGTAGAGGACGCTGCGCACCACATCGGAAGACGCGCGCACACCGATGCCGATGGTGGCCGGCTGCTTGATCTCGAAGCCGAACAGACGCGCGCTGCCCGGCGCCAACAGCACTTCCGGCCCGGTGCCGTCCGCCAGTTGGATGACCGGCGTCGCTAGGACAGTGGCCGCCCCGGAGAGGCTGTCGGCGCCCACGGCCCGGAGCAACAATCGCGAGGGACCGGCCGGCGCCGGCAGGTTGATGTTGGCGCCGTAGAGATGCGCCTCGGTCCGGGCGGGCTGGCCCGGGACCAGGAACTGGGTCACCACCGGCACATTGGTGCGCAGGTGCAGCATGGCGGCCTTGTCGAGGTTGAGGCTCAACACCTGCTGCTTGCCCTTCAAGGCCACGGACTGGGGCGGCTTGACCGCCGTCTCCTGGAGCGACTTGAGCCAGTTGCCGATCCGCTCCAGACCCTGGGCCCCCGGCTCGTCTAGCCAGGCCACGAGCGTTCCCGGCTGATGCTGAAGCCAGAGCACGCCGCTGGCGCGAACCGCGATGTCGCTGCCGCTCTCGATGCGGCCGCCGTTCTCCTGCCACAGGACCTCGGTGTTGCCGCGCACGCGCAGGCGATAGTCGCCGCCTCCGGTCTTCGGCACCTCCACGGGGATGCGCAGTCGACCCGCGGTGCTGACGTTGCGTTCGAGCAACTCGCCCGGCTTCAACGCGACTTCCGCCTCGCCACTGCCTGGCACGACTTCGACGCTGTAGTGCGCATCGATCGAGCCGCCATTGAGCAGCCAAAGCTGATCCGCATCCGCCGTCACCGTTTCCTGCAAGGCCTCGCCGCCGGCCCAGTGGGTCGAGAGGACGATGCCCCGCTTGACGAACACCGCCGCGTTCATCGGCGACAGCGTCAGCCGCACGCGGGAGGCGCCACCAGGCAGCTTGCCGGGCAATGCGCCGCGCGCCTTGATGGCGCCGTCGCTGACGCCGAAACCGAGCGTCTGGCCAGCGGCCTGTTGCAGCGGCACCTGACGCAAGTCAAGCTCGAAAGAGTCCATGCTCGTGGCATTCCATACCCGGGCCGCGCCGGTAACGCCCGGCAGCGCGACGGCAACTGCCTCACCGGGCACGAACCCCATGACGGCGGGATCGCGCGCTTCGCCCACAATGATGCCGGGCTGGTTGGCGCGGGCCTCGGCCAGCACCAGGGACGGCCCCTGCGCATTGGGCTGCAGGTCCACGGTACCCACTTGCCCTGCCATGAGTTCGAGGCGCAGGGATTCCCGCTCACCGGTGGGCAGCCGCAACCTCTCGGCCGCCAACGTGGCTGCGCCGCCATCGTCGGCGACAAGCCACAACGCCTTGCCGCCGACGCCGATGACGGGGTTGCCACCGGCCTGGGCGACGCGGGAACTGCTGTCCGACCAGGGCAGGCGGGCCGGATCGCCCGTGAGACGGAACACTCCCGGACGCGACAGGGCGATCATCGCCATCTTCAGCCCCGGCCGCTTTTCATCCACGCGCACCGGCGCCGCACTGCCCTGCAGCCATTGGTTCTCGGGCACAGGGGAAAGCGCTGCCGCCACGGCCCGCAGGCTCATGCGCAGGCTGCGCCGGTCAGCGTTCCAGGCGCGCAGGCGATAGCCTTTGAAGCGCTCGGCGCCCAGCGGCAGCGCGAGATAGGGCGCCTTGCCGACTTCCGTGCCCAGGCTCACCCAGCCCTGGCCGGACTCGCCTTCCAGGGCCAATCCTACGGCATCGCCGGACCTGGCGCTGACCAGCAGGACATTGCGGTCCGCCGGCAACGGCAGCGGATAGACGTGAACCTGGGCGTCCTTGATCTCGACGTCGCTGCCGAGAACCAAGGGCTTCTCGGCAACCTCGCCGGGCGCGTGCATGGAGACGGTTGTCTGCGCATGCCTCTCGCCCACCGGGTCCACCAGCAGCTTGTACTCGCCGGGGCGCAGGCGCTGGGCGAGTTGGAAATTCCAGTCGCCGGGCCTGTCGTCGTTCTGGGCGACGGTTTGGCCGGCCGCGTCCACCAGCCGGGCGCGCACGTCGCTGGCACCGAAGGATTGCAACTCGATCAGGCCGTCCGCTCCCACGGAAACCGGAATCGAGGCCGGCGTCGAGACCGTGCGCGACTGGCCGGCCATGAGTTGGGTGGCGGCGACGTGGAGCGTGTAGGCGACGTAGTTGTTGCTGCGACTGTGCTGGGCTCGCAGCAGGTAGTGTCCCGCCGCGAGGTCGCCGCGCCAGGGTTGCCTGGCGTCGATCCTGGCGACGACGCGAGCGGGGTCGGCGGCGCTCACCAGGGTTGCTTCCATTTCGTTGTCGAGCACGACCGTGATCTGGGCGGGCGCAGGCAGGACGAACTCCCACTGGTCGGGCTGTCGCCTCGCGCCCTTGGCCGGTTCCTGCCAGGTGTGCTCGACCTGGGATTCCAGGGCAATGCGGTGGGGCCCGTGGCCCTTGTAGCGCTTGGCTTCGGCCACGCGCTCAAGCCGCGTCAATACCCGCGCCTCGGCCGTTTGCGGCAGGACCAGCACACGGTAGTTGCCCGCTTCCAATTCCTGCGTGAGATCGCCTGGCTGGATCGGGGCAAAGACCGGCCAGCCGTGATCGTCTTCGAGACGCAGGTCGAAGTTGCGACCGAGACCCATGGTCTGCAAGTGGTAGCGTCCCCGCTTGGCGATACGGAAGCGATAGGCGAGCGCTCGTCCGGTCGGCAGCAGCGCGCGCGCCACCTGGCCTTCGCGCAAGTCGCCGCCGTCGATCACATCGGTGCGCGAGAGCTGGACGCCCAGATGGCCCTGGGTTTCGCCTCGCGTCGACAGGGTGAGCTGGTAATCTCCCTCGCGCAGATAACGCTGGATCTGGAAGTTGCGGCCGACACCGTTTTCGCTCTCCGCGAACAGGGACGGGTTGATGCGCGTGCGCACCTTGCCGCCGGTGTGCAACAGCCCAGTAGTCTCGAACTGGTAGAGTCCGGGCTTGTCGACGCGAACGTTGTAGGTCTCCGCGCTGCGGCGCTTGAGATCGAGGTAACGCGGCGTCTCCGGAGCGATCAACGGAAACTTGGGCAGGCCCGCCAGCCGCCCATCGGGCAGAGGCGGCAGCGGCGTAAGACTGTTCAGCCGCGTGGGCTCCAGAGCCAGGGAGTACATCAGGGGCGAACCCTTGGCCTCGACGCTCACCTTGTAACGCCCCGGCTCCAGCTCGATGGCGGAACCCTTCCTGCCGTTGTCCAGCGTCATGTCGAGCGCTTTGCCGTCTTCGGCCAGGGCTCGCAGCGTGCCCCGCTCCGGGACGGAAACCGGGATGGTCAGCGTCTCGCCGGGCTGCTGGGTCACCGGCAGGGCGAAGCCGAGATCGATCGGCAGCGGCCGCAGCACGACACCCGAGGCCACGCCCGGCTGGTGGTTGAGGTAAAGGGTGTAACCGGTGTTCTCGTCCAGCGATATCGAGGGAAAGCGCGCCGCCGCCATAACCGGAGACAAGCTCGGCTGCGGCTTGCTGCCGGGCGGCAGCAGGTGAAGATCGAGGATGCCCTTGGTTTCGGGTTGGACGCTCAACACGTACAGGCCGCGATCCAGTTCGAAGACATGACCGCTCGGGCGCCACGGTGGGGTCTGGTAATCGCGGGGACGGTAAGTCAGGAAGGGCTCGAAGCGATAACGGGCGCTGACGCCTTCGCCGACGACGGCAATCTTGCCAGGCGCAGCCAGCTTCACGAACAGCGTCAGCTCCTCGAGGAGGTTGAAGCGCCGATGCCAGCGCGAACCGCGATCCAGCTCGATGGCCTGTTCGGCCATGTATTCCTCCGTGTTGTATCGGAACTGACGGGTCAGCACGGCGCTCGCGCCGACGGAGTCCTCCACGTGGCCGGCGTGGATCGAGCTGAGCCAGTAATTGCCGGAACCGTTGAACCGGTAGCTGTGGTTTGCCTCGAAATGCTGGAGGACAAAGGGCTTGCCCGCGGCCATGGTGACCGTCACCAGCCGTTCGCCGTTATCGAAATGGTCCACCTCCGCCACCGGCGGCAGCGACTTCTTGTCGATACTGGCGCTCCGTCCTTGGGCCCGGAAGGGTTCCTTGGCCGAGTAGGCGTCCACCTGGAGCACGGCCTCCTGGGCAGACGGCAACTCAAGCCGGAAGTGGGTGGGACCGGCCGGGACCAGGAAGCGATCGACGCCGAACTCGCTCATGGTGAACTGCTGCCGCATCGCCGGCGCCAGGGTCGTGATGCCGAAACGCAGGAAGAACGGCTTGGCATCGGACGCCTCGGTCCACGGCTGGCTCGGGCCACCATAGGCCGTCAGCAGGTAGAGACCGGGCGGAAGTTCGGCCGTCAGGCGCGCCACCGACAAGGGCTGCTCCGGGCGCGCCTGACTCTGCACGATTTGCGGCGCCGCATCCACCAGCCAGGTGCCATCCCGCCAAAGCCGCAAGTCGGCCAGATGGCGGCCCGCCGCCTCGAGGGCAACGATGCGTTTCTGCTTAATCTCGATCCAGTAGGAACGCTGCTCGAAGTCGCCCAGGTTTGACGTTTCCAGGCGATGCTCCAGCAGCATGGGTGGACGCTCGTGCAGTTCCCTAAAGGCATGGGCCTTCAGGGTCACCTGACCGCTGCCCCGCGCCGCGCCAGAGGTCACGATCCTCTGTTCGCCCCGATCGAGGAAGAGGTCGAGGCGGCCGTCCTGCTTGCCCGCCTCGCCCATCACCGGTCCCGCACCTGCCATGCGGTCCACCGCCTGCACTGCCACGCCCTGGGCGCTGGTGGCAGTGACGGCGTAACGGCCGAAGGCATCCACCGTAAGCAGAGCCGACTGTTTGCCGCTTGCCGGGAGCGTAGTGCGATCGAGTCTTGCCCCGGGGACGTCGGCGGCCGGGCAGGCCGTGACACTGGTCATCAGCATGGCGGCAACGAGGACCGCCGGATGGCGACGAAGCTCGCCCATCATCGAACCACTGCGCATCTTGCCTTCTCCCTTAACGGCATACCCGCAACATTTTGGGTTCGGATACTACTGCAATGGCAACGGTTATCGATGCCTCAGAGGCCGGTCGCTGGAAATATCATCGTTTGGCCACACCGCGCCGCTGATCAGCCACGTTTCGGCCTACCAAGGCCACAATGCGGCGCGGCCTGCGGCGCTGTCAGGCCGTAAAATGGCCGTCTCATGGAGCATCCCCCTTCCCGCCCGCTCAAGGTTTGGCACCAGATTCGCGCCCGGCCGAGACTGGTGATCGCCACTCTGTGCGGCGCGCTCGCATTCTCCCTGCTGCCGTCGACGTTCGCGTCGTCGACGCGGGCTCTGGTGACCTGGGACGTCGGTGCCGGTTTGTACTTGATTCTCGCGTGGATCGTTATCGGCCGCGCATCGGTCGAGCACATGAGGTGGCGCGCCCGTGTGCAGGACGACGGGGCCGCCGTGGTGCTCTTTCTCACGGTGGCTGGGGCGATCGCGAGCCTTGCCGCCATCGTCATCGAACTGTCCGGCCTGAAGGCTCTGCCATCGGTGCGCCAGGGGCTGCACGTGGGCTTGGTGGCATTCACCTTCATCGCGTCCTGGCTGCTGGTGCATACCGCGTTTGCCTTGCATTACGCGCACGCCTACTACGTCTCGCCGGGCAAGGACGGTGCCTGCCCGCTCGAATTTCCGCGCCAGGAGACCCCGGTCTACATGGACTTCATGTATTTCTCCATGGTCATCGGCATGACGTCGCAGACGGCCGACGTCGCCATCGCCACCACCCGCATGCGGCGCCTGGTCATGGCGCACGGCCTGATCGCCTTCGTTTTCAACATGACCTTGCTGGCCATGACCATCAATATCGCCGCCGGCCTGCTGGCCTGAGTTCACATGACATCAACTGATCGTCCGACCATCGAACTGCTGGCGCCCGCCAAGACCGCGGCCATCGGCCGCGATGCGGTGCTGCACGGTGCCGATGCCGTGTATATCGGCGGGCCGGCCTTCGGCGCGAGGCAAAACGCGACCAATTCCATGAGCGAGATCGCCGGGCTGGTCGACTTCGCCCACCGCTTCCACGTTCGCATCTACGTCACGCTCAATACCATCCTGCACGATGCCGAGCTGGAAGCGGCGCGGCAGATCGCCTGGCAATGCTGGAACGCCGGTGTCGACGCCCTGATCGTTCAGGATATGGGTCTGCTGGAACTCGACCTGCCGCCGATCGACCTGCACGCCTCGACTCAGTGCGACATCCGGACGCCGGCCAAGGCGCGCTTTCTTGCCGATGTCGGCTTCTCGCAACTGGTGCTGGCGCGCGAACTCGATCTGGCCGAAATCGCCGCCATACACCGCGCGCTGCCTGCCGATATCGTCGTCGAGTACTTCATCCACGGCGCCCTGTGCGTAGCCTTCTCCGGCCAGTGCTACATCAGCCACGCCCAGACCGGACGCAGCGCCAACCGCGGCGACTGCTCGCAGGCCTGTCGCCTGCCCTACACGCTGAAGGACGAACGTGGCCGGGTGGTCGCGTTCGAGAAGCACCTGCTTTCGCTCAAGGACAACAATCAGAGTGCCAACCTGCGCGCGCTGATCGACGCCGGCGCGAGGAGTTTCAAGATCGAGGGCCGCTACAAGGAGGCGGCGTACGTCAAGAACATCACCGGCCACTATCGCCGGCTGCTCGATGAGATCCTGGCAGAGCGCCCAAACCTGGCGCCGCTGTCGAGCGGCCGTACCCGGCTTGGCTTCACGCCCAACCCGGACAAGACCTTTCATCGCGGCGCCACCGACTATTTCGCCACCGGTCGGAAGTCGGACATCGGCGCTTTCGATACACCGGCCTTCGTTGGCGTCGCACTCGGCACGGTCGTGCGCGTTGGACCCGACTGGCTGGAACTGGACGCGACCGAGGCGCTCGCCAACGGCGATGGCCTCACCTACCTGCACAAGCGCGAGGTCGTCGGACTCCAGGCGAACCGCGCCGAGTGCGTCGGCAAGGCCGACAACGGTTGGCTGTGGCGCATCTGGCCGAACGAACCGGTTGCGAACTTGCCCGGCCTGCGTCCAGGATTGGCGATCAGCCGCAACCGCGACCATGCCTGGGAGCACGTGCTGACGCGTAGCTCCGCCGTGCGGCGCATCGCGGTCGACGCGCGCTTCGCCGACGATGCCGATGGATTCAACCTCATACTCACCGACGAAGACGGAACCGTCGCCAGCGCCCAAGCCGCCTGCGAAAAGCAGCCGGCCCGCAATCCTGCCGAAGCCGAGGTCAAGCTGCGGCAACAACTCGACCGCTTCGGCGACAGCGAGTTCGCGTTGCGCAAGACGACCGTGGCGTGGAGCCAGCCCTGGTTCGTGCCGCCGTCGATCATGAACCAACTGCGCCGCGAGGCCATCGACCGGCTGATGGCGGCACGCCTGGCCGCGCACCAGCGGCCGTTGAGGCGCGCGCCGGCGGAACCGGCCGCTGCCTATCCCGAAGAAGCTCTCTCCTATCTCGCCAACGTCTATAACGGCGCCGCGCGCGCCTTCTACGCCCGGCACGGCGTGCGACTCATCGAGGCAGCCTACGAGGCGCACCAAGAGCCTGGCGACGTGTCGCTGATGATCACCAAGCACTGCCTGCGCTACGCTTTCAGCCTGTGCCCGAAGCAGGCCAAGGGCGTCGCCGGCGTGCAAGGGCAGGTACGGGCAGAGCCGATGACACTGATCAACGGCGACGAGCAACTGACGCTCCGGTTCGACTGCGGGGCCTGCGAGATGCACGTGGTCGGCCGAATGAAGAAACACATCCTCAACAGTCCGCCACCGTCGGCATGAACACGACCTGCGTCACAGCCGTCGTCGGCGACATCGTGCTACAGGATGACTGCGATGCCATCGTCAATGCCGCCAATCCGCAACTGCTTGCCGGCGGCGGCGTCTGCGGCGCCATCCACCGGGCCGCGGGACCGGAACTCGAGTCGTGCGCCGTGAAACTGGGACCGATTGCCGTCGGCGACGCGGTCATCACACCTGGCTTCCGGCTGCCCAATCGTTGGGTCATCCATGTCGTCGGCCCGCGCTATTTCACCGATCCCGATCCGCCGGCTTTACTGGCAAAGGCCGTAGCCAGTGTTCTTTCGCTGGCCGAAGCACATCAGATCTCGCGCATTGCGCTGCCGGCCATCTCGACCGGCATTTACGGCTATCCGATTGAAGAGGCCGGCCCCATCCTCGCGGGCACCGCAAGGTCGATCGCGCCTACTCTGCACCACGTCGAGGAAATCCGCTTCGTCCTCGTCTCGCCGACCGCACTGAGGTGGTTCTGAGCGCCTGAATTCAGGCAGGCCGGAACAGGCCGGCAATCCATTCCTTCTGGGCCTTGGTGCGACGAGCGTCCTCAAGCTGGCTGCGGATGCCTGCCCGAACCTCGTCGAGGCTTACCTGGCGCTCCGGCTCGATGCCGTCGCAATGAAGAATGTGGAAACCCAGCGGCGACTCCACGACTTCCGACGTCTCGCCTGCCGCCAGCGCGAATGCCGCCGGCTCAAGTTCGGGAAACAGTTGGCCGCGCGGCATCTTGCCGAGGAAACCGCCGTTCATTGCCGTCGGACACTCGGAATGCTCGAGCGCTTCCTTCTCGAATGTCGCGACGGCGCCGACCACACGCGCACGAATGCCTTCGATCTTCGCCAGCGCCACGTCGCGCTCACTGCCGCGCACGGCATCGTTGATCGTCACCAGGATGTGTCGCAGAGCACGCGTCTCCGGCTTTCGAAAGCGCTCCTGGTGCATGAAATAGAAGATCTCGACATCGGTATCGCCGACCGCGCCGGCATGGCTGGCGACGCGTTCCAGCACGGCTTCGACGACCAGGTCCTGACCGATCGCCCAACGCAGTTGCTCCGGGTTGAGCCCGTTGGCAGACAGGTCGGCAAGGAAATCACCCTCGTTGTCATAGCGGGCACGTATCGTCGCGACGCCTTGTTCGACCGCCGAGGGCGGCAGTACGACCTGCGCCGCATCAGGCGTCGTCAGTATGCGTTGCTCGATCTTTCGCTGACGGGCGGCAACCTCGTCGATACGCTTGCGTTCATCGCTGGCCAAGGCCGCCGGCGACTTGCGATAGAGCTCGCCGGCAAGCTTGAGCGTGAGGTAGGCATCCTCACACATCGGCACGCAGTGCCGTTTCCGGGACCATCAGCGGTCGCCCGGGCAGGCTGTCGAAATGAATGTGATAAGCCACTCCGCCGGGCGCATCGCGCAGCACCCTCAGCACTTCGCCGCGATCGCCCGATGCGACGAGCACCTCGCCCTGCGAAGCGAGCGTGCGCGCGGCACGCACGCGCTGACGGAATTCGAACTCGCTGGGAACCCAGGCCTCTTCGGCACCGATCAATTCCTCTTCGCGACAGCCGACGATACGGCCCTCGTCGAGGAAATGCACCGAGTAGATGACCTGATCCTGAAGGAATGTGCCGATGTCCACCACATGGCCGACGGCACCGCGGCGAATCAGCAGCGCGCCGATTTCCTCGCCCGGATAGGTGCCGTCGTTGCGCACGTTGCGCGTCACGCGCACGGCATCGCCGAAGTCCCACTTGTTTCGGAGCATCACTGTCTCGCGCGGCCGATGGCCGTGATGGGCACCTTTGCGATGCCGGCCGCGCGCTGATGAACGCGGAAGACCTTCTCGGTCTGGGCATCGGACGTCACGAAGTCTTCGTAGGCGCGCAACAGCCAGCCGCGGTAGTCGTCGTAGCTGCCGCCTGCCTGCAAGTGGCTGCCGAGGTAGTCGTGGAACCGCTGAAGAATGTGCAGGCGATTGACATGCACGATATTCGGATCGAAAGCGATGTCGAAATGGTTGAGGAAATCTTCCGCGCCTTCGCAGTCGGCGGTTTCGTCGCGGAAGTCGTAAGCGGCTTCAGACATGGGACACCCCCGGGGTTGAATCGGCCAGCGCCAGCAGTTCCTGGTTCGACGGCGGCCGCTTGAGGCGCGTCGCAAACGCACGCACGTGCGGCAGCAGCGCCTGCGCCGCATCGTCGTCGAGCGCCAGCCCTGCCTCGGCCATCACCAGTTGCACGGCACGTCGGCCGGAGTGCTTGCCGAGCACGATGCGATGACTGCGGCCGACCAGTTGCGGATCGAAGGCCTGGTAGTTGTCGGGATCCTTGAGCAAGCCGTCGACATGAATGCCGGCTTCGTGCGTGAACACGCCCTCGCCGACCACGCTCTTCTGCCAGGGTATCGGGCGGCCCGAAGCGCTGGCGACGCGTTCCGAGAGTGCCGGGAAGCCGCGCAGATCGATGCCGGTATCGATACCGTAGCATTGCTGCAGGCCCAGCACCACTTCTTCCAGCGGCGCGTTGCCGGCTCGCTCGCCCAGCCCATTTACGGTGGTATTCACATGCGTGGCACCGGCCCGAACCGCGGCGAGCGTATTGGCCGTAGCGAGCCCGAGGTCGTCGTGGGCATGCATCTCGATTTCGAGATCGCAGGCGGCGCGCAGCGCGGATATGCGCTCGAAGGTGGCAAACGGGTCGAGCACGCCCAGTGTGTCGGCAAACCGGAAACGCCGCGCGCCGGCCTTCTGGGCTGCCTCGACGATGCGCTTCAGGAAATGGACATCGGCGCGCGAAGCATCCTCGCCGCCGACACTGACCTCGAGCCCCGCATCGAGTGCCAGTGCGACATGACGGGAAACCGCATCGATCAGCCATTCGCGGTCCTTGCCCAGCTTGGACCGCAGATGCTGATCGGATGCCGGCACGCAGATATCGATCAGGTGCGCACCAAGTTTGCCGCAGGCAGCGATGTCGTCCGCGGCCAGGCGACTCCAGACCATCAGCCGCGCCGAGAGTCCAAGAGTCGCAATCGCGCGAATGCTCTCGCGTTCCGAACCGCCCATGGCCGGGATCCCGACTTCGATTTCCGGCACCCCCAGGGTATCCAACCGACGCGCGATATCGAGCTTCTCTTCCAGGCTGAAGGCAACGCCGGCCGACTGCTCTCCGTCGCGCAGCGTGGTGTCGTTGATGCAGATGCATGTGGGCTTGTTCATGGCGGCTCCTTGTGAGTGCCACCATGCAAGTCGGATGCCTAGGGCGAATACAAATATATTTCAATAACTTAGAGCACCCCATCCGCCCGGTTGTCGCAAACGCGACAACCGGTCAATGGAGTCCGCTCAGTGCGGCGCTACGCGCTCCCAGGCGCCCGGGCAGGATTGCACGTAGGGATAGTAAGTCCCGCTCGCCCGGCAGAAGTACCACCAGCCATCGGCCGGCGGCGGTGGCGCCAAATAGACCGGCGGCGGTGCGACCATGATCGGTGCAGGTTCGCGATAGACGACCGTCGGCGGACGCGTCGCGGCCCAGAGCAGCGCCGACCCCAGAACCAGCCCGGCACTCCAGCCGAAGGCATTACCGTCGTGATGATGACCGCCACCATGGTGCTCGCCGCCATGGTAGCCGCGGTCGGCCCAGGCCGGCGTTCCGGCAACAGAGGTCGCAGCCATGACTGCGGCCATCAGGAGAGTTTTGGTTCGTTTCATTTCCGACTCCAGTCTGAACAGGCATTGACGCCCGTATGTCGGATAACGCCCGGACATATCGGCGTGGCGACATGGAGTTGTAAGGGTTTGTTGCTATTTTGGTGATACGCTTGCGACCGTTCAACCTGAATCGCGCATGATCGTTGACCAAGGCAAGTGCCCGTGCGGCACTTCCGTAACCGTCCCGGATAGAGAAATGGCTGTCAATAGAGTTGGCAAGTTCGAAGCCCGCAAGTTGATCGAAGAGTTCGACAGGGCGCTGATCGAAATATTCGGCGTCAACATGTCGGATGCCGGCATCACACGCATGGACGCCCTATCGGCGATCGAGGAAACTCAGAACACCCGCAAAGCAGCCGAAATCTCCGGCACCAGGAAAGGCCTGACTCCAGTTCAGCCTTCCGACTGAGCCGCCACCGATAGTTCTTCGGAGCCAACCGCCAGGCGCAGACTGCCAGCGATGCCTGCTTGGACACGGAACGCCTGAGGGACAACCAGTTCGGCGACAAGAAACCCGCAGACCCTGTTGCTGTGCGGGTCTTCTGGAGTATCCCGGACTTGCTGGGACGGGCAGATGGTGGGTGCTGACGGGCTCGAACCGCCGACATTCGCCTTGTAAGGGCGACGCTCTACCAACTGAGCTAAGCACCCGCCGCCACGAGCCGGCCAACGGCCCGCGGGGCGACGGAGTATATCAGTTGATCGCGTCTTTCAGGGCCTTGCCGGGACGGAACCGCGGCACTTTTGCCGCCTTGATCTTGATTGCCGCGCCGGTGCGCGGGTTGCGGCCGCTGCGCGCCGCACGCTTCCCGACCAGGAAGGTACCGAAACCGACCAACGTAACCGCTTGGCCTTTCTTCAACGATGCCTTGACGGCGGCAACGGCCGCGTCGAGCGCTCTGCCGGCTGCGGCCTTGGAGATGTCGGCGGACTTGGCGATTTGTTCGATCAGTTCAGTCTTGTTCACGAGTGCCCCCTCAATGTGATTAGTCGAGTCGCAGAAATTCGCTCTTCTCCTGCTACCGATCCCGTGCCGAATTCCGCCAGCACTTTATAGCAAGCTGAAAAACGCGATGTCAAGCGCAACTCCGGCCCGACAGCCGGCAATTCCGCAAACCATACGAGCGATTCAAACGCCGTTTTTCAGCGGCGCTTGAATCGTGGAACGAACAGTGTCAGTGGGTGATCAGGCCCGTTGCCGCCTCGCCCGTTTCAGCGGCGACCGTGGCCGGGACCGGCTCTTCGACCTTTTCAGGTAGTGGTTCCGGCATGCGCTCGAGGGCAAGCTCAAGGACCTTGTCGATCCATTTGACCGGCAGGATTTCGATCTTGTCCTTGATGGTATCGGGAATCTCCGCGAGATCCTTGACGTTCTCTTCGGGGATCAGTGCCAAGCGAATATCGCCGCGCATGGCAGCAAGCAACTTCTCCTTGAGGCCGCCGATGGGCAGCGCCTCGCCTCGCAGCGTGATTTCGCCGGTCATCGCGACATCCGCACGCACGGGAATACCCGTGAGCACCGAGACCAGCGCCGTGGCGATCGCGATACCTGCCGACGGACCGTCCTTGGGTGTCGCACCCTCGGGCAAGTGGATGTGGATGTCGTTCTTCTGGTAGAAGTCCTCCGGAATACCGAGCGAACGGCTGCGACGGCGCACGACCGTCAATGCCGCCTGGATCGACTCCTGCATGACTTCGCCGAGCTTGCCGGTGGTCATCGTCTTGCCCTTGCCCGGCACGGCCACGGCCTCGATGGTCAGCAGTTCGCCGCCAACTTCGGTCCAGGCGAGTCCGGTCACCTGGCCGATCTGGTTTTCCTTCTCGGCGATGCCAAAACTGTAACGGCGCACGCCCAAGTACCTGTCCAGGTTCTTGGCGTTGACGATGATCTTGTTCTTGCGCGCCTTCATTACCAATGCCTTGACCACCTTGCGGCAGATCTTCGACAGGTCACGCTCCAGGGCGCGCACACCGGCTTCGCGCGTGTAGTAGCGCACGATGTCGCGCAGCGCATCCTCGGTGACGGTCAGTTCCTCGCGCTTGACGCCGTTGTTCTTCAACTGCTTCGGCAGCAGGTAGCGCTGGGCGATGTTGACCTTCTCGTCCTCGGTGTAGCCGGACAGGCGGATCACTTCCATCCGGTCGAGCAGCGCCGGCGGAATGTTGAGCGTATTGGCGGTGGCGACGAACATCACGTCCGACAGATCGAAGTCGACTTCGACGTAGTGATCCTGGAAGGTGTGGTTCTGCTCGGGATCGAGCACTTCCAGCAATGCCGAGCTCGGGTCACCGCGGAAGTCCATGCCCAGCTTGTCGACCTCGTCGAGCAGGAACAGCGGGTTCTTCACGGCCGCCTTGGTCATGTTCTGGAGGATCTTGCCCGGCATGGAACCGATGTACGTGCGCCGGTGGCCGCGAATTTCGGCTTCATCGCGCATGCCGCCCAGGGCCATGCGCACGAACTTGCGGTTCGTGGCCTTGGCGATCGACTGGCCAAGCGAGGTCTTGCCGACACCCGGAGGTCCGACCAGGCAGAGGATGGGCGCCTTCACCTTGTCAACCCGCTGCTGCACGGCCAGGTATTCGACGATGCGTTCCTTCACTTTTTCCAGACCGTAGTGGTCGCGGTCGAGAATCTTCTCGGCAGCGCTCAGGTCCTTGGAAACTCGCGACTTCTTCTTCCAGGGCAGGCCGACGAGCGTCTCGATGTAATTGCGCACGACCGTCGCCTCGGCCGACATCGGCGACATAAGTTTCAGCTTCTTCATCTCACCGGTGGCTTTCGCCAAGCCTTCCTTGCTCATACCGGCGGTCTTGATCTTCTTGTCCATCTCTTCGAGGTCGGCACCCTCTTCACCTTCGCCGAGTTCCTTCTGGATGGCCTTGACCTGCTCGTTGAGGTAGTACTCGCGCTGGCTCTTCTCCATCTGCCGTTTGACGCGGCCGCGGATGCGCTTTTCCACCTGGAGGATGTCGAGTTCGGCTTCGAGTTGCGACAGCAGCTTCTCGAGCCGCTTGCCGACGTCGAACAGTTCGAGAATCTCCTGCTTCAGCTCGAGCTTGAGCGGCAGGTGGGCGGCGATGGTGTCGGACAGACGGCCCGGCTCCTCGATCCCGGCCAGCGAGGTCAGAATCTCGGGCGGAATCTTCTTGTTCAGCTTCACGTACTGGTCGAACTGCGCCAGGATCGCGCGCCGCATGGCTTCGATCTCGTTGGTGGCGCGGTCGTCGATGACCACAGGCGTCACTTCGGCGACGAACAGGGCGCGCTGATCCTCGACACGCTCGATGGTCGCCCGCTGCACCCCCTCGACCAGCACCTTGACGGTGCCATCGGGCAGTTTGAGCATTTGCAGGATGTTCGAAATGCAGCCGATCGGGTAGAGATCGTCCGATTCGGGCTCATCCTTGGCAGCCGACTTCTGGGCCACCAGGAGGATGCTCTTGCCGGATTCCATGGCAGTTTCCAGCGCCTTGATCGACTTCGGCCGGCCGACGAAGAGCGGAATGACCATGTGCGGGAATACCACCACGTCGCGCAGGGGCAACAACGGCAGTTCGAGTGGGGGTCCGGGGTTATCGGTTTCGCCTAGCATGGCCTTGTCCTTTGGTTCGAGTCTACGGGGTCGAGATGGGGGCGGCCCACGCCCAATTCAAGCGGCTACTTCCCGATGACGGGATGACTCAGTTCGAGCTGGCGACTTTCGGCTGATCGGCGTAGATCAGGAGCGGTTGGCCGCTGCTTTCAATCATAGCTTCGTCGACCACCGCCTTCTCGACATTTTCGAGGCTCGGAAGTTCGTACATGATGTCCAGCAGCGCGGCCTCAAGAATCGAGCGCAGACCGCGAGCCCCGGTCTTGCGTTTCAGGGCCTTGCGCGCGATGGCCTGCAGGGCCGCCGGCCGAATCTCAAGTTCGACCCCTTCCATGGCGAAGAGTTTCTGGTATTGCTTGATGAGGGCGTTCTTCGGGGCGATGAGGATTTCCACCAGCGCCGCCTCTTCAAGCTCCTGAAGCGTCGCCACCACCGGCAGGCGACCGATCAGTTCGGGAATCAGGCCGTACTTGATCAGATCCTCCGGCTCGACCTGTTTAAGGGTTTCGGTGATGTCCTTGTTGTCCTTGCTCTTCACCTCGGCGCCGAAGCCGATGCCGCCTTTTTCCGAGCGGTTGCGAATCACCTTCTCGAGGCCATCGAAGGCCCCGCCGCAGACGAACAGAATGTTGGTGGTATCGATCTGGACAAAGTCCTGGTTCGGATGCTTGCGCCCGCCCTGCGGCGGTACCGAGGCGATCGTACCTTCGATCAGCTTCAGCAGGGCCTGCTGGACACCCTCCCCGGAGACGTCGCGGGTGATCGAGGGGTTGTCGGACTTGCGCGAAATCTTGTCGATCTCGTCGATGTAGACGATACCCTGTTGCGCCTTCTCGACTTCGTAGTCGCACTTCTGCAGCAGTTTCTGGATGATGTTCTCGACGTCTTCGCCGACGTAGCCGGCTTCGGTCAGCGTCGTCGCATCGGCCATTACGAAAGGTACGTTGAGCAGGCGCGCCAGCGTCTGCGCCAGCAATGTCTTGCCGGAGCCGGTCGGGCCGATGAGCAGGATATTGCTCTTGGCCAGTTCGATGTCGTCGGTGCTCTTCTGGTGGCGCAGCCGCTTGTAGTGGTTGTAGACGGCCACCGCAAGGATCTTCTTGGCCTGGTCCTGGCCGATGACGTACTGGTCGAGGATGCCGCGGATCTCGAGCGGCGTCGGCAGGTCGCGGGCGGACTTGCCGCCCTGCTCGGCCACGGTCTCGTCGCGGATGATGTCGTTGCAAAGGTCGATGCACTCGTCGCAAATGAATACCGACGGGCCGGCAATCAGCTTCTTGACCTCGTGCTGACTCTTGCCGCAGAAGGAGCAGTAGAGCAGCTTCTCGCCTGTTTTCTTGTCCGCCATGGCCGTTCCCCTGTCGGTTGCGCCGGCTTAGGGCTCGGCGCGATTGCTCAGCACCTTGTCCACGAGGCCATATTCCACGGCCGCTTCGGCCGAAAGGAAGTTGTCGCGGTCGGTGTCTCGTTCGATGCGCTCGATCGGTTGCCCGGTATGCTTGGCCAGCATCTCGTTCAGCCGCTGTTTCACGTACAGAATTTCCTTGGCGTGGATCTCGACGTCGGACGCCTGCCCCTGGAAACCGCCCATCGGCTGATGGATCATCACCCGTGCGTTCGGCAGGCAATAGCGCTTGCCCTTGGTGCCGGCCGCGAGCAGGAACGAGCCCATCGAAGCCGCCTGGCCGATGCACAAGGTAGACACGTCCGGCTTGATGAACTGCATGGTGTCGTAGATGGCCAGACCGGCCGTCACCGCTCCGCCCGGCGAATTGATGTAGAAGTGGATGTCCTTGTCGGGATTTTCCGACTCCAGGAACAGCAACTGGGCCACGATCAGGTTGGCGGTCACGTCGTTCACCGGACCGACCAGAAACACCACACGCTCCTTCAACAGGCGCGAGTAGATGTCGTAGGCACGTTCGCCTCGTCCGCTGGTCTCGATAACCATCGGAATCATGCCCAGGCCCCGGGTTTCAAGGCTGCTCTGGGAGGTGGCGTCGCGAGTCGCTTCGTTCATGGTGGCACCCAGCGGCATCATGCCGCATTCCCCATCAGTTCGTCAAAGGTCACGGGCTTGTCCGTCACCTTGGCATTGGCCAGCATCCACGCTACCACGTTGTTTTCCATGGCCAATGCCTCGGCCTCGGCGAGCCGCTGCGGCTGGCCGTAGTACCAGCGGACCACTTCCTTCGGGTCCTCGAAGCTCTGGGCGTACTCGTCCACGATCGCCCGCACTTGGTCCGGCTTGGCATGCAAGTCCTTGGCATGGACGAGTTCGGCCAGCAGTAAGCCCAGTCGGACCCGGCGCACCGCCTGGTCCGTGAACCACGACGCATCCACCGGCATGTTCTTGGCATCCATGCCGCGCGCCTGCATGTCCTTGAGCGCGTTCTCGGCCATGCGGCCGGCCTCCATATCGACCAGGGCCTTGGGCACCTCGATCGGGTTGACGGACAACAGTCCGTCCATCACCAGGTTCTTGATCTTGGCCTGCAGGCGCTTCTTGACTTCCCGCTCCAGGTTAGCCTTCACCTCTTCGCGCATCTTGACGAGGTCACCATCCTTGATGCCCAGCGCCTTGGCGAACTCGCTATCGAGCTCCGGCAGTCTCGGCATCTCGACCTTCTTGCAAACGGCCTCGAACTGCACCGTCTGGCCGGCCAGGTCCTTGGCGTGGTAGTCGGCCGGGAAGGCGACATCGAAAGTCTTGGTCTGCCCTTCCGTCATGCCGTCGAGGCCTTTCTCGAAATCCGGCAGCATCATGCCGGCGCCGACATTCACCGCGTAGTCGGTTGCCTTGCCGCCTTCGAATTCCTCGCCGTTCTTGCGGCCGGTGAAATCGATGGTCAGCCGGTCGCCCTTCTCGGCCGCGCGGCCGGCGGCAACAAAGGTGGTGCGCTGCTTGCGCAGCACGTCGATGGTCTTGTCGACCTCCGCATCCGTCACGGTCAACGTGGCGCATTCGATCTCGCAGCCGGAAACGTCGCCCAACTTCACCTCAGGGTAGACCTCGAAGGTGGCGGTGAATTCCATCCGGCCGTCATCGCCGCCGGTCTTCGGCTCGATATGCGGATGGCCGGCAATACGCAGGTTCTGCTGCCGAATCTGCTCGCCGAAGGCCTTTTCCACGGCGGCGCCGATGGCCTCGGAGCGCGCCTGGGGACCGTACTGCTGCGCAACCAGGTTCATCGGCACCTTGCCCGGACGGAAGCCGGCCATCTTGACCGTCTTGGAAATATGGCGCAGGCGCTGCGCGACCTCGGTCTCGATCTCGGCCTTGGTGATCGCCATGTCGATGCGACGCTCCAATGCCGTCGGTTGCGCTGTGGGGGTTGCTTGAGTCTGCATGAATGAATTCCTGAAGGCTGGGGCAAAATGTGTTGGCGAAAGGCGATCCGCGGTCCTTTGGTGCGAAGGAAGGGACTCGAACCCTTACGCCTCGCGGCGCTGGAACCTAAATCCAGTGCGTCTACCAATTCCGCCACCTTCGCTGGACCGAAGATTTTACCCGATTCGCCCCTATACTGCCGGGTTCTTATGGCCGTCGATCATTACGAGAATTTCCCGGTCGCCTCCATCCTGTTGCCGCCCGCGCTGCGGGAGCCGATTGGCGCCATTTACGCCTTCGCCCGCAGTGCCGACGACTTCGCCGATGAAGGCGAACGCAAGGCCGAGGAACGCCTGGCCCTACTCGACGGCTATAGAGCCGAACTAACTGCCATTGAGGCCCGTCAAGCCAGCGAAAATCCGGTATTCATGCGCCTGCGCCCTGTCATATCCGAACACCGATTGCCGCTGCATCTTTTTTTCGATCTGCTCGACGCCTTCAGTCAAGACGTAAGCAAGACGCGCTATGCTACGTTCATGGAACTGAAGGATTATTGCCGCCGCTCCGCCGACCCGGTCGGGCGCCTCTTGCTGAAGCTGTTTCGAGCCGACTCGGCGGACAACCTTCGCCGCTCGGATGCAATCTGCTCCGCCCTGCAACTGGTCAACCATTGGCAGGACGTCGCCGTCGACTGGCGCAAGGGCCGGGTCTATCTGCCCGCCGAGGACCTCGAGCGGTTCGGCATCGCCGAAGACCAGATCGCGACTGGAAGCGTCGACGACCGCTGGCGCAATTTGATGCGGTTCGAGGTCGACCGGGCCCGCTCCCTGATGCTCGCCGGCGCGCCGCTCGGCCGCGCCCTGCCCGGCCGCATCGGCCTGGAGATTCGCGCCATCGTCGCCGGCGGCCTGCGCATACTCGAGAAGATCGAAGCCGTCGATTACGACGTGTTCCGCCGCCGCCCGATCCTCGACAGAACCGACTGGCTCCGCGTGGCCTGGAAGGCCGTCTGAACACCCCATGACGCCCGACGAATACTGCCAACAGAAGGCATCCGGCAGCGGTTCCAGCTTCTACTACAGCTTCCTGTTCCTGGAGCCGGCGCGACGCCAGGCCATCACGGCTCTCTATGCCTTCTGCCGCGAAGTCGACGACGCGGTTGACGAATGCACCGATGTTGGCGTTGCCGCCATGAAGCTCGCCTGGTGGCGGGGCGAAGTGGAGGCGATGTACGCGGCACATCCGACGCACCCGGTCACCCGCGCACTGGCGGCCGCGCTACCGCGCTTCAGCCTGCCATCGGAACATCTGTTCGAGATCATCGACGGCATGGAAATGGACCTGCATCAATCGCGCTATGCCGATTTCAAGACGCTGCACCTCTACTGCTACCGCGTGGCCTCCGTGGTCGGCCTGCTGGCCGCGGAGATCTTCGGCTACAGCGACCGGCGCACGCTGAAGTACGCCCACGATCTCGGCCTCGCCTTTCAGCTCACCAACATCATTCGCGATGTCGGCGAGGATGCCCGCCGCGGCCGCATCTACCTGCCGCAGGAAGAACTGGCGCGCTTCGGCGTCAGCGAAGCCGACATCCTGCAAAACTGCCCCACGGAAGGCTTCCAGCGCCTGATGCAGTTCCAGGTCGCGCGAGCTTTCGAATACTACGACAGGGCGCTCGCCGAACTGCCGCCAACCGACCGCAAGTCCCAGCGCGCGGGCCTGGTCATGGCAGCCATTTATCGCCGGCTGCTCGACGAGATCGTGAACGACGGCTGTCGAGTGCTCACGCATCGGGTCTCGCTGCCACCATTGCGCAAGTTCTGGCTCGCAGGCAGGACTTGGTTGACCACGTGAGGGCTGGCCACGTGAGCGTGCCTCAGCGCATCGCCGTCGTCGGCGGTGGCTATGCCGGATTCGCGGCAGCAGTCGAATTGAGCCGGGCAGGTGCCACTGTCGAGGTATTCGAGGCTTCGCGTACGCTCGGCGGCCGCGCGCGAGCGGTGGAGGTGGACGGGCTGAAGCTTGATAACGGCGCCCATATCCTCGCCGGTGCCTATAGCGGGACCCTGCGCCTAGTGCGTCTGGTAGGCGCGCCGGCGGGCGTGCACAGGTACCCGCTGCATCTCGAATATCCAGGACAGATGCGGCTTTCCGCCCCGACGTTGCTGCCCGCACCATTGCATCTGGCTTGGGCGCTGATGGCGGCACGCGGCCTTTCCCTGACCGAAAAGCTCGCGGCAATCCGCTTCATCAACGACATCAAGGCCCAGGGGTTCCGGCTCGTAGCGGACACCACAGCCACCGCGCTGCTGGCCCGTCAGCCGGAGCGCCTGCGCCGCTACCTCTGGGAACCCCTGTGCCTCGCAGCACTGAATACGCCGATAGAACAGGCTTCGGCGCAAGTCTTTGTCAACGTGCTCCGCGACACGCTTGCCGCAAGCCGGGATGCGAGCGACCTGCTGCTGCCGACCAGCGATCTTTCGGCCCTGTTTCCCGAGCCCGCGGCACGCTACCTGGAATCCCGCGGCGGCTTCGTCCATCGCGGCAGCCGCGTCGATGCGATCGCACGGCGCGACAACGGCTTCTTCCTCGATGGTCAGGGGCCATTCGGGCAGGTGATCCTTGCCGTCGCGCCCTACCACCTGCCCGCGCTGATCGCCGGTTTGCCCGAACTGGCCGACCTGGCCACGATGGTCGCCCGATTCGAGTGGCAGCCTATCGTCACCTGCTATCTGCGTTACGACCAGCCCATCCGCCTGCCGTGGCCCATGGTCGGAATCGCGGAAGGCTGCGCCCAGTGGCTGTTCGATCTTGGTGCCCTGCGCGGCCTGCCGGGAACCGTCGCCGCAGTCATCAGCGCCGGCGGCCGCCATCAGGAACTCGCCAATGAGGAATTGGCTGCGCGCATCCACTCGGAAATCGCGCGCATCGTGCCGGGATTGCCGCCACCCGAGTGGAGCCGCGTAATCACGGAACAGCGCGCCACTTTCGCCTGCACGCCTGAGCTGCAACGGCCGCCGACGGCCACGGCGCTGCCGGGCCTGTGGCTCGCCGGCGACTATGTCGCGTGCGACTACCCGGCGACCATCGAAGGCGCCGTCCGCAGCGGCGTCCGCGCCGCCGCCTCAGCCCTCGAGGCGTCCCGCGGCCAGGCGTAGGACGCGGCCGCAACGGCGCGCCAGCGCCTCATCATGGGTGACCAGCACCAGCGTCGTGCCGGCTTCGGCATTCATGCCGAACATCAGGTCGATGATCTCGGCGCCGGTGGCGGCATCGAGATTGCCGGTCGGTTCATCGGCGAGCAGCAGCTTGGGCTGGACGGCAAAGGCGCGCGCCAGGGCGACGCGCTGCTGTTCGCCGCCGGAAAGATGCTTGGGGTAGTGGTCGAGGCGCTCGCCGAGACCGACACGCCGAAGCATCGCCTCGGCCTGGGCGAGCGCGTCGGATCGGCCGGCGAGTTCCAGAGGCAAGGCCGCGTTTTCGAGTGCGGTCAGCGCCGGCAACAATTGGAAGGACTGGAAGACGAATCCGAGCAAACGGCCGCGCAATTCGGCGCGCCCATCTTCGGACAACGGTCCGATATCCCGTCCGTCAAGCCGAACGCTTCCACGGCTCGGCGCATCGAGCCCCGCCATCAGGCCGAGCAGGGTCGATTTGCCCGAGCCCGACGCACCGACGACAGCCACTGCCTCGCCGGCGCTCACGGCAAATGAAATCTCGTTCAGAATCGTCAGCACCCCATCGCCGCTCGGCACATCCTTGCCCAGGTTCTCGACTTCAATGACCGTTGCTGACATTTGGAAACGCCTGTTGATTCTCTGCCTATTATCCGCGCCCGGTCTGGCCGCCGCCAAACCGACCATCCTGGTGTTCGGCGACAGCCTGTCGGCCGGTTACGGCCTCGCCATCGAACAGAGCTGGCCGTCGCTTCTCGTTCAACGCCTCACCGGCGCCAAGCTGAATTACGCGGTCGCCAACGCCAGCATCAGCGGCGAGACCACGGCCGGTGGCAGATCGCGCCTGCCGGCGGCCCTGGAACGCTTCAAGCCGGACGTCGTCGTGCTCGCCCTCGGCGCCAACGACGGCCTGCGCGGCCTGCCGGTGGCGCAGATGCGCGACAACCTCATCGCCATGATCGATGCCGTCAAGGCACGCCGGGCGCGCGTGCTGCTGATCGGCATGCGACTGCCGCCCAATTACGGCGCCGATTACGACCGGCAATTCGAACAGTCCTTCACCCAGGTGGCGAAACAGCAAAGGGTGGAACTGCTTCCGTTTCTGCTGGCACCGATCGCCGCGGACGCCAACGCCTTCCAGGCCGACGGCGTGCACCCAACCGCGGCCGCGCAACCGAAGATCCTCGATCACGTCTGGCCGGCGTTGAAGGCCATGCTCAAATGACGTTCAGTCGCGGCGCGCCGGCCGCCATGCGACCGATCACCGCAGCCTGGTCGAAACCATCTGCACGAAACGCGGCCAGAACTTCATCGGCGCTTTCCGCCGCACAGGCCACCAACAACCCGCCGCTGGTCTGCGGGTCGGTCACCAACTTCTGCTGCCACTCCTCGATACCCGGCGCCAGTTCGACATTGTCACCATAGCTCGTCCAGTTGCGGCTCGACGCGCCGGTGGCAATACCCGCCTTGACGTGAGTAACGGCCTCGGTCACCAAGGGCAGGCGCACGAACTCGACTGCCGCCGCGAGTGCCGAACCGCGGCAAATTTCGAGCAAGTGGCCCGCCAACCCAAAGCCGGTCACATCCGTGACCGCGTGCACTCCGGGCATCTCGGCCAGGCGCGTACCGGTCACATTGAGCGCAGTCGTCCAGCGCAGCATTTCCGCGTAACCGGCATCCGACAGCAGCCCCTTCTTGAGCGCAGCGGACAGGATGCCGATGCCGAGCGGCTTGCCAAGGATCAGGACATCGCCGGATTTCGCGCCGCTGTTCTTCTTCACCTTGTCCGGATGCACGATGCCCAGTCCGACGAGGCCGTAGATCGGCTCCAGCACGTCGATGGAATGACCGCCGGCGATCGGGATGCCGGCTTTGGCGCAGACTTCCTCGCCGCCGGCGAGGATCTCGCGGATCACTTCCTCGGGCAGCTTGTCGAGCGGCATGCCGACCACCGCCAGCGCCATGATCGGCCGGCCGCCCATGGCATAGACGTCGGACAGCGCGTTGGTCGCGGCGATGCGGCCGAAATCGCGCGGATCGTCGACGATGGGCGTGAAGAAGTCGGTCGTTGCGACAACGGCCTGGGTATCATTGAAGCGATACACCGCTGCGTCATCGGCGGTCTCGAGCCCGACCAGCAAGTCGGCGGGTATGGTCCTGAGAGGTGATTCCGCCAACAGCCGGGAGAGAACGGCCGGCGCGATTTTGCAGCCGCAGCCGCCGCCGTGGGAAAATGCAGTGAGTTTGATCTTATCCATTGCCAATGACTGAGAGATTGCCGAGAGGGGTCGCAACCGTAGCACAAGTGGCAGACTTCGACGAGATCATCGACGCCCGCTCGCCCGCCGAGTACGCCGACGATCATCTGCCGCGCGCCATCAGCTGCCCGGTGCTATCCGATGAAGAGCGCGCCCGCGTCGGCACGCTTTACAAGCAGGTCTCGCCGTTCGAAGCACGAAAGCTTGGCGCGGTACTAGTGGCGCGCAACATCGCCCGCCACATCGAAGTGCACTTCCTCGACAAACCGAAGACCTGGCGGCCGCTCGTCTATTGCTGGCGCGGCGGCCAGCGTAGCGGCGCCTTCATCCACATCCTGCGCGAGATCGGCTGGAACGCGCACCGCCTCGAAGGCGGCTACAAGAACTGGCGCCGCGAGGTCGTGACGGCTTTGACTGCGATGCCCGGCAGGTTTCACTTCAACGTCATCTCCGGGGCGACGGGCAGCGCCAAGAGCCGCGTACTCGAAGCCTTGGCGGACGAAGGCGCGCAGATACTGCATCTCGAAGAAATGGCCGCCCACAAGGGTTCGGTTCTCGGCAACCTGCCCGACGAGCCCCAACCCTCGCAACGGATGTTCGAGACCCGCCTGCACGAGGCCTTCCTGCGCCTCGATCCGCAGCGGCCAGTGTTCGTCGAGGCCGAGAGCCGGCGCATTGGCACGGTGCAGTTGCCCAACGAGCTGGTCGACGCCATACGCAGCGCGCCCTGCCTGCGCATCGACGCAAGCCGCGAGGCGCGTGTCGATTTCCTGTTGCGGGATTACGCCTATTTCCTCAATGACCCAGCGCGGCTCGCCGAGCGGCTCGGGCAACTGCGCGGCCTGCAGAGCAACGAGACCCTCGCCCACTGGCTCGAGTTGATCGAGAACCGGGACTTCTCAACCCTCGTCGCGGAGCTGCTGGAGAAACACTACGACCCGCTCTATCAGCGCTCGCAGACGAAGAACTACGCCGATTACCGCCAGGCGCCCACCTACGCCACCGACGATCTTTCGCCGCTGGGCATCAGGAAGCTGGCGCAGGACATCCTGGCAGCGGCGAATTGAGCCTGCGACTGGCGCAAATCCGCTGGATGATCGCCGGCCGCGGGCAATCGACTTCGCCCTGCTCGAACGCGACCACGGTCAGTCGCCGGCGAACGATTTCCAGCAGTTCCCCCGGTCGCAACAGGTAGGCTGGGTTCGAAGGCTTGCCGAACTGCTCGTTGCCTTCCATGAAGGTCTCGTAGATCAGCACGCCGCCCTCGGCCAGCGCCGCCAGCAGGCTGGGCAGCAGGGGCCGGAACAGGTAGTTGGTGACCACGACGCCCTCGAAGACGTAGTTGTAGTACGGCCAGGGACCGCCTTCGAGATCGGCCTGGCGCGTCGTCACGCCTTCGATCCCTTGCAGCGTCGCCAGTGCTTCGGGATCGCGGTCCACTGCCTCGACCGGATGGCCGAGTCCGGCGAGGAAGCGCGTGTGCCGCCCGGTCCCGCAGGCGAGATCCAATACCAGCCCGCTGGCCGGAATGAGGGGGGCAAAGCGGCGCACCCAGTCCGAGGGCTGGGACAGCAAAAGCTCGCTATTCATCTATTAACCCAAAAACCTCAGTTCATTTACCGCAAAGGACGCCAAGGACGCAAAGGAAGGCGATCTTGAGACGATGCATGTGTCACAGGGAAGGTGAAGACCCCCAGATATCAAAGGCCTTGTTTTCCTTGGCGTCCTTTGCGTCCTTGGCGGTGCAACGGCTGTGTCTAGCCCGAATATTTCACCAGACCGGCCCGAATATGACCGTATGTCACATCCCATGAGGCTTTCGATGAATCCATCCGAAGTCCACTTTGTACCGCCGGCCTTCGCGGGTGCTGGCGGCCGATACGCGGCGTCTTCACGCCCCCGCTTCGCGCCAATAGGCTCGGCTATTGGCTTGGCGCGGGATGCGCAAATCCACTCGCGTCTCGCCTCGCCATCATCCCGCGATCCGGCGAAACATTCGGGCTAGGTCTAATTGTCACCGATTTCAAGCGAAAAGGCCTGCCGGAAAAGGCACGCAAGTGCTATGATTTGCTGCATTGCAACACAAGTCTAATTGGCCACAAGCTGCGGGCGAGCCATGAACAATGAACGTCACTACCTGACATTCCTCCTCGAGCCCCGCTCCATCGCCATCATCGGGGCTTCCGAGACGCCCGGTTCGATCGGCGAAACCCTCGTTCGCAACATGCTGGACACCAACTATTCCGGCAAGCTTTTCTTCGTCAATCCGAAGCACGACAGGGTGTTCGGCCAGAAGAGCTACGAATCGGTGGAGAGCATCCCGCAGCGGCTTGATCTTGCGGTCATTTGTACCAAGCCGGAAACCGTTCCCGGCATCGTCGATGCCTGCGGCCGCGCCGGCACCCGCTCGGCGATCGTGCTGTCGGGCGGATTCTCGGAAACCGGACCGCGCGGTGCGGCACTCGAGCGCGCCGCGCTGGAAAGTGCCCGCCGACATCGCCTGCGTCTCGTCGGTCCCAACTGCCTCGGCATCATGCGCCCGTCCGCCGGGATCAATCTCACTTTCGCGCATGGCAACGCCAATCCGGGCACCATCGGCCTGATCTCGCAATCCGGCGCGCTGTGCACCGCGATCCTCGACTGGGCGCTGCCCAACGGCGTCGGCTTCTCGAACGTCGTTTCCCTCGGCGCCGAGAGTGACGTCGATTTCGGCGAAGTGCTCGAGTACATGGTCGCCGACCCGAAGACCGAGAACATCTTCCTTTACATCGAAGGCATCAAGAACGCCCGGCGCTTCATGAGCGCGCTACGCGCCGCGGCACGCTGCAAGCCTGTGCTGCTGATCAAGGTCGGCAAACATCCGGCCGGCGAGCAGGCCGTGCTCTCGCACACCGGCGCCCTGGTCGGCGCCGATGATGTTTTCGACGCCGCGCTGCGCCGGGCGGGCGTGGTCAGGCTGGCCAACGTCGGCCAGATGTACGCTGCCGCGCAGGCGCTGTTCTCGCACTTCCGGCCGCGCGGCAACCGGCTCGCCATCATTACCAACGGCGGCGGACCGGGCGTCATGGCCGCCGATCACTGTGCCGACATCGGAATACCGCTGGCGAAGCTCTCCGACAAAACGATCGCGCGACTGAACGAAGTCCTGCCGTCGACCTGGTCGAAGGGCAATCCGATCGACATCGGCGGCGACGCCGATCCGGCCCGTTATGCCACCGCCTTCCAGGCCTGCCTCGATGACGATCAGGTCGATGGCGTCATGACCATCCTGACGCCACAGGCGATGACCGACCCGACCCAGGCCGCGCGCACGGTGATCGAACTCGCACGCCAATCCGACAAACCGCTGATCACCTGCTGGATGGGCGAGGAACAGGTGCGCGAAGCCCGCCTGCTGTTCAAGGGCGCCGGTATTCCCACCTTCCGGACGCCTGAGCCGGCAGTCGAACTGTTCTCGCATATCTCCAACTACTACCGCAACCAGCGGTTGTTGATGGAAACGCCGGCCTCGATCGCCGACCACGTAGCGCCGCGGCTCGAGTCGGCCAGGCTGGTGATTGAGACTGCGCTCCAGGAGGGCCGCAAGGTCCTCAACGAGATGGAGTCGAAGGCCCTGCTGGCCGCCTTCCACATCCCCATCGCGCAGACGGTTGTCGCCCGCTCGCCCTCCGAGGCCATGGTGCTGGCCGAAGAAATCGGCTTGCCGGTGGTGATGAAGATCGATTCGCCGCAGATCACCCACAAGACGGATTCCGGCGGCGTGCGCCTGAACCTGCACTCGCTGGCCTCAGTGCGCGACGCCTACAACGAGATCTTCGAAGAGGTACGCAAGAACCGCCCCGACGCGGTCATTCACGGCGTCGCTATCGAACCCATGATCCAGAAGATCAACGGTCGCGAGATCGTGGTCGGCATGACGCGCGACCAGATCTTCGGCCCCACCATCATCTTCGGCCCCGGCGGCGTCGGCGTCGAAGCCACCGGCAAGGACCGCGCCGTCGCTCTGCCACCGCTCAACCAGTTCCTGGTCGACGACATGCTGGCCTCGACGCACACGTCGGCCAAGCTGGGCGCCTTCCGCAACATGCCGCCGGTGAGCATGGAGGCGCTGGAGGCCGTGCTGTTGCGGGTCTCGGAAATGGTCTGCGAACTGCCGTGGATCACCGAACTGGATATCAATCCGCTGATCGTGGACGAGACCAGCGCGGTGGCGGTTGACGCGCGTATCGCCATCCACGATCTGTCGATCACCGCCGGTCGCTACGACCACATGGCGATCCACCCCTATCCGTCGCAGCTCACCGCGACCTTGCAGACCAACGACGGCCACACCGTGGTGATCCGCCCGATCAAGCCGGAAGATGCCGACATGGAACAGGACTTCGTCAAGCACCTGTCGGCGGAGACGAAGTACTTCCGTTTCATGAACACGATCCGCGAGTTGTCGCAGGCCCAACTCATCCGGCTTACGCAGATCGACTACGACCGCGAGATGGCCTTCATCGCCATGGCCGAAACGGGAGAAGAGCACACCGAGATCGGCGTCTCGCGCTATGCCACCAATCCGGACGGCGAGTCCTGCGAGTTCGCCATCGTCGTCGCCGACGCTTGGCAGGGCAAGGGCGTGGCCCGGCGCCTGATGGGTATCCTCATCGACACCGCGCGCAGCCGCGGCCTCAAGTACATGAATGGCGACTTCCTCGCCGAAAACACCCGCATGCTGCGCTTCGTCGCCAGCCTGGGCTTCGTCCTCTCGGCCCACCCCGAAGATTCCGGGCTCAAGCGCGGCGTTCTGGTCCTCGACTGACGGAATTGCCGCGCCGAGCGCACGTCACGACCTCGACCAATCGCTTGTCTTAAGGTTCGCATCAGATTGTCGGGTCCATCGAGACCCCACCTTCGACATAACGCGTGCCAATATCGACGGACGTCACGACTGGCGCGGATCTCACGCCTATCGAGCCTTGAACTTTGGATAGCTTTCTTAGGCTTTCTTAAGATTCGACATCGACGCAACCGCCCGTCTTTTCGCTCCAGGAGCGGTTCTTGGTGCACAGCCGCTTGACTTGAAAATTCCGATTGGTTATAACAACGCCATTAGTCTGCCTCGGGGGGAGGAAAGGCCGTGCAACGTTGTCTGCCTGTTCGGACCGGATGGATTCGTCTGCTTATGCTGGCTGGCCTGGCCGCAGTTCTGCCGAGCCTGTTCGGCTGCGCGTCGCCACCGGCGGCAAAGAAGGATTACAGCAATCTCGTCTGGCCCCTGCCCCCGGATCAGCCGCGTATCAAGTTCGTCGCCGCTTACCACGGCCAGGACGATCTGACGGAAAGGGATGAATTCAAGTCCATGCTGCTCGGCGAGGAAGATGCCGGGCTGACACTGCGCAAGCCCTACGGAGTAACGGCGTCGGCCGATGGCAAGCTGATCTATGTCACCGACACCAAGCTGCACGCCGTCGTGGTGTTCGATCTCGAGAAGAAGGAAGTGCGCCCGCTGAAGACCGATGCACAGGGCGGCATGTACAGCCCCCTGGAAATCCGCCTCGACAAGCAGGGACGGATCTTCGTCACCGATTCCGAGCGCAAGGAAGTGCTGGTGTTCAGCCAGGACGGCAAGACACTGATGGCGCTCGGCAAGAAGGAAGAAATCGGCCGTCCCACGGGGCTGGCCCTGGATGAAGGACGCAACCGCTTGTACGTGGCGGATACCGCCAAGCATCAGGTGGTGGTCTACGACCTGGCCGGCAAGCACCTGTTCACCTTCGGCGAACGCGGCTCGGAACCGGGCCAGTTGAATTACCCGGTCAACCTGGCGGTGGACGGCGATGGCAAGTTGCTGGTCACCGATTCAGGCAATTTCCGTGTCCAGGTGTTCGATGGCGACGGCAAGTTCCAAAGCGCGTTCGGGGAAATCGGCGACACCTATGGAACATTCAGCCGGCCGAAGGGAATTGCGCTCGACTCCGACAACAACGTCTATGCCGTGGACGCGGCGTTCAACAACTTTCAGATCTTCAACCGCGAAGGCAAGCTGCTGCTCTTCGTCGGCTCCATGGGGCGGGAGCCCGGCATGTTCTGGCTGCCAACGGGCGTCTTCATAGATCCCATGGACAGGATCTATGTAGCCGATTCCATCAACGAGCGGATTCAGGTCTTCCAGTATCTCAAAGGGAAAGGAGCCTCTATCGACAAATGAGCGAGTACGCGATTCTTGTCTTGCATGAACTATACCGCTGTCGAGTGCATGCCACCAGGACGGGCTGAGGTGGCTGAAAAAAGAGATCGATGTATCTAATGAACATACGACGAAATCACTGAGGAAGGAGACACAAATCATGACCATCATGCTGAAGCGATCTGCAATCGGGATCTTCTTGTCCGGGGCGGTACTTGCCCTATGCGGTCTTTTCGCGGGAACTGCGCTGGCCGGCGTAGCGGCGACCAAGCACAATCTCTCGACGTCGCATGCGGCTACCGGACAGACCGTTTATTCGTCCGACAATACCGAAATATGCGTCTTCTGTCATACGCCGCACGACGCCATCAAGAACAACGCCATCACACTGTGGAACCATACGCTTTCAACCGTGACCAATTATGGCGTATACACCAGCCCGACCTTCGACGCCGGCGGGGTCGGCGGCACTATCGCCGACTTGGGGATCGGGACAAATTTAGCAAACGCCACGGCAAGCAACCTGTGTCTTTCCTGCCATGACGGCACGGTGGCGATCAATTCCTTCAACAACGCGTCCAACATCAATCTGACAACCACCATGGTGGGCACGAAAGCCGATGGCTCGTTGCTCGCCCCTGTAGCTGGTGGACCAAGCACCAACTTGGGCAACGATCTGACCAACGATCACCCGGTCAACTTTACTTATGACGCCGCGCTGGTTGCGAAAGACGCCACCTTGATCACTCCGGGGGACGCCACCGGCAACGGCCTGGCGAACGGACTCAAGCTCTTCGGCCAAAAGGTGCAATGTGCGTCCTGCCATGACCCGCATACCAGCGCGCAACCGGTGTTCCTGCGCGCCTCGATGGCGGGGAGCACACTGTGTCTGTCCTGCCATAACAAGTAACGCGTAGGCGCGACGAAGGGGGATGGTCGATGCGTCCCCCGCAGGGGCGTGGTTGGGAGTCGCGGGCCTGCCGGCCGCGCTCCTTGCCGCGCTCGCTGCGCTGTCTCCCGGCCTGCTCATGGCTCAGGAAAGGTCGGCCTTCGCGGGTCGCGTCGGCAAGCTGACCACCATCTACGGCTCGGTGGGCATGGAGGCCGAGAAATATCGGTACGATGCGCTCGATGACTGCCAGGACCGCCAGAGACTGCGTACCCGTTTCGACATCAACGGCCGGGGATTCGTCTGGGATCCACGCTTCGCCACCTTCGATGCCGGCATCACCCTCCAGCGCGAGAACATTCAGACCCGCGGCAGCGGCGCCGACGGCAATACCAGCCTGAATCTGCTCGGCTACCGCCTCAGCACCACCTGGTTTGCCAACAGGCCTTATCCGCTGACACTCTACGCTGGCCGCAGCCAGAGCACCGTGTCCGACTTCTGGAGCCCTTCCTACGAACTCACGACAACCAACATGGGGGCGCGCTGGGGCATGGAAAACCGATGGCTGGGGCGAACCGGTTTCTATGTCGACAGCAGCAAGTCCGAGTCCGGCAGCACACTGGTACCGCGCTCCGAACAGAACCTGTCGCTGGGCATGGATTCCACCCAGACCATCAGACCCAAGCAGTGGGGGCAGTCCGACCTTTCCTACGGCTACCGGCATACGGCATGGGACGAGAAGGTATATGGCGGGCAACAGCGCCAGGACTACATGTACCTCAGCGACCACACGAGCTTCGGCGAGAAGGCGAACGCGATGGCCAATGTCACCTATTTCAACCGCAGCGATCAGTGGCCGTTTGCCGGTTTGAGCAACAGCACGATGAAGTCGAGCTTCTTCGGCCTCAACAGCATGTTCACCGTGCAGCAGACCGACAGCCTTCGCTACAACTTCGGCATGGGCCTGGGCATGAGCGATGCCGCTGGGTCCAGGAACAACTCCCACAACCTGACCGGCGCTGTGAACTACCGTCTCAACGAGCGCTGGCAGACGACCGGCACGCTGGGTTTGAGCGGCTCCAGCAGCGAAGTGCCCGCCCAATTGGGCGTCGCGGCCCAGAATCAGCAGAGCAGTTCGGTTTCCAGCAGCGGTTCGGTCCTGTATTCCGACCTGCTGGGCAACTACCTGCTTAGCGGCGGCTACACGCTGATGTTCGCGCAGACCACTACCAGCGGCAGTAGCGCGACCGCATCGGGTCAGCCGGCGCAACAGAACACCACACACACAGCCCAGGCTGGTTACACCCGGATGAATTCGCCCCTGTTTGCCGATTCCCTGCAATTGCGCATGAGCCGGACCCGGGGCGAGTCGAGCGGCAGCGAATCCAACATCCGTTACAGCGTGACCAGTTTGTTGAGCCAAAGCGACATGTTGCAGGGCATCGTCGAACATCGTCGTTATCAACAGGAGTCGACAAGTTTGTCGAGTGACGTCACCAACCCGAACTATTACTACTACAACATGAATTCGCGCAGCACGCGCCTGGACTTCGGCTGGTTGCACCGTTTCTCACTGACCGGCAGCATGATGGTGTCCGCCGGCATGACCAGCGGGGAAACCCAGGGCTTCGCCACCGACACGCGCTACGTGCAGGCGCGCACGGCCATGCGCTTGCGCGGTGCACTGCAATGGACGGCGCTGGCACGAATGGAACAGATCGTGGGTTTCCAATCCATCGCCGGGCGGAAAACGACGATCGAGTCGGACCTGGTCTACCCTTTCGGGAAATGGGAGGCGACACTGCGCTATCGGTTTCGGGATGCCAAGATGGATTACGCTCCGTTCAAAGAGCAATCGATCATGTTCCTGCTCAAGCGAAACTTTGGCTTCCGGCGCTGACAGATCCTGGCCGGCGCTCTTCCTTGCGCTCGCCGCCTGGCAGCTTCCGGCGCAGGCCGCAGGCTGGCCGATGCTTGGCGGCGGGCCGGGCCACCAGCACCTGAGCACCGACGCGCTGCCCGCCAGAGTGGTGGCGCGGCATTGGGAAGTCACGACCACCGGCAAGGTGTACGCCGGGCTCATAGTCGATGCGGGTACCGTGTATGTGGCCGGCAACAGGCGCCTGAGCGCGCTGAGCGCGAAGGACGGCAGCCTGCTGTGGCGCATGGAGACAAGCGGACCAATTTCCGCCACGCCGGCATTGGCGGACGGCCTGATCGTCGTCGCCGCCAAGGATGGCGAGGTGACGGCAGTGGCGGCCTTCGACGGCAAGCGGCGCTGGCAGGTCAAGCTCGGCGGAATCGTCGCTGCGCCGGTGGTACGCGACGGCCGTGTGTATCTGGGCAGCATCAATCAGTCCCTATACGCGCTGGACTTGCAATCCGGCCGGGAGATCTGGCGCTACCGCGCCAAGGATTACAAGTACGGCGGAATTTATGCCGGTCCGGCGGTGGATTCCGAACGGGTTTACGTGGGTGGCAAGAATGGCGTGCTGCACGCCGTCTTTCGCGATACCGGTAAACCCGCCTGGCAGGCGGATCTGGGCTCGTCGCTCTACGGCGCACCGGCGTTGGTAGGAGATAAGGTGTATCAGGGCTCTTATGACCGCTATGTTTACGCGCTCCAGGCCGAAAGCGGAAAGATCCTCTGGCGCACGGAACTGGATGACTGGCCGCAGGGGACGCCGGCGCCGGTCGGCGACATGCTCTACGTCTGCAGCCGCAGCGGCCTGCTGTACGGTCTGGCTGCTGCGGACGGCAGGATCGTCTGGCAGATGCCGCTGGGCGCGGAGATGCGCCACTCGCCCAGCGTCGGCCGCAACCGCATCGGCGTGGTGGCCACCCAGGATGGCCGTCTGCTCGGCGTCGATCTTGATCGCCGGCGCATCGCCTGGGAGCAGAAACTGGCAGGTGGAGCATTCGGCGGACCCGCGATCAGCGACGGTGGCGTGCTCGCGGTGACACAGGACGGCGTGGTGAGCGCGTGGCGTTAGCCCGAATACTTCACCAGACCGGCCCAAGTATGACCGTATGTCGCATCCAATGAGGCTTTCGATGAATCCGTCCGAAGTCGACTTTGTTCCGCCGGCCTTCGCGGGTGCTGGCGGCCGATACGCGGCGTCTTCACGCCCCCGCTTCGCGCCAATAGGCTCGGCTATTGGCTTGGCGCGGGCTGCGCGAATCCACTCGCGTCTCGCCTCGCCATCATCCCGCGATCTGGCGAAATGTTCGGGCTAGCGCGACGAGGCTGGCGTCGGTACTTGCTGATGTCCCTCTTGTGCTCCGCGATTGCCGCACCGGCGGAAGACGCAAAAGCAAAAGGCGCGCTGGACGAGAACCAATTGCTGGAACGTGTTGACGAGATTCCGCAACTGCTGCGCCAGCACAAGATCGACGCCGGCCAAATACCCGCTCCGCATTGGCGTGCCGACGGATGCCGGGCCTGCCATCGCGGCACACCACAGGCGAGCGACGCGAAGTTGCGCGCCACGGACATCAACGGCCTGTGCAACAAGTGCCATGACACCGTTTCGGTGCACAACTACATCCATGCGGTAGGCATGGACCCATCGGCCGAGAAGCGCGAGCGCATGCCCGAAATGTTCCTGCAGGCGGTCGGTCGCGGCGGCGGCGTGGTGACCTGCATCGTCTGCCATGACCTGCCCATGCAGTGCCTGAAGGAGCGCGCCGAGGAGAAGACCAACAATCCGCGCTTCTTCCGTGGCGGCCCATACGAGGCGCGCACCGATCTATGCTTCAACTGCCACAACCCGACGCACTACGAGCGCCTCAACCCGCATGACCAGATATCGGACGAGGGCGAACTGAACACCCAGCGTTGCCTGGTATGCCACAGCGTGACGCCCAACCGGCGTGGCGCCAAGAGCATAGATGACGTCAGTTTCAACGTCAGCGATGACCTGACCAAGCTATGCACCGGCTGCCACCCGTGGAAAGCGCATCCCGGCGGGGCCTGGGCGCAGTATGCCAAGAACTCCAACAAGGACGGCCCCAATCATCTGGTCAAACCGCCCGAGGCAATACTGCAACGCCTCAAGGAATCCGAGACGAAAAAGGACATCGTTCTGCCGCTGGAACCCTCCAGCGGACGGATATTCTGCGCCACCTGCCACAACCCGCATGAGCGGGGAGTGCAGCACTATGCGCGCGCCGATCGCGGCGCCGACGGCTACAAGCGACTGCGCAAGACAGGCGAGGGGCCGTTTTGCGAGAACTGTCACGACAAGTGACGGCTTACCGATCTCGCCGGCCGTTACGCTCCAACGACGGCAGGTAGAACTCCTTGTACTGCTTGATGATGTTGGCGCCCTCGCCAATCGTCAGACGTTCCACCCGCTGCGGCGGATACATGAGCTTTGCGAAATCGAGCAGCCCGTTGTCGCGGTGGCAGTCGTCGCAGAAGACCGGTTTCGGCGAGAACTCCTTGTGGATGTCGGCATTGAGGTGCATCGTGCGCATTTGCAGGTTTCCGTCGCTGTCGATGGCGGCCGATTCATCCAGCAGCAGTTGCGCCTGCTGGTTCTCATCCAGGCGCCTGGCAACCCCGTTTTCCGTTCGGAACGGAATGATCGTTCCGCCATAGTCGCCCGGTAGCCCGTTCAGGCTGGTAAGGACAACATCAGTACCGCGCTGTAGCCATCTGTATTCGAGCCGCTCACCTTGCTTCGGGGCAATATGGCAAACCTCGCAGGCCAGGAAGAACGAGTGGGCGTTGAGCATTCCCCGCACTTCCTTGGATTTGGAGTGCGGATAGTCTTCGTGGCACTTCAGGCACCACGACTTCGACTTGCTTCCCGCAAGCACGGAGTCGTCGACGCCATGAAAGGGTTCGTAAATCATCTCCTGGCGCGGAACGGCCAATTTCGCCAGTGTCTTGCCGGTGCGATAGGCTCCCTTGAAGTAGACCAGGTAGACCAGCCAGACGGAAAACGCCACCAGCAGCAGCGCTATCGTCGCCATTGCAAAATGGACCAGGAACGGGACGCCCGCGCCTCTCCCCTTACGCACTGCCCTGCCCTCCGTCTGCCGTGCCCGCGGACGTCGCCGTTCCTTCGGCGACGATCCGATCGTACCAAAGCGGATGCTCCTCCTTCATCAGCGTCTCCGAGATGCAGCCGTCGATGAACGCCCGGTTCATCGGGTAGACATGCGGGTTGTAGTGAACCGTGAAGATATGGCCGACGATGATCGCCAGCGCCGCCAGGGCCGCCTCGCCGAAATGCAATGCGTCGGCCAGGTCGAGGTAGAACTTCGGCCAGTAGGACTGCGTCCACATCATGATGCCGGTGCTGATCACGATGGACATGCCGAAATAGACCGAGAAATATTCGAGTTTCTCGATATAGGTGAAGCGGTCCAAGCGGGGCCGCTCCTTGCGCATGCCCAGCATGTACATGACGTTCTGCTGTGCATCCCGGGCATCCTTCAACCGCGGCCGCATGTCGCGGATCCAGCTTCGGCCGTCGGCCTTGAAGATCACGTAATACAGGTGGTAGGCGCAGACCGACGCCACTGCCGCGGCGGCGACGCGATGAACAATTCCGCGCCAGTAGAAGAGGCTCTTGCCGGTCGTACCGAACAGCTTGAGAGCCCAGTCTTCACCCATGAGCATGAAACCGGTGACGATCAGCAATCCGGTGGACACGAAGAGAATCACATGTTGAATCCGCTCGTTTTTCGTCAGCCGGACGAAGGTCCGTTCGGTGTTGCCTTGACCATGCATCTCAGTGGCCTCCTTTCTTGCCGTCGCGGTGGTCCGCATACAGGCCCAACAGGCGGTGACCGCCCAATCCAAGAACAACCGCTGCGATGAGAACTTGGTAAAAGAGCCTGATCCACGCCAATACCCTGGCCTGGAAAGCCTCGTCGGGCACCGAGAGGTCGACGGTTCCGCCTTCCTTGGTCAGGAAGGCCGTCAGCATCTGGGAGGGGTGCACCTTGCTGCCGGTAGCGAACTCCTGCGTCGCCGCAACGTGGCACCCCGCCTGTGCACAAGTGGCACGCTTGTTGGCCGGATTCACCGGCGAATTCTCCTTCTTGCGCGAAGTGATCCGGTGCGGCGAGAAGCCCAGCGCATAGGGCGCGTGGCAGTTCAGGCAGTTGGCCACATCCTCGTCCCCATAGCGGATTGCCTTGCCATGGTAGGTATCCTGAAATCCGACCACCACATCCAGCTTGTGCCGCGCCATCAGGATCTGATTCGCGTGGCATTTGCTGCAAAGCCGGACTACTTCCGATGAGGGCCGCCGCCTCGACAGGCGATAGTTGACGTGGCTGAGGAAACGATCGACCCAGGCCAGGTCCTCGTGGCATTGGTGGCAGATCTCCGTGAACGCCTTCGACTTCAACCGCTGTTGGACGCTGAGCAGATAAGGCTTGTTCGTGTGGCAGTCCCTGCACGCGGGAAGATCGGCCAGGTCGTCCGCGCCTGCGCCATGGCCACCGTGGGCGCTTCTCTCCAGATCCTCCACGATCGCCTTGTGCGAAAACTTCCTGCCTGAGGATGGCTCGTTGACGTGACAGGTCTTGCCGCAGTCCACCTTCTTCACGTCGGCATGAGGAATCTTCGTCACGTCCTCGTGGCAATCCGAACAGTTGAACCTGCCGTGGTACGAGGCTTTGTGGATGTCCTCGTTCACGTAGTACACCCGCTTGATGATCCGGTGCTGCGCGTCCTTCTCGTAGCGCCCCAGCCCCGGATACTTGTGGCAAAGCAGGCAGCCGTCCTGACCTTTGGGGATGTCCACCTGGCCAACCACCGCAGGGAATGCCGCCTCATCCGGGGCCGCCAGGGCCGAGGCGGGCGACAAGGCCATCGCCGCGACAACCGCGCCCGCCGAAAGAAAGGCCCGCAATCTCCCATGCCTGGCCGATCCCGCGGCAAGGCCACACTCTGGCGATCGACGTTTCATCGCTTGGCCCTCATGTCATCAAATGCGCTGCCGGCTTGAACCGGTCATTGCGAATGGCGCAGCAATCCCGCTCCTCAGTCGCTGAGGCCATAGACGGAAACCTTGTTGCGCAATACCTCGACGGCATACAGGCGGTTGTCGCGGCCGATTGCGATGCCGCCGGCAGATACGAATCGCTGCGGCGTGCCGTTATGGCCGAGGACATGCAGGAATCTTCCCTCGCCGTCGAAGACCTGGATCACGTCCATGTAACTGTCGCTGATGTAGATGCGTTGTTTGCCGTCGACGGCCACGCCTTTCGGGCGAAACAACTGCCCTGGCAGAACGCCCCACGCGCCGACCTGGATCAACAACGCACCTTCCGTGTCGAATCCCTGGACACGAGAATTGAGTGCGTCGGCCACGTAGATGTCCCCTTCGCGCGCCACCACGACCGATGCCGGGTAGCGGAACAGCCCACCGCTTTCGCCGTTGCCCCCCCATTGGCGCAGGAATTTGCCGGCGGCGCCGAAAGACATGATCTTGTGGTTGTTGTTGCCGCTGACGTAGATCCTGGCGCCGGCGGCGTCCGCCGCGACATCTATCGGACGTATCGCCTGCCCACCATCGACGACCGGGAATGCATATTGGAACCGCCCGTCGGCAGAGAACACCTGGACGCGATGGTTACCCGTATCGGCCACATACACCCGCCCTTTGCCATCGGTGCCGACGCCGACCGGATCCTTGAATTGCCCTTCGTCCGATCCCCGGCGGCCGATGCTGAAGAGATACTTGCCGTTGCGATCGAAAGCCACCACGCGGTGGTTGCCGCCGTCGACCACATAGGCGCGATCGTCACTGCCGATCGCCACGTCGGTGGGCAAGGAGAGTCCGCCGGCTCCGGCACCGGTGATGTCGAACAGATGGCGGACATCCGATGTCGGAATGCCGCCGGCAAACGACGCGGTCATGCCGCCTGTCAGCAGGGTGATGATGGCGAACCGCAATAGCGCTCGACACGAGACATTGCGTCCGCTCGCGCCAAACGCGCACATCTTTCGCATCCAGACCCCCCGTCAGGATATTTGAAAGACTCCTTGCCGATCGGGCAAGGGCGGGTTCCGTAGCCGGGGCATTCGGCATGAATAGAACCGGTGCATATACTATAGGCTGGGCCCGGCCAGTCAACAGCCCGCGAGAAATCTTTATCACATACAAGGCGCACCGGATGCCGGATTCAGACGAGAACCATTCGAACCAGCGCGGCAGACGAACGGAGACGAGCCGGGCGGCGTCGCTTCTGGCTGCGATCGCCTGTTTGGCAATAGCCCGTCTCTTCGCCAGCGGCGAGGTATTCCACCTTGCCGTCGTCACGGTGGTCGTGCCCCTCGGCTTCATCTGGTACGGCGACGAGATCGGCGTTCTCGTCGGCACACCAACCGATGGCGAGGGCGGCACGGGCAAGGTCGTCGGCGCACTCATTACGATTGCCGGCTGGATCTTGCTTGGCGCAATGCTGGCGATCGTCATCCTGCTCGGCTACCGGCATTGACGGCGCGCGTTATTGTCAGTTGCATGCGGCAATGCAACACCCCCTCCGTGCCGCCACAATTCCCTTGGAATTTTCGGCAATTCCTATTTATACTTGCGCGGCATGCTCCCGATCGCGCCCACGATCCGGAGCATCGAGCAAAAAGGGGGAGTCCCATGCACATAGCGCCAAGCGCTCTTCGGCAGATTTCGACCTGCCTGTTTGTTGTTCTCTGCGTGGCAGTCGGCGGCTGCAATCCAAGTCCGCCGCCTCCGGCGAAAGCTGCGCCTGCCGCGCTTCCGCAGACAAGCACGCAGCCAACTCTCGCCGACAACATGACCTCCACTACCCAGGTCAAAGGCGATGAGCCGCTGCCACCCAACCACCCGCCGCTGCCGTCTGCGACACCGCCCCACCCGACCGGCAACGGTCCCAACGTCAACGGTCAGATCGCTGCCCAGCACCCCAAGGCGCTCGGCAAGACGAAACTCGCCGTGGCAATTCCCGACAGCGTAAAGGGAAAGTGGGCCTCGGCGACACTTGCGGTTTCAACCGGGGGCGCTGAGGAAATGCGCAAGGTGGCCATCGGCGACCAGGTCTCCGTTGGCAAGAACCAGCAGTTGCGTCTGGTGCATTACGTGCCCGCATACACCAGCGACTTCCAGACGGTGACCAGTTCGTCCAACGAAGAGGTGAATCCGGCCGTGCAGATCCAGGTCCTCTCGAACGGACAGGTGGTAAGCGAAGGATGGGTCTTTGCCAAGCTACCGGAGTTCAACTCGTTCCGCAGCGAACAGATCAAGGTGCGCCTGGTTTCTGCCGAGCGCACCGGGAACAAATGACACAGGCAAGATAGTCCCGTCCGCGTCCTTTCCCGGGGATGTCGGGCCGAAGTTGAACGCGTAGTTCTCGCCGTATCGAAGTGTCTGTCTCCTGACCAAACCGTAAAGGCGCACTTCATGATCAAGACTCGCTTCCTTTCGCTTATCTCCATTCACGGCGCACTGCTGATCTGCAACGCTGTCTTGCCCCAGGCGCTGGCCGCCGACGATGCGGCCTTGAATCAGCAGGGGCTGAGCCGGTCGATCGAGCGCCAGACCATGACCCTGAACGTCAATCAGGTCGGCAAATACGTAATCGACTTCAACTTCTCGACCTTCCACGGCATGTATGCCTACCGCGAGCTGTTGCTCTGGGCACAAGCCGCGCCCGAGCAACAGCGCAGCGAACTCATGGCCATGACACGCGCCGGGTTGGAAGCGGTGGTATGTCACTCCGGAATGGGCCTTCCGCTCGGGCCAGGAGAAGCACAGCCCGTCGGGCTGCTTTTCGGCCGGGGCCTGCCGCGGTATGGCGTCCTGCCGGATCCTGCCCAGCCGGCAACGCTCAAATGGGATGCCGCCAGCTTCGATCGGCAGATCGGCCCGGAATCCGTCGGCCAGTCGCTGGCGGCCAAGTCGCTCTACGTGCTGGCGGACGACGCCTCGGACGACGGCAAGAAGCTCAGACAGACACTGGCGGCGTCGGCTGTGCGCGAATATCAGAGCATCCTTCCCCTGCTGGAACTCGGCGGCGAAAAGGGCGCTGGCTACATGCCCGCCCTGCTCAAGCTGGAAAACGACAAATGGACAGTGGTCAACGCCTCCAGTCGGCTCTACGGGCAGATGTCGCTGATCCAGGGGCTCAGCCATCTCTACGCCATGCTCTCGCTTTCCGCCCTCGACAAGGAACCCATCGGCGGCAAGCGCGCGAGCGAATGGCGCAAGGAAGTGCGTCGCACGCTGGAGAAGGTCTTCCTGACCACCATGAAGCTTCACCTCGACGCCAAGGCCGGCAGTCTGGTCGGCAGCCATGATCGCGTCAAAGGCGCTTCGGATCGGCTCGGCGCCGACGAGGCCGGCTACGCGCTGGAAGTGCTTGCGGACCTTGTCGGCGCCCTGCCAAAGGATGATCCGCTGCGCGAGACCGCGCTGAACCGGCTGACTGCCCAAGCCGACTATGTATTGGCGGCGCGCCTGGAAGGGAAAGCAATTGCGCCCAAAGCCTTCCTGGTCAAGAACAACCAGCCTTTCGCCGGCATGCTGCTGCTGGAAGATCAACTGGCGATCGTCGATGGTCTGCTTGCTGCCGAACAGGCCACCGGCAGGGAACAATACGGCAAGGCCGCGCTGGCCATTTTCAACACCACGCGCGAGATACTCTGGTCTGCCCCGGCCGGCATCTTCCGTTCGGCCGCGGGTCACTGGGTCACCGCCTACGACGGACGCTTGTTCGGCTTGGCGTTGGCCACCTGGCGCCGACTGGAAAAGTCGCTGCCGCCCGGCGAAGCCAGAGAGCATGGCGAGCGCCTGATCGCAACGGTGGTCAAGCGGGCCGGCCTGTTGCAAGCCGAAGGGCCCGGCAACGGCGAGCCCAAACAACCGGAAGCCTTCATTCGGGACGAACTGCCGCAGCTGGTGAGCAGCCTCACCGCTCTGAAGAAGCAGGAGCAGGCAGAAAAGATCGCCGCCGCCGTCAAGGCCCTGAGCGATCAGGATGGCGATGGAGTGCCGGGAATCCGCTTCGCCGGCGGGCGCTTCGGCGCCGCGCCGGTCCTTATCATCCAGACCAGCGTCAAGACGCCTTTCGCAACGCCACCGGTTGCCGAAACCCCGACAAGGAGCACGCCATGAAATCCCGACTAATTCTCGCCCTCCTGCTTGCCTGCAGCGCACCCGCCGTCCATGCCTTCAGCAGCATGGGCGATGCGGACCGGGGAAAGATGATCTACTTCCAACGCTGCACCATGTGTCACGGCGAGGACGGCCGCGGACGCGAGGGCATGGCGGCCGACCTGGTGGGAGAATGGCACCGCCTGACCAAATCCGATCAGGAACTGAGCCAGAATATCCGCTCGGGCAAGCTGCACACGCCGGGCAAGATATACACCGCAGGCCAGTGCCCGCCCCAGATTCTGAATGATCGCGACATGAACGACGTGCTGGCCTACCTGCGCACCGCCTTCGGCACGCCGCAACTCAATTTCGGACGCTGACCCGGGAGTCGATTTGCCACTTCGCGACGCCCATCCCTGTCGGCGCAAGCCCCTCATCGCGCTGCTGCTGTCCATATGCCCCGGCCTGGGGCAGCACTACGCGGGCTACATGAAGCGCGGAATCCTGCTCTATGCCACCCTGATCGTCGCCTCATGGCTGGCGGCGATCGCCTTCATGTCGATTGAAAGCAGGCTCAGCATCGTCTTTCTCTTCGCACCCTTCGTCGGCGTGGCGTTGATCGCGCTCGATGCCTATGCCTGCGCCCGCCGCCAGCCACAGGACTACCGGCTGAAGTGGTTCAACCGCCCCTGGATCTATGCCGCGGTCTTTCTCGCCCTGCTGTTTACCGTCAACCCGCTGATGGATTTCCTGTTCGGCCGGCACATCGTCAGGGCCTTCTTCATGAACTCGTCGAGCATGTCGCCGACCATTCTCGAGCGCGACATCGTGCTGGTCGACAAAGTGGCCTTCCCCAAGCGGGGTGATATCGCACTGATCAAGTTGGGCAAGAGCAAGCCAAGCGCCAAGCTGACCCAGGTGATCGACGACCAGATCATCAAGCGCATTGTCGCCGTCCCGGGCGACACCCTGGAAATCCGCAGCGATCAGGTCTGGATCAACGGCCGCAAAGTCGATGAGCCCTACGCGCACTTCACCGGCTTGCTCCGTTTCAACAGTGTCCAACCCTCGAATTTCGGCCCAAAGCCGGTTCCGGCCGGATCCTATTTCGTCCTGGGCGATAATCGCAACGAAAGCATCGACAGCCGCATCATCGGTTTCGTCCGCGAGGACCAGATCGGTGGCACCGTCACCAAGCTCTTCTGGTCCTGGAATTTCGACGAAGGCGGCATCCGCTGGGATCGCACCGCCAAGAGCCTGAAGTAGTTCACGGGCAAGCCCCGCGAATCACTGAAACAGATACTGGCCGTGAATGCTGTGCCTGACGAGCAGCAGGCCATAGGTCGTAAACAACATCATCGCATACGGTGCAAGCGCCGCGACCGCCCAGCGTCTTCCCCGCCATGCCGACTTCTCGCGCAAGTGAAGAACAAAGGCATAGGCCGTCAGCGTCGCGAGCGACCAGCTCTCGATCGGATCCCAGCCCCAGTAGCGGCCCCAGGCCAGGCTCGCCCAGTAAGATCCCGCCGCCAGCATCGCCGCCCAGAGAAGAAAAGCCCAGGCTGCCAATCGACTGGCGAGCGCCGGCAGGTCGGGGCTGCGTATCCTGCCCGCCAGCCAGCCGGCATGAACCGCCGCTGCCAGCGAGCCCGCTGCGATGGCGAGCGAATTCAACTGGGCATGGATGATCAGCCAGTTGGTGCGCAGAGAAGGGTCCATGGGAAAGCTGCCTTGGCTGTGGAACAGTGCCCACGCCACGCCGAGTCCGGCCACGGTCATGGTCAGCAACCCCGCCTGGCGCAATTCCGGCAGACGCCACTGCACGGCAAGGTAGACGACGACGATCATCACGGAATCCACCGTCAGATCCTCGTACCGGGTGACGATGGGAATCTGTCCGATGTCATGCCAGCGCCATGCCAGCAGGCCAAGGTGCAGGACCAGGCCCAGCAGCGCCAGCCCTATCGCCAGACGCCCGAGGCCGACTCGATGCTGAGGCCAGAGCAGAACAACCGCCACCAGATACAGCGCCGCAACGCCGGACTGAAGAAGGGTAACGGCGCTCATCGGCCGCGCTCCCAATCGCGCCACTGTCTGTCGAAGCGCCAGTCGTCGCGCAAGACCCAGGCTTCGAGCAGCCATCTGTCGCCATCGCGCCGCCAGCGCAGGCGGCGCGGGCGCACCAGCAGGTGCAGGGCAAAACCCGCCAAGGACAGGCCGAAGCCGGCGAAAATCCAGGTGATTGCCTGATCGGAAGCGAGGTACAGGCCCGCCCAGAGCGCCGTGCCGATGAACCTCAGCCGGTAGGGCCCCAGGTCCGTCTCCTGGTCGGCCAGCAGAATGCCATCGAAAACCGCCTGGCCATCGCGCTCCGCCCTGAGACGCAAACGCGATTCCGCACCGGGCTCCAGAACCATGCGGAAGACCATCGGGCTATCCTCGAACATCATCACTTCATCGCGAACGAGCGGCGTGCTCTTGCCCCAGGATTCCCGTTCCACGATGAAATTGATCAGCAGACGCCGGTGCTGTCCGTCCCGCAGGGTGCGCTCGAACACAGCCGTCTGGCCCACGTTCTTGTCGAGGAAGACGCGATAAGGCCCGACGTCGAGGGGATGGTTCAGCGCCAGGGTCTCCTGGCGCAGAGGCCCGCCCGCTTGCTGTAGCGACAAGCGGGCCTGCAAATCACGGAAGTGCCCATCCTCCAGGTCCACCAGCAACGTGTCCAGACGCAGGCGAAAACCGAGTTCCCCATCCGGCGGCCGCGAACCCCGCTCCAACAGCAGCTTCCCCTTGGCCTCGCTGAGCACCTCCCCCTCGGCCAGCTCGAAATGCGCGCCCAGCCCCTGGGAGGCATGGATAACAGCTGCCACGACGATCAGCGCGATGCCGGCGTGAAACAGCGGCAGGCCGGCCAACCCCCAACTGCCGCGACAACGCCCGTTCTCGCCGGCATCCGCCAGCGTTTGCAGATCGGGCGGCAGCATGACAAGAGACAAGGTGCGAGCCGGCACCTCGCCTTTGAACCACGCCGACAGACAGGCCAGATGCATCACCGTGCCAGCAGCCAGGTTTACCAGCAGCACCGCACAGAGCGCGATGAAGCCCGCCGAGCCGAACACATCCGCCAGACCGAGGCGCTCCAGCCAAAAGGCGGCCAGCGGCCACTCCTGATGCCAGGCGTTGAGTTCCTGAACCGAAAGGCGCGCGCTCTGCGGCAGCGTGCCGCCGGCGATGACCGCCACGGTCAGCGCACCAATCAGAACAAGCGCAAGGTTCTGCGAAGCCAGCAGCCTGAAGATGCGGCTCAGCAAGAACTCTCCCGCCGCATTGCGCTCACAGGCAGGAACCGACGCCGCTTCCGGAATGACATAGGCTTCTTGTCCAACTGCCGCTCGCTATCGCATCCACATTGACCGAAGCAGGAATGCCGTAGACGCTGCTGCCGGCGATGGGGAACTTGCTGTGACTGTTGTAGGGTGCCGGGTCGGGACTGCCGGTGCCGTAGACCAGCATGGCGCGCCGCTTCCAGCCATGCGGCACGGCGGAATGGCAGGCCTGGCAGGGCGCCTGACGAAGTTCGGCATGACGGTAATGCAGATTGAGCATCGGCCCCGTTCCCGCGGCGCCCCCCGGTCCGCTGAATCCGGTCGCCTGCCAGTTCGTCGCCGACCCGCCCGAAGGACCGTAGACCGAGACCTGATGACAGGCAAAACAGAAATGACCCTCGGTGCCGCTGACGCCGGTAGAGCCGTCGTAGTTCCCCCACAGGATCGGCCACACGTCCGATCCGTGCGGCCCCTTGGGTCCGAGAAACACCGGATTGGTGTCGGAGTGGCATTCCGAACATGTCATGGTGGAACTTGGCGTCATGCCGCCGATCAACGAGGACGAGTAGTTGTAGGGTGTTCCGGCCACGGTCATGGTGAAGCTGTTCCTGCCTGTCGTCACAACCGGATGGTAGCCGGCGTTGCTGGGGTTGAACTCCTGCGCCTGATCGGTATTGACGCCATTGGCGACCATGCCATACGGATCGGGCGGCGGCGAAGCGCCGAACGCATAGTAGGAATGGCACTTGAGACACAGTTGGTACTGGTATTGGATATCGGGCACCAGGGTGTACGAGGTCACCTGCCCCCACAATCCCGGCCAGACGGGCTGCACGCCCCACACCCCCTTGATCACGGGCGCCGCCAGATTGCTGGTGGGACTGGGCAGGTTGGCCGAGACCCCGGGAGACACGGCGTGCGGGTTGTGGCAATCCTCGCAGGTCGCGTGGCGCATGGCGAGGTCAGTCGGGTCTTCCCGCACAGCGCCGTCGGGCATGCGTTTGGGATTGTGGCGGCCGCTGTCGGCAAGGTTCTTGCTGGGATGGGCATACATCCTGTTCATCGCGGCATCGATGTTCTTGCCGACGCTCGCCACGTTGCCGTTATGGCACACCAGGCACACACCGGATTCGCCATCCTGCTTCAGGTTGCGATTGCCGCCCGGCGCGGCGTTATGCGGCTGATGACAGCTTTCGCAGCCATTGGCCTTGTTGGTGGAGTTGATGTCGTTGGCAAGATTGTGGCCCGGCACATGCCAGGGATTGCTGCCGGCACCATTCCATTGCCGCGTCTGTTCGCGGTGCGACATGTTGGCCACCGTGCTCCAGTACATCTTGTTGTGGCAGGTACGACAGAGCGGCGAACCGTAGCCGGCACCATCGGTGTAGCCGACATGAAGGAACTTGGGGTATTGCTGGCTGTGCGGGTCGTGACAACTGGTGCATTGCAACTGGTTGCCGGCATCGGGCTTGATCGCGCCGATCAGCGCCGCTGGTGTCACCAGTTCCGGGTTTCTGACCGCAAGAGCCGCATCGTAGGTAAACGAGATTGGATGGTCATCGCGCAAATCGGTACCCAGGTTGCCGACGCCGCCCAGCAACATGTCGAGGCCGGAAACGGTGACCGGCACCGATGAGCCGGTCATGTTCTTCACGCCGCCCAGGGCGACCGTTCCATCGTGGCAGCTCAGGCACAACTTCGACGCACCGGTCGGTTGGCCCGGTGCGGCCGTCGCCAGGGTGTTGCTGCTGTAGGGAATGTAGGTGGCCGCCGACATCTGGTGATTCCACAGCGGCACGGCCGGGTCGGCGTTGTGCATGGTGTGGCAGAACACGCACAGCCGGGTTTCGCTGCTCGCCTTGTAGGCGCCGGGTCCGGTGACGGAGAGATTGTGCTTGGTATTGGCGATGTCCGCCATGCCAAGGGCCGTCCAGCCAAGCAGGCCGAGACCCAGCACAGTGACGGCGAGCCTTGCGTAATTGCGGGTCTTCATCGCGGACTCCCCCACATGCTACTTCGCATCCTGTTCTCCGAGATACTGGAAGATCTGCACTCGGCTGTTGTACGAATCGGCGACGTAGATCCGGTCCTGAGCGTCGATCAGCAACCCGGTCGGCAACCAGAACTTTCCTGCTTCCTGACCTGAGGTTCCCCAGAACAGCAGCAGCCTCCCGGTCTGGTCGAATACCTGGACATTATCGAACCCTGCGTCGGCGACGTAGACATGCCCCTCGCTGTCAAACGCGACGCCCTTCGGCGCCGAGAAGTCGCCGGAGCCGTCGCCGGCCTTGCCGAAGACCGAAACGGGGCGTCCTTCGTGATCGAATATCTGAATTCGCGTGTTCAAGCTATCCGTGATCGCCAGGCGCCCTTGCCGATCCAGCGCTGCATAGGTGGGATAGTTGAATTCCCCGCCCGCCTCGCCGCGGTGGCCAATCACGCCAGCGAGCTTGCCGGTCGCAAGATCGATCACCTTCACATCGTGGGCCGGCGTATCTACCACGTACAGGCGCTGCCTAGCACGGTCGATCGCCAGCGCGGACGGGCGATCAAGCCATGACGCACAATCGAGCATGCGATCGAACTTGCCGTCGGCAGTGAACACCAGAATCTTGTGCAGTTCGCCGTCCGCGACATAGACATTGTCCGCGCCATCCACCGCCAGGCCGATCGGCAGACGCAGGGTTTCCCACTTGCTCCCTTGCAGGTAGGCATATTCGCCCTCGCGGCGATCGAAGATGTGTACTCGCCCTCTTCTGGTGTCCGCCACCAGCAACCGGTCCCGGCCATCCACGGCCACTGCCATGGGACGCACGACGCGCTCGTCCTCTTCGTCACCGCGAATGAATTCCCACAGCTTGCGCCAGAAGCCTTTCTGGCGCCCGATGTCGTCCGGGCCCGAAACCGATCCCAGATAGCGGATGCGCGGCCGCTGGGGCGGAGACGGCCACACCAACTGCTGCGTCGATGCGGCCTGTTCCTGCGCAGGCGGCGCAGACTCGGCCGGCGGCATCGGGTCCGCCCAAACGGGAACCACCGCCAGCAGCAGAGCGGCCACGGCGATGGCCGGAATTCCTTTTGATGCCGGTCGCGCCGGCGCCCGCCTCAGGCATTGAGGTGAGCTGGCTCGACGAGCTTCTGCACGCGGGAATGTCATGGTCTCCTCGGCCTCACCGATATAGCATATGCTTCCTGCGCGAAGTTTCGCCATGGAAGTACTTGTACCTGAAGAGCGAATCCAGTCCGTGGCAATCCGCGCACAGCAGGAAATCGCTGGCGTTTCTCAGGAAGCTGTTGCGCGCGTCGCCCTCGACATTCCAGCCTTCGCCTTCCTCGGCCTTCAGCGGATCCCACTGATGCGCATTGTGGCAGGTCGGGCAGGTGATGATGCCGGAACCGGTGCGCACGCCATCGGGAGTGAATACCGGGAAATCGCCCCCGTGTTCGCGCTGGCCCTTGGGGTTGGAAATCACATTCACCTTGGCGGGGTGGCTGCCCTTGACCGGCACCTTGGCGGCCGCGACCTTGCCCACGGCATGGCAGGAAGTACACAGGCGCGCCAAGGCATCGTCGCCTGCACCCAACGGCCGCGCCCACAGGCGCTCTTTGGCCACTGCGTTGTGCACGGTGTGGCACGGTCCACAAACGCCTGACTGGCGCACGTTCTGGCCGCGAATATTGGTCGCCTCCGGCGCGGTGATGGCCATGTCATGATCGGTGTTCTTCACCTGCTTCTTGTTCTGGTGACAATCCGCGCATAGCTGGGGCGCCGGCCAGGCGGGCTGGCGCAGGAAGCTGTTTGCCGCGCTGCCCTCCACGTTGGCCCTCGCACCGGCCTTGCTGGCGGGGTCCGCCGCATCCCACTGGTGCAGGTTGTGGCAGGTGGCACAGACGACCTTGCCGTCGACCGGGTCCTTCTTGCCATCGGAACCATAGAGCGGCAGGGTGGTCTTGCCGCCGACATTCTTCAGATCCACGCGTAGCGGGTGACTATTGGCGCCGGTCTGCTTCCTTGCCGCGAGTCCACCGTCGCGGTGACATTCGTTGCACAGGATCTCGATTCCGTCCTGCCCGGGTCCGACAACCCGCGCCCACATCTTCGCGTCGTTGCCATTGTGCGGCAGGTGACAGGAAGCGCAGACGCCGCTTTCGGCGGCGGTGCGGCCTTTGGCGTTCTTCGCCTCCGGCGCCGAAATGGCGAGGTTGTGCTTGGACAAGGTGACCGGACTCTGATCGGCATGGCAGTTGCTGCACAGCGCGGCGCCGGTATAGGGCAACCGCAGGAAACTGCTGTCCCCCGTAGCCTTGGACTGGCGCGGATCTCCGGACGGACTGCCCTTGGCCAGCGGCGACCAGGCGTGCGGATCGTGGCAAGTACCGCAGACCACGTTGCCGCCTTCGGCCGCCGGTGCGCCATGCTGGTCGTAGAGCGGCAACACCTTCCTCGCCCGACCGGCGCTCTGCGGCGGCGACCATTGTCCGTCCTTCGCCGCGATACCGATATTGGCGATGGGCACGTCCACCGGATGGCTGTTGGCGCCTATCGCCTTGTCCTTGGCCAGGCCGCCGAGGCTGTGGCAACTCAGGCAGGTGGAGGAAACGGGGTCAACTCCGGCCTGCGGTTCGCGTGCCCACATGCGCGCTCCCTTGCCGTTGTGGGGCAGGTGACAACTGGCGCAGACACCGGCTTCGGCCGGCGTCTGGCCCTTGATGTTGCGTTCGCCCGGCGCCATGACGGCCAGATCGTGCTTGGTATTGACGACGGTGGTCTTGTTCCTGTGGCAGGTCAGGCACAGTTCGGCCTTGGAGTCGAAGGTCTTGCGCAGGAACTTGTTGCTGCCATCGCCGGGTTCTCCGGGTTTGGCGGTCTTCGCCGGGTCGCGGGGATCCCACTGATGCGGATCGTGGCAGGTGGGACAGGTCACCCTGCCCTTGCCGTCGCCGACCGATTTGACGCCTTCCCTGGTGTAGCCCGGAAGCTCCACCTGCCCATCGAGGCGGGCCATGTCGCGTCCCACCGGGTGGCTATGCTGGCCCACCTGCTTGCCCTTGGCCAATCCGTCCTCGCTGTGGCAGCTCAGGCACAGGTCTGCCACCGGGTCATCGCCGTGCTTGACCGCGCGCGCCCACATCTTCGGACCCTGACCGCCATGCGGCAGATGGCAGGCGCTGCACACACCCGCCCTGCCCACTTCCTGGCCATGCACATTCTTGGCCGATTCATTGACCAGCGTCATGTCGTGCTTGCCGTTCGCCACGCTTTGCTGTTCGACATGGCAGGACTTGCACAATTGCGACTGCGGGTTGGGCGCGACCAGTAGCTTCGCGCCCGGCCGGGCGAAATGCGGCTGGTGGCAGGTCTGGCAGATCAGGGTGCCCCCCTGCCCCAGCTTCGCTCCATCGTCGAACAAGGCTTGCGGAATCTTGACCTTCTCGGGCCGGACATTCACCGGATGGGTGCCCAGGCGGCCGGCTTCGGCCGCATTGTGCGCGTAGCGATTGGCATGGCAGGTGCCGCACAGTTCGGAATTGGGATTCCGTACCGCCAGCAGTTTCTTCTCCGGCGCGCCATGCACGCGATGACAGGATTGGCAAATCACGTGACCGTTTCGGCCGAATTTCGCGCCGGCCTCGATCAGCGCCGAGGGGGGGTCCTTGATCGGCAGGGATACCGGATGGTTACCCTCCTCCGGCCCGGTACCGCGGTCGAGATGGCAGGCCATGCACATGCTCGATTCGATGTTCTTCATGCGCACGAACACCGGCGACTGCCTGTCGCCGCCCCACTGAACCCCGTGCGCGCTGTGGCAGGTGCCGCAGTAGATATTGCCATCGTCATTGAGTGGAAACACCTGCTTGCCCTCGATGGTCGGGATCTCGACCTTGTCCGACGGCTTGACGCCGATGGGATGTGAATTTTGGCGATTCAGCCAGGCGAACCGGGAATCCAGCACGAAGCCGTCGTGACAGGAAAAGCACATGCGGTCGGTACTCACCACATCCTGCTTCCCCGTCGCCTCCACCGGTTTCGGGTTGTAAGGGACCAGCGTCGTCACGTCCTTGCGGTTGAAGTCGACCAGCCATGCAATGTGGCAGTTGGCGCATTCGCGCTGCGGTGAAATGTCGCGCGCCGCTTCGGCGACGGGCACGAGGGCGAGCAGGAGCAGGAGCGCCGACCACGGATGGCGGACCATGTCACCGTGTCTCGGCCGCCTTCTTCGGGGGCGCATCGAAGGAATTGCGCCACCAGGCGCGCGGATCGCGCTTCATTTCTTCAAGCGTCGGCTCCTGCGCCTTCTCGGACTGCCCGAACAGCGTGCTCTGGCGCGACTTGCCGGGGTCGTCGAGGAAGATCGTCGGGATGTAGAACTCCTTGTATTTCTGAACGATACCGACGATATTGACGTTGGTCACGGCGCCGATGCGTTTGTCGGAGAAGCCGAGCGTGCGGAACGGTATGAAGCTCTCGTTCTCAGCGGCATGGCAGCGGGTGCAGAAGCGACCGACAGCGCTCACCTGGCTATGGAATGCCTTCTTGATCGCTCCCATGTCCTGATCGGAAAGCTGGTTGCGCAACTTGATGAACTCCTGCGCTTCCGGTGCATCCTCGGTGATTTCCAGCAATGCCTCCCTGCCCTCCACATTGGCATAAGCCACGATCTTCGAGTAGTAGTCGTCGGTGTCGAGCAGAAAGCCGCTGGTCGGATCCACATCCGTTCCGTATGGTTTGCCCTTCACATCGATACCGGAGTAGTTGAGCCAGCGCAGGGTAATCGCGCTCTCCGGCACCTTGCGGTCGTTTGTGTGGCAGGTCATGCAGCCGACGAACTGAGTGTGCATGTTGAGCAGGGTGCGGATCATCGGCCGCTTCGAGTGCGGATAGTCACTGTGGCAACTTGAACAGACAGGCCGTTTCCCTACCGCCAGCGGGTCCACCTTGGGCAGATTGTGGAAGTGCCTGATCCTTTCCTTCTGCCGTTCGATGTCGAGTCTGGCGACCAGCTTGGGAGCCTGGTCGGGTATCTCTTCCCTGCCGACCACGGAATAGACGGAAGACGCCAGCAACAAGGCGATGACGATCCACAACTGGGCGGACACCAGCCACGACCAGATGGGATGGTTTTGGCGCGGGCCGGAGATACTGAACAGGTCGCGCTTCATGTCGCCCGGAATGCGCGCCTTGTGATCCACAATGATCAGCACGGCTATGCCGAAAAGGAGCAAGAGCACCACCGCCAGCGCAATGAAGGTGCTATCGACTGTAATCGTGTGGCTCATGGTCATTCCTCGAAATCATCAACCCTGGGTCAGCATCAGCCAGATCGCATAAAGCCCGAAAACCGTCCAGCCCAGCACGAATGCCAGCGAACCGAAGGCCAGCGTCTGTTGCCATGGTTTGAGCCTGGTCTTCATCGAAGTGGCCGTCAATCCGGCATCTCGGCTTGCAACCCACCCTGCGGCTCGCCCATGTATGCGGGGCGAGCCTCATCACGATCGTTGGGCCGAGCTCCACGCAGCTTCTTGCCGTTGATCAGATTCGTGAGATAGCGGCGTTCGTCGGGCATGGCGACGATGCAACGCAGATATTCGAGAAAATGCTCCTCGATCTGGTGCTCGCGCGTGATCTTGCCTGTGAGGTAGGTCCATTGCATGGGAAAACGCCCCGGCGCCAGATGAACGTTGTACCAATGCCAGAAGGCGACCACCAGCAGCGCCAGCAAGGCCTCGTGCGGATGGGAGAGGCGCATCATCTCCTGGAAATACGATGCCATCTCCACCGGCAACACGCTGGCCCAGAAATCCGGGAACAGGAAGGTCGAACCCGAGACCACCATCACCGTATTGCCGAAGGCCGCAGCGAAGTAGTGGATCTTCTGCTTGTACATGAATTTGTCCATCTCGGGACGCAGACTGCGCTTGCCGCTGAAGAAGAGCATGTCCTCCTTGAAGTCGCTGATATCCCGGAGACGCGGCAGGATGGTGCGCCCGAATTCGAAGGTGCGCGCGCGCAGCCTGACGAGCGTGCCGATGCCGATGGTGAGGACGTGATAGACCATGGCGAAGATCATGGTCACGGCGAGCGTGCGGTGAATCACCCGCGTCACCTCGAGGCCACCGAGCACCGAGTTGAACGGCTGGGCCCAGAAGGCCATGTTGTAGTGAATGGGCAGACCGGTAAAGGCCAGCAGCAGGAAGGTGCTGAAGATCAGCAGATGCTGTATCCGTATGTGGATCGAGTAACGGTAGAAGTCGCCGATCGGATTGGAATCGACGTTCTTGTACAGCATCGAACGGTCGTCCGGCAGCAGCGCGACCACCTCTTCGATGTCGCGATCCTCCTCCGGACTCACCCTGTTGTGGCGCTTTGCGGCGTCCAGCACCTCGCGCGCTTCCTTTGACAATTTCATGTTCGCTGTCTCCCAGTGCGGCCGATCTCGATCGTGCTTGTCACAAAATGCGATTACTCGTACGCCGCGTGCGTCGCCACCATGACGAGCCATCGCGGAAACGCCAGCTCGCGCCGTCGCGCCAGCGCCCAAAGGTTTCGAAGCCCGCCATCCCGACCAGCAACACCAGCACGCCGTTGCCGACGATGGAATAGATCATCTCGGCGTAATGCCTGAAAGGATTGCCTTCCTTCTTGCTGGTGGGATGCGGGTCGAGCGCAGCATAGTTCTTGTCGGCCCGAACATGACACCGCTTGCAGGTCTGGGCCTTGTTCTCCGCATTCAGCGGCGAGCGCGGGTCGCGCGAAGGCAACAACTCATGCACGCTGAGGTAGTAGTTCACGGCGGAGGCGTGGCAATCCAGGCAGTTGGCCGCATCGACATTACCGTACTTGATCACCTTGCCATGGAAGCTGCCGTTGTAGGATTCCACCGCGATCGGGAACTTCCGTCCCAACTCGCGCCCCGCTTCCTTGGCTGCGCTCTGGTGACGATCCAGCATCTGCCTGTCGGCATGGCACGAAGAGCACAAGCTGACGATTTCCTGCGACGAGCGTTTGACTTCCCTGATACGGCGACTGGTGTGGTCGTACCACTTCTCGACGAACTTGCGATCTTCGTGGCAGACCACGCAACGGTCGACGATGTACTTGGGCGGAGCAGTTTCCTTGGCGTTGTAGAGCGGGTTGGTATGGCAGTTGACGCAATAGGGCTTGTCGGCGTCCTCGCCGCTGGCGATCTTCTCCCGGCCATGGACGCTTTGCTTGAACGCGTCATAGATCGGCTTGTGGCTGAACGGTTTGCCGGTGGCGGGATTCTTGATCGAATGGCACTCGGCGTTGCAGGTCACGCCCTCGGTCACCGGTTTGTGGGGCAGTTCCCTGATGTAGCTATGGCAGTCGCGGCAGGGCACGTTGCGGTGTACGGTCTTGGCAAAGACCGACGGGATCACGTAGTAGGTCTTCTGCACCCCGTCTTCCGTAACGCGGCCCATTTTTGGATATTTGTGGCACATCAGGCAGGCTTCATCGTCTTCGAAAGCAAAAGTAAGCCCCGCATGCCCGGCCAATAGGCACAATAATCCCGCAATGCACCATTTGAACAGGGTCCCCATCCTCCGCTCCTCTGTTTTGCGGCAATACTACACCGTCCATTTTGCCAACGTCACGGCCCCCAAGGCAGACGCCATCGAGCCGGCTCCAGTGCTGGTGCAAAGATGCCTTATGGTGTCTGAAGCGCAATCCACCAGTATCAGTACTTAGGCATGAAACATGTTAACGAAGCATTAATATCTGCAAGAAGGCGTTGTCGCGAGAAGTATCCAGCGTTATGTGCAATAGCGTTAGAAAGCGGTTGAGCGCGGCTGTTGCCTGATCGCTACCTTTCTCCTGGCGCTTCGGGCCTTCGAGCCTCGCTGCGTTCCATCTTTGGGATATCGACCGCAGGCTGTCCGACCGCCGCTGCACGCCCATCGGGCGGGCTCGATCCGATGCCGGGCGACAGGAAATTCGGGATGTAGAACTCGCGGTATTTCTGCACCATCCCCACCACCTCGGTGTTGGTCAGTTCCTGAATTCGCCGCGGCGGGTAACCGAGCTCGGCGAACGGTAGATAGGGCGTCTGCTGGGAAGTGTGGCAAGCCTCGCACAGCGTCGGCTTCGGCTCGACCATGCGATGAATCACCTTCTTGATCTTTGACTGGTCGGTGGAGCTGAGGCCATCCTTGTTCTTCAGGTAGTCTGCGACGAACACCCTTTCGCGCTCATCGTTGAGGAATCGGAAACCGCCATCGGGCCCGGCGATTCCGGGTGCGATCTTGGCACCGTAGTTGCCGTACTTCTCCTTGCCCGGCGCAATCAGTCCCGGAGGATTGGCAATCACGCGCCCATTGGCCTTGTCGTACCAGCGGAAGACCCACGCCTCGCTATCCGGCTTCTGTTTGATGTGGCAGGTTTCGCAGGCCAGGTAGAACGCATGCATGTTCAGGAAGGCACGTATGGTTTTCGATTTGTCGTGGGGCACTGCGCCATGGCAACGCACGCACAGGTTGGATTCGTCCGCTTCCACGGTCATGCCGATGTGGTGGAAATGCCCCTTCACGTATTGCTCTTTCACGACCTTGTAGCCAAGGTCCGTGGTAGCCGTCGCCTTCTGCTCCTTCAGAACCCGCTGCAACGCCTTCTCTTCGAAGGTGGCGCCCTCGGTCCTGGCGGTGCCGAAGACCGGCTGCGGCGCCGGCTCTTCCTGATGCTCGGCGTGGCTGAAGATGATCGGGTAGATGAAATCACCGTACCAGACGGCGAAGACAATGAGGGCGATCAAATAGAGCTTGCCGGCCAGTTTCTTCAACCGGCTAAGCATCGTTAGTCTCCAGGCCCCAGGGATGTGGAGGTCTGATCTCCGCCTGGAGACCTTCTTCGGTCATGGTCCGCACATACTCGGCGTAGTGCTCGTGGATCATGTCCGCTTCCGTGAGATAGCCGGTGATGAATACCGTGCCCAGGGGAAACTTCTCGGGCGAATAGTGCACGTTGTACCAGTGGACAAAGAACAGGAACAGCGCTGCCAGCAGCGCTTCGTCGGTATGCATGATGTACATGGCATTCATGGCGATACCGGGCAGGACGTGGCTGAATTCGTCGCGCCACCACAGGATGAAACCGGCCGGCCCGAGGATCGGGATACCCCAGTAAGGCGCGTAGTAGTCGAACTTCTCCTTCCAGGACATGCGGTCGTAGCGCGGCGGCCGGTTGGTGAAGTACAGCAAGTACTTGAACAGGTCGATCAAGTCGAAGAAGTCCTTCTTGTTGGGCACCATCTCCTGCGCCAGAAATTCCCTGCCAATATTGGCCAGCGTCAGGCGCCCTTCCTTCTTCAGGCGCAACACCCGCCGGGTGTAGAACAGATACATCCAGTAGATCGTGTGGTAGACGAACAGAGCCAGCAGGGCGGAGCCGGCGATGCGGTGAATCGTCGGCGCAGCGTTGATGCCGCCGAAGAAGTTGTAGATCGGCTCTGCCCACGGCTGATTGTGGTACTTGAGGGGAAAGCCGGTAAACGACAGCAGGATCACCGTCGAGAACAGAACGACGTGCTGCAAACGCTGATGCAGCGAGAAGCGAAAGAAGTATCTCTTGCCGTTCCGTTCGACGATTCTTGGATATTTCGTCATGGAGCCCACCTCGATCCGTGTGCGTTGTCTACTCGCTAATCGGGCGAGCGATGATCGTCAACCGGCGACTTCCTGAACGCGAAATTCGGGAACAGCCTTCTCAGCAGTTCCAGGATGATGAGCGTCAGGAAGAAATACATCACACCCGCCAATAAGGCCGTGAAGAACTTCAGCATGTAATGCTGCAGGGGATACTTCTCCCGGTCATAGGTCACGTGAACCTGGAATCCGGCAAGCCCCTCGCCCGCCTTGGCGTGGCACTCCGAGGTACGGCAGGTGGCTGCCACATTCCTCTTGTTGCTGGCGGCGGTCGGCGAGTCCTTGCCTTCGATGAAGTGCACGCTCTCGCCCTTGACGACGTGGCAGTCCATGCAGTCAGGCGTCTCCTCGGAGCCGAACCGAATCGCCTTCCAGTGAAAGGTCTCCTTGTAGGAGGTGACCACATCGTCGAGTTTGTGCCGCTGCTGAAAATCCCGGTCGCCGTGGCACTTGGCACAGATGCCTACGATCTCCTCGGGCTTGCGCATTTTTTGCAGGCGCGAAGTCACGTGCTTGTAGAAAGACTCCGCGAATTTACCGGTGCGATGGCAGGTCCTGCACCGGCTTATGCCGCGCTCGGATACGCCGAAGGATTTTCCCTTGAAGAAGGACAGCGGGCGGTACAGCGGTTCTTCGTGGCAGTCCTTGCAGCCTGGATAGTCCTGCTCGTTCTTCTTTGCATTGCCGTCGGCATCGACCTTGCCGTGCACGCTCCGGGCCAGCAGATCCGATACCGGTTTGTGCGAAAACTTCTTCTGCCCCGAGGGCTCCGTCAGATGGCATTCGGCAGTGCAGTCCACTTTTGTGGCCGGATCATGCGGAATCTTGCTGATATCGCGGTGGCAGTCAACGCATTTCACCCTGACATGAGGGCCTTCCTCGAACAGCGCTTCGTTGATGTAGAACAAACGGAAATTGCCGTTCTCGTCGATGCGACTCAGACCCCGGTGCTTGTGACAGAGAACGCAATTCAGTTCGTCCTCGGCGTTGGCCGCAGCTGCCAGACAGCAGAGCAGCAACGTGGCGCAAAGAACCATGACGCGGATCTTGAAGCATGCTCTATCCATCGATTGCGCCCATCGGATCCCCTTCCGTCTCGTTCCGTGCAGCGCCGGCACGGCGACCCGACGTCGCCGCCGCCAGTCACTGCTCCAGCGACCCCACTTCAACCAAGACAATGCTTCAGGAAATGCCGATCCGCTCGCCAGACCATGCGGCGCACATACGACAGCGGCTTGTTCGGGCACCCCCCAAGAATACCCACAGCCAATCAATATTCCAGATTGGCATATAGAGCCATCATATTCGCCCAATCGGAATTTGTCGACGGCAGCCAGCCATTTGGGGGAACGAAGACGAATCGCTTCCTTAGCATTTCTTAAGATTCGCTGTCGGCCGGCAAGCGGCGTTCCCAGGCTCGGGCAAGCGATTGTGGTGCACCGTACCTTGACTATGAAATCCCAAATGGTTATACAGATGCAATGCTCTGCCTCGGGGGGAGGAAAGACATTGAATCCGAAACTGTTGGCGTCGACGGCCAAGTCGCGTCGGAAGAAGCTGCCCGCATCCTTCAGCCGTCTCGCGGAAGCCGAATCGCGCGGGCGTCGGGAGGCATGGGTCCCGCACCAGGAAGCTGTGGAGGAGGCCTCATGGGCATACTGACCCGAAAATTTCATGCACTCGCGGTTTCTCTTCTGCTATGTGCGCCGGCCGCGGCCGTGGCCGGCATCATCGGCTCGAAGCACGATTTGAGTATCGACGCCAGCTATCAGGTGTGCGTGCACTGTCACACGCCGCATAACGCCAGCACCCAAGATGGCCTTAAGGATGCGCCGCTATGGAACAGGGTGATAACCAATCTCAACGCATTCACTCCCTATGCAAGCCCGACGATGACGGAGATTTGCCCGACGCGGCCGAGCGGCATTTCGCTGGCGTGTCTGAGTTGTCACGACGGTAGTGGCGGAGGGGCGGTGGTTGGCACCGACCAGCACGTCCTCGTCAACCCGCCGAAGGTCGCCAACGCGCCGAACGGTGGCGGCATCAACGGTGCGGGGTGTCTCAAGTGCCACACCACCCCCTCAGGCATTGGATTCTCGCGGGCACTCACGATGATGGGTGGACCGGACCTGAGAAACGACCATCCGATTTCGATGTCTTACCCCACTGCGAACTCGAACTACAATTATCCCCCTGATCCACAGAAGGGCTGGGTTGACCTGAAGCTATTTGGCGGAAAAGTCGAGTGCCCGACCTGCCATGCGGTCCACGATCCGACCAATGTTCCGTTTCTGCGCATTACGGCCGGCGGCAGCACCCTATGTCTGAGGTGTCATAACAAGTAAAGACCGCCGGGTCGCACCTCTGAGCCGAATGCGACGATTGTCCATTGATCCATTCGGACTATTGCGGCACCCCCGCCCGCATAGCATCATTATTGGTTGCGGGAACGCCTTTCCCGCAACGATCATGACGAATTGGACACCGGAGCGCCAATGAAGACCACCACCCTTGCTGCATTGATCCTGTTCGGCCTTGCCCAACCAGCGCTGGCGAACATCGACATCCAGTTCGACTACAGTTACGACACCAGCGGATTCTTTTCCACCCATAGCGATGGGCAAGCCGCGCTCAATGCCGCGGCCGCGGTATTCGAAAGCCGTCTGACCGATACCCTTGGATCGATCACTTCGGCCGGCGACAACCACTTCGGCACCATATTTTTCAATCCTGCCGATCCCAATAACGGCGCCGAGATACAGCTTTCAGATCAAAGTTTCGGCACCAACGTAATCCGCGTTTACATCGGCAGCTACAACTTTGGCGGCGGAACGCTCGGTGTCGGGGGCGCCGGCACTTATAGCTGCTCCGGCATAGGCGCGTTCTGTACCGCGGCAACCTGGGATCGCGGCCAAGGCAATACGACCAATCCGCACGCCGTGGACGTCGCCCCGTGGGGCGGCGCCATCACGTTCGACGCAAATACCACCTGGAACTTCGGTACCACGGCACCTGCCAACGGTGAATACGACCTCTACTCTGTCGCGGTTCACGAACTTGGCCACGTGCTCGGCTTCGGCACTTCGGATTCGTTCAGTGCACATGTTTCCGGTTCCGGTTCCAGCCTCAAGTTCACCGGCAGCGCGGCCGGGACGGTGAATCTGGCCAACGATGCCCATTGGGCAGCTAACACCATGAGCATGGCCAACGGAGTGGCCCAGGAAGCCGCCATGACCCCATATATCGGCAGCGGCCAGCGAAAGTACTTCACCGATCTGGACTTCGCGGCCTTGAAGGACATCGGCTGGCAGGTGACGGCAGTACCGGAAGCCGACACCTGGGCGATGTTCATCGTCGGACTCGGGCTGCTGGGTCTGGTCGCCCGTCGACGCCGGACCTATTCGCCGACGACCAGCCGGTAGCCGACGCCCGACTCCGTACGCAGGTGGCGGGGCCTGTTGGGGTCGGCCTCGAGCTTGCGCCGCAGCGAGGCCATGTACACGCGCAGGTAGTGGCTGTCCTCGGAGTGCCCCGGCCCCCACACCTCGTTGAGCAACTGGCGGTGGGTCAGCACCCGGCCGGCATTCGCGATCAGTTGCACCAGCAGGCGGTACTCGATCGGCGTCAGGTGCACTTCCTCGCCGCCGCGACTGACGACCCGCCGTGCGAGATCCACCTTCACGTCACCGAAACATGCCATAGGCTCATCCGGCCGTGAGCGCGCCACGCGTCGCAGCAGCGCACGCACGCGGGCCTGCAATTCGGCGATGGAAAACGGCTTGGTCAGGTAGTCGTCGGCGCCGGCATCGAGGGCCGCCACCTTGTCGCTCTCGTCGGCACGCGCCGACAGGATGAGAATCGGCACGCCCGACCAGCTGCGAACATCGCGCACGACATCGACGCCATCGCGATCCGGCAGGCCGAGATCGAGAATGATGAGATCGGGCTTGCGCGTACCCGCCTCAATGAGACCGCGTTCGGCCGTTCCGGCCTCGAAGACGGCACAGCCTTCCGCTTCCAGGGCAGTACGCAGAAAACGCCGTATCTGTGCTTCGTCCTCGATGACGACGATCGCGGGCACGGGTTCCATCATGCCTCCGCGGGTACCGACGGCGGTTCCCCGGCCGGCAGCGAGATGATGAACTGGGCGCCGCCTTGCGGCCGGTTTTCCGCGCGCACCGTGCCGTGGTGGACTTCGACGATGGCGCGGACAATCGCCAGGCCGAGGCCGACGCCGGCCACCGAGGATTCGTCCTGGCCGCGGGCAAACTTATCGAACAGCGCTTCCTCCTTGCCCACTGGAAGGCCAGGGCCGTTGTCGCCAACGATGATCTCCACGCGTTCGCCCAGATTGCGCGCCGAAATGTCGATCTCGCTGCCCGCCGGCGTGTACTTGGCGGCGTTCTCGAACAGGTTGCAGAACACGCGCTCCATCAGGACGGCATCGAACTCCAGCAAAGGCAGGTCGGCCGGCAGGTCGATGCGCACGCGGTGGTGGGCGAGCGCGCCCGCGCGTGCCTGCAGCGCGACACCGACCACCTCTTCGAGTGGTTGCCATTCCCTCTTGAGCCTGACGCTGCCGCTTTCCAGCCGCGCCATGTCGAGCAGATTGTTGACCAGAGCGCCGGTGCGCAGCGCCTCTTCCCGGATTGCCTGGGCGATCTCGGCCTGTGCGTTTGGCAGTTCGGGTCCGGCCAGCGCGAGGGTCTCGGCCAGACCGGCCAGTGCCGTCAGCGGCGTGCGAAGATCGTGGGACAGCGCCGACAGCAGTGAATTGCGCAGGCGCTCCGATTCCATGTGCACGAGTGCATCCTGGGCTACGGTGATGTAGTGCACGCGTTCGAGGCCGATGGCGATCAGGGTCGCACTGGTATCGAGCAGGCGCTGCTGTTCCGGGGTCAGCAACCAGCCCTGCTCGCGCGGGAGCAACACCAGCACGCCACGCGTGCGCATGGGCGCCTTCAACGGCACGTAGAGCATGGGGGCCGACGGCAGCGTATCTGTCGACAGCCCGGCGCGCTCGCAATGATCGAAGGCCCAGCGCGCAATCCCCATGTCCGGGGCGACCTCCGGTTTGCTCGCGGCCGCCACAAGCTGGTCTTTAAGATCCAACAGCAGCAGTGACGAATCGGCGTTGAAGCCCTGGGCAACGAAGCGATCGGTGATTTCGGTGATCTGCTCCACGGTCAATGCCGCCGAGAGTTCGCGCGCCATCTCGTAGAGGGCCGTGGTCCGCCGTTCCCGACTCTCGGCAATTGTCACCTGGAAGCGCAGTCCGGCGGTCAGTTGCCCGGTCGTAACCGCGACGACGAGCATGACAGCGAACGTCACCAGGTACTGCACGTCGCTGACGGCGAACGACAGACGCGGCGGCACGAAGAAGAAGTCGAAGGCCGCAACGGACAGGATCGCGCCGAGCAGCGCCGGTCCGCGCCCCAGCTTGACCGCGATGAAGAACACCGCCATCAGGAACAGCATGACGATGTTGGCGAGGTCGAGCAGGCCATGCAGCGGCGTCGCCGCGACCGTGACGGCCGCCACCGCCGCGACGGTGAGTCCATATGCATTCCAGTCGAGGTCTGCGGCGCGCGCCGACAACGCGTTCGTCGCGGCGGCCGCTGCGTCGGTTCCGGCATGGGCGACCTGGATGACATCAAGATCCGGCGCCTGGCGGCCGAGCCGGTAGGCAAAACCGAGGTCCCAGAACGGTCGCCTGTCGCGCCCAACCATGACTTTGCCGAGGTTATGCTGACGCGCATAGGCGATGGCAACCTCTGCCGCATCCGGTCCCGAGAGTGTGGCCGTCAGTGCGCCGGCGTCCTGCGCCAGCTTGAGCATCTTCATCACCTGCGCTCGTTTCAGGTCCGGCAGTCGTTGCAGCTTGGGTGTCTCGACATAGATCGCATGCCAGGGCACCTCGAACTGCGCCGCCATGCGGGCCGCATTGCGGATCAGTTTCTCGCCTCCGCTGCCCGGCCCGACGCAGACCAGCAGCGACTCCTGGGTCGGCCACACCGTCACCACGGACTGCGTGCGCCGGTAGGCCAGCACATCCTCGTCGACGCGATCGGCCGTGCGGCGCAGCGATATCTCGCGCAGGGCAAGCAAATTGCCCTTGCGGAAGAAATTGGCCATTGCCCGCTCGGCCTGCTCGGGGATGTAGACCTTGCCTTCCTTGAGGCGCTGAAGCAGTTCGTCCGGCGGCAGGTCGACCAGCACCACTTCGTCGGCAGCGTCGAAGACCTTGTCCGGCACCGTCTCCCAGATACGCGCGCCGGTGATGCCGCCGATGACGTCGTTGAGGCTGTCGAGGTGCTGTACGTTTACCGTCGTATAGACGTCGATGCCGGCAGCCAGCAGTTCCTCGATATCCTGCCAGCGCTTCGGATGCCGCGCACCGGGCGTATTGCTGTGCGCCAGTTCGTCCATCAGGATCAGTTCCGGCTTGCGTGCAAGCGCCGCATCAAGATCGAATTCCGCCAGGGTATGGCCGCGGTACTCGATGTTGCACCGAGGCAGAATCTCCAGGCCTTGCGTCAACGCCACAGTCTCGGAACGACCGTGCGTTTCGACCACGCCGACCACCAGATCGACACCCTGCGCGACCAGGCCACGAGCGGCATTGAGCATGGCGTAGGTCTTGCCGACACCCGGACTGGCGCCAAAGAACACCTTCAGCTTGCCGCGCGCCGCCTTGGTCTGTTCCGCTTCCAGTTGCGCCAGCAAAGCATCGGGGTCGGGGCGGTCGCCGGCTTCGGCCATCAGTGGTCTTTCTTCGTATGGAACACCCGCCCCAGCGCAGCCAGCTTGGCGCGAAAACCGAGACGCTCATCCGAAATCGCCTCAAGGAAGTCTGACAATGGTCTCGACCGGGCCACCGAGAAGAAGGTGAGCACCATGACGACAGCCATGACGACGAAGAAGTAGAGCAGTCGCTCGCTCGACGGCCGATCGGCCAGCGCCAACAGGTTCATGCCGAAATAGCCCGTGGTGACGGTGCCGATCAGGCCCAGCACTGTGATCACGGTGAGCCTCACCACCGTATTCGACTGCCGGCGCTGCACGTCGCTGTCCAGGTATTGGCTCATGTCCTGCAGCTCATCCTTCACTTCTTCATAGAGCGTCTTGTTGTCGAGGCGCTCGGTGAGGAATCGGTAGATGGCCTGAACGTGGGCACGCTCGGAGACCTCGTGGAACCAGTAGCGGTGCGTGAAACGCAGGAATGCCTCGAAGCTGTCGTGAATTCGCCTGCGGAAGCGACGCACCGAGCTGGGTTGCCGGATGTCGAGATCGTGAATCGCGTCTACCAGACGATCGGAAAACACCAGCAAGGCCGCCCGATGGAAATGGGCAATCACGAACAGCAGGAAATACTGATGCCGGAATTGCGCCAGAATGCCGCGCTGGTCATCACGGAAATACGCTGCGCGCGCATCGCCGACGACGATGAAGGCGCGACCGGTGCACAGGAAGCGGGTATTGGGCCCCGCCTCGGTATCGGTCCAGTAGCGGTCGTAGCAATAGCGGCGCTCGAACTCCGTGACATCCGCATCCTGCATCGGCAGCGCTTCGTCGGGGTGCAGCGAGGCGATCAGGCCCAGCCGCAGCCACTCCTCGCGGCTGATGCTGCGCGGATCGTCGATGGCCAGATAGGCCATGGACGGCATGCGGTGATATTCGATCTGCCGGTAGCGCAGATCGCCCGGCTCCTCCGATGGATCGAGCGCCAGAGGCCGCAGCAGGAACGCCCAGTGCGAAGACAGGCACGCCGCCCGGTGCTGGCAGGTGAAGGAAAGAAACCTGGCGCGATCAGCCACGTCCGATATCGCCAGCACATGGCCGTCGGCTGCCAGCCACTCGGTGCGATAGGCGTTGTGCACCCCTTGACCGGATTCATCCCAGGCGGTCGGGTAGGCTCGCCCGAAGCGGTAGAGCACCTCGAGTACGGTGGCCAGAGGCAGGTCGTCGGCAAACACCTCGACGCTGAGCAAGGCGACGTCCACGTCGTCGAAAAAGCTGAGCCGGACATGATCCACCGACAGCAGGATAGGTTCGTCACCCTCGTGCAAGGTCAAACGCAGGCCGGCGATGTCGTGCCGCCCGAAGGTCTTGAGCGCGGAGTCGCCCGGCGGATCGTCGCTGCGCGCCGTGATCCCGCTGCGGCACTCGCCATAGATGAAGCGCTGGACATAGGGCAGGAAGGCGACGAACTCCTTGTAGCTTCTTTCCTTGAAGTCCCCTCGCCCGGCATCGCATTCGTCCGTGACGCGCGTCCAGACTCCATCGGCGTTGCACTTCTCCAGCAGTTCGCAATACGCCGGCGCATTCTCGTCTTCTTCACTCGGCGGCATCAGTTGAAGCGGCCAGACCAGGCTTTGGCGAAAGTGGCGTACGGTGCGGGAAGAGGTGGTCATAGTGCGCGCAGTTTATCCTCTTCCGGTTGGCATCACGGAGGCCACGGTCACTTCGACGTCACTCGATCCAGGGCAAGGTTGAGGCACAGAGCGCTGACCCGAGGCTCGCCCAGGAAGCCCAACTGGCGCCCTTCCGTGCAATCGTCGATCAGTTTGCCGACAGCGGCCAGGGCCAGGCCGCGAACGCGTCCGATCCGCGGCGCCTGCCAACGGGCGGCGGCAGGGCTGATGTGCGGATCCAGCCCGCTGGCGGAGGTCGTGACCAGGTCAACGGGGATCGGTGCGCTCTGTGTCGGGTCGGACGACTTCAGGGCTTCGATGCGGTTCTTGACCGCATCCTCAAGCGCCGGATTCAATGGCCCCAGGTTCGAACCGCTGGACGCGCCCGCGTTGTAGGGCATGGGCGCCGTTGCCGACGGCCGGCCCCAGAAGTACTTCGGGTCCGAGAACGGCTGGCCGATCAGCTTCGATCCGACCACCTTGCCGTCCTTCTCGATCAGGCTGCCGTTGGCTTGCGACTTGAACAACAACTGGGCGATGCCGGTCACCAGGGCCGGGTAGCCGGCACCGGTGACGAGCGTCAGCACCAGCAGCATCAGCAGGGCGGGTTTGAGTTCCTTGAGCATGACGGACTTCCTCAGGCGAGGTTGAGGCCGACCAATAGCAGGTCGATGGCCTTGATGCCGATGAAGGGGACGATGAGGCCGCCGACACCGTAAAGGCCGAGATTACGGCGCAGGATGGCAGCCGCGCCCAGTGGCCGGTACGGGATGCCCTTCAAGGCCAGCGGGATCAGGGCGACGATGATCAGGGCGTTGAAGATCACCGCCGACAGGATCGCCGATGACGGCGTGGCAAGGCCCATGACGTTCAGCGCATTGAGCGCCGGGTAGGTCGTGGCGAAGGCCGCCGGGATGATGGCGAAATATTTCGCCACGTCGTTGGCGATGCTGAAGGTAGTCAGCGACCCGCGCGTCATCAGCATCTGCTTGCCGGTCTCGACGACCTCGATCAGCTTGGTCGGATTGGAATCCAGATCGACCATGTTGCCGGCCTCCTTGGCTGCCTGAGTGCCCGTGTTCATGGCCACGGCAACATCCGCCTGCGCGAGCGCCGGCGCATCGTTGGTGCCGTCGCCGGTCATGGCCACGAGCCGCCCCTCGGCCTGATACTGGCGGATGAGCTTGAGCTTCGCCTCGGGCGTCGCCTCGGCCAGGAAGTCGTCCACGCCGGCCTCGGCGGCGATCGCGGCGGCCGTGAGCCGGTTGTCGCCCGTGATCATCACCGTCTTGATACCCATGCGGCGCAGTTCGGCGAAGCGCTCCTTGATGCCGCCCTTGACGATGTCCTTGAGCTCGACAGCCCCCAGGATGCGACTGCCCTCGGCCACCACCAGGGGCGTCGAGCCACGGCGCGACATCTCCTCGACCGCGGTCTGGATTCCGGTCGGCCAACCTCCGCCCTGGGCTTCGACATGGGCTCGCACGGCATCGGCGGCGCCCTTGCGAATGGACCGCCCCTGCCAGTCGATGCCGCTCATGCGCGTGTGGGCCGTAAAGTGAACGAAGCTGGCGCCATCGGCATGACTCATTGGCGTGATATCACGGCCACGCTGCTGCAACTTCTCCTTGGCCAGCGTAACGATGGATCGCCCCTCCGGCGTCTCGTCGGCCAGCGACGCCAACTGCGCCGCCTCGGCAAAATTGCGTTCGGTGACTCCGGAAGCCGGCACGAATGCAGACGCCTGGCGGTTGCCCAGGGTAATGGTGCCGGTCTTGTCCAGCAGCAGCACATCAACGTCGCCGGCCGCCTCGACAGCCCGACCGGAGGTGGCGATGACGTTCTTTTCCATCATGCGCCCCATGCCGGCAATGCCGATGGCCGAAAGGAGCCCGCCGATGGTGGTGGGGATCAGGCAGACCAGCAGCGCCACCAGCACCGTCACTGTAACCACTGAGCCTGCCTTTGCCGCCTCGGCTGCGTAGATCGAGAACGGCAACAAGGTTGCGGTCGCCAACAGGAACACGATGGTCAGGGTCACCAGCAGGATCGTCAGGGCGATCTCGTTGGGCGTCTTCTGGCGCTTGGCGGCTTCCACCATGCCGATCATGCGATCGAGGAAGGTCTCGCCGGGGTTGGTGGTGACGCGCACCACCAGCCAGTCGGACAGTACGCGCGTGCCGCCGGTGACGGCGGAAAAGTCGCCGCCCGACTCGCGGATCACCGGCGCCGACTCGCCGGTGATGGCCGACTCATCCACCGAGGCCACGCCTTCGATCACTTCGCCGTCGGCCGGGATCACGTCGCCGGCCTGAACCAGCACCACGTCGCCGCGGCGCAGATCCTCCGATGGCACAGTTTGCGACTGGCCGCCCATCTTCGGCTCCTTGAGCTTCCTGGCATAAACGGTCTTGCGCAGGCCGCGCAAGGCATCGGCCTGGGCACGGCCGCGGCCCTCGGCCATGGCCTCGGCGAAGTTGGCGAACAGCACGGTGAACCACAGCCACAGCGAGATGGCGAAGATGAAGCCCGCCGGTGCTTCACCGCGGCCAACCAGGGCCTGAACGAAGAGTGCCGTGGTGAGCAGGCTGCCCAGCCAGACCACGAACATCACCGGGTTCTTCAACTGGTAGCGCGGTGTCAGCCGCTTCACCGATTCCCAGGCGGCTTGCCGCATGAGCGCAGCGTCATAGATCGATTGAGTCTTGCGCACAATGCTCTCCTCAATGGGCACCAGTCATCTGCAAGTGCTCGACGATGGGACCGAGAGCAAGTGCAGGCAGGAATGTCAGGGCGCCGACGACGATGACCGTAGTGATCAGCAGCACGACGAACAGCGGCGTATGCGTCGGCAGCGTGCCGGCCGAAGGCGGGATGATCTTCTTCGCCGCCAGCGCGCCGGCAATCGCCAGCACCGGCACCATGAGCCAATAGCGCGCCATCAGCATTGCGAAGCCCAATGCGGTGTTGTAGAAGGGCGCATTCGCCGAGAGGCCGCCGAATGCACTGCCGTTGTTGTTGCCGGCCGACGAAAATGCGTAGAGGATCTCGGAGAAACCATGGACTCCGGGGTTGGCGATGGCGGCCCGGCCGACATCCAGCGTCACGGCCACAGCCGTGCCCACCAGTACCACCAGGGGCGGCACAAGGATAACAACGGCGGCCATCTTCATCTCGAAGGCCTCGATCTTCTTGCCCAGGTACTCCGGTGTGCGGCCGATCATCAGTCCGGCGATGAACACGGCGACGATGGCAAAGACGATCATGCCGTAGAGGCCGGAACCAACGCCGCCGTAAATGACCTCGCCCAGTTGTATCAGCCACATGGGTACCAGGCCGCCCAGCGGCGTGAAGGAATCATGCATGGCGTTCACCGAGCCATTGGAAGCGGCGGTGGTCGCGGTGGCCCACAGCGCGGAATTGGCAATGCCAAAGCGTGTCTCCTTGCCTTCCATGTTGCCGCCGGCCTGCGCGTCAGATGCCTGCGTGGCCAGCCCAAGCCGGTCGAACATCGGATTGCCCGACTGCTCGGCGCCGACACAGAGCGCCAGCAGCGCAATGAAGATGAGTGTCATCGCCGCGAGGATGGCGGCGCCGTGGCGCATGTCGCCGACGAACTTGCCGAAGGTGAAGCACAGGGCGGCCGGAATGATCAGGATGGACAACAGTTCCAAGAAGTTGGCCAGCGGCGTCGGATTTTCCAGCGGGTGCGCGGAATTGACGTTGAAGAAGCCACCGCCGTTGGTGCCCAGTTGCTTGATGGCGACCTGTGAGGCAGCCGGGCCGACGGCGATGGTCTGCTCGGTGGCAGTGACCTTCTCCGTGACCGGCCTGACTTCTGACCCCGTCCCGGCCTGGTCGAACTCCACGGGCTGCAGCAGTTGTGCCGTCACATGGGGCGAGAAGGTCTGCACCACGCCCTGGCCGACCAAAGCTACCGACAACGCCAGAGACAGCGGCAGCAAGATGTAGAGCGTCGAGCGAACGAGATCGACCCAGAAATTGCCGATGCCGTTCGCTTCGCGGCGAACAAAGCCGCGCATCAGCGCCACCAGCACGGCCATGCCCGAGGCGGCGGAAACGAAGTTCTGCACCGTCAAGCCCAGCATCTGGGTCAGGTAGCTCATCGTGCTTTCGCCAGCGTAGCCTTGCCAGTTCGTGTTGGTGGCAAAGCTGACCGCCGTGTTGAAGGCGGAGTCGGCGCTGGGCGCCGCGAGCGTCTCCGGATTCAGCGGCAGCCAGACTTGCAGCCGTTGCAAGGCATAGACGGCTAGAACGCAGATCAGGTTGAAGGCCAACACCGCGAAGGCGTAGCGGGTCCAGGACATGTCTTCGTCCGCGTTCACGCCACAAAGCCGGTAGATGCCCCGCTCCACCGGCCTGAGCCAGCGCACGGCACGGGGCAAATCGTCGCCGTAGACACGGGCCATGTAGAGACCAAGCGGCCAGCCGAGCCCGATCAGGGCAATCAGATAGAACGCCAGCTGCAAAGTACCGTTGGCAGTCACGAGAAGTCCTCCGGATAGAACAGGACAGCCACGAGATAGATGAACACACCCACCGTGGCGATCAATGCGATCAGATAGAGCAGGTCCATCAGCGCCTCCGCAGCTTCTCGAAGAAGGGAATCAGAGCGGCAGTGACCGCGAAGAAGCCGACGACCAACGCGATATAGAGCAGGTCCATGACGTCTCCATGCAAAGTGGGAATCTCACGCCACCGACTATAGACAAGGCGCCATCAAAGCCCAGACAAGATTTGCCGGCCGGGCATCAAGAAAACGCTAAAATCGCGTCCGCAACCCCGCTTCCGGACTCCCGGTAAGAGAAAAATGGACGCAACCAATCCGGACAAAAGCCGTACCGCACCGCTTGCTCTTGCCGCGCTCGGCGTGGTCTACGGCGACATCGGTACCAGTCCCTTGTACACGATCAAGGAAGTCTTCGCCGGCGCCCACCATCCGGTGCCGATCACGCCGGACAACGTTCTCGGCATCCTGTCGTTGATCTTCTGGTCCCTGACGGTTGTGGTGGCGCTCAAGTACGTGGTGTTCATCATGCGCGCCGACAACAAGGGCGAAGGCGGCATCATGGCCCTGATGGCACTGGTGCTGCGCGGGCTGGCGGATCGACCGATGGGGCCGCGATTGATGATGCTGGGCCTGTTTGGCGCCGCTCTCTTTTACGGTGATAGCGTCATTACGCCGGCGATTTCGGTGCTTTCAGCGGTCGAAGGCCTGGAGGTGGCGACGCCGGCCTTCAAGCCTTACATCATTCCTCTGACCCTGGTGGTGCTCCTGGTCTTGTTCGTCTTTCAGCGTCACGGCACCGCCAAGGTCGGCGGCCTCTTCGGCCCGATCATGACGGTCTGGTTCTTCACGCTGGCGGTGCTTGGCGCGATCAATATCGCCGCCGCGCCCCAGGTGCTCGCGTCGCTCAATCCGGAACATGCCTTCGGCTTCTTTGCCCGCAACCCGATGCTCGGTTTTCTCGCATTGGCGGCGTCGGTGCTGGCGCTGACCGGCGCCGAGGCTCTTTACGCCGACATGGGCCATTTCGGCCGCCATCCGGTTCAACTGGCCTGGTTTGCGTTGGTCATGCCGGCGCTGGTGCTCAATTACTTTGGTCAGGGCGCGCTGCTGCTGACGGACCCGAAAGCAATCGCGAACCCCTTCTACCTTCTGGCACCTGATTGGGCGCTGTATCCCATGGTCGCGTTGTCCACCGTCGCCACCGTGATCGCTTCCCAGGCCGTCATCTCCGGCGCCTACTCGATTACCCAGCAGGCGATCCAGCTTGGCTACTCGCCGCGCATGGAGGTACAGCACACCTCGAGCCAGGAGCGAGGCCAGGTCTACTTGGCAGGCATCAACTGGGCTTTGTTGCTGGCCGTGGCGATGCTGGTGGTCGGGTTCGGCACCTCGACGAGTCTGGCCGCGGCCTACGGCATCGCTGTCACCGGCACCATGGTCATCACCACCATCCTGGCATTCGTCGTCGCGCGCACGCAATGGGGTTGGAGCCTTCTGAAATGCGCCTTGGTACTTGGCGGCTTCCTGGTCATCGACCTTGCCTATTTCTCGGCCAATCTGACCAAGATCCACGATGGCGGCTGGTTCCCGCTGGCGCTGGGCGCCGCCGTCTTCCTGTTGATGACCACGTGGAAGCGCGGCCGCAATCTGCTGCATTCGCGACTCGCCAGCGAAGCGCTGCCGCTTGACCAGTTTGTCACCAGCGTCACCAATACCGGCATCACCGAAATTCCGGGCACCGCCGTATTCATGACGCCGAATCCGGCCATCGTGCCGCACGCGCTGCTGCACAGCATGAAGCACTACAAGTGTCTGCACGAGCGCATCGTGATCCTCACTGTCGATGCCTTCGATATCCCCCATGTTCCACCGACGGAAAGAGTGATGGTGGAAAGGCTCAACGGCCAGTTCGTTCTGGTACGCGTCTTCTTCGGCTTCATGGACGAGCCCAATCTGCCCGATGCCCTGGAACGCTGCGCCGAGCAGGGCCTGGAGTTCGACATGATGGACACCTCGTTCTTCCTCGGCCGTGAAACCCTGATTCCGAAGATCGGCTCCGAAATGGCCTACTGGCGCGAGAAGCTCTTCATCGCCATGTTCCGCAACGCAGGCAGCGCCGCTGCCTACTTCAGGCTGCCGCCGAACCGAGTGGTCGAACTCGGCACGCAGATCGTTCTTTAAACATAGCGTCTTAAATAATGCCGCATAATCTGCGCAGCACGGAATTGGGCTGTCGCCACCGGTCGAAGCATTGCTCGACCGCGGCGAGGAGTTCGGCCAAGGTGGCGAAGAAGCGATTATGGGTAGCCATCCGGCGAGCCAGCTTCCAGACGCGCTCGATCGGTGCCAACTGCGGGCTGTATGGCGGCAGGAAGAGCAGACGGAGTACCTTGCGGTATTGCCGAAGCAAGGGGGCGAGCAGCACGGCGTGGTGGTACCTGGCGTTGTCCAGTACGACGACCATGCGTTTGCCGCGCGAGCGATGTCGCAGGAGCTTCTTTAGGAAGCCCTCGAATGTGACCGCATCGAATTTCTCGCACATGGCGCGCACGAACTTGCCGGTACTCAGACTGACCGCACCAAAGCAGGCCACCGATTTGCGGGTGGGGGCATGCATCAGCACTGGATCCTTGATCTCGGGCGGCACCCACATCCGGCACCGCGTGCCGTGCTGCTGGAAGTGGCATTCGTCCAGGCTCCACAGTTCAATGTCCCGGCGTCTTGCCAGACGGCCCAGTTCTTTTAACAGCCGCGACCTTGACGGGGTCGGACTCGGCCACTTGGGGTCTGGGCTTCCGAAGCCGGAAGCCCATCTGCCCGAAGATCCGTTGGCACTGGCGTACGCCCAGGGCGACGCCATAGCGCTGGCGCAGGTGTTCGGAAAGCAGTTTGCCATCCCACAGATGGCCAGCGAGCCCAAATGCCTCGGGGTCGCGTCGCAAGTCGCGTCCCAGCGCCGCCCGCTGTTTCGCATCCAACGTCGTCGGCCGGCCGGAACGCTCGCCTTCCCGCATACCCTCCAGCCCGTGGCTTTCGAAGCGCTTGACCCAGCGTTGTACCGTGCGCCGGTCCTCGCCGAACAACTCGGCGACCTGCTGACAGCTTTGGCCGCCGGTCACCAGCAGCAGCCCATGCAGCCGGTGGTCGTAGCGCGACTCATCGGAACGGGCAATTTCTTGTTGAATGGCGATTCGCATCACTTCAGGATCGGCAATTTCCAGTTTCCTCATGACAGCACCTCCGGAACAGGGAACTGTCATCAGTATAGTTCAATAATGCGGCATTACTTATGGCGCGATGTTTAACCGGTAGCCCCCCGCAGGTAGTCCTCCAGCCTGCGGCCGCCGTCGGTCGAAAAGCGCTCGGCCATTGTCTCGATGTGCGTCATGCGATCAAGCCGAAAGGTGCGGAAATCCTCGCGCAACTCGCACCACGCGCCGAGCGTCCAGGCCTCGCCCCAGAAAAACAGTCCGAGCGGCCAGACAACGCGTTCAGTGACGACACCGTCGGCTCGCGTGTAGCCGAAGCGCAGCTTGCTCGAAGCCGCGATGGCCCGCCGCATGATCGCCAGCGGCCCGACCACCGCCGCGGGGACGTGAAAACCCGGCACCAGCAAGGCATCGCGAGTTCGATCATTCCTGAGGCGCTCGGGAAGCGCGGCCTCGATCTTCAGCAGCGCACGCTCGGCCGCCCGGCCGAGTTCCGGATCGGACCAGCCCTTGACCATGCGGCTGCCCAGTGCGAGTGCGGCAAGCTCTTCTGGGTCGAACATCAGGGGTGGAAGGTGGTAGCCACCGCGCAGAAGATAGCCGACACCGGCCTCGCCTTCGACCGGAACGCCCGAAAGGCACAGATCCGCAACGTCGCGATAGATGGTCCGCTCGGAAACTTCGAGCGCTGTAGCAAGGTCGCGTGCCGTCACCACGCGGCCACGGCCGAGCAGCAACACAATCTGAAACAGGCGATCGGCACGGCGCATGTTTGCTCGCTCCTGACGGCACGGTGTCAGCTTACCATTCCAGATACCGACTCCGAGGATGACTACTGACACCACGCTGTCAGTAGCGGTGACGGACAATGTCGTTGCCATTGACCGTCATGAAAGGACATGCCATGAACTTCGATCACCCGAGCAAGAATGAAATCTGGAACACGCTGCGCAAGCTCAACGACGCCTGGACCAAGGGAAATCCCGACGAACTCGCCCAGTACTTCCACCCCAACATGGTCGCCATCGCAGCCACCGAGCGTCTGCGCATCGAGGGCGGCGAGGCCTGCGTCGCCTCCTGGAAGAACTTTGCCCTTGCCGCCCGCATCCACCGCTGGCAGGAAACCGAGCCGCGCATCAACCTTTACGGCGATGCGGCCGTCGTCACCTACTACTTCGACATGGCCTTCGACATGGGCCCGCAGAAGGTCGAAATGCGCGGCCGCGACATGTTCTTCTTCGTCCGCGAGAACGGCCGCTGGCTGGCGGTCGCCGATCAGTTCTCGCCCTATCCGCAGGCGCCGGCGACGACGCAACGGGTCATCAACTGGTTCGAGATTCCGGCCGCCGATTTCGAGCGCGCCGTCCGCTTCTACGAGAACGTCTTCGCCGTCGCCTTGAAGCGCGAGAACATGGGCGGCGGCCTGATGGGCGTCTTTCCCTACCAATGCCCGGCCACCGGCGGCGCGGTGTGCAGTGGGCCGCACTTCACGCCCGGGCCGGCCGGCGCGATCATCTACCTCGACGGCGGCCCCGACCTCGCCGTGCCACTGGCCCGCATCGAGCCTGCCGGCGGACGAATCATCCTACCGAAGACGATCATCACCGCCGAAATCGGCTACATGGCATTATTCGTCGATACTGAAGGTAACCAGATCGGCCTGCATTCCCTGAATTGACACCCACGAACCCCGCCTCGCCTGAACTCGTCCGATGCCCCTGGTGCGGGAACGATCCGCTCTACGTCGCCTACCACGACGACGAATGGGGCGTGCCCTGCCACGACGACCGCAAGCTGTTCGAGTTCCTGATTCTGGAAGGCGCCCAGGCCGGGCTGTCCTGGATCACGATCCTGCGCAAGCGCGAGAACTATCGCCGCACGCTCGATGGCTTCGATGCGGAACGCATCGCGCGCTACGACGAGAACGACATGGCGCGCCTGATGGCCGATCCCGGTATCGTCCGCAATCGGCTCAAAATCGCCGCCACTATCGCCAACGCCCGCTGTATCGTCGAAACGCGCGAACGCTTCGGCTCCTTCGATGCTTATCTCTGGCGCTTCGCCGATGGCCGGCCACGCAGAAATGCCTGGCGATCGCTGGCCGAGGTTCCGGCCGAGACCCCCGAATCGCGTGCGCTATCCAAGGATCTGCTGGCCCAAGGCTACAAGTTTGTCGGCCCGACCATTTGTTATGCTCTAATGCAGGCCGTTGGCATGGTCGATGATCACCTCATATCGTGCCATCGACACGGTGCCTCCTGAATCCAGGCCGCCATCGCACGTTTGACCTGCATCAACGAATGGACCCATATATCGGAATATAAGTAAGTAGCGTTTTTCTAACAGGTGAATGGGGGTTTGCCATGTTGAAGATAATCGCCGCCTTCCTTGGGGGCATCGTCTTTACCGCTGTACTCGCCTGGAACATGATGGGGGGCCTCATGTTCAACGAACGGGTCAGTCCGTTCGGCGTCGAGGAAACCGTCGCCCGCATCCAGCACAACATCCAGGACACCGGAAACGGCTGGGCGCTTTCAGGCCTTCGCAACCCGGCGCGCGCCGTCCAGGCCGACGGCGGCAACACCCTGCCGGTGATGATGGTCGAGGCATGCAGCACGCGCTACTCGAAACCCATCCTCAACGAGGACGCCGTCCGCTTCCTCTCCATCCTGATGCCCTGCAAGATCTCCGTCTACAAGAAGAACGACGGCAAGGTCTACATCGGCACCATGAACGCCGGGCTGATGGGCAAGATGTTCGGCCCACTGGTCGGCGACATCATGGGCCAGGTGGCCCAGGATCAGCAGAAGTTCCTGATCATGGACCCGAACAAGCCGGCGCCACCGATGGTCCTGCCCAAGGCGGGCGGTGAAGGCGGTGGTGGTGGTGGTGGTGGCGGCGGCTGCTGACACATCGGCAACAGGAAGGGGGACACCATGAAACGGAACACCATCCTCGGTGCGGGGTTGGCTTCGCTGCTGGTCATCTTCGGCGCCGCGAGCGCAACCGATGCACCGGCACCGGCAGCGCCTGCGCAGCCGGCAGCCAAGCAAACGCGACAACCCAGTTCGGTCGAGCTTCGCGCCGCGCGCACGACTGCCGACCACAGCAAATTCAAGGAACTGCAACAGGACTTCAAAACCGGCCCGGAGGTTACCAAGGCCTGCCTTTCCTGCCACACGGAGGCAGCCAAGCAGCTCCACAAGACCAAGCACTGGACCTGGGAGTGGCTCAACCCGGAAAACAACCAGAAGTTGGGCAAGAAGAACGTCATCAACAACTTCTGCACTGCGGTGCCATCCAACTACGCCTTCTGCACCGCCTGTCACATCGGCTACGGCTGGCGCGACAACAACTTCGACTTCACGTCGGAAACCAACGTCGATTGCCTGGTGTGCCACGACACCACCGGCGACTACAAGAAGCTCCCGGGGCTTGCCGGTCACCCCGCCTACGAGCAGATCGAGTTTCCGCCGAAATCCGGCAAGATGGTGCCGGCGGTGGACCTCCAGGACATCGCGCAGAAGGTCGGTGCGACCAGCCGCGCCACTTGCGGCGCCTGCCACTTCCTGGGCGGCGGCGGCGATGCAGTGAAGCACGGCGATCTCGACACCTCGCTGAAAAATCCGAAGCGCTACCTCGATGTGCACATGGACGCCAACGGGCTCAACTTCAGTTGCGGCACCTGCCACGCGACCAAGGGCCACAACATCCCCGGCAGCCGCTACACGCCTACGGCCAGGGACACCATCAAGACGCATATCCGCGGCAAGGTGGATGACTCCAACCCCTCGACCTGCCAGTCCTGCCACGGCCAGAAGCCGCACAAGGACGACAGCATCATCACCGCCAAGCTCAACGAGCACACCGACAAGCTCGCCTGCCAGACCTGCCACATCCCGCAATTCGCGCGCGGCAACAAGCCGACCAAGATGACCTGGGACTGGTCCACGGCCGGCAAGCTCAAGGACGGCAAGCCCTTCACGATCAAGGACAGCGCCGGGCACGACTCCTACGCCACCATCAAGGGCAACTTCACCTATGAATCGGACGTGATACCCCAATACCGATGGATCAACGGCAAGGTGAAGTACACCCTGCTCGGCGATCCGGTGAATGTCGGTGGCGTCACCGAAATCAACCACTACTATGGCGGCCCCGACGATGGCCAGTCGCGCATCTGGCCGGTCAAGGTCTTCCGTGGCAAGCAGCCCTTCGACGTGGAAACCAAGTCGCTGCTGGTACCGCATACTGCGGTGGGCTACGGCGAGAAGGACGATTCTGCCTACTGGCAGAACTTCAAGTGGGATGCAGCGCTCAAGGCCGGGGCGGAAGCGGTCGGCCGGCCGTTCGGCGGCAAGTTCGACTTTGCCGCAACCGAGATGACATGGCCGATCACGCACATGGTGGCACCGAAGGAAGACGCCCTCACCTGCACCCAATGCCATAGCAGGAGCGGACGTCTCCAGAATGTCAAGGGCATCTACATGCCGGGCCGCGACAGCACCCGCTGGCTCGACATACTCGGTTGGCTGGGGGCACTGGGCACGCTGGTCGGCGTGCTGGGACACGGCGCGCTGCGCGTCTATCTGGCCAGAAAGCGGGGTTAACATCATGTCCGGACCAAGCACCAAGATCTACGTCTTCAAGCGCTTCGAGCGTTTCTGGCACTGGTCGCAGGCTGCGCTGATCATCTTCCTGCTGATCACCGGCTTCGAGATCCACGGCGCCTACGCCAACTTCGGCTTCAAGTCGGCAGTCCGTTACCACGTCATCACCGCCTGGACGCTTGTCGGGCTATGGGTGTTCGCGATCTTCTGGCACCTGACCACCGGCGAATGGAAGCAGTACATCCCGACCATGCAGAAGGTAGAAGCCATGATCCGGTACTACCTGACCGGCATCTTCACCGACGCGCCGCATCCCTTCCGCGCCACTCGCCTGAAGAAGCACAACCCGCTGCAACGGCTGGCCTACCTGGGCGTGCTGCTCTTCATCAGCCCGATGATCTGGGTTTCAGGCTGGTTCTACATCTTCTACGGCAACTGGAAGGACTGGGGCTGGGACAAGTACCTGGCCCTGGAATGGGTCGCCTTCTTCCACACCATGGCGGCCTTCATGATGCTGATTTTCTTGATCGCCCACTTGTACCTGACTACCGCGGGCCACACGCCGACTTCCCACATCAAGGCCATGCTTACCGGCTGGGAGGAAGTCGACGCAGAAGAACCCGTGGAGCAGAAGTCCTAAGGAGTATTTCTTGAGCGGGGGAAGGCAATTGATACTTCGGGAGCCAATTCCATGAACTTGTCTTTGCAGCGAGTCATACGTTTGTCGGTTTTCGCGGCGCTGGCGATCACCAGCTTTGCCGTCAGCGCCTACGAGGGAGATCTCAAGCGTGGCCGACTGTATTTCCGGCAGATCTGCACCACCTGCCACCAGACGGCGCTGGGCAAGCCGATCCCGCCCAACGAGCGGCTCAAGGCCGAGTGGGCGGCGTACATCAAGGCCGACAAGCACGACAAGACCGGCAAGACCAATGCGTCGGTGAAGTACTTCACCGCCAAGGCCTATCGGGAAACGATCAAGGGCAGCAACAAAGCGGCCGAGAAACTGCTCAACGCCAACGATGCCGAGCTCTACGCCGACGTGCAGGCCTGGCTGCAGTACAGCGCCAAGGACTCCGACAATCCTTCCGGTTGCCAGTAGCCGGCCGGCATACAAGGAGGGGCATCATGAGCAATGACACCGCGTCCGGCGGACTGGTCGCTCGCCTGTCCGCCTCGGCCTTTGCCGAGGGATTGCGCAAGGACTACCAGGAGATCTTCGTCGAACAGTGGTCGCCCTACGTGGGAGCAATCCTGCTGGTGGCGGTCCTGGCCGCGCTGATGATCACCGGCCAGTTCTGGGGCATCTTCGGCGGCCTCAAACTCTGGGGGGACTGGTTCAACAACGCCATCGGGCTCGGACCGCTGCTCGGCGTCAAGCCCGAGTTGGAAAGCCCGCTTTCGCATCGGATGTCCCTGATGAATGCGGCGCTGATTCTCGGTTCGTTCGCCGCGGCCTTGTTGTCGAGACAGTTCGCGTTGAACCGGGCGCCGAAGCTCGAATACGTCTGGGGCGCGCTCGGCGGCACCTTCATGGGCGTCGGCGCGTCGCTGGCGGGAGGCTGCACGACCGGGGGCTTCTTCACGCCGATAGTGCATTCATCGCCGGCTGGCTGGGCGATGTGGGCGGGCCTGCTGATCGGCGCAATCATCGGCCTCAAGCTCCTGCTATGGACGCTGGACAACATCACCTGGGGAATGGCCGCGCATGTCAGTAACGGCGAATCGACACTGCGGCCGTGGTATCCGCTTTTCGGCCTTGCCGTGCTGGTGGCGGTCGGCTGGTGGGCGACATCCTGGGCGACCTCAGGCGACGCGAAGCTTGCCTCGCGAGCCATTCTGATCCTGGTCGGCCTGGGCATGGGCTTCATCATGCAGCGTGCCCGCATCTGTTTCGCCCGCGCGTTTCGCGAGCCCTTCATGACCGCCGAAGGAGACATGACCAAGGCCATCATTCTGGCCCTGGCGCTGGCGATCCCACTGGCGGCCGTGCTGTTCGAAAAGAAAGTGATAGACCCGTTCATCGGCATACCCCCCACCTTCTGGGCAGGTTCGCTGAGCGGCGGCATCGTCTTCGGCATCGGCATGGTCTTCGCTGGAGGCTGCGCCTCTGGCACCTTGTGGCGCATGGGCGAAGGGCATCTCAAACTCTGGGTGGCCGGTTTCTTCTTCGCCTGGGGCGCGTCGAGTTTCTCGGCCTTCGTGCGCCGCTGGGATCTGCTGACGCCTGAGCAAAACCTCGACACAATGCTCGACGAAACCAAGATGGGTGCGCAGGTGTATCTGCCGCAGACGCTAGACAACTGGGGCTGGACGCTGCTGATCAGCTTTGGCATTCTGCTCCTCTGGTACCTGCTCGTGCGCTACAACGAATCAACGGAGCGCTTTACCGTCCTCTGAAGGTTCCGGCATTCAGAATGAACACGGCCCGCCGAAGCCGGCCGTCTGGTCTTCTTAGGTTTGTAACTACCACCAAAAGTCGAGTCGTACGCCGCAATCAACCAGTAGCAGGAAGACTGACTTGTGCTTATAGCCTGAGTCTGAAGCGAGGTTGAGTTGGCGGTCTGGCCGCCGTAGTTACCAATTACCGTCCAACTTGGCGACTTCAACGCGCCATAGTTGGTCTTGGTAAGGTGACAAAGCCGCGTGACAAAGAGTGCGTCACTCGGTCGAGAAGGCCCCGCTAACTCAGCCCGCCGCCTTCATCTTGCGGAAGAAGGTTCGCCTGCCCAGACCGAGGGCTGCCGCTTGCGCGACACGGTCGCCACCAAACCGCTCGGCAATCCAGCGAACGTACCGCCCTTCAAGTTCGGCCAGCGTCACCGGCTCGTCGATGGAGAAGATGGACGATTCCGCTGCCGCTGGAACAGGCAAGGGCTCTTGCCGGGTCATGGCCGGACTATCGAAGTGCACCGCCTCCACCCGGTTGCCGTCGGCAAGAATCGTCGCTCGCTCGATAAGATTGCGCAGTTCGCGGATATTGCCGGAATAACGTCGACGCTTGAGCGCCGCGATCGCCCCTGACGACAAATGCAGGTTGCGCTCGCCGGCAACGCGCTTCAGGAAAGAAGCTGCCAGCATGGGAATATCGTCGATCCGTTCCGCGAGGGCGGGAACATAGATCGGAAAGGTGCTGATGCGATGGTAAAGATCGCGCCGGAAAGTTTCAGCTTCCACCATCTGCTCGATATCGCGATGCGTCGCGCACACCAGGCGAAACCGGGACCGCAAGGTTTCGATGCCACCAATGCGCCGGAACGTGCCGGTTTCCAGAAGACGCAGGAGTTTGACCTGTAGCGAGATTGGAAAGTCGCCGACCTCATCGAGAAACAAGGTGCCACCGTGGGCGGCTTCGACCAGCCCGATCTTGCGATGGTTGGCGCCGGTGAAGGCACCCTTCTCGTAGCCGAACAATTCGCTCTCGAATAGGGTTTCCGTCAGCCCGGAACAATCCACCGCGACGAACGGCCCCTGCGGACACTGGCTGGCCTCATGAATCAATTGCGCCAGCAGCTCCTTGCCGGTACCGGTTTCGCCCAACAACAGAACCGCCGCGCCGCTCGGCGCCACGCGCATGACCTGGGCCAGCATCCGGTTGAAGGCAGGTGATCGCCCGACCAACCCCTCGGCCGCCGCATGACTGGACGCGTGCTTGACCACACGCATCGTCTCGACGAAATAGACGACGTTCCCCGTTTCATTGCGCAGAGGTGTCGTTTCGACATCGACGTGTTCTTCGCCACGCGAGGTGTAATGCAAGTGCAGCACGCGCTGAACCTGGCCGCTTGCCTGACTGAGCTGCAGCGGACACGACTCGCCGGCCTGGTCGCAGGGGACATCGAAGTGATGCGACACCTCGTAGCAGTGGCGGCCGTGCACCGGGGTGCTTTGAGCGAACTCCTCAACGTAGGCACGGTTCGCCGCCACGACCCTGTAGTGCGCATCCATCACGATGCTGGGCTCGGCCTGACCATCCAGAAACGACATCAGCTCGGGAAGCGACTTGAGCGAATACTCCATGACCGGGCTCCATAGGGTCACACGTGACACTCACATCATAGTCTTGCCCAACAGAAGTGACAATTGAGACACTCTCTGCATTCTGCCTCGCCTCTCGGTCCTGGCTGGACAACGGTCCACATCAGGCAATTATTATTTAATAAGCAATTGCTTATGAACCAGGTCGCTTCCGTCGCAAGGCGTGGCACGCAAATTGGTTATAGGTTCATAAGACACAACCCCGGAAAGGAAACATCGTGAATGACATTACCCAGCAAAAACGCCACATGGACACGGCTCTGACGCTGATCTTTTCGCCGATCGTGCTCGCCTTCGTCGTCGGCGCACTGCCGGTGCTCGTGCCCATTCTGGTGGTGCGTGGGTTATCGCGGCTGATCGCCGGACACTCGCACACCACCCCGTAACCGGAGTTCTTGCTCCGTCGGGGGGGGCCTGCCCCCCGATTTCAGTACCAGCGTGAAGTTAGTGAAATCCGCGTTCGAAGGGATCCGACGCCGGCAGGGTTCGCGGCGCGCTGTCGGGCAAGCAGAAACTGAATGCAAACAACCGGGAAGAGCCAACATGAACGACAGCCCAAACAACGAGCAACTTCTGAAAGACCTACTGAAGCGGGTGGAAGCCCTCGAACGCCAGGCGCCTAAGGACCAACTCACTCTGGGTGTCATGAGCGGTGATCTTGAGCGCACGATGACCGCCTTCATCATCGCACTGGCAGCGACAACCTTTGACATGGAAGTCGACATGGTCTTCACGCTCAGGGCCACAGCGGCTCTTCGTGACCCGAAAAAGATCAAGAAGGACCTGCTGGACTTGGAACCGTCAGCGATCAAGTTCGATTTGAAGAAGCACGGCGCAATGTCCCTCGAAGAACTCATCCAACTCGCCGGTGAAGCCGGGGTGCGGATCACGATCTGCAACATCTCGATGGACCTCATGGACATCGACCGTGAAGAACTGATCGACTACCCGAACCTGACCTTTGCCGGTGCTGCTGCCCTTATCGATATGTGCAGCCAGTCGAAGCAATGCTGGTTTATGTGAGAGATGACTTCCGACCCGCTTCTTAACAGATCACACAAGGAGAAAGATCATGACTGAAAGTGAATTGAGAGCCCTGAAGATCGGGAAACTCATCGACGCCCGAGGCACTGCTTGCCCGGGGCCCATGCTGGAGGCAAAACGCGCTCTTGGGGAATGCCCTGTCGGTGGTGTCATGGAAGTGCAGTCGTCGGACAACGGTACCATCGTCGATATCCAGCGCTGGTGTCGCAAGATGGGGCACGATTACCTTGGTGACGTCGAGAATGATGGATTCTGGAGCGTCTACCTGCTGAGGAAGGTATAAAAGTGAGCTCCCTCGACAGCAATGGCACCCCGAAGATCCTCGTGTTCTCGACCAACACGATCTCGGATCCGGGCATTGATCGGGCGGGCAGTGCGCATTTGCACTACTCGACAGCCGTCCAGGTCATCCCGTTGCCCTGCTCCAGCGGCGTCAAGCCTTCATGGATTGTTCGTGCCCTGGAACGTGGTTTCGACGGGGTGTTCATTGCCGCCTGCGGGGGCGATTGTGCCTATCTTTCCGATTGCACCACCCGCACCAGCACGCTCATGGCACGGGCGCAGACACTGATGAAAGAACACGGCATCAGCCCGAAGCGACTGAAAATGTCGGGTCTCTGTTCCGTATGTGCCGACAACTTCGTTGCGCATATGAACAACTTTCAACAGGAGCTAAAGTCTCTTGAAGCCTAATACTGACAAACGTCCACTGGACTACGACGTGATGGTCGTTGGCGCAGGCGTCGCCGGCATGGAGACTGCGGCGTCAATGGGCGACATGGGCTACCGCGTGTTGCTGGTGGACAAGAACGCCAGCATCGGCGGCCGGGCCATCCTTCTCAGCAAGGTATTCCCGACGCTGGATTGTGCCAGTTGCATCGTGACGCCGAAGATGGCATCCGTTTCGCATCATCCCAACGTGCAACTCATGACCTACAGCGAGGTTGACGGCATTGTGCGCAACGCCGATGGCTCGTTCGCGGTGGACCTGCACAAGAAAGCATCCTATGTGGACTTCGATGCCTGCACGGGGTGCGGCAAGTGCGAAGAAGTCTGCACGGTCACGGTGGCGGATGAGTACAACTACGACCTGGTCACGCGGCGGATTGCGCATATTGCTTTCCCACAGGCGGTACCGAAGAAAGCCGTGATCAATCGGCGCGGAGAGGCGCCCTGCACCTTTACCTGTCCGGCCAACGTCAAGGCCAGCGGCTACGTCTCGCTGGTCAGGGCGGGTCGCTACAAAGAGGCTTTCAACCTGCATCTGGAAAACGCACCTTTGGTGGGTAGCCTGGCGCGGGCGTGTTATGCGCCGTGCGAATCCGACTGCACACGTGGCGAGAAAGAAGGAACGGTTCACATCCGCGGCATCAAGCGGTTCATGGCGGACCGTTACTACGCCGAGCACCCAGAACCGGAATACGGTCCGGTCGAAAACCAGTTGGCCACTCGGGCAGCGGTTGTCGGTTCCGGCCCGGCGGGGTTGAGTGCTGCCTTCTACCTGGCACGGCAAGGCCACCAGGTCACGATCTTCGAATCGGAACAGGAAGCGGGCGGCATGCTGCGAACCGCCATCCCCCCCTATCGTCTGCCCAAGGACGTCGTCGATCGTGACATCAAGAACGTCACGACACTGGGTGTCAAAATCAAGACCGGACACAGGATCACTTCTTTGCCGGACCTCAAACAGCAGGGATTCAATGCCGTCCTGATCGCAACCGGAGCGTCGGATGAGAACGGCCTGGAGGTCGAAGGCAACGATCTGGATGGCGTCATGGGCTGCATGCAATTCCTGCATGAAGTCAATGTCGGGGAAATGCCCGATGTAAAGAACAAGACCGTCATGGTCATCGGCGGCGGCAACTCAGCCATGGACCCGGCCCGGGCCGCCATCCGCATGGGAGCCGGCAAAGTCATCATCAACTATCGGCGCGGGCGCAAGGAGATGCCGGCGCACGATTGGGAAATCGAAGGAGCCGTAGAAGAGGGCGTCGAACTCATGCTCATGAGTGCGCCCACGAGGTTCATTGGCAAGGACGGCAAACTGGTCGCAGTCGAGTGCATCAGCATGGAGTTGGGCGCCCCGGACGAGAGCGGCCGCCGTCGCCCGGTTCCCATCAAAGGCTCGGAAAAAGTGATTCCGGTCGACATGGCAATTCTGGCCATCGGCCTGTTGCCATCCACCGCTCATTTCCCCGCCGCCATGAAGAACGGCAAAGGTCTCCTGAGCGCGGATCCCCAGACCCGCCAGACAGCCGATCCGGATGTCTTCGCCTGCGGAGACTGCGTGACGGCGCCGACGATGATCATCAACGCCATTGCACAGGGACGGCGGGCAGCGTTCTACATGGACCGTCACTTGAAGAACGAGTCGCTGAACGTGCCCTTCGACGGCGTCCTGGAAAAGACGGACAAGAACGTCGTGCTCGAAGAAGCAGAGCGTTTCGTGGAACGTCAACCCGTTCCGCAACCGGTACTGCCGCTTGCTGAGCGCCGGAGTTCATTTGCATGCTACGAGAAGGTCATGACGGAAGTGGAGGTACGCCAGGAGGCCCAGCGCTGCATGAACTGCGGCGAGTGCTCCCAGTGCATGGAATGTGTCAGTGCCTGTGCGCCCAAGTGCATCGACTTCTCCCAGAAGCCGACTCCCCTGTCGATCAACGTGGGCACGGTGGTCATGTCCACCGGCTTCAAGATCCTCGACCCGGCGACCAAGGAACTGCTTGGCTACGGCAGATACCCCGACGTGGTCAGCGGCCCGCAGATGGACCGGCTGCTGGCGCCGACGCGCCCCTACAACGCCGTGTTGCGGCCTTCGGACGGCAAGGAACCCGAGAACATCGCCATCATCCTGTGCGTCGGGTCGCGCGATCATACCGTTTGCAATCCGCTCTGCTGCCGCATCGGCTGCATGTACTCCATAAAACATGCGCAACTCGCCATGGGAGCTTTGCCCATGGCCGACATCACGATCTACACCATCGATGTTCGCGCTTTCGGCAAGGGCTACAACGAGTTCTACGAGCAAGCCAAAGCCATGGGGATTCAATTCGTCAAGGGCAAGGTTGCACGAATCGAGCAACTTGCCAACGGCAACATGGCCTTGCACTACGAAGACATGCTGGGCGAAGGTGGCAAGCAGACCCGCGAACACGACCTCGTGGTCCTGACCGTGGGATTCCTGCCCAACACGGACGCATTTTCCCTCTACAAGGGGGACGCATTGGCAGCAGACGACTTCGGCTATGTACGCGAAATCGATCCCGTCAGTGAACCGACCCGTACCAATGTCGACGGACTTTTCGCGGCGGGCACCACGATTGGCGTAATGGACATACCGGATACCGTGCTGCACTCCGGCGCGGCTGCGGCCCAGGCGGCCGCTTATCTTGAACGAACAAGGGGCGGGCAATGACAGATAAACGACGAATCGGCGTCTACGTCTGCCACTGTGGCGGGAACATCTCCGACCATGTGAACGTGAAGGAAGTTGCGGCTACGCTCCTGGGCGAAGCGGAAGTCGAGGTCACGCGAACACATCTGTTCGCCTGCTCGGATGCTTCGCAGCAGGAAATGATCGACGAGATCAAGGAAAAGAAGCTGGATGGCCTGGTCATCGCCTCGTGTTCGCCGAAACTTCACACGTTCACGTTCCGCGCCATGGCGGAACGCGCCGGGCTGAATCCCTACCAGTACGTTCACGTCAATCTGCGCGAACAATGCTCCTGGGTGCATACGGGTGACAAGCCCGGCGCCACGTTCAAGGGCATCAACATTGTGCGTGCGGGCGTAGCCAAGTGTGCCTTGACACATCCCCTGACTCCCCTCCGGATCGAAACGCAGCCGCGCGTTCTGGTGGTCGGCGCGGGCGTGGCCGGCATGCGCGCCGCGCTCTCGCTCGCAGGAATGGGACTGTCGGTCTTCATCATCGAGCGCGAGAGCGAGCCCGGGGGCTGGGCAGCGCAAGTCGGGCGGATGGGGCCCGATAACCAGCATGGCCCCGAGGTGGTTGCAAGGCTGCTGGAGCAGATTCGGAGAAACGACAACATCATTCTCTACACCAATGCCGAGCTGACGGCCAAGAGCGGTCACATCGGCGATTTCAATGCGACGATTCGTCTGTGCGGCCAAGAGGATGTTTCACTCAACGTGGGCGCAATCATTGTCACGACGGGCTTCACGCCCTATGAACCCCGCGACGGCGAATACGGCTGGGGCATGCCCGGCGTGGTCACCCTGATGCAGTTCCGCCAGATGCTCGAGGCTGCAAATGCCGCAGATGGCCCGCTGACCTACAACGGCGTTCCGGTGCGGGATGTCGGCTTCATCTACTGCGTCGGCAGTCGCCAGGAGAAGAGCGAGGCCTGCCCGGAGCCCAACGCGCACTGCTCGCGGTTCTGCTGCATGGCCACGGCCTTCACCGGCAGCCTGCTGCACGAGGTCGAAAAGAAATCCGGCCAGACCATCAACCAGTATCACCTCTTTCGCGACGTCCGCACCTACGGACGCCTTGAAACCGTGTATACAAATGCCCGCGCCGATGGAGCACTCTTCCTGCGCTGGGATCCGAAAGAACCGCCACGGGTGGAACAGCACGATGGCCGCCTCGCGATCAACGTCAAAGACACGCTGTTGGGCGATGGGGAACTGGAGATCGGCGTGGATCTGGTGGTGCTCGCAACCGGCATGACGCCCCGAAAGAACGACTCGCTCAACGATGTGCTGAAGATACCCAAGAGCAAGGACGGGTTCTACAACGAGATTCACATCAAGTTGCGCCCGGTCGAAACCGCCATCGATGGCGTATGCATTGCCGGAACCGCGCAAGGCCCCAAGAATCTGTCCGAGAGCGTTGCATCGTCCCTGGCAGCGGTCGCCAGGACCGGTGCACTGCTGAAGAAAGGCTACGTGAACCTGGAACCACTGGTTGCGAAAATCGACACGACCAAGTGCGTCTGGTGCGACGAATGCCTCAAGGTCTGCCCTTATGGCGCAATTGAACGAGTGCGATGCGGTGACAAGGAAGTGGCGATGGTAATTGAGTCTACATGCAAGGGAGAAGGGGCTTGCGTTCCGATCTGTGCGCAAGACGCCATCGTTATCGAGGGCTTCCGGGATGACCAGATTCTGGCCATGATCGATGCAAGCCTCAAGGAGTTGGTGACAGCATGAGCAATACTCAGACCTCAAGACTGCGGGATATGCTCGATATCGCTCAGGACGAAATGATCATGAGAGATCGCATCGCAGGCATTCTCGAACAAGGCCCGAAGACAATTCCGGAAATCGCCCAGACCCTGGGTTACTCATCCCGGGAAGTAACGGTTTGGCTCTTCGGTATGCGCCGCTATGGCATGGTCGAAGGAATTGGCCGTGCCGATGTGGATGGATACTTCCAATATGAACTCACGAAGCAGCATGCGGCTTGACCCCGCGTGACTTGGCGATGAGGACAACACAATGATCAAAGTGTCATCGGACTTTGCGGCCCGCATGAAGCAGGTGGAGGGATTCAACGCCGGGTCGTGCTTCCACTGCGGTACCTGCTCGGCGCTTTGTCCGCTGGGGTACAAGATACTGCCCCGCAAACTGTTCCGCGAGGTCATGCTCGGGCTTGAAGACGAGGTCCGCGCCAGCATCCCGCAGATATTCTCCTGTTTGCTGTGTCGCATGTGCGAAGTGAACTGCCCGCAGGAGGTCCATATCGCAGACAACATGCGCAGCCTCCGCGTTCTGATCAACCGGCAAGAGTTTGGCCTGAAGTAGGAGATCGCCGTATGCCGCTACCGATTGCACCCATTCTGGGAATTTTCGCCGACAACCTGCGCAAGCGCGGCAGTGTTCTGCCGCTGTCGAAGCGGACGGCCACGGGTTGGGCCCGCGGGCTCAATCTGCCACGCGGCGGCGAGACGGTTCTCTACACCGGGCACGTCTATCAGATGATCCCCGCCATCGACGCCATGTCGTCCCAGATGGCCCTGCTCGAAAACTCGTTCCTGACCCGGTTCTTCGGCATAGGTCGTCTGATGAACAAGTTCATCAGCCTGTCCTTCTTCATGGGCCTCACCGCTTCGTCGGAGAAGATGCGCCATTCCAACCAGGTCCTGCGCGACATCGTCGGCCTGCTGCGCGAGGCGGGCGTCAAGTTCGGCTATCTCTATGAAGACGAGTTCTACGCCGGCGCGCTGCTTTACGACGACGGGCTGGACGAATCCTTCGGCAACCATGCCCGCCGCGTCGCCGCGCACCTGAAGAAGCTCGGCGTCAAGCGCCTGATCACCGTCGACCCGCACACCACCAAGATGCTCCGCCAGGCCTACCCGCACTTCGTCAAAGACTTCGACATCGAGGTCGTGAACTACCTCGAAGTGCTGGCCGAGAAGCATCCCGAGGCCGCCAAGCAGATGAACGGCGAAGTCGTGGTGCACGACTCCTGCGTCTATGCGCGCTACGAGAACATTTGCGACCAGCCCCGCGAACTGCTGCGGGCGGCGGGAATCTCCGTGCGGGAGCCGGAGCTGTCCGGCAAGGCAACGCACTGCTGCGGCGGACCGCTGGAGTCGCTTTTTCCAGCCGAGGCGCACCGGATTTCCGGCAATCGCGTCGAACAACTCGAAGCCCAGGGGAAAAACGTCGTGACCATGTGCCCGTTCTGCTGGGTGAACCTCAGCAAGGCCGCCGGGGACCGGCTTGTCATTAACGACATCGCCAGCGCCCTTGCCGCCGGCCGTCGGCAAGCCTCGTCGAGCAGTTAGCCAAGACCACCAATGAGCACCTGACGAGCGACGAATGTCGACTGCACGTCTCGCTTCTGCAGGGGGTCGATGCCATGATCACCAGCTGGGAGTAAGCGGACGCAGAAGAACCCGCAGAGCAGAAGTCCTGAAAGGGTCCTCACGATAACTGGCGGCCCACCTCCCCGGGCGGCTCCTTCTTTGACCGCTCAAATGACAACGGCCCGCTTTCGCGGGCCGTTGGAAACTTAAACTCTCGGAAATCAAACGCGGGCCGACAGTTTCCTTCTCAAACCCATTCCAACAACCATCGCTGCAGCGAACAGCGAAAGCGTGCCCGGCTCTGGAACCTTGTTCTTGACTGTCAGATGAGCAAGCTGTGATTCACCCTGACCGCCAGAATAATTCGCGCTTGACGAAAAATGAGAATTGTACCAACTCATGTTGGTGGCAAGAGGACCAGTGGCGGTATGGCCGTTGGTGTTCGCATAGACGTTGGCCGGATCCCATTGGTCATTCCAGCCAGCCACACCGCCGGCATTAGCCAAGGTTTCCGAGCAGGTCACGCGGGCCAGCAGCCAAAGGTCGCCAACCATCGCGCTCGTCACACTGATCGCACCGCTGGTGAAGTTGATCAACTGGTTGTTGGCCGTCCTCTCCCCATTCCACCAAGGCGTCTCGCTGCCATTGACAATGTTGTAACCGAAGATGATTGCCTCACTCCCCGTGAATACCCCGTCGCCATTTTGGTCGAGCCATGCTTTGGCCAAGTCAGCGTAGTGATTGCCGAGGTTGGTCTTGTGCATCGTGACCTGAAACGTGACGCTTTGGCCGACAGCCAAGGCCGACGTTCCCCAAGTGCTACCGCCATTGGTACTCCACTGGATGCTTTGGACATCTTGCCAAGTCGTATTGCCATCCGCGGGCTCCGTGGGCGCTACCGTGGCCCAGCTTTGCCCGGCCATGGCAGCCAAGCCAAGGGCAAGAACCTTATTACGCAGGGATTTCAAGTTCATCATGCGACTCCAAGAAAACACGCCGGGATGGGATATACGCGGCGAACAGATTATGTGACATGTATCAAGCATTTCTCGTGCCAAAACTTTATCACCCTGATTATCAATAATAATTTCAAATAAACGAACATTGCATGTAAGAATTCCCGACAACCACGAGACGATCTGCGCCAGAAACCTTCTGACTTTGCCCCCGCCGCGACCGCGTCCCATTGGGTCGTCTTCTTCGATCACCTGGCCAGTTCAGCTTGAAGCCTGCGGGCATCCTCGATGCCCGTGAAGTTGGACCCAATCTTCAATGCTTGCGCAACTTCTTCCCGTGCCTCGGGTCGGCGCCCACTTTTTGCCAAAGCCGCCGCCAAGTGGTAACGGATCTCCGGATCGGTCGAATTTCGCAGGCGGGCATCGCGCAACAGCGTTAGCGCCCGGTCAAGCTGACCTTGCCTGAACAAGAGCCAGCCGAGGGTGTCGCTGACCACGGGATCGTTTGGGCGCAAGGCATACGCCCGTTCAGCAAAGCCGGTTGCAGCCTTGTCGTTCTGCGCCAAAGCCGCCTGCGCCAGATTGTTCCAGGCCAAGGCATCGTCCGGCTGCAGTTTGAGGATTCTTTCGTAGGCTGCACGGGCAGCGGCAAAATTCCCCAACCGCAGATCGGCATCGCCGATGGTACGCAGGAGTCCGATATTGTCTGGATGGTTTGCTTGCCACTTATCCAGGAACAGCACACCTTTGGCAGCATCGCCCGCGGCGACATGGGCCCGGTATAGGCGCAGTGCGATATCGGGGTTGTCGTCCTTCTTGAGAGCGCTCCCGTAGGCCGTCAAGGCAGCGGCTGGCTGTCCGCGTGCCATCGCCAAATCTCCCTGGAGGCGCAGCGCAACAGCCCCGCCGCCGGACTTTTCGCCAATTTGCTTGATCCGCTGTTCTGCTTTGGCAAATTCACGCTGGCGAATCTCGATTTCAGCACGCAGAATCAACGCCGGCAGGAAGTCCGGCTGGGAGCTAAGTGCCTTGTCGAGGCTATAGGCGGCACCACTATCGTTGCCGGCCGCCATTTGCAGTCGGGCCACTTCGAACTGGGCCGCCGGATCGTAGTTGGCATAGCGCGCCATGTCGGTCAGCGTCTGCCGGGCGGAACTGCTGTCGCCCTTAGCCAGTTGTATCCGCGCGACGAGCCCCAATACCACGGGGTTGTCCGGCGCGCTCAGCTGAACCTCCTTGGCAACAGTCAGCGCCTTGTCGATCGCTCCCGTCAGCAAATGCAACTCAGCAAGGCGGGTTCCGGCCGCTATCGCAGCCTTCGGGTTCACGCGCGCCCTGTCCAACCAGCGGGCTGCCTCGTCGTGGTGCTTTGCCTTCTGCTCGATCGATGCCATTTCCATCATGGCATCGGCGTTCTTTTCGTCCGTCTTCAGCAAGCCCAAGAGTCGCTGACGCGCTGCTTCAGGCTTGCCTTCTACCTGGTCGAGAGAACTGAGATTCAGGATCGCTCCCGGGTGGCCGGGACTCAGCGCCAACGCCCGTTCGTACGCTTTGCGTCCGCCTGCACGATCACCAGCGGCAACTCGCACGACGCCGAGCAAGTTCTGCACTGCGAGATTCGACGGGTCGTTCCTTGCCAAGGTCTCGACGACCTCGAGTGCTTTCTTCGGCTGACCGGCACGCAGGTAGAGACTCGCAAGGATCATTCCGGTCCGAGTCTGTTTCTGATCCTTGGCCCACGCATGGCGCAGTTGCTCGATCGCCTGGTCGCCCTTGCCGATGCCAGCCAGGCTGACACCGAAATCGGTGAGGATGTCGGCTGCACCCCCCGAATAGCGCACCGCCTGATCCAGAAGTTCGGAAGCGCCGCGATAATTGCCTTCCTGCATGTATGCAGTCGCCAGGAGCGAAAGCACGCGTGGATCGTTGGGCGAACTGCGCCTGAGCGGTTCCAGCAACAAAGCAGCGCCCGCATGGTTGCCGGCATCGAGAAGTAGCCTGGCCTGGAGCTTGGTCGCCGCGGGGTCACCCGGATAGCGGCGCAAGAGTGTGGTCAACTTGTCTGACGCCTTCTCCCGGTTGCCCAAATCGTAGTGTGCCAATGCGTTAAGCATCAGCATTTGCTTGTTGGCCGCCAATACGGCGGCAGGAATCGGATCGAGCATGCTTGTCACTTCCTCAAGCGCCACCTTGGTCGCCACCTTGTCGCCGCGACGCGTCGCGACCAACGCCCGCATATAGGAAGCGCGTGGTTCAGACGGCTGAATATCCGCGATCGCCGCCAGTTCACGGTCTGCCTCATCGATGCGACCGAGTTCGATCAGCAAAGATGCCCGGCTCACGCGGGGCTCGAGATAGTTCGGACTCAGCGTCGATGCCTTCGCATATGACGCAAGCGCATTCTGCCGATCACCCGCAGCCTGCTGCAAGGAACCACGCATGTTCCAGGCTGCCGCATCGCTCGGTGCCAGCGACAACACTTCGTCGACGAACTTGTTGGCCGTGGCAAGATCGCCTTTGCGCGCACTGAACGCCGCCTGTGCCAGACGAACCGGACCGGACCGTGGATCGAGTGCTCTGGCCTCGTCCAGCGTCTTCAGCGCAGCAGAAATGCTCTCTTTCTCGGCCTGGGCGTTGGCGCGCAGCACAAGCACGTCGATTTGCTGGGCTAGCGGTAGCCCGCCAGGCGTCACACGTTCAAGCAGCGCGTCGTACTTGCCTTGGGCCAAGTAGGCCTGACCAAGCAGTGGAAGCACCTCAGCGCGACTGACGCCTTGACGCAGCGCCTCGTCGAACTCGACCTCGGCGCCGACAGGATCTCCCGAAGAGAGGAGCGCTTTGCCCAAGAGCACATGCGCCGCCAGCATCTTCTGGTCGGCCTGGATCGCGTTCTTGAGCTGGATGATCGCGCCCGGCAGGTCCTTCCGCTCGTAGCGTACCTGCGCATCCTCGTAGTAGCGCGAAGCCTTGGAGTCGGCGGCCGGCGCCGGGATCGAAACGACGGCGGCGATGCCAGCCGTCAGCAGGAATTTGGCCAGGAAACGCATGATGGTTCTCGCAATGGCGTCAGAATGGTAATTGACGATGATAACAGCCGCTCTATTTCCCGGAACGGTCGGCGGCATCCCGCAGGAAGGGTTCGTACTCGAGCCAGTCGGAGACCGGGCCGACATGCGAGAAGACGATCAGGCCGTTCTTGTCGAGAACATAAGTCGTCGGAAAGCGGCTGGCGATCTCGCGGTCGTTGATGGTTCCGGTGCCGGCCAGGCGGAATTTCGCGTCGTCCTCACCCGTCGATCCGGAGTCGTAGAGCGGCAGCGTGATCCCCTGCTTTTCGGCCCAGGCGCGCGAGACGTCGAACGTCTCGCGCGTTTGCAGCGGCACGAAAGCGATGTCCTTGCGATCGGAGAGCGCCGCGTGCAGCCTTTGCAGATCGGGCATCTCCCTACGGCACGGCGGGCACCAGGCGCCCCAGAAATGGACTACTGCCACCCTGCCCTTTAGCGACGACATACTTCGGCGATTTCCCCTGGCGTCGCTGAACGCGAGGTCCATGAAGCGCTGCCCCGGTTCGCTGCCGATTGCCGCGCGCCGCGCCTGATGCACCGTTGCATACGGCCCCCAGAGCTGCGTCCATGCCTTCGCGTCGAACACCGTGCGCGCATCGACCGCATAGCTCACGCAACGTTGCCGGGTCTGTGCCTGGCATGAGGCAAGCGCCTTTTGCTCCGCAGTCGCGGCGTCGGCTTCGGCGGACACCCAGGCCCAGGCGCCGCCTGGGGCGATGGCGAAAGCCCGGTGGTCGGGTGCTTCGAGATAGGCGCGGTACTCTGCCTGGTCGGCGGGCGACAACTGCGGCGGCATCGCCGGCGCCGCAATGCACGGCCCTGCGATGCCCACCAGCAAACCGCAAAGAATCCTGATCAGACGATTCACGCCACCTTTTCGAACACGATCTGGCCCTTGGCCACACTGACGCGGATTGTATCCCGGGCCGCGAAGCGTCCCTCCAGAATCCCCTTCGCGAGCGGATTCTCGATGCGCTCCTGGATCGCGCGCTTCAGTGGCCGGGCGCCGAACACCGGATCGAAGCCGGCTTTGGCGAGTTCTTCCAGTGCCTGTTCGTCGACTGTGAGGTGCATTTCCAGCCGCGCCAGGCGCTTCTCCAGATACCCGAGTTGGATCCGGGCGATGGACGCGATCTGCTTCTCGTCGAGCGCGTGGAACACCACGACCTCGTCGATGCGGTTGATAAACTCCGGCCGGAAATAGGTCTTCACCTCGCCCATCACCGCCAACTTGATCACCTGGTAGTCGTCACCGGACATCTGCTGGATCATCTGGCTGCCGAGGTTGGAGGTCATTACGATCACCGTGTTCTTGAAGTCCACGGTGCGGCCCTGGCCGTCGGTCATGCGGCCGTCGTCGAGCACCTGCAACAGCACGTTGAAGACATCCGGATGAGCCTTCTCCACCTCGTCGAACAGGATCACCGAGTAAGGCTTGCGCCGCACCTGTTCGGTGAGATAGCCGCCCTCCTCATAGCCCACGTAGCCGGGCGGCGCGCCGATCAGCCGCGCCACGGAGTGCTTCTCCATGAACTCGCTCATGTCAATGCGGATCAGGTGGTCCTCTGAATCGAACAGGAACTCGGCAAGCGCCTTGCACAACTCCGTCTTGCCGACACCCGTGGGTCCGAGGAACAGGAAGGAGCCGTAAGGCCGGCTCTCCTCGGACAGGCCTGCGCGCGAACGGCGGATGGCGTCGGCCACCAGCCGCACCGCCTCATCCTGGCCGACGACGCGTGCATGCAGGCGCTCCTCCATCTTCAGGAGCTTCTCGCGCTCACCCTGCATCATCTTGGCGACGGGAATACCGGTAGCGCGCGACACCACCTCGGCGATCTCCTCGGCGCCGACCTGGGTGCGCAGGAGCTTGTTCGGCAGTTTGCCGTCAGCCAGTTTCTCTGCCGCCTTCATCTGTCCTTCAAGCAGCGGCAGCTTGCCGTATTGAAGCTCGGCGACCTTGTCGAGCTGGCCCTTGCGCTGGAAGTCGGCCATTTGCGCACGCATCTTGTCGATCTCTTCCTTGATGTGGGCTGAGCCCTGCACCTGAGCCTTCTCGGCCTTCCAAATTTCTTCCAGGTCGGAATATTCCTTTTGCAGCTTGGCGATTTCGTCTTCGATCAGACCGAGACGCTTTTTCGAAGCCTCGTCCTTTTCTCGCTTCACTGCCTCGCGTTCGATCTTCAGCTGGATCAGGCGACGGTCGAGCTTGTCCATCGACTCCGGCTTGGAGTCGATTTCCATCTTGATCTTCGCTGCCGCCTCGTCGATCAGGTCGATCGCCTTGTCCGGCAAGAAGCGATCGGTGATGTAGCGATGGCTCAACTCCGCCGCGGCGACGATGGCCGGGTCGGTGATGTCCACGCCGTGGTGTATCTCGTACTTCTCCTGCAAGCCGCGCAGGATGGCGATGGTCGCCTCGACGCTCGGCTCGTCGACCAGCACCTTCTGGAAGCGCCGCTCCAGCGCTGCGTCCTTCTCGATGTACTTGCGGTATTCGTCGAGCGTGGTGGCCCCGATGCAATGCAACTCGCCGCGCGCCAGCGCCGGCTTCAGCATGTTGCCGGCATCGATGGCGCCTTCGGCCTTGCCGGCGCCGACCATGGTATGCATCTCGTCGATGAACAGGATGATGCGGCCCTCGTCGAGCGCGATCTCCTTCAACACCGCCTTCAGCCGTTCCTCGAACTCGCCGCGATACTTGGCGCCGGCCAGCAGTGAAGCCATGTCGAGGTTCAGGACCTTCTTGTCCTTGAGCGTCTCGGGCACCTCGCCGTTGACGATGCGCTGGGCCAGGCCTTCGACGATGGCCGTCTTGCCGACACCCGGCTCGCCGATCAACACCGGGTTGTTCTTGGTGCGGCGTTGCAGGATCTGAATGGCGCGGCGAATCTCGTCGTCGCGGCCGATCACCGGGTCCAGCTTGCCTTGGCGAGCGCGCTCGGTGAGATCCAGGCAATACTTCTTCAGCGATTCGCGCTGGCCCTCGGCTTCCTGGCTGCCGACCGTTTGGCCGCCGCGCACGGCCTTGATGGCCTCCTCGAGCGCCTTGCGCTGGGCGCCATGCTCCTTGAACATGCGACCGGCGTCACCCTTGTCATTGGCAAGGGCCAGAAGAAACATCTCCGAAGCGATGAACTGGTCGCCGGCATTCTGCGCCTCCTTGTCGGTCAGGTTGAGCAGGTTGCCCAGATCGCGGCCGATGGTAACCTCGCCAGCATTGCCTTCCACCTTCGGCAGGCGCGCGATCGCCTTCTCCAGGGCCGTTTTCAACGGCCCGGCATTGACGCCGGCGCGGGCCAGCAGCGACGCCGTACCGCCATCCTCCTGGTTGAGCAGGGCCAGCAACAGGTGCTGAGGCTCGATCATCTGGTTGTCGTGGCCGACCGCCAGGCTCTGCGCGTCGGACAGCGCCTGCTGGAACTTGGTGGTGAACTTGTCGAAGCGCATGAAGCTCTCCCGAATGTCGATGCACACAAAATGGGGATTCGGCGGTCGTTTTCAACCTCCCATCGCGGGCGCATAATGCCGCCGAGAGCAAACTAGAGGAAGTGTAATGCCCAACCATCCGGCGGCGGCCGCGCTGCGGGCCTCCGACACCGGCAAGATCCTGTCCGCCCGGGGAAGCGGTGGGCTTGATCCGCGATGGCGACACGGTGGCCACCACCGGGTTCGTCGGCATCGGCTTCGCCGAGAATCTCGCCGTCGCCCTCGAGCGCCACGACTCGGCGGCGCGGATCTTCGACACCATCGAAGCAGCCAGAACGTCGCTGCGCTGAACCGTCGCGCTTTGCTATTGAGATGGAAGTTGCTAGATTGTGCATAGGAGGCTTAAATCATGAAGACGAAGAACGAGTTTGGCGAGATCCCGCGCAAGAACATGGAAGCAGCCATGCGACTGGCGCAATTGTCGATTGAAAATTCCCAGAAGATCATGGCGCTGCAATCCCAGTTGGCGCGCGACCTGCTTGTCGATAGCATGAGCCAGGCGAAGGATCAGGCCGACAAGACCGACCCGCTCTCGGTGATGAACCTGCGCGCCCGCTACACCCAGGAATCGATGCAGAAGATGGTCGCCACCGCCCAGGAAATCGCCGACATCGGCAACGGCGCCAGAGCCGAGTTCTCGCGCCTGCTGACCGAGCAACTGGCGGCCGGCAGCCAGGATATGGTGGAGGCCTTTCAGTCCTTCTTCAAGGCGCTGCCCGGCCAGAATACCAATGTCCTGGAGACGATGCAGCAGGCGATGGCCAACGCCAACGCTGCCTTCGAGCAGATGTCGCAGGCTTCCGCGAAGGCTTTCGAGACCATGAATCCGGCAGCGACGACACGAAAGAAGTAGTCCGCGCTTCCTGGACAGGCGACACAGAGTCCAGGAGGTCCAAGATCCCAGGGGGACAATCTTGATTCAGGCGAGAAGCATCCGCACACCGTTGCTTGTGGTCATCGTTCTTTCGTCTGTCATCATGCTTGTCGGCGGCATAATCGCCTTGTGGTCGCTGACCAACGTCGCCGCCCGTTTCGCCAGCTTCGTCGAGCGCGACCAGGCCCGTCTTCGGGCATATGACGGCATGTACGCCCAAGGCTTGCAGACCGGCCAGGCGATCCGCAACATCATTCTCGATGCAGCCAACCCCAAGGCCTACAAGAACCTGGAAGAGGCGCAGAAGGCCTTTTCCGGGCAGCTGCGACGGCCCGGCAACTTGTCGACAACTCGGGCGAGACCGAGTTGCTGCAAAGTCTCCAGAACCGCTGGACGGCAAACGTAGCGCTCAAGGACAGGATCCGGGACCTGGCGAAAACCGGTCAACAGGCCGAAGCCGTACAAGTGCTGAACAAGGAAGAGACGCCCTCCTGGCGCGACATCAAGGATACGCTGCTGAAACGCTCAGAAGAGCAGGCCCAGGCAGTCGAGACGTCCAAGAAAGCCGTGGCCGACGAGGCCTCCGGCGGCACCATGCTGAGCGTCGTTGCCTTCATCGGCGCATTTGCGATCGCCATGATCATGGTGACGACGACCATCGCCCGCATCCGGCGGCCGCTGCTGAACCTGGAGAACTCCATGTGCCAACTGGAGTCCGGCGACGGCGACCTGACCCGCCGCCTGCCTGTCGAAACCCATGATGAAGTAGGACGCACGGCCACAAGCTTCAACAACTTCATCGGCAGCCTCCAGGGCACGATTGGCAACGTGCAGACCAACGACCAAGGTGGCGAGCGAATCGGCGCAACTGGCGACGACGGTCGAATCTGTCTCGCAGGCTTCGGCCCGGCAATCGGAAGCGGCCGCGGCCATCGGCGCCGCCATCGAGCAGTTGATCACGAGCATCGAATCGGTGTCGGCCTCGGCGCAGGAGGTCAAGGCAACCTCTGACAGCAGCTTGCGCAATGCCGAAGCGGGTTCCAGGAGCGTGAGCCGCCTGCGGCAGGAGATCGAGCGCATCGAGCAGTCGGTACAGGGCATCTCCCGGGCCACGGACCAGTTTGTCACCAACTCGCAAACCATCACCGGTCTCACCGGCCAGGTCAAGGAGATTGCCAACCAGACCAATCTGCTGGCGCTCAACGCCGCCATCGAGGCAGCCCGCGCCGGCGAACACGGGCGCGGCTTCGCGGTCGTCGCCGACGAAGTGCGCGGACTGGCGGAGAAGTCGAGCAAGGCCGCGGCGGAAATCGACACCATCACCCAGGGAATCGGCAACGAGTCGCAGAATCTGAAGAACGCGATCCAGGTCAGCACCGATATCCTGACAGAGAGCCGCGGCACGCTGGAAACCGTCGCCGGCCTGTTGCAGGAAAGCGCAGTGGTGGTCGGCAAGGAGCATCAGGGCATCGACGACATCAACCACTCGCTTTCGGAGCAGAAGAATGCCGGGCACGAGATCGGGCGGAGCCTTGAATCCATCGCCACTGCCACCGAGCAGACCAGCGCCGCCGCGCGCAACACCGCGGCATCGGCCCAGAATCTCAGGACCATCTCGGCGAACCTTCAGGCGAGCGTCAACCGATTCAAGGTGTAGTTTGGTCGCCCTGCCAGCGAAGGGCAGCCTCTTCGTCGGTTTCGCGGGCATCGACCCAGTGGCTGCCGGAGTCCGTTTCCTCGCGCTTCCAGAACGGCGCCCGCGTCTTCAGATAATCCATGATGAATTCGCAGGCAGCGAATGCCGCCTGACGGTGGCGCGACGATACCGCGACCAGCACGATGCGCCCCCCGGGCAGCAGTCGCCCGACCCGGTGAATCACCCGCACCGCCAGGAGAGGCCAGCGGCCGCGCGCCTCTTCGACGATCTCGGCCAGCGCCTTCTCGGTCATACCCGGGTAGTGTTCGAGGGTCATTGCCGCCACGTCGGCGCCGCGGACCAGACCGACGAAACTCGCGACCGCTCCAGCCTCGTCGTCGCCCGACGTCAACGCATCCAGTTCAGCGGCAACATCGAAATCCGCTTCCTGAATCGAAATGCTCATGCCCTCGCTGGGCCGCCCCGAGAGGGCATCCGCCCCCCCGTGGGGGGCAGCGAGGGGCTTTTGCGAGCGTGGGGGGCTCATCTTTCAGCCTCCCGTCACGGGCGGGAAGAAGGCCACTTCATCGCCGGCCCGCACCGGCGCATCGAACCCGACCATGGCCTGGTTGACCGCCACCCGAAGGTTCTTCGTCTCCAGAAGCTGTTGCCATGCTCCCCCGCGCGCAGCGATATGGGCACGCAGATCAGCCACCCTGTTCACGCCCTCGGCCAAGACAAGCTCCTCGCCGCTACTGCCCAAGGCCTCGCGAAGACTGGCAAAGTAAAGTACCCGTACCTTCATTTCAGTTCCGATCCAAGTTTAGGTCACGCAGTTCCCACGCGCCGGTCAAGAAAGTCGAGGATGAAAGCCGCCACCTGGTCGCGGTCATCAAGATCCAGTCTCGGCAGCGGACAATCGGATGGCAACCGCGCCGTCTTCGGCATGGCCACGGCGACCACGCTGGTGTTCTCCGTCCAGATGAAGGGCTTGCCGTTCTCCGGCCGGTGTACTTCGAGTTTCGGTATCGGCGTCGCTTTGAAGCCCTCGACCAGCAACAGATCGCAGGGCGACAGGTTCGCCAGTTGTTCGTCGAAGCTCGGTTCCGGACGGCCGCGCAGTTCGTGCATCAGCACCCAGCGCTGATCGCAGACCAGCATTACTTCGGTCGCGCCCGCTTCGCGATGGCGAAACGAATCCTTGCCCGAACGGTCAAGGTCGAAGTTGTGATGCGTGTGCTTGATCAGCGACACCGTCAGCCCACGGCCAACGAAGCGCGGGATCAAGTGCTCGATCAGCGTCGTCTTGCCCGCCCCGCTGTAACCCGCAATCCCGAATACCTTCATGCAGTCACCACTCTTGCGAAACCTCCGCCCGGCGTGCGGAAATTGGTCGTCTGTCCCTGCCACAGGCGCGCTGCCACCAGTTGAACGCGACCATCGTAAGCGTAACAGCGAATGTCAGCCTTGAGTTCGACCGCTGCACCCTCCACCGCAACGTCGACCGTCGATGGTGGCACCAGCGCCTGGGCTACGTAGTCCCCTGCAATCACTTGCTCGAAAACCCGGCGGGTCATCTTGTCGCCGCGATACGCCGCCTTGGAGCCATAGCCGCCAGCGGGCTTGAAGAACAGGCCGCGCCGCCGCGCCCAGAAATCCTCGGGCTGGTCGGGCGTCACCCGCTCGGTGCGCGGAATTCCCGCCACCAGCACTTCGATCGCTTCCGCGGCGACGCCCCACTCGCCCAATAAGCGTTCATCGCAAAGGGCCACCAGGTTGCGCTTGTCGGCGTACAGCGCATGGGCGCGCGGATGCGGCGTCACCACCGCGGACCCGTCCAGATAGGCTTGCCGCAAGCCTGAGTGTGCCGGCGCCGCCAGCGCGAAATCGGTCAGGCGGTTGTAAACCAAATCGATACGCGTCTGTTCGTGCCACAGGCCACCGTGGCACAGCAGGAGATCCTTCGGGTCGCAGATCACCGCCTCTATCCCATGGCGCTCGAAAAGCCCCTTGCAGAGCAGGAATTCAGGGTAGAGGTACTGGGACGTGGGCACTTCATCCACGATCGCCACGGCTTTCGGCAACGCACCGCATTCGGCCCGGAACATGGCGATGAAGGACTCCTCGATCGCGACCGCACCGACCTGCGCCGCCGCCAGCAGCGCACCGCCGGCGTTGGTGTTGATCTCGATCAGCCGTGGGCCATCGGCGGTCAGGTGGAAGTCATAACCGAAGAACACCCCCTTGGCCTGCGGTTCGCAGCGGGCGATTTCGGGTGCCCAGGCGAGCACGTGCTGCCGATAGGCCGGCAACACCACCACCCGCTCGATGGCGGCAATGACGTCGGCCATTCGCGCCAGGTTGCGGGCGGAGATCTGCACCGTCGCGGCGGAAAACAGGTGCGGCCGCTCGGCCAGCAGTCCGGCGGGGAGTTCGGCGAGGTCCATGATCGATATTACCCTGCGAAGAAGGCCTCGACGTCGGCAATCTCGCGCGTGCGCCGCATCGGCGGCAGCGATTGCCAGATGCGCCGTCCGTACGGCTTGCCGACCAGTCGGGGATCGCAAACCATCAGCACGCCGCGGTCCGTCTCGTCGCGGATCAGGCGTCCTGCGCCCTGCTTCATGCTGATCGCCGCGCGCGGCAGCTGGATCTCGAAGAAGGCGTTGCGGCCTTGCCGTTTCAGATGCTCGATGCGCGCCGCCAGCACGGGATCGTCGGGCGGCGCGAAGGGCAGCTTGTCGATGACCACCAGCGAAAGCGCCTCGCCACGCACATCGACACCTTCCCAGAAACTCTGGCTCGCCACCAGCACGGCGTTGCCGAGGAAGCGGAAGCGCTCCAGCAACTCCGACTTCGAACCCTCGCCCTGCAGCAGGAGCGGATTCTCGAGTCCGTCGCGCGCCAGGCGTTCCTTCAGCAGTTCATGGATTCGGCGCATCGCACGCAGCGAGGTACACAGTACGAAGGCACGCCCGCCGGCGGCGCGGATGGCGGGCCACGCGGCTTCCATCACCGCCTCATGGTAGAGGGGGCTGTTGGGATCGGGCATATCCCGCGGACAGTAGAGCAGCGCGCAATTGCCGTAGTCGAACGGGCTGCCCCAGAGCCCGGTTTCCGCCTCGGCCAATCCCAACTCGCCTCGGTAATGGCTGAAATCTTCGCCCACCGCGAGGGTCGCCGAGGTGAATATCCAGGCGCGCGGATGGCCTTCCATCTGGCGCTGGAAGATGTTGGCCACCGAAAGCGGCGTCAGGTTGAGCGTCACCGAGTAGGTGGTGACCTCGGCCCATCGGATCAGTTGATCCTCGTCGTCCTCGGCAGCCGGCGGCGCCTGCCAGCGCTTCAATCGCATCGCGATCTCATGCGCGCGCAAGCGGCAGTTCTCCAGTCCCTCGGAACGGCCCGCCTGCGATTCCAGGTGTTTCATGAACTCGGCCAGTTCCGTTTCCAGCTTCGCCAGCGCCTCAATGGCCTGGCCGTGATCTCGCCACTGGGCATCCGACAGACGCATGCCGTCGCGATGGAAGGCAAGTCGCAAGTCCTTCGCCGCCTTTTCGGCGGCTTTGCAGGCATCCTGCAGCGGCGCATAGTCCTTCGCCGCCGCCAGGGCCTCGAGCTTCGTATCGCGTATCAATTCGACCACCTGCGCGGTACCCACTGCCTCGCCGAAGAACAGCCCGGCGACCTCCGGCAACTGGTGCGCCTCGTCGAAGATGACGGTGTTGCAGGCGGGAAGCAGTTCGCCCAGCCCGTCATCGCGCAACATGACATCGGCAAAGAACAGATGGTGGTTGACCACCACCACGTCGGCAGTCTGGGCCTCGCGGCGAGCGGCGATGACGAAGCACTTCTTGTTGTGCGGGCAGTCCTGGCCCAGGCAGTTGTCGCGCGTGGACGTCGCCTGCGCCCAAGCGCCGGAATCCTCCGGCACCGTGGAGAGTTCTGCCTTGTCGCCGGTGTGGGTGGTCTTGGCGAAGCGGGCAATGCTGTGAATATGCGCGGCTTCTTCGCGCCGCGTGAAGCGGCCTTCCGCCACGGCGCGCTCCAGGTGGTAGGGGCAGACGTAATTGGCCCGTCCCTTGAGCAAGGCCACCGTCAGCGGCAGGCCAAGCGCATCGCGCACCATCGGCAGGTCGCGGTTGAAGAGTTGGTCCTGCAGCGTCTTGGTGCCGGTGGAGATGATCACCTTGCCGCCGGAGAGCAGCGCCGGCACCAGGTAGGCAAAGGTCTTGCCGGTTCCTGTGCCGGCCTCGGCGACCAGCGCGCGGTTGCCGGCAATGGCGGCGGCGATGCGCTGCGCCATCTCCACCTGCTGCGGCCGTAGCCGGTAGCCGGGGATGGCACGGGCCAAGGGGCCCTCCTGGGAGAAGATGCGCTGGAGTTCATCCATGGCGGGCCCGCATCCTATCACGCAGCCCGAGCCTTTCGCCGCGACCGCGCCATCCGGCCCCGGGCCGTGTCAGAATAATCCCACCTAACCCGCCCATAAGGAAAACCATGAGACTCGAAACCCTCGCCGTTCATGCCGGTTACAGCCCCGACCCGACCACCAAGGCAGTCGCGGTGCCGATCTACCAGACCACTTCCTATGCCTTCGACGACACCCAGCACGGTGCCGATCTGTTCGACCTCAAAGTGGTCGGAAATATCTACACCCGCATCATGAACCCGACCACCGCGGTGCTCGAACAGCGGCTCGCGGCGTTGGAAGGCGGCGTCGGCGCCCTCGGCGTGGCTTCGGGCATGGCCGCCATCACCTACGCCATCCAGACCATCGCCGAAGCCGGCGACAACATCGTCTCGGTCGGCACGCTCTACGGCGGCACTTACAACCTGTTCGCCCACACCCTGCCTCAGTACGGCATCGAGGTGCGTTTCGCCGACTACCGCGACCCCGCTTCGTTCAAGCCTCTCATCGACGGCCGCACCAAGGCGGTCTATTGCGAGTCGATCGGCAACCCTCTGGGCAACGTGGTCGACCTCGCCGCGCTGGCCGACATCGCCCACGCCGACGGCGTGCCGCTGATCGTGGACAACACGGTGCCGACGCCCTATCTGTGCCGCCCGTTCGAACACGGCGCCGACATCGTCGTGCATGCGCTGACCAAGTACCTCGGCGGCCACGGCAATTCCATCGGCGGCGCGATCGTCGATTCCGGCAAGTTCCCGTGGGCCGAGCACAAGGCACGCTTCAAGCGCCTCAACGAACCCGACGTCTCCTACCATGGCGTCGTGTACACCGAAGCCCTCGGCCCAGCCGCCTATATCGGCCGCGCCCGCGTCGTGCCCCTGCGCAACATGGGCGCGGCAATCTCGCCGTTCAACAGCTTCCTGATCCTTCAGGGCATCGAGACCCTGCCTGTGCGCATGGATCGCATCTGCGAGAACACCCTGGCGGTAGCGCAGTTCCTGAAGACCCAGCCGAAGGTGAAATGGGTCAAATACGCCGGACTCGAGGATCACCCGGAATACGGCCTGACCAGGAAGTACATGGACGGCCGCGCCTCAGGCATCCTTTCCTTCGGCGTGCAGGGCGGCCTTGCCGGCGGCGCGCGCTTCCAGGATGCGTTGAAGCTGATCACCCGGCTGGTGAATATCGGCGACGCCAAGAGCCTGGCCTGCCATCCGGCCAGCACGACACACCGTCAACTGTCGGCTGCGGAAATGGCCAAGGCCGGCGTTTCCGAAGACATGGTGCGGCTGTCGATCGGCCTCGAACACATCGACGATATCAAGGCCGACCTCGATCAGGCGCTGGCTGCTGTTTGAGCCGATCGTAGGCCTCCCGCACCGCCTGACGCAGATCGGCGGTCGGGCGGCCTTCTTCCTGCGCCTGGTTGAGCTGATCGAGCAGGCGCTTGAACTCGTTCAGACGCGCCTCGTCGTAGGTCCATGGCCGCCGCACCTGTGCGGCGGCCTCCGGCAGCATGACCACGGGCACATCGCTGACCACTTCGGCCCGTTCGCCGCCGCCCTTGCGCTTCGCGGTGATCACGAGCGCCGGCCGCTGTCCTGCCGCATTCTTCTTGGCCTTGACGTTGCCGGCCGTACTGTCGCCCTTGAAGCGCGCAATCGCATCAGCCAGCCGTCGACGCAGTTCGTCCGTCGGCAATTTGCGCACCTCGGCCTGCCGGATCTGCTGCAAGAGTTCGGTGATCTCCGATGGCGCCGGTACCGATCGCCTGGCCGGGCCAAAAGACTCTGTCGGCATCTTCGCCACCCGGGCGAACGCTTGCGACGACGAGACCAGCTTTGCGATGCGGAGATTGCCATAGCGCATGGCCCAGGTCAGCGCCGTATCGCCACGATCGTTTGTCAGTCCCGGATCGGCGCCTGCGCCGAGCAGCATCATGGCCAGATCCTCGTGTCCGGTCAGCGCCGTCATCATCAGGACCGTCGAATCGTTGGGTGCCCGGGCATTGACGTCGGCGCCGCGATCCAGCAGCAGGCGGACAACGTCGTCGTGACCGGCATAGACCGCATAGTGGATGGCGCTCCACTCCTTGCCGTTGCGCTTCGGTGAGGCGCCATGATCGAGCAGCCAGCGCGTGGCATCCAGATTCCCGCGCCAGGCCGCCAACTGGAGCGCCTGCTCACCGAACCGGTTGACCTTGTTCACATTGGCGCCGCGGGAGACGAACAACTCCATCATCCGGACGTTGCCTTCCCAGGCAGCGATCATCACGCTGGTGCCGACGCGATCCGCTTCCATGTTCGGATCCATGCCCTGGTCGAGCCAGGCGCGCGCAGCACCGATGTCGCCGGCCTCGACCGCCGCCCCGAGCGTCACCGGATCCGGCAAGGCCGCCCATGCCAAGCCCATTGTCATCAGCAGGGCCGCAAAAACACTTCGAATCACGCGCATGGCACTTGGAGTCCGTTTCATAATGGGTGCCTATTATGCCTTCACATCGCCTCCTGTTCGCGTTGTCGCTGTCTGTATCGCTTCACCTGATGGTCTTCGGCATTGGCGATCTATTATGTCGAATGCAAAAAAGGCATGAGCAACCTACACCGACGATACTCGACGCCACGCTGCGCATCCCCGTGCCCAACACGGTGATGGAACCGCTGCTGAAAGACACCCTGGCACGGACGGAACCGCGAGCGCAACCGAAGCATCCAAAACAGGACAAGCCCGGGACCGGGCGACTGGTCCACGCAATCGCGAAGAGGAAACTGGCCAAGCATGTCTTCTACCCCGAGGAAGCGGTCGCCGCAGGCCTCGAGGGAGAAGTGCGACTCGTGCTTACCCTTGATGGCAACGGGGTCGTAAAGGACGTTCAAGTCGCGGACAGCAGCGGCCATGCGATTCTCGATCAGGCGGCGATACGCGCGGCCTACGCCATGGGTTCGCTTCCCGGCGTGAACCAGCGCGAGATCATTCTTCCGGTGACGTTCCGCCTGCAGCCGTAATCTACAATTGCTGATGTCCACAGTTACCATCCCCCTGCGCGGCCCGCTGCTGCGCGGCGACCGCAGTCCGCGCGTCGCCCTGGTCGGACGGCACCGGACCGGCAAGAGCAGCATCTTCCAGGCGGCGTCCAGTCCCACCGTGAGGCACGAACGGATGCCCGGTGCCGGCGGCGCTTATGACGAATGTCTGGTCGACGTCGGCCTCGATCAGATATCCCTCGTCGACCTGCCGGCCATCGAATCGCTGCACCGGCTGCGCGAAGAAGACCGGATGGAACTGATGTACCTGCTGTGGGGAGACCACTGGCCGGCCATCGCCCGCCACGAATCCGAGCAGCCGGCCGCCGCTTTCCCCGCACCCGACGTGCTGATCCAGGTGGCGGACGCGACGGCGCTCGACCGCGACCTGGAACTCACGCTCGAACTCGGATTGCTGGGCCGGCCGGTGGTGATCGCCCTCAACCGCATGGACGAAGCACGCCAGAAGGGCGTGTTCATCAATATCCGCGCCCTCAGCGACAAATTGGGCGTGCCGGTCATTCCGACGATCGCGCACATGGGCAAGGGCGTTCGGCAATTGTTCGACGCCGTGGTGCAAGCGGCCCGCGAACACGTATGTCCCTTGCCGCAGCCGCCGAGCAGGCATTTGATCGACAGCCTGGATGCCCTCAACGAAGTCATCGCGGACCCGCAAGTTGCGGAAGCATTCCAGATGCCGCGCGCCCTGCTGCTAACTCAATTGGCCGAGAACGACGACTACTTCCTTCACGAATTGGGCGCCCACTTCCCGCATCTGTTGACGGGAGTGAGCGCCGCACGAGCCGCCGCCGAGCGCACGCTGCCGCGCCCGCTGTCGGAAGAGATCCATGCCGACCGGCACCACCGCGCCGCCATTCTGTTCGAGAACGTCAGCGGGCTTGCCGGCCCGGAAGATGCCGAAGGCTGGCGCCGATATCTCGACGAGTTGTTTCTGCATCCCCGCTGGGGGCTGCTCGGCAGCCTGGCTGTCTTTGCGCTGGTGTTGTTCGTCGTCTTCGAACTCAGCGCTGCGCTGGACTCGATCACCTCGGCGCGACTGGCCGTTTGGGTGCAAGCGTGGGGGCCGACCTCCACGGCCGGTATTGTCGGCCGTGCCATCGCCGACGGCCTCGTCGGCCTCGTCGGCATCGTCGTGCCCTACATGATCCCGCTGGTCGTGTTGCTGGTCGCGCTCGAAGAGTCGGGCGTCATGCACCGGGTGGCCTTCGTGGTGGACCGCGGCTTCCATCACATCGGTCTTCACGGTGGCGTCGCAGTGCCCTTCCTCATCGGCCTGGGTTGCAACGTGCCGGCGATCTCGGCCGCCGCAGCGACGGCTTCCGGGCGCGACCGCGTGATCGCCGCGCTGTTGATCACCTTCGTGCCCTGCTCGGCGCGCTCGGCCATCATCCTCGCCCTTGGCGGCAAGTACCTCGGCGGCCTGGGCGTGTTCGCCATCTTCATGCTGACCCTCGTCGTCATTGCGATATTGGGACGCGTTCTCGCACGCAGATATTCGGACGCCGCCCCCGGCATGATTCAGGAGATTCCGCCCTACGCTCTGCCGACCTGGAGCGCGATCCTGCGCAAGACCTGGGGACGCACCAGCGACATCGTCACCATCGTCACGCCGCTGCTGGTCGCAGGCAGCATCGTGCTCGCGCTGCTCGGACACTGGGGCGCCGATCGTGTAATCAACACCCTGCTGACGCCAATCACGGTTTGGTGGTTGGGGCTGCCGATCGTCCTCGGCGTGCCGATACTTTTCGGCGTGCTGCGCAAGGAGTTGTCGCTGCTGATGATCTACCAGGCACTCGGCACCCAGGATATCGGGCCGCTGCTGAACGGAGTGCAGATCGTCACCTTCCTGCTGTTCTTGACCTTCTACGTGCCGTGCATCTCGACCTTCGCCGTCATGATGCGCACGCTCGGCCGGCGCCAAGCGTTCTTCTCGGTGGCTCTGTCGGTTGGCGTCGCCCTGCTGATCGCCGGCTGCGCGCGAGTCTTGCTGACCATTGTCAGCACCCTGGTCTGAGCGACTTCAGAAAAGAAAAACGCCGATCTTGTGATCGGCGTTTTTCTTGAAAGAGTTGGCGGAGTGGACGGGACTCGAACCCGCGACCCCCGGCGTGACAGGCCGGTATTCTAACCAACTGAACTACCACTCC
>JBGOZF010000003.1:0-110703 GCA_041480065.1 Rhodocyclaceae bacterium
ACTTGGTTCGGCTCTGCGCGGTCAGCAGTTCGGTCAGGACCGGCTGGCCAAGCAGTTTCTTGAGTTCGATCTTGGCGTCCGTGCTCACGGCGATGATCGACTGTCGCGGGATTTCGTCGAGGGCTTCCTTGCCATGGACCGCTTCGGGGACCAGCTTGTTGGTGCCGAGCGCGGTATGCAGGCGAAGCAGCCGGGTCTCTTGCGACCACGCGCCTTCGGTTGCCAGTGAGAAAGGGGAGCGAACCGGAGGGCGAAGGCGTATCAGCATGTCGTCAAAATGAAACAGCGTTTTATAGGAGCGTTTGAAAACAGCGAGTTGAATCGCTGCTCAACGCCGATGGCATCTCTATAATTCTAGCGGGATTGACATACTTGCGGTATTGTTTTGCCATCAAGAAACGCGCGCGGCACGCTCGCCCACGTCATCAGGCAGCGCAAGAGCCGCGCCACGACTTGGTTTGTGTCGCCCATCCTAGAACTTTAGTCATGACGAAGTCCTCAAATCCGGAACTACCCCGCGCCGGGCTCTCCGTTGCGCGCGACGCGCACCGCACTCGCGATTCGGCCGATTCGCAGGCGTTGGCCCAGGCTTCTGGCAGCCATTCGCTGCGCGGGTGCGTGCGACACCCGCCCGAGATGCGAAACGTCTACCGCATCGGGGAGGGTGAAGGGCGAGCGTGGTCGGTGCAACTCTCGGGGGGCACACCAAGACGCAAGTACGGCAAGACGTTCGCCGATGCGCGCTACGGCGGCACGGAGAAAGCGCTGGCGGCGGCTCAGGCGTGGCGGGATACGACGAAGCCGGCGCCGCAGCAGGGCAAACTCGCTGCCGCCGTCCGTCTGCGCAAGAGCAACACGTCGGGAAGAGCCGGCGTTCGACGCGGCACGCATCGAAAGAGATACAGCGATGGCCGCGAAGTGCTCTTCTTCAATTGGGTGGCCAAGACGCCGAACACGGTGAAGCCGGCCCGGACAAGAATGTTCTCCATCGCCAAGTACGGCGACCGGCAAGCCTTCCGCCTTGCTGTCGCGGCCCGCAAGGCGTTCGAGGCCGAGATGGCGCAGGCGGTGGTGGTGCAACCGTCGCCGGTTCTCCCGCCACTAGCCAAACGGGCGCCGATACGCAGCATCCAGCGTCTCGATGATCATTTGGAGAAGGCGTGGCGTGTTACGGTCAACCGAATATCGGAGGGCCTGCGATTCAACAAGCAATTCCGGGACAGCCAGTTCGGTGGCGAGGCTGGCGCCCTGGCCGCCGCCCTGTCCTGGCGGGACGAGATAGAGCGCCTGCATCCCCGGCTCACAAGAGCGGAACGCGCGGAGAGATTGCGCCGGACCAACACGAGCGGAAAGACGGGCGTCATGAAGGTGGTCTTGGTCGTCCGGCGTCGGGACGGCAGCGAGCGCATCGCCGAAAACTGGACGGCCCAGACACCCGGCGGCGTCAAGCCACGACGAAGTCGGATGTTCTCAACCGAAAAGTACGGCGAGCGCGAAGCCTACCGCTTGGCGGTGGAAGCCAGACGGGCGTTCGAGGCCCTGCTCGGCGATGTAAGATAGGTCGTCGCCCGTGCCCCACGCGTCCGCAGCGCAGGTGCAATCACCCGCAACCGACCTCAGACCGCCGCTCGTGGCCCATGAGCAATTGCGGCGGCAGTAGGCTCAACAACACCAATACGTCCGGCATTTCCGGCGTCTCGCGCTTGCAACGGCCCGCGGGCTACGCCTATTGGATCGCCCGGACCGACCTGCCGAACGGCAAGTTCCTGCACCGCACCTTCGCGGTCAGCAAGTTCGGCGAGGAGGGCGCCCGCGAGCGGGCTATCGAGGAGCGGCATCGGCAACTCGAATCGGTGACGGGGGTGCATCTGTTTCATCCGGCGGTAGCGTCGGATTGATCCTAGAAAAAGCAGTTGGCCACAGAGGACTCAGGAAAACCAAGAGCTTGCAAATCCGCGTGCGGTCACCTGCCGGGTGAAACATCACGCTGCCGCCGAGCCGCGTCTTCTCTGTGTCCTCTGCGATCTCTGTGGCTTGAAGTGAGGTTTTCAGGTTGATCCGAAAAACCTCAGTTCATTCACCACCAAGGACACCAAGGACACAAAGAAAGGCGATTCCGAGGCAAAGCGCGGATCACCCGCAGGGTGAATGCCTCCTGAAATTGACCCAGTTGATTCTCTTGGTGTTCTTGGTGTCCTTGGTGGTGCAACTGCTTTTTTCAGGTTGATAGTTCGAAAGGCCATGCCACGGCCGTCCGACTGCCGCGCCCGCTAGGGTGCAGTGCCGACGTCCTGGTAGGCGATGATGATCTTCTCGATCAGTTCGTCGAGTTCGATCGGTTTCAGGCAGTAGTCGGCAGCGCCGTGTTCGAGGCCCCAGACGCTGGCCTGCAGCGAGGCGTGGCCGGTGAGCATCACCACGGAAAGCCGCGGCGCCACCTCCTTGATCCGGCGCAGGCACTCCATGCCGTCCACATCCGGCAGCATCACATCCAGGACCACGACGTGCGGCCAGCCGGCGAGCACCTCGGGCTCGGCCGCCGCCCAGCGCGCGGCCGTCCTCACCTCGAAGGATCGCCGGCGCAGGCGCAGCGACGTGGTTTCGAGGAAGTCCTCTTCGTCGTCAACCAACAGGATGTTGCGCGGTTGCTTCATGCTCTGCTCCTGAGTCGGTCACAAGAGTCTCCCGGATCATACGGATGTCGGCGCGGATCTTGTCCAGATACCGGTCGACGCGGGCCTCGTCGTGCATCACCATGTCCATCTGCCGGGTGTGGATCAGCAGATAGCCTAACACCGTGAGCCGCTCCTTCAGATACGGTACCGGCCGTTTCTCGATCCGCGCCGTGAGGGCATCGCCCTTGATGTCGACACGAAAACCGATCTCGCGCAGCGTGTCGCCCAGCAGGCCCACGCGCCGGCGCCGCCTGCGTTCGTCGGCGGCACCGCCCTGAAAACTGAAGTTCACGTAGGACTCGGTGAGCAGCTCCGAGAAGCTCGCTTCGGCGAGCGCGAAGTGATAGCCCAGCCGAACGCTCAGATTGCAGTAGTTGCGCGACACGAGGAAGTAGTTGCGGCCGGACATGCTCGAGCGGACCGCGGGATCGAGCTGCGGGTTCATCGCAGACTGGGCGATGATGGAACCGAAGCCGCGCAGGCTGACCGCCGGCGGGCCCTGCCAGGGCACCGCGGTCATGCCCTTCCAGATCGCCAGCATGGGCTCGGAGACGATGTCCTCGATCCGGATGAAGGGCCCCGACAAGTCGGCATCCTCCCTGAAGCCATCTTCCAGGTTGACCACCCACCACTGCGAAGGCGCCCCGACGACGTACAACTGTTTGGCCGACTGGTCGCGCGAGCCGTAGCGGCGACCGAGTTTGAGCATTTCGGCCAGCGCCTTCTCGTGGCAGAAGCGGGTGATGTCGTGCAGGGTGCGGCACGACGCGGGCTTGAAGTAGGGCGAGTCCGGCGCCGTCAGGTGCAGCGGCGTGATGTGGGTCAGCGCTTCCTTGAGCAGCTGGTGGATCGGGCTGCCTTCCATGAGGTTGGGCCTATGCGGCGCAGCCTCCAGCAGGGTGTCGACGCGGCCCGCGTAGACACGGCGCGCGGTGGCATCGACGGTCACGGTCTGGCCGTCCTCCAGCCTGGTCATGGCACCCGGCAGATCGAACAGCGCCGGCACGCCGAACTCGCGGGCAACGGTAGCCAGATGGGTGGCCATCTGGCCGGATTCGCTGACCACGGCAGCGGCCCGATTCATCAGCACCGCCCATTCAGGGTAGGGCGTCTCGACCACCAGCACCGCGGCGCGCGGGAAACGGAGCACATCCTGGGCGTCGGTCACCTTGAACACCTCGCCCGCAGCCACGCCCCGGCTCGCCACCACACCGCCCGAGAGGATCGCTGCCTGCTCGTCGAGCGGCCCGGCCGCTTCCCGCTCGCTGTCTGCGGTGCCGCCCTGGTCCACGGTCGCACCGATCGGCCGCGCCTGTAGGAAGATCAGGCGTCCGTTGCGATCGACAGCCCATTCGATGTCCTGCGGCGAGCCGAAATGATCCTCGATCCTCACCGACAACTCCGCCAACCCGCGGGCATGCGCTTCGGACAGGCAGCCGCTTCCCGCCGCCGCCAGTTGGGCGTGGACGATGTCGTGGGGTGGCAGTCGCGACACATGCAGCAGGTCGTAGGCCGACGTTCCGTCGACGATGTGGTTGCCCAGGCCCGGCGCGGCATGGATCACTACCGACGGATTGCGCGGGTCGGCCGGCGATCGCGAGTAGCAGACGCCGCTCGCCACCGCGTCGACCATGACGAGGCAGCCGACGCACATCAGCACGTCCTGGTGGCGATAGCCGCGCTGCTCGCGGTAGACGATGGCCTGGCTGCGGTACTTCCCGGCGACGATGTCCTTGTAGGTGGCCGGGATCGCCGGTATCTCGACGCCCAAGCGGGTCCGGTACTGTCCGGCGAACGAGCTCGGACGGGTGTCTTCACCGAGGGCACTGGAACGCAGGGAAACCGTGATCGGGCCATCTCCGTTATCAACCAGACGATCGCAGTGCTCGCGGATCAGCCGGTCGAGATCGTCGGGCAGCGGCGCATTGCGGATCAGGTCCTGGATGTCGGTGCTGCCCTTGTAGAGCGCCTCCAGGTCGTCGACATCGAGGGTTTGCAAGCGGCGATTGATCTCGGCGTCGACATGGCTCGCTTCCATGAAGTGGCGCGCCGCCGTGGCCGTGACCGCGAAACCGTCGGGCACGCGCAACCCGAGGCGGTTGCGCAGTTCGCCCAGGTTGGCCATCTTCGCGCCGACCTGGTCGACGGCGTTGCGGTCGATCTCGTCCATGGTCAGGACGAAGGCGCTGCCGGCGACCTCGGGCTGCCGCGAAAGTATCGTCTCGATATGGCCGGCGATGATCTTGAAGCGGTCCTCGAGTTCGTTGTAGCGGCCGTCCGAGAGCGCGATCAGGTTGCGTACCATCTTGTAGACGTTCACCGTCAGCGCCGTCAGGTCGCCGCCGACGAAGGCCATGCCGAAAGGCTTGCCCGAGTCCAACATTTCCTCGGTCGTCGACATCAGTTCCAGCGCGTTGTTGTTGGCCGTCAGCAGCGCGCGGAAGTTGCGGTAATGCTCGCGGAAGGCCGACTGCATCGCCTCGGGCGCAAGCCCGGCCCGAGGCCGGAACAGCTTGGCGAGATACTTGAACACAGATCGCGTGGTAGTTCAGTGCTTGAGTTTGATTCCCCAGCCCTCGAACAGGAACAGGATGGCGTAGCCGTACCACACCGTGTACACGACGTAGCCGATCAGCGCAGCCATGGCGATCCAGATCATGCTGGTCATCGGCACGGCCTGAATTCCATAGTAGTTGTACGCCGGTTCGATCGCCTTGGTCTGCACCTCGCGCAGCATCTTGCCTTCCTTGAACTGGCCCTGCCGGTTCAGGTCCTTGGTCATGGCGGAGAGCGACTGGTGCCAGTCGTAGAGGACCCGCCGTTCATCGAAGCCGTACTTGCCGACAACCGTCGCGCCCTCGTTCCTGAACATGAGGTCGGCGTCGGCAAGGACCGCAGCGAGGATCTTGCCGAGATCGCCGGATACGTTCAGCTTGGCGCCGTCGACCGTCACGGTCGCTTCCGCTGCGGAAAGCAGAGTCTTCATGCGCCCCGCCTGTCCGGCATCCGCCGCCTTGAGGCTCAAGCTGACGCTCGTGCCGTCGTACTTCCTGGCCTTCTCGGCGACAGCCGGGATGTAGTAGGCCGAATCCTTCGAGATCGAATTGAAGGTGCTGTCCAGGTAGTCGAGGCTGTTGCGGCCACCCTCGAACAACGGGCTGAAGATCGCGAACAGGACGACGAAGAACACCGCGATGAGCGCGAGGCCGATGCCGAATTCCCTTTTGTCGTGGATCATGCTTTTTCCTCCCGGACGTCGTAGACGGGCGCTTCCTGATCGCCCTTCAGCGTCTTGATGTTGGTGAAGAAGGTCCAGAACACCCACACCGCGAAACTGCCCAGCGTGACGAAGAATATGACGATGCCGACGGTTTCGATGATGGCCCCGGTCTCTTTGCTCATGCTGATGAACTCCAGGCTGGCCAGCTTGCCGGGCAGCGCGAAGACGCGGTTCACGAAGGCGGACATCACCGCCAGGGCGAAGAAGCCGCGGATGGTCACGCCGGGCACGATCTTGGTCACGAAGGTGCCGACCTGGATGCCGACCAGAGACCCCAGCAACATGCCCATCGCCAGTGTGTAGAAGATGAAGCCGTAGATGGCGTATTGGCTGATGCCGGCATAGCCCGCGGTGAACACGATTTGCAGGATGTCGGTGCCCACCGTGGTCGACGATGAAACCCCAAGCACATAGACGAAGATCGGAAAGGTGAGAAAACCGCCGCCGACGCCCATGATGGCCGCCGCAATGCCGACCAGGAAGCCGCTGGCAACGAGGAAGATCGAGGAGATCTTGCGCCCGCCCGGTACCACGCCCTCGTCGAAATGCAGCATCGGCGGCAAGTTGAATGCCTGGACCCTTCTGGCGAGCCCCGTCATGTCGTCCACCACCGCTTTGCCAGACGTCTCCACGACCTTGTCCGGAGCGGCCAGCGCCTTGCGCGTCTTGAAGTAGTCGGCCATGCCGTAGAAACCGAGAAATCCCAGGATGAAAACGTAGATCGTGGTGATGAAAGCGTCCGAAAGTATCGGATTCACTTCGTAGAGCGTCCGGTTGATGGTGCCGCCGACCGTGGCGCCGGCGATCGAACCGATGAGGAAGGTGATCGCCAGCGGGACAGAGATATTGCCGAGCTTGCGATGCAGCACGCTGCCCATGATCGCCTTGGCGAAGATGTGGAACAGGTCGGTACCGACGGCGAGGATGCCCTTGACGCCCGCACTCATCAGGGCGGGGGCAATGATGAAGCCGCCGCCGGCGCCAATGCAGCCGGTGATCAGGCCGGCCACGACGCCGACCGCAATCGAGGCGACGAATATCGTCGTCGTGTAATAGGCCGGCCCATAAGCCTGCTTGCCGCCGATAATCTGCGGCAGCGCGGCGCCGACGTCACCGGCGAAGGCGACGCCGATGACGGCAATGGGGACCAGCAACAGGCCCAGGATCGCCATTCGTCGGCGATCGCGAACGATGCGCTGCGAGGTGTCGATGTCCCACTGCGCGTAGCTCTGCGCACCGGCCATCATTCCGTCATACATAAGCCTCAGCCATTTCATGATTGCCTCCCTTACATGCAAACTGCTTCCTCGAAACGTTCCCCGGTTGCCGGCGGCGACGGCAGATGCAGCGAGAACAGCGCACCGCCGCCGCTGCGGTTGGCGGCCACGAGCTCGCCGCCGAGCCGGGTCATGATGTCCTGCGATACGTAGAGACCGAGCCCGGTGCCCTTGCCCTTGGGCTTGGTCGTGAAGAACGGATCGTACAAATGCTCCAGCGCCTCGATGGTGAGGCCGGGGCCGGTGTCGGCGAAATCCACCACGATGTGGTTGCCCTCGGTGCGACTGGAAATCTCGATGGTGCCGTCCTGGCCGATGGCATCCATCGCATTGTGGAGCACGTTCAGCACGACCTGCTGGAACTGGCCGGGGTCGTTGCGTACCAGGGGCAGGCTGTCCTGGTAATGACGGACGATGGCAATCCGGTGGCGCCTGGCTTCGTGCTCGAACAGCGCCACCGTCTCTTCCACGGCCTGATTGACGTCGGTCTCGACCGACTGGCCGTCCGGCACACGCGAGAAGCCCAGCAGGCGGCGCGTGATCGTGCTGGCGCGACCGATCTGGGTGCGTATCTTGCCGAGCGCCTGACGGTATTCGCCGAGATGAATCACGGCGGTGGACGTCTCGTCTTCCATCAGGTCGCCCATCAGGCCGGCCTGATCGGAGATGAGCTGCAAAGGATTGTTGATCTCGTGCGCGACGCTCGCCGCCAGACGGCCGATCAGGGCCATCTTCTCGACTTCGCCCACCTGATTCGTCAGAAGGTTGCGTTCCTGTTCGGCGCGTGCCAGCCGCCCGACCATGGAATGCGTCAGCAGCACCGCGACCAGGACAATGGCGGCAGACGCGATCACCACCAGCACGGTATCCAGCCGGCGCGCCTCGTCGTAGGTCGCCAGCGAGGAGGCGACATTCGTTTCGAGCACCAGCAGCCACTGCCCGTTGTTGAGGTGGACAGCGCAGTGAATCATGTCGTCCTTGCGCATCGTTTCGCCGCCCCCGTCGGCCAGTGCGGAGAACCGGGCAAGCTCCTCCGCGGTCACCCGCGTGCGGCCGAGCCGGCTCGGCGTCTGCATCTCGCCGCGGCGGTTCACAATGAAGGCATCCCCGTCCGGCCCCACGTTGGCAGTCTGCAGCAGGCCATGGAACAGGCCCAGGTCGATGGTGGCCCGCAGTATCCAGGTCCGGGCCGGATCGGCCACGGCGACGATGAGATGCGGCACCTTGCGGTAGCCGCTGAACACATCGCTGACATAGCGTCCGCCCTTCATGACTTCGGCGAACCACCGGGCTTCGGCGTAGTTCTTGCCGGCCAGTTCCTTCGCGAACGGCCCCTGATAGGCGAGGTGGTTGCCATTGCGATCGATCACGCCGAGATCGGTGATGACGCCGCTGCGATTGAGGGCCGAGAAGACGGTCGCCAGGCGTCCGCCCTCGCGCAGCGACTGCGGATCGTAGAGGGAGACGAAGCCGGCCAGCTGATCTTCCTGAGTGGTCAGGAAGCGATCGATGATTTCCCGGCGGTCGCCGGCAAGGGTGGACAGCTCGCGCGAGGTTCGCTCCATCCACGACTCCTGGTAGACGCGCGACGCGTTGTAGTTGAGGATCAGCAGCGGCACGATGGACACCACCACGAACACCAGCGCGAACAGGTATTTCTGCCGCGCGTAGTAGGCTTCGCGCGGCGCCACGTTGCCACGGGCAGCCAATCGGGTGGCGAACGAATTCTCACCGGACAAGCGTTTTCTCCCCGGCATATCGAGCCACCACGAACGGAACTGCGATCTCCTGCATATCTCCGTAACCGACGACGAACACCGCACCTTCCTCGAATGAGGATTCAGGCAGCGAAGTGATCAGGTTATTGAGAATCATTCCATGTGCATTGACCAGGATCAACGGTCTTCGGCATCCCGTCTGGGCAGCAAATGCGCCGTCGGCTGTCAAATCCTTCGGATCCTGTGCGACACTTGCTCGACGAGCCAAGGCTCCGGTTCCATGAATCAAGTCTATTGCAGCGCACAACCGCTTTCCATAAGCACTATCGCGTATCGCCATGGGCCACCGGCTTTCGAAAATCGTCACGCGCACCGGCGACGCCGGCACCACCGGGCTGGCCGATGGTTCCCGTGTCGCCAAGGATTCATTGCGTATCGTTGCCGTCGGCGAGGTCGACGAACTGAATTCGCAACTCGGACTGCTGCTCTGCGAAGACCTTCCTGACGAAGTCAGGCGATTGCTGATCGACATCCAGCACGATCTTTTCGATCTCGGCGGCGAGTTGGCCGTTCCGGGCGGCGTGTTCCTGACTTCCAGTCAGCCGGCACGCCTCGAGGCGGCGGTCGAGCGCTACAACGGCGAGTTGAAGCCCCTGGCGGAGTTCATCCTGCCGGGCGGCTCGCGACCGGCGGCGGTAACCCATCTCACCCGCACCGTCTGCCGGCGCGCCGAACGCGCTGTGGTCGCTTTGGGCGCCGGCGAGCCGGTTTCGGATGTAGCGCGCCAATACCTGAACCGGCTCTCTGACCTGCTGTTCGTGCTCGGCCGCTGGCTGAACAAGGCCGCCGGCGGCGGCGACGTACTCTGGCGCAAGGGCAAGAACGCCTAGCCAGATGCAAGCACCACCGGGTCATCGTCCCATGGATGGCTCCCTTACCTAAGCCTGCCATAATCTGATGCTAAGGGATTCTTAAGGAAAGGCTTCCACAATCCGGGCCGTACACAAAGGAAATGGAGCCGGAAATGAAAAGACTGATTGCTCTCCCGCTGGTTATCGCCTGCGGTCTCGCCAGCGCCGAAACCCCGCGCCAGTTGATCGACGCCTACACGGCCGAAGCGGCCGCTCAGGTCGCGGGTTTCCGCCCTTCGGCGCAGCGGGGCGGAACTTTCTTCGCCAGGAGTTTCGGCGTCTCCGAGAAAATGCCCGCCTGCATCGCCTGCCATACCGAGAATCCGGCCCAGGCCGGCCGCCACGCGGTCACCGGCAAGGAAATCAAGCCGATGGCGCCCGTCGCCAACGGGGAACGTTTCACGGATACCGCGAAGGTGGAAAAATGGTTCCGCCGCAATTGCAAGGAAGTCGTCGGGCGCGAGTGCAGTCCGGCCGAGAAGGCGGATGTCCTACAATTCCTTGCCGACGTACGCTGAGATGAAACTGAAGATTGCAGTGTTGCTCGCAGTCATCTCCGGTGCCGCGGTGGCCGATCGCATGCCCACTCCGGCCAACGAGCCCAAGTCCTTCAAAGCGGAATGCGGCAGTTGCCATCTGCCGTTTCCGCCGGCCCTGCTGACGGCTTCCGACTGGCACAAGGTCATGACCGGCCTCGACAAGCATTACGGCGACGACGCCAGCCTCGATAACGCCACCCGCAAGCAGATCGAGGACTTCCTGATCCGCAACAGCGGGGCCGAGCGCCGGCTGACCGGTGCCGGCGACCCGCCACGCCTGACGGCCACATCTTGGTTCAAGCGCGAGCATGACGAAGTCCCGTCGAGCATCTGGCGCGATCAGAAAGTGAAGAGCGCGGCCAACTGTTCCGCGTGTCACAGCCGCGCCGACCAGGGCAGCTTCCGCGAGCGCGAGATCGTCATGCCCGGTGGCCGCCGCCACCACGACGACTGACCATGGAACGCATACTCGTCTGGGACTTGCCAACGCGCCTGGGCCACTGGCTCCTTGCCGGCAGCTTCGTGGTGGCCTGGCTCACCGGCGACAGCGAGGAATGGCGGCTGGTACACGCGCTCGCCGGCGGCACCATGGTCGCGGTCGCGCTTTTCCGCCTGGTATGGGGATTCGCCGGCACGACCCATGCCCGCTTCGGCCAGTTCGTGCGCGGACTGCCGGCTGCACTCGCCTACCTGAAGAGCCTTCTCGAGCATGCCCCGCAACATTTCACCGGTCACAATCCCGCAGGCGGATGGGCCATTGTTCTGCTGCTGTCGCTGACGCTGATCACCGCAGTCCCCGGCTGGCTGACCTACCAGGATATCGGCGGCGAGTGGCTCGAGGAACTCCACGAGGGGACCGCGACGGTGATGCTGGGTGTCGTGCTGATCCACCTGGCGGGCGTCGTCGTCGGCAGCCTGGCGCACCGCGAGAACCTCGCCCGCGCAATGGTCACCGGAATCAAGCTCGGCGAAACGAATGAAGCAATCGCCGGCGTCAAGCCGCTCGCGGCCGCGGCACTGATCGCCTGTGCCGCTTTCGGGGCATGGCTGTTTAGCCGCTAGGGACCTGTCTATGCGCGTACTGCTCGTGGAGGATGATCCGCAGCTTGGAGACGGCCTGATGGTAGGACTGCGTCAGGCCGGCTTTGCTGTCGACTGGGTCAAGGATGGTGTCGCGGCCGACGTGGCCCTGGCCACCGAGCCTTTCGGCCTCATGATCCTGGATCTCGGGCTGCCCAAGCTCGCCGGCATGGACCTGCTGCGCCGGGTGCGCGCCCGCGGCCAGGATCTGCCGGTGCTGATCCTGACCGCGCGTGATGGAATCCCCGACAAGATCGCCGGCCTCGACGGCGGCGCCGACGACTTCCTCGTCAAGCCGGTCGATCTCGACGAACTCGCCGCACGCATTCGGGCGCTCGCCCGCAGGGCCGCCGGCCGCGCCATGCCGGTACTGCGACACGGCGGCCTTGTGCTGGATCCGGCTGCGCATCATGTCACGCTCGATGACCTGCCGGTCGAACTTTCGACCCGGGAGTTCTCACTGCTTCACGTGCTGCTCGAAAACGCCGGCCGGGTAATGTCGCGAGCTCAGTTGGAAAGTTCGATCTACGGTTGGCGCGACGAGCCCGACAGCAACGCCCTGGAGGTGCATGTCCACCACTTGCGCCGAAAACTTGGGCCTGAGTTCATCAGGACACTGCGCGGCGTCGGCTATACCATCGGCAAATGACCGTACCGCTCGCAGCTTCCGCGTTGGCCGACAAGAGCGACAATGAGTGGATCTTCGGTACTGCATCGCATCTCGCGGGGAGTGCGGTGCCGGGCCGTACGGAGCGCGAAGACATGACCATCTGGTTCTCGTTGCGTCGCCGGCTGCTGCTCCTGCTGTTGGGCGGAGTCTCCGTCTGCTGGCTCGGGACACTCGTCTGGAGCTATGTCGACACCCATCACGAAATCGACGAACTGCTCGACAGCCAACTGGTCCTGGAAGCGCAGACGCTGCTCGCCTTGTCGGGACACGAAGCCGACGAGATGCTGGACCTGGGCGAAACCGACCATCGCTCCCAGAAGCGGCTCAGATTCCAGATCTGGACCGACACCGGGCAATTGGCGCTCCATTCGCCCGCTACACCGAGGGTGCCGCTCGCCAGTGCCGACGGCTTTTCCGAAGGCACCGACGCCGAGGGCAAGCATCCCTACTGGCGCTACTACGGCCAGTGGAATGAAGATCGCACGCTGCACGTCCTGGTCGGCGAGAATCGTCACGACCGCGACGACCTGATCGGCAAGATCGCCTGGCGCCTGTTGTTGCCGGCGATGCTGGGCCTGCCGCTACTGGGAACCTGGCTCTGGTTCGCCACCCGGCGCGGCTTGCGGCCTCTGAACGCGGTCGCCGACCAGATCGCGGCACGCGAACCGCAGCATCTCAAGCCCGTGGAACCGGCAACCGCGCCGGAAGAGATTCGCCCGTTGATCGAATCGATCAACCATCTGTTCGCCCGCGTCGAGCAGACGTTGGAATCCGAACGGCGCTTCACCGCCGATGCCGCACACGAATTGCGCACGCCGCTAGCGGCACTGGCGGCTCAGGCGCAGGTGGCGATCCGTGCCCGCGACGACAACGAACGCCAACACGCCTTCGATCAGCTTGTCGCCAGCAGCCGCCGCGCCTCACGCCTGGTAGACCAGTTGCTGACCCTGGCCAGACTCGATCCCGCCCAGGCGGTACCTCTGGGTTCCGTCAGCCTCGACGGCCTGGCCGAGGACATCTGCGCCATGCACGGCGCGCTGGCACTCGAAAAGGACATTGCTCTCGAACTTGATGCACTGCCGGCAACCGTGTGCGGCGATTGCGACATGCTGCGCATCCTGTTGCGCAACCTGGTGGACAACGCCATCCGTTACACGCCGGCAGGCGGCCGGGTATCGGTCGTTGTCTGGGCAGATGCGCTATGCGTCACCGACACCGGTCCAGGCATTCCGGTTTCGGAACGCGAGCGGGTGTTCGATCGTTTCCATCGGTTGGCCGGCCAGGACACGGAGGGCAGCGGCCTCGGTCTCTCCATCGTTGCGCGCATCGCCGAACGGCATGGCGCCAGGGTCGAACTCGATACGGGCGATAACGGCCAGGGCTTGCGGGTGACGGTGACGTTCCCCTCTAACGATCGGCCAAAGCCAGGCGACGCTTCCTGACGGCGTCGGCCAGCAGGTCGAGAACCACGACCGTATCCTCCCAGCCGATGCAGGCGTCGGTGATCGAGATGCCGTGATCGAGTGCGATGCCGGGCTTCAGATCCTGGCGCCCTTCCTTCAGGTGCGACTCGATCATGACGCCGAAGATGCGGTCCTCGCCGCCGTTCATCTGACTGGCGATGTCCTGGGCCACTTCGATCTGGCGCTTGTAATCCTTGCGGCTGTTGGCGTGCGAGAAATCGACCATCACCCGCGCCGCCAGGCCGGCCTTGCCGAGCTCGATACACGCCGCGTCGACGCTGGCGGCATCGTAGTTCGGCTGCTTGCCGCCGCGCAGGATGACGTGACAGTCCTCGTTGCCGTTGGTGGACACGATGGCCGAGTGCCCCGCCTTGGTCACCGAAAGGAAGTGGTGCGGACTCGCCGCCGCCTTGATCGCGTCGACCGCGATGCGGACGTTGCCGTCGGTGCCGTTCTTGAAGCCGACCGGGCAGGACAGGCCGGAAGCCAGCTCCCGATGCACCTGTGACTCCGTGGTGCGGGCACCGATGGCGCCCCAGGAGATGAGGTCGGCGGTGTATTGCGGCGTGATGGTATCGAGAAACTCGGTCGCGCAGGGTAGCCCCATCTCGGTCAGTTCCCACAGCAGGCGGCGGGCGAGACGCAGTCCCTCGTTGATCTTGAAGCTGCCGTCCAGGCGCGGATCGTTGATCAGGCCCTTCCAGCCCACCGTCGTGCGCGGCTTCTCGAAATAGACGCGCATCAGGATCAGCAGATCCTCGCCGAGGCGCTGGCGCTCGCCGTTGAGCTTCTTCGCGTAAGCCATTGCCGAATCGAAGTCGTGGATCGAGCACGGCCCGACCACCACCAGCAGGCGATTGTCGGACCCGTGGAGAATGCGATGGATCGCCGATCGCGCCTCGTAGGTGGTCGCCGCCGCCGGCTCGGAGGCCGGGAACTCCCGCAGCAGATGAGCAGGGGGCGAAAGCTCCTTGATTTCCCGGATCCGGACATCGTCGACGATGTGTTTCATGACGGTACGCTGGGTGAATTTGCGAAACGGGCAATTCTACCGGATCACATCTGCCATCGCGGCAGGGCAGCGACGCGCAATGCGCCGATGCACGCAGCAGGCACTAATTCGAACCCTGCGGCAAGATTTCTCTATTGACAGAAATGGCAGAAACGATTAGCATGAAACCATGAAACTGACGCCGATCGCCGAACGCTTCATCCTGCACTGGGGCGAAATGGGCACCCGCTGGGGTGTCAATCGCACCATGTCGCAGATCCATGCCCTGCTCTACCTGGCGGGCCGGCCGGTTCATGCCGAGGAAATCGTCGAGACGCTTTCGGTAGCACGATCCAACGTCAGCACCAGCCTCAAGGAGTTGCAGAGCTGGAAGCTGGTCAAGGTCGTTCATGTCATGGGCGATCGGCGCGACCACTTCGAGACCTCCGGCGACGTCTGGGAACTGTTCCGCATCATCGTCACCGAGCGCAAGCGGCGTGAACTCGAGCCGACGGTCGACACGCTGCGCCGCTGTGTCGCCAGCGCCGACTTCGAGCGCGAGGAACAGACCGCACAGCACAGGATCAAGGAAACCCTTGCCTTCATGGAAACACTGACGCGGTGGAGCGACGAAATGCTGCGCCTGGAACCGGAGACGCTCATGAAGCTGATGAAGACCGGCGCCAAGATTCAGCAGATCCTGCGCGGCAAGAACGCCGCCGGCTAGAAAAATTTTGCCTGCTTATTTCTGTGATTACCGAACTTACTGACAACGAAGGAGAGAATCATGGACAACGGACTCTACCCGCTAACGCTCTACTACGACGCCTCCTGCCCGCTCTGCCGGCGGGAAATGAATTTCCTCAGGGCTCGCGACCGCCATTGTCGACTACGCCTGATCGACGTCAGCGCGGCCGACTTCGCCAACGACACCAGGCGGCCGGTGACGAAGCTCATGGCGCGGATGCACGCGCGGCGCGGTGACGGCACGCTTGTCGCCGGCGTCGAGGTATTCCGTCTTGCCTATGAGGCCGTCGATCTTGGCTGGATCGTATTGCCATTGCGGTCACCGTTACTGGCGCCGCTGCTCGATCGGCTCTACACGCTGGTCGCGCGCAATCGCAACCGGTTCCCGGATTGGTGTTCGGCCCTGCTGTTCGGCCACGCTTCGCGGCGCGGCGAATGCCGCAACGGCCGCTGCACGCTTTGAGGGGACAGCCATGAACATCCTGCTCTGCGGCGCCGACGGATTCATCGGTCGCCATCTGGCGCAGCACCTCACGACTGCCGGCCACCGCGTGGTGCGTGGCGTACGGCGTCCGCGCATGCCCGGCGATATCGCGATCGACTATGCGCAGGACACCGACGCCGATGCCTGGGTCGACCGCCTGAATGATATCGATGCCGTAATCAACGCCGTCGGCATTCTGATCCAGACCACGGCGCAGCCCTTTACAGCCCTGCACGAGAAGGCGCCGCAAGCCCTGTTTGACGCCTGCGTTCTTGCGGGCGTAGATCGCGTGGTCCAGATTTCAGCGCTCGGCGCGGACCAGCCGCTGACGCCCTATCTCGCCTCAAAGGCGGCAGCCGACGGCCATCTCGCGCGTCTGCCCTTGCAATGGGCCGTCGTCCGCCCCTCGATCGTGTACGGCGACGACGGCGCCAGCAGCCGCTTCTTCCGGGGACTGGCCAGCCTGCCCGTCATCGGCCTCCCCGACAAGGGAGACCAGGCGCTGCAACCGATACACATCGACGACCTCGGCCAATGTGTGCTGAAACTCCTGGAATCGCCCGGGTGCCGCACAGTCGAGCTCGGCGGCCCAGGCGCGGTGAGCTATCGGCAGTTGCTGGCGACCTACCGCCGCAGCCTGGGTTTCGGCGAGGCAGTCTGGATGCCGATCCCCATGGCCATCATGTCCGCAGCCGCCCGTGTTTCGGAATGGCTGGGCCAGAAAGTCCTGTCGCGCGACACGCTGGCGATGCTCGCGCACGGCAACACCACGGCCACCCGGGACGCCGAGGCTCTGCTTGAACGACCGCCCCGGAATATCGAGGACTTCATCGTCCCGTCGTCCCGCGCCGCACTGCGCGCAGAGTCAATTGCGGCCTGGAGCTTGCCGCTGCTGCGTTTCGCGCTGGCCTTGGTCTGGATCGCGGCCGCCGTGGTGTCCGCGGGACTGTATCCGAAGGAACGAAGCCTCGCCTTGCTGGCACCTCTCGGGCTGACGGGCCTTGAGGCGATCGTCGCCCTGTACGGCGCGGCGGCTCTCGACACACTGATGGGCGTATTGACGCTGGCCACGCCGTCGCGGGCGCTTTGGCTCGGCCAGATTCTGCTGGTCGGCTTCTATTCCCTGGTCATTGCCATCGCGCTGCCCGAGTTCTGGCTGCATCCGTTCGGGCCGCTGGTGAAGAACCTGCCGATACTCGCCGTGCTGTTCATACTCTTTGCTTCCGAGGAGCCGAAATGGACTACCTGACGGTCAAGTGGCTGCACATACTTTCCTCGGTACTACTGGTCGGCACCGGCTTCGGCAGCGCCTTCTATCTCTTCTTCGCCAACCGCGTGCAAGATGTTGTCGTGCGTGCCGAAGTGGCGCGGCTGGTGGTCCGGGCCGACTGGTGGTTCACCACGCCCGCGGTCATCTTCCAGCCCCTTTCTGGCCTTTGGCTGATGCATCTGGCCGGCTGGAGTTGGGCCACCCCATGGATAGCCGGATCGATCGCGCTGTTCCTCTTCGCGGGCGCCTGCTGGCTACCCGTTGTCTGGCTGCAAATCCGCATGGAGAAGCAAGCTCGCGCGAGTGCGCGTACAGGCTCGCCGCTGCCGCCGCATTACGACCGCCACGCCCGCGCCTGGGAATGGCTCGGCTACCCGGCCTTCACGGCCATGCTGGCGGTCTTCTATCTGATGGTGATCAAGCCCGGGCTGTAGCGCACGTGGCTGTTGCGATTCGGATACGCCTGCTGTATATAGCGAAAGAGGGTCCGCATGACGATTCAGTGTCCAGCGAAAGGCGATAACGATGTCAGTTCCAGGCTCGGTCTCAGGCGTCTTCATCAGCTACCGGCGTCAGGACAGCCAGAGCGCTGCCGGGCGATTGGCCGACAGCCTGGAGCGGCGGTTCGGCAAGGCGCAGATCTTCCGCGATGTCGAGACCATCCAGCCCGGCATGGATTTCGTCGAGGCCATCGAAGGCGCGCTCTCGTCGTGCTCGGTAATGCTGGCGGTCATTGGTCGCCGCTGGGCCGGCGAAGCCGGCGACCAGAATCGGCTGCATTTGCCGAACGACTGGATACGGCTGGAGATCGCCGCCGCGCTTAAGCGCGGCATCCGCGTGATTCCGGTACTGGTGGAAGGCGCGCCGCCGCCCGCCGATGCCGACCTGCCCGAAGACCTCAAGCCGCTGGCGCGACGCCAGGCGCATACGGTATCTGACGAACGCTGGGATTTCGACGTGCAGCAGTTGGCCGCGGCCCTCGAGAGCGTCGGCGTGCGCCCGATCCCGGTGCCGACGCCGACGCCCTTGCCGGCCAAGCCGCAGTCGTCGAAGCTCATGAAGACACTGGCGTGGATTGGCGGCATCTTCGTAGGACTGGTGGTGCTCGGCCTCGTGACCCAGACGAACAACCGTGGCCTGTCCAGCGGCACGCCCACCCTGGGCTGCGGCTGCTGGGCCTACGTAATGATTGGCAGTACCCTGCCCAATCCCCAGTGCGCATCGGGCATGGAGGTGGTAGTTGCCTGCCCGGCCTACTGCCCCACGGGCGGCTACCAGTGGCGGAAGCAGTGCACTTGACGGGCTAGTGCCCGGTGCCGCCCACCGTCAATCCATCTATACGCACCGTCGGCTGACCAACACCGACCGGGATGCTCTGGCCTTCCTTGCCGCAGGTGCCGACACCCGAGTCGAGCGCCATGTCGTTGCCGATCATGGCCACGCGCGTCAGCACATCGGGACCGTTGCCGATCAGGGTGGCGCCCTTGACCGGCGTCGTGATGCGGCCGTTCTCGATCAGGTAAGCCTCGGCGGTCGAGAAGACGAACTTGCCGCTGGTGATATCGACCTGGCCGCCGCCGAAGTTGGCGGCATAGAGGCCCTTCTTCACCGAGCGGATGATCTCCTCGCGGCTCTTGTCGCCGTTCAGCATGTAGGTGTTTGTCATGCGCGGAATCGGCAGGTGGGCAAAGGATTCACGTCGGCCGTTGCCGGTGGGGGCGACGCCCATCAGGCGTGCGTTCAGGGTGTCCTGCATGTATCCGGCGAGGATGCCGTCCTCGATCAGCACGGTGCGCCGCGTCGGATTGCCCTCGTCGTCGATGGACAGCGAGCCGCGCCGGTCGGGAATGGTGCCGTCGTCCACCACCGTCACGCCCTTGGCGGCGACGCGCTGGCCGACCCGGCCGGAAAACGCCGAACTGCCCTTGCGGTTGAAGTCGCCTTCGAGGCCGTGGCCGATGGCTTCGTGCAGCAGTATGCCCGGCCAGCCGGAGCCCAGCACCACGGTCATGGAGCCGGCCGGCGCCGGTTTGGCGGCGAGGTTGACCGAGGCCTGGTGGACGGCTTGGCGCGCGTATTCGCGCAGCCGCTCGTCGGTGAAATAGCCGTAGTCGTAGCGGCCGCCGCCGCCGGAGTAGCCCTGCTCGCGCTTGCCGCCTTCGGCCATGATGACGGTGATGGACACGCGCACCAGCGGCCGCACGTCGGCCGCCAGATGGCCATCGGAGCGGGCCACGAGCACGACCTCCCAGGTGCCGGCGACATGCGCCATGACTTCGGCGACGCGCGGATCGAGTTCGCGGGCGAACTTCTCCAGGCGTTCCAGCAGCAATACCTTTTCCGCGTCGGCGAGCGAGGCGATCGGGTCGTGCGCCGCGTAAAGCGCCGGCACGGTAGCGCTCGCCAGCGCCGGCAGGATGCCGCCGGCACCGCAGGCGGCGATGGCGCGCGTCGCCTTGGCGGCCGACTGCAGCGCCGGCAGGCTGATCTCGTCAGAGTAGGCGAATGCCGTCTTGTCGCCGCTGACGGCCCGCACACCAACGCCCTGGTCGATGTGGTAGCTGCCCGACTTGACGATGCCTTCCTCCAGGCTCCAGGCTTCGGAGCGCGCGTACTGGAAGTAGAGATCGGCATAGTCGATCCGGTGGCCAAACAGGTCGCCGAAGACGATCGAGAGCTCTTGCGGCGTCAGGTCGTAGGGATCGAGCAGGGTCTTCTCAGCGGTCTGGTAGTGGTTGTTCATAAGAATCCTTATTCACCGCAAAGGACGCAGAGTACGCAAAGGAGAACCTTGTTCCTCTCCTTCACCTTTCTTTGCGTCCTCTGCGTCCTTTGCGGTTATAGCTTTCGGTGCCTCAAAGCCGGCAGGCTGGCTCTCACTTCGGCAATCCTGCCGGGGTCGAGTTCCGCCACAATAACGCCTTCGCCCTTGTCCATGCGCGCGACGATATCGCCCCAGGGGTCGATGATCATGCTGTTGCCATGAGTAAGCCGCCCGCTCGGATGCTGGCCGCCCTGGGCAGCGGCCAGCACGTAGCATTGGTTCTCGACCGCACGCGCACGCAGGAGCATCTCCCAGTGGGCACGGCCGGTGGTATCGGTGAAGGCAGCGGGAATCGCCAGCATATCCACCTCGCCCATGGCGCGGAACAACTCCGGGAAACGCAAGTCGTAACAGATCGCCAGGCCAAGGCGGCAACTTAGCCCCCCCCCCCGACAACGCCGCTCTGCGGCGTTGTCCCCCCAGGGGGCCAAGAAACACTTGAGGCGGTCCGGCGTGTTTCCTGAAGAGGCAAATCGAGCGTGACCACACGGCTGCCCGCCTCGATGGTGGCGGTTTCGTCGTAATGCTCGTCACCTTTCCTGAAGCCGAACAGGTGGATCTTGTCGTAGCGGGCCACTTGTCGGCCCGAGTCGTCGAAGACCAGACAACTGTTCAGCAGCTTGTCCGGGTCGCGGGCCACCAATGGAATCGAACCGCCGACCAGCCAGACGTTGTTCCTGCGCGCCGTTTCGGCCAGGAAGTCCTGGATCGGGCCGTAGCCCTCTCTCTCGCGGGCGGCCAGCCTCGTTGCGTCGGTGGCGCCGATGAGCGGAAAGTATTCGGGCAGCGCGATCAGCCGCGCACCGGCCGCCGCCGCTTCAGCCACCAGCCTGCCGGCCGTGGCCAGGTTCGGCGTCACCTCGGGGCCGGAGATCATCTGCACCGCGGCGATTTTCATTCTGAAAACCTCGTTTGCACCACCAAGGACACTAAGAACACCAAGACAGACAATGCCCTGAAATGAAAATCGCCTTCGGCAAACCGGCGAGCCATAACACCTGCCAAGCTCTTTGCGTTTCCTTGGTGTCCTTGGTGTACTTTGTGGTGAACTGCCTTTCGGGGGTTCATTGCGCTGCCCCCGGCTTCAACTCGGCGCCCGGCCCCTGGATGGCGAGCTTCTCCACCTTGGGCTCGCTCCAGGATCCCGTCACCGCATAGTCGAAGGCGAACGCCTTGTCGAAGGGATTGCCGAAGATCTTGTTCAAGGCCCAGGCCGCCGCACCGACGGCGGGATTGACCAGCAGCACGCCGGTCGCCACCGACTCGCCCAGGGCCGGCTGCACGCGCACCTTCAGATCCTGCGTCTCGTGCACGAGATTGACGCTGCCGCTCATCAACACCTTGGCCGCGGGGCCCTGGATCTGCAGGTCCTTGGTCTCCATGACGCCACGCGTAACGACAAAGTTTCCGTTGATGCCATCGAAGGCGAAGCCTTCCGAGAAGATATCGCGGAAGTCGAGCGAAATACGCCGCGGCAGCGACTGCAGGCTCAGGATGCCCAGCAGCCGGCCGACGCCCGGTTCGAGCTTGTTGAACTGGCCGTTGGCCGCCTCGATCTTGAACTTGCCGTTGAGACTGGCGTAGTCGAGCCCCGTCGGCGGACCAGCCCAGGACAGGCTGCCCTCGAGATTGGCGGTTCCGCGTTTGACCGCGCCCGGGTAGCCGAACCGGGCCAAGGACTTCTCGACGCTCTTTGCCGTCAGCCTGACGTCGATCTGCGTCTGCGTCTGCGTCACGCTCGGCCGCCAACGCCCGGCACCCTCCAGAACGCCATCGTCATTTCTGACCTCGAAAGTCGAACTCCAGGCACCATCGTTGTTTTCCGCCTTCGCCTTCAGCTCGCCGACATCGCGGCCACGCAACAGGAAATGATCGATGGCGAGGTTGATCGCCGGCATCGAACCCGATGTATCGGGACTCGAAGCCTGCGTCCCGGCCTCCGGGCTCTCGGGCAGCGCAAACTTTGACAGGTGGGCGGAAAGCCGCCCCTGCCCTTCCCCGTTCCACTCGATCGTACCTGTCGCCTCGCGGCTGCCGAGATCGAACTTCCAGGTGCCGTTATCGAGGCCGCCAAGCAACTGCAGGCCGGTGATCGAACGCCCCAGCAGCCGGAATTCATCCGCGCGCAGGTCGACCTGGCTCACCGGCAAAGTGGCTGCCCCGCCGCCACTGGCAAGCCGGCGCCAGAAGTCGGCATCCAGGCGCTTGGCCTGCACCGCGAGAATGACGCCGCGCTCGGGCAGGCGGGGCTCCGGCCTGCCGACTGCAATCGTCCCGTGCTCGACGATCGTCTTGCCGTTGTCATGGCGGCGCACCAGCCTCAGGCGCATGGCGTCGCCGAGACTCACCGTCAGTTGGTCGCGTTCGCTCGCCGAGGACTCGGCGGCCGCCCGGCGCCCTTTCGACGGCGGTTCGGGCGGCGGCTTGCGTTCGAATACCAAAGGCAGCGCATCGCCGGCGGTCTTGTTGAAAGGCTCCGGCAGGCTCGACGAGATGCCCTGCAATGACGACTGGATGCGAACTTCGCTGGCGCGCTTTCTCACCTGGATGGTGCCGCTCCAGGGCGCGCTGCCGGACAGGTGATCGAACAACGGCTGGTTGTACTGCTGGCGCAGGCCGCGCACCGTCATGGTCCCCGCCGCAACAACGGCGACGCGCCCATCCGGGGTCGTCACGTCCAGCGTCATGGGCGCGCCGAGCATGGTGGCGCGGATCTTCTTTGCCGTCAGCTCGTTGCCGGTGAAATGCAGTTCACCGTTGACGTCCGCCAGCGGCGGCATGTCCGGGTCATAGGTAAGGCCGTTGCCGTTGAAACGGTAGCGGCCGTCAACCCTGGTATCGTCGATGTGCAGCAAGGGCATGTCCAGGCGCAGGTGCAGCTCGCCGTTGCCGGTGCCGGCCATGTCCTCGGTGAAATGGTCGATGTGCCCGCCGACCGGACTCGCTTCGATGAAACGCAGGAAGTCGGCCGTCGGACCACGTGCGACGCCGGTGATTATCATCGGCTCCTCCGGCAACTCGAGATTGGCGATCTCCGCCTTGACGTCGGCCAATGCGACGCCCCAAAGCTTGGCTTGGCGCGCGCGGATGATCATGCGGGCGCCGACGAACTCCAGATCGCCGATCACATCATCGAACTCCGGCCAGCCGGGCGCGTAGCGCAAAGTGGCGCCCTGGAACGGCCCCTTGACCTCGAAGATGCCCGACCCGTCATTGAACGGGAAACGCTTGAGATCGCCCTTCAGACGCAAGCTCGCGGTGGCGGTGCCACCAACGATGGAGCGCTGGAGCCAGTCCCGCGTGTCCTTGTTGACGACCAAGGGCATGTAGCGCCAGACGGCACCGCCGGCGGCCCGGGTCAGCTTCGCCGACAGGTCGATTTCACCCGGCCCGCTGCCGATACCCCGGTAGGTGCCGCTCGCCTCGCCGGCGGCATCCTCGTTCTGGAAGCTGGCCCGCTCCAGGCGAACCTCCGCCTTTCCGTCCACAATCTTCCAGTCGGCGCGCGCGTCGAGGGTGGCCAGCGTCATGGTCGCCTCCTGGAAGACGGACGGCAGTTCGATCTCGGCATCGCGGCTCGCCAATACGAGCGTACCGCCTCTCTCGTTGCCCTCGATCTGGCCGTCGAGTCCGGAGAAGCCGGGCAGGATCCCCTGCGCATTCAAGCCAAGGTCTTCGAACTTCGCCTTCAGCGCATAATTGGTCAATTGCTCGGCATTGCCGGTCCAGGACAGGCGCAAGTCGTTGACCCGGCCCCGGGGGCCGTAGGCAAGCAGCCGCTCGCGCAATGCGGCGTCGAAGGGCAGGTGGCCGGCGAGCGCGGCCAGGGCGCCGAGATCAAGGCCGTTGGCCAAGGCTTCGCCCTTTGCTGCGTGCCATTCGGCATCGGCGTCGGTCGGCCCGAACTGGACGCCGTCGCGGGTCGCCAGGGCCAGATGCCGGGTCTGAACGACATAGGCATCATCCGAGCGTCTGCCCGACAGCCGCCCGTCGACGCGATCAAGTTCCAGCATCGGCAAGTCCTTGCCCAGGCGCACGGCAACATTCGACAACCGGATATCGGCGGTGACGCCGGTCAGCGACTTCTGCGCGAATCCCAACCACAGGCGCAGGCCGCCGCTGCCGCGGGGCAACTCGAGCGGGTAATCCACCCAGGCGCGCCAGCCCGCGAGATCGGCGTAATCGAGGTCGGCATAGGCCTCGCCTTTCCAGGCGTCGAGGTCGGCGAGGTCGCTGCCTTTGAAATCGCCGCGCAGGTCCAGCCTGGCGGCCAGCGTCCGCGGCGGTTCGGCGGTGAAGCCGAAGCGGTGCCGGCTGCCGCTGTTTCTGAAGTCGAGATTGACCCGGGACAGCGCCAACTGCGGTGCGCCCCGCAACTCGTCGTTCCAGGTGATCGTCGCGTCCCGTATCACCACCCGGTCCTGGGCCAGCAGCCAGTCCGAGAAGCCCCCGCTCTGATCGTTGGGGTCGATCTCGAGCCCGGCGATGAACAGGTGGCCGTGAACATCGCGGCGCAGGTCGAGGCTGGGCGCCGCGATCTCCAGGCGTGCGAAATGGGGCGTGAGATGCCAGAGCGAGGCCCACGCAAGATCGGCTTCCACCTCGTTCAGCGCCAGCGCGGTTCGCCCGGCGGTATCGCGGATCCGGACATCGTGGACGCGCAGGTTGGGCCAGAATCCCTGCCAATGGCCATCGATGGCGCCGATGGTGACCGGCCGCTTCAGGGAATCTGACAGCGCGCGCTCGATATCTTCGCGGCGGTCCCCGATTTGCGGCAGCACGGCATAGCGCATCACCAGCACCAGCAAGGCGGCGGCGAAATACCCGACGACAGCGGCCCAGGCGGCGATGCGCAAAGTGCGGCGCAGCCACGGGCGGGCTTGCAGAGTAAGCGAGCTTGGAAGGTGCATGGGCCCGGGCGGGCTAAAATGAGCAACGATTAAACGAAGGATTCTAAACCAATGCCCTTCCCGGCCGACGCGCTTGGCTGCTCGCGCCATCTCCAGCAGTTGTTCCACGCGCGCCCCTCGCTGTCGGCCGAGACTGCGGCGCAACTCGATCGCCCGCTCAGCCGGGAGGAACTTGCCGGCTGGCTCGCAGCCGAGCCGCCCCTGACCGACGCCACCCTCAAGCCGGCCTTGAGACGGCTCAAGCGGCGGGCCTTCGCCCGCGTATGCAGCCGCGACCTTGCTGCCCACGCCAATTTGGCGGAAATCACCGAGGCCATGACGCTGATCGCCGACGTGGCCGTCATGACCGCAGCCGCCGTACTGCACGAGAGCCTCGCCGTCCGCTATGGAACACCAAAGAACGACCGCGGCGAACCGCAGCAACTGATCGTGGTCGGCATGGGCAAACTCGGCGGCCGCGAGCTCAACGTCTCGTCCGACATCGACCTGATCTTCGTCTACCCGGAGGACGGCGAGACCGACGGCGAGCGGCCGATCTCCAACTTCGAGTTCTTCACCCGCCTGGGCCGGCAACTGATCTCCGCGATAGCCGACATCACCGGCGACGGCCAGGTCTTTCGCGTGGATATGCGGCTGCGGCCCGACGGCGAGTCCGGGCCGCTGGCCTGTTCCTTTGAAATGCTTGAGAACTACTTCTACACTCAGGGCCGCGAATGGGAGCGTTACGCCTGGATCAAGGCCAGAGCCCTGACCGGCGATCGGCTCGACGATCTCGAAGCCATCCGCCAGCCGTTCGTATTTCGCAAGTACCTCGATTTCGGCGCCATCAACGCGATGCGCGAACTGCACGCGCAGATCCGCCGCGAAGTCACCAGGAAAGACATGGCCGACGACGTCAAGCTCGGTCCCGGCGGCATCCGCGAAATCGAGTTCATCGCCCAGGTGTTCCAACTGATCCGCGGCGGCCGCGACCGCGCCTTGCAGATCAAGCCGACGCTCCAGGTGCTGCAACTGCTGGTCGAGCGCGGCCAGGTCTCCCTGGATGCGGCCGCGGAGTTAACCACGGCCTACGACTTCCTGCGCCGGCTAGAACATCGCCTGCAATACCTCGACAACGCGCAGACACACAGGCTCCCCGGCAACGCCGACGACCGTGCCCTGATCGCCCGCGCAATGGGCTTTGCGTCCTTCGAAGCGCTCGCAGCCGAGCTCGACGACCACCGTCAGAACGTCTCCGAGCACTTCGAATCGGTGTTCGCGGACCGCAACGGCGCCGGTCATGAACTCGACGCCGTCTGGCAGGGCTCGGCCGAAAACAGCCAGGCCGGCGAACTCGCCCGCCTCGGCTTCAAGGATGGCGCGGCTGCCTGCGAACGCCTGACCGGCATCCGCTCGGGCGCGCGCTACAAACAATTGTCCGAAACGACGCGCGGACTTTTCGATGCGCTGGTGCCGCGCCTGATCGAAACGGCCGCCGCCCTGCCCGACCCGGACGCAACCTTGTCGCGCGGTCTCGACCTCATGGAAACGGTTTCGCGCCGGGCCGTCTACTTGGCGCTATTGCAGGAATATCCCCAGGCGCTGGGCAAGGTCGCCCAGATCGTCGGCAGTTCGAGCTGGGCCGCGGGCTACCTCAACCGCCACCCGGTGCTGCTCGACGAGCTGCTCGACGCGCGCATGCTCGAAACCGTCCCCGACTGGCCTGCCTTCCGCAGCCAGTTGCAGCAGACCCTCGACGACGTCGAACCGGACACCGAGCGCCAGATGGACCTGATGCGCGAGGCGCACCACGCTCAGGTCTTCCGGCTGCTGACCCAGGACCTGGCCGGCCTGCTGACGGTCGAGCGCCTCTCGGACCATCTGTCCGAACTGGCCGACATCATGGTCGATTTCGCGCTGCGCCTGGCTTGGCGCAAGCTGCTGAAGCGTCATGTCGACACACCGAGCTTCGCCGTCATCAGCTATGGCAAGCTGGGCGGCAAGGAACTCGGCTACGCCTCCGACCTCGACCTCGTTTTCCTGTTCGACGACCCGGCGCCCGAGGCGGCGGAAATCTACGCGCGCCTCGGTACTCGTCTCAATACCTGGCTCTCCGCCCAGACCTCGGCCGGCCAATTGTTCGAGACCGACCTGCGCCTGCGCCCCAACGGCGATGCCGGCCTCGTGGTCACACCGGTGGCCGCCTTCCGCCAGTACCAGATCGAAGCTGCCTGGCCCTGGGAACACCAGGCGCTCACCCGCGCCCGCTTCACCGCCGGCGATGCCGCGGTCGGCGAGTCTTTCGCCCGGATCAGGCGCGAAGTGCTCTGCCAGCGACGCGATCCCGCCAAGCTACGCGAGGAAGTGCTGGCCATGCGCCAGAAGATGTATGCTGCCCATGCCGGCAAGAGCGCTCATTTGCGTGAAAGTTTCGACCTCAAGCACGATCCCGGCGGCCTGATCGACGTCGAGTTCATCGTCCAGACGCTGGTGCTCGGCAATGCCTGGCAGCACCAGGAACTCACCGCCAATCGCGGCAACATCGCGCTCCTGAAGATGGCCGCCGAGGCGAACCTGATCCCCGCCGATCTCGCCGACGCCGTGCGCAACGCCTACCGCGACTACCGGCGCATGCAGCACGCCCTGCGCCTCAACAACCAGAAGAGCCGCGTCGATCCCGCGCTCGTCGCCGACAAGGTGGCGGCAGTGCGGGAACTGTGGCGTCATGTGTTTGGATAGAAGACCTTTTCACCGCAAAGGACGCGAAGGACGCAAAGGAAAGTCAAAATCAAAATCTTGTTCCTTTTGCCTCCCTTTGCGTCCTTGGCGTCCTTTGCGGTAGATGCCTTTTCTTGTGGAGATTCCTCATGCCAGTCAACTACGCAACCCCTGCCCCCGACCAGCTATTCCCCATTGCCGGCGTTCGCCTCGGCGTCACGGAAGCCAACATTCGCAAGGCCGACCGCCGGGATCTGACGCTGATCGAACTGGCTGCCGGCAGCCGGGTCGCGGGCGTGTTCACCCAGAACCGTTTCTGCGCCGCGCCGGTCCAGGTCTGCAAGCAGCATCTGGCCGGAAATGAAATCCGCGCGCTGGTCATCAACACCGGCATCGCCAACGCCGGCACCGGCGAACCCGGCCTGCAGGCGGCCCGGCTCACCTGCCAGGCCGCGGCGCGCATACTCGATGTCTCCGCCTCCCAGGTGCTGCCCTTCTCCACCGGCGTAATCATGGAGCCGCTGCCGGTCGAACGCATCGTCGCCGGCCTGCCGGGCTGCCTGTCATCGTTGAAAGCCGACGGCTGGTTCGACGCCGCCCACGCCATCATGACCACCGATACGGTCGCCAAGGCCGCCTCCGTCCGCACGACCATCGCCGGCCAGCCGGTGACCGTGACCGGCATTGCCAAGGGCGCTGGAATGATCAAGCCCAACATGGCGACCATGCTCGGCTTCGTCGCCACCGACGCCATCATCAGCCAGGCCATGCTCGAGCGGCTTGTCAAGGAAGTCGCCGACGAATCATTCAACTGCATCACGGTCGACGGCGACACTTCGACCAACGATTCCTTCGTTCTCATCGCCACCGGCAAGAGCCGGGCGCGCTTCGAGGCCATCGACGCGCCGCACTGGAACGAACTCAAGGCCGCCGTCACCGACGTCGCCCGGCAATTGGCCCAGGCCATCGTGCGCGATGGCGAGGGCGCCACCAAGTTCATCGAGATCGCCGTCGGCGGCGCCCACTCGAAGGAGGAAGCCAAGGCCGTCGGCTACGCCATCGCCCATTCGCCGCTGGTCAAGACCGCCTTCTTCGCCTCGGACCCTAACCTCGGCCGCATCCTCGGCGCGATCGGAAACGCCGGCATTGCCGATCTCGACGTGGCCCGGGTAAAGCTCTGGCTTGGCGACATACTGGTCTCGGAGAACGGCGGTCGCGCCGCCAGCTACCAGGAGGAAGACGGCGCCAGCGCGATGAAGCCCGCCGAAATCCTGGTGCGTGTCGACCTGGGCCGCGGCGCCGCCGGCGCGAAAGTGTGGACCTGCGACTTCTCCTACGACTACGTCAAGATCAACGCCGACTACCGAAGTTAGCAAGACAGCGCGTCCGGCACAGTCCGATACGATCCACCAAGCCCGCATCAACGATGAAGAAGCCGGCTGCCAGCGTGTGGCCATGTGCCAAGGAGTGTGCGCGGTGTTGTCTTGCAACAGGCCAAGAAAAGGGATCAGGGAACCCTGGCCCTTCTCTGTTGGTTGATGCTCAGCCGAATCTATTTTGCGGCGCGCGCGGCTGCTTTCTTGAGATCGGCGCAAAGGGGCTCCCCCTTCGCTGGGCAGGCAGTCGTCGCCAGCTCAACGATCCGAGTCAGATCGTCGGTATTCAGCGTAGTGTCGATATGGTGCAGGACGTAAGCCTTTAGCCGCGGATGGCGCTTAATCAAATCTGCAAGCTGCGGCAGTGTCTGCCATTTGTCGACTAGCAGGCGGGCAACCCCCTCGGAATTGCCCTCGGCGATGCTGCCATCGTCGCAATGGCCAAACTTCCGGAAGTTGTTGTCGATGTCGCCCCAGTTGTCGAGATGATCGACCGCGGCGTCCGCTGCTTCGGCGTCCTTCGGGGTGCAGGTTCGGGCTTGCGCAGTAGCAGCGACCGTAAAGGCCAGCAGCCAAGCAATCAGAAGCGATTTCATTGCGCCTGTGCTCCTTGCAAGGGCCGATTCCGATGGCGCTGCGTCGCTGTCCTCGCCGCCGGGGCGCTGTTGTGTGAGACCTCGATTGTGGTCAGGGGCGATGTTCGGGCATGACTGGCGATGGCAGCCATGGCCTCGTCGGTAGTGCGAATGCAGCCCATCGTGGCATGCAGCGGACCTGGCTGATGGCGAGCGTTCGCGCGGCCGGAGTGCACGCCGATTCCGGGATGACCGGCGACGTTGAACCTAACGATGCCATGACTGCCATACGGACCATTGGGGTCCGCGCGGTGCTGGTGTGGCGTCGTCGTGTCCTGGATGTTGTAGGTGCCGTTGTTCACGTGGTTGAGCGTCGCGTGGCTGTCCACGTTGTTGTACGCAGCCCAAGTGCCCACGGTCCTGCCGTTGTTGTCTACCAGCGAGATCTGATGACTGTTGCCGTTGAAGGTCAATCGCGACATGGTTCCCTTTCTGTGGCCGCTTCGCGGTATGACGAATAGTTGCTGATGCTAGCATGAGAGCGCTGCGAACAGCAACCCACCGAAAGTCCTATGAGTTGGCCAACCTACCATGGCGTCGCGGTCGGGCAGGTAGCGCGAAACGGGCAGGAGGATGTATGTGTGCGACGCCGATTACCCGGACTGCGCGAGATATGCCAAACACCTTGAGTCAATTCCATTGCCCGTCTGGCGGTGGCCCTTCACAACGCATAACAGCAGGATGCCGGAACAGACCATGCAGGCTGCGCCAGTTACCGACTCAGGGAGGTCGTTACGGCTCCCAGCGTGATCATGCCGATCGTCGCGATGCTGGCGCCGATGAGCAACCAAGGCTTGTTGCGGCCAGCCGAAATTGACTCGATATTTCCAATCATGATGCGTTCCTCGTTTCAGTTAACTTCCAAAGTTGACGTGCGGATCTTGCGGAACGTGACCGGTCGTTTCCCGGCAGCGCGCCCCGGCGCAGTGATGCTGCATGAATAGGGTTTCACGCTACTACGCCGCTACGTCAGAGCAATGTGTCCGCGCATGACGACAACGTGGTCCGCGCGGAGTGAACGAACCGGAAGCCCATTGCACCTTCGCGCCGTCGCGGCTGATCCGCACCGAGATAACCACAATAGTTGGCCTGATGGTCAAGGCCGAGATCGACTGGCCGATTCCGGAATCAAGTACGGCCGAAGACACGCGACCTGAGGAAAGGCAAAAGTTCCCGCGCGGTCAAGTACTTAACCCCGCCGAACCCGGGGCGGCGGTTGGATAACTGCATGAAGAATCAGGGCCTTGGGCTTGTAACAATTTCATTGCGGATGGGGGCATGTAGTGCCGCCCCGCAGCGCAATGACTATATGTAGTGCGCATTCCCGGGTGCTATTCTGATTCAACGTCTGTAGCCCACGGTTGCGTGGGTCCCCACGCCAAGGCTATTCTGGGTCAGTGGCAGATACGCCAGCGAGAGAAAGCGGGTAGAAGAGTGGGTACAGTGAGCCAATTCCTTGCCGCACTTCATTTAGTAGTGCGCCCTGGCGCCCCTTAGCGCCGACTGCCGAAGTGTTCCAGATCCTGTCGAGAATATTCTCGCGCTCGGACGGCCCTGATGACTCGGCCGAGGAGCGCGTGATTCATGGCGCGGTGGAAGCCATCGTTGTCGGCACCGATCCGCGGCTGAGATTTGTTCCCGACTATGAGAAGAAGTTGGCGACACCGGCCATGACGTCGATAAATCATGTCCGCCGGATGGCCGATAATCTTCGATCGTCCGCGTCGCTGAGCCCGGAAAGCTATGCGTCCGATCCTCGCGTTCACCTTCTCTTCGGGTCGGTCGAGTCGATGAAACAGATCGTCGGTCGAGATGCCGCGTTCAGGGCATTTACGCGCGACGTTCACAACGCATCGATTCAAGATGCGTTTGGATTGCTGACGGCAGAGCGGCAGGTCAAGCATGTGCTCGGCATGGGCCTGATGGGCGAGACGATCCAGCGCGATGTCGCCAAGACCGTGCTTGTGTTCTCGGATCATCGCTTGCGCGCCCTGGCCGCGTCCGAAAGAGACACGCTTCGCCTGATCAAGATCGGAGCCTTTCGGCAGTTGGTCGAGCTGGCACGGATAAGACTCGCCAGGGCAAGGCTGGGCTCGCCGATCGCTGAGGCGGCGCGCATCGCCGGTCAAGAGCGCCGGCAAGGGCCACCCAGGATCCGGAACGAGGATTTCCCACCGTTCGACAGTCCGTCTGGAGAATCCGGCGCATCGGATGCCGGCACCTCCGGTCTCGAGGAGATCGACGAGCGCCTGACCCGCCTGGGTCCCACGGCGCTAAGCCTGCGCGACTACCTCGACATCGTGGCGGATGTGTTGAGCCATCCGCAGGACCACCTTCGGCAAGTGCCGTTTTCCGCCGTGGTCGATCGAATGGGCACCCTGGTTGAGCGCGCCGATGAAACGGCGCCGGATTCGGATCGCGTATTGCTGTGGGAAATCGTCCATACGGACAGGAAGAACCCGGTTACGACGGTGATGGTCCGGCTGAGGAGCGGCGATTTTCCGCCAAGCGCGCGGCCCACTGAATTCGTTTGACGAAAGACTCCGGCTCGATCCCACTGGAGCAGTTCAATCCCGAATTCCCGAAATGACGGGCAGGCACTGTCCGCTGCCGGCATCCAGCGTTTCGCCCTCCACGTCGAACTCGGTCCAGGTGTAGCGCTCGCCATCGATGTCGATGCGCAGGAAGCCCCAGCGGCCGGCGACCGTCTTGCCGTGCGGCGACTTCCTGACTGGCGGGTAGAGCGACGCGCCACCGTTGCCGGCCACGAACGAGCGGGTGCCGTGCGCATCCGGTTCGCCGGCCTTGTTCAGCGGCTCGATCGCCTCGTAGTGGTGATCGTGACCGTGCAACGTGAAGGCCGCGACACCGGCCAGACCCTCCCACAAGGGCGCCATCGCTTTGTCGTCACCATGCCAACCGGATGACCAGCGCGGGCGGTGCCAGGCCGCGATGACGCAGCTTCCCGCAGCCTGCTTGACCCGCGTATCCAGCCAGCGGATCTGCGCGCGCCATGCCTCGCCGCGCAACTCGCTGTCGAGCAGCCAGAGCTGCCAGTGGCCGCCGAGCGCGGCGACACGCGGCAACGGATCCGGGAACAGGGCGCGGAATCCGCGCGCCCAGTGATCGTCCCAGTCGTGATTGCCAGGCACCGCCAAGCGCTTGGCGAACATACCGAAGTACGGTTCGTGGCATTTGGCGAGGTTCTCGGGCGTCGCCTTCGGATAGGCGAGATCGCCCACCTCGACCAGCCAGCCACGTTGCCAGTCGGGTTGCGCACGGATCGCGGCGGATACCGCCGCCGCTCCCGCCGTCGCGCAGTCGCCGGTATCGCCGATGACGAACAAGGCGATCGACTCGGCGGCAGCCGGATTGGCAAACGCGGCCACACCCAGGGCCAGCGCACAGCGCAACACAGTGGCCATCTTCACTCCGACGCACCCCGTTCGCCGGATTTCCGGAGCCGGATCAGCCGGAACCATCCCCCCGCGAGCACCGGCTCGTCGGCATGCCGTTGGAGCGAAGGCGCGTGGCGCAGCGCGTCCTCGAAGACGACATCGAGACGGGTCGCCACATGCCGCAGCACGGGATTCAGTGCGCGTTTCCACCGCCCCGGCTCACCGGCGCGCAGGAACTTGTCGAACACCAGCAAGGTGCCGCCCGGCCTGACCACCCGCGCGGCCTCGGCCAGGCAGCGGCCGGGATGCGGCACGACCGCCAGGATCAGGTGCAGAACCGCCGCGTCGAAGCTGTGGTCGGCGAATGGCATGGCCTGGGCGTCGCCCTCGACGAAACAGATCGGCGCCGGCGATGGCCGGCGTTGTGCCCGCCGCAGCATGGCTCGTGTCAAATCCAGGCCGGTATAGCGGTGATGGGTCGGCAGGTGAGGTATGTCGAGGCCGGTGCCGACGCCGACCAGAAGCACATCGCCGGCCGGAGGCGCGCCCAGCGCTGCCAGGCTGCGCCGCCGCGGTCCGCGCGTGGCGGCGGTGAGAAACGCGTCATAGAACGGCGCGATCAGCGTATAGCTTCGACGCAGGATCAGTGCAGCACCCGCGGCATGGAAAGAACGAACTCGTCGATCGGCGCATCGAACTGGGTGCCATCTTCCGCCGCCATCTGATAGCTGCCCTTCATGGTTCCGACTGGCGTATTGAGCGCACAACCGCTGGAATACTCGAACCGCTCGCCGGGCTGCAGCAGGGGCTGATGGCCGACGACGCCGAGGCCACGCACCTCCTGCACGCGGCCGTCGGCATCGGTGATGATCCAGTGGCGCGATATCAGTTGAGCGGCGATGTTGCCGGCGTTGGTGATCGTGATGGTGTAGGAAAATACGAAGCGCTCCGCCGCCGGATCGGACTGTTCGGGCAGGTAGTCGGTCGTTACCTCGACCCGGATGTCGTGTTTCTTGGCTTCAGCCATGCTTATGATTGCCATCAGAAAAAATTAGCCGGCCTGATGGACGCAGCCGCTAAAATCGGCCGATCCAACTTCACGAGGCCCCGCCATGTCTTCATCTTACCGCATTGCGCCGAGCATTCTCTCCGCCAACTTCGCCAGGCTGGGCGAGGAAGTCGACAACGTGCTCGCCGCTGGCGCCGACATCGTGCATTTCGACGTGATGGACAACCATTACGTTCCCAATCTCACCATCGGCCCGCTGGTCTGCGAGGCGCTGCGCAAGCATGGCGTCACCGCGCCGATCGACGTGCATCTGATGGTGAAGCCGGTCGACCGCATCGTGCCAGACTTCGCCAAGGCCGGCGCCAGCTACATAACCTTCCACCCCGAGGCCTCCGAGCACATCGACCGCACCATTGGCCTGATCAAGGAGAACGGCTGCAAGGCCGGCCTCGTGTTCAACCCGGCGACGCCGCTCGACGTGCTCGAATACACGCTCGACAAGCTCGACATGGTGCTGCTGATGTCGGTCAACCCCGGCTTCGGCGGCCAGAAGTTCATCCCCTACGTGCTCGACAAGGCTCGGCGCGTACGCAGGATGATCGATGAGCGCGGCCTCAAGGTCAGCCTGGAAATCGACGGCGGCGTCGGCCCGGCCAATATCGCGGAAGTCGCCAAGGCGGGCGTGGACACCTTCGTCGCCGGCTCCGCCATCTTCAGCGCCGGCAAGGACAGCGACCCGCACCGCTACGACTCGGTCATCGCGTCGATGCGCGCGGAACTGGCGAAGACCTAAGAACTTTTTCACCGCAGAGAGCGCAGGGGACGCAGAGACAAACCAATATAGATCCTCGGCTCTTCTCTGCGTCCTCTGCGTTCTCTGCGGTGAACAAATGAATTTCCCCGTCAAAGCCGTACTCCTCGACCTCGACGGCACGCTGCTCGACACGGCGCCGGATTTACTGGAGGCCGCCAACGGCATGCTGACGGAGTTGGCCCGGCCGGAAGTATCGATCACTGAAATCCGTGCCTACGTCGGCCGCGGCATTCCCAACCTGGTCAAGCGCCTGCTCGCCGGCAAGCTGGAAGCTGCCGACGATCCGGCGCCGCCGCCGGCCGAGGCGCTGGCGAGCTTCCGCCGCCACTATGCCGAATCGAACGGCCGCCGCGCGGCCCTCTATCCTGGCGTCAGGGAAGGGCTCGACGCGCTCGCGGCCCTGAACCTGCCGCTCGCCTGCATCACCAACAAGGCCGAAGCCTTCACGGCACCGCTGCTCGACAGGACAGGCCTCACCCGATACTTCAAGGTGGTCGTCAGCGGCGACACCCTGCCACGCGCCAAGCCCGATCCCATGCCCATCATCTGGGTCTGCGGCCATTTCGACCTGAAGCCGAAAGACATGCTGATGATCGGCGATTCGGTCAACGACGCCAGGGCGGCGCGCGCGGCCGGCTGTCCCGTGTTCATCGTCCCCTACGGCTACAACGAGGGCCGGGACGTGCGCAAACTCGACTGCGATGCTATAGTTGCCACGCTGTTCGAAGCGACAACCCTCATCAAACCCGCATAATCATGCTTCATCGGAAACCGCAAACGACGAACGCCTGCCGCGACCCGCAGGCGGAGGCTTGGCCCTGGCGCCCCTGGCACCGGGTCTAGTTCTCGTTCATCGCGCGCGGACAGGCGCGCCGTCGTCGCCACGTTTTCCATGGAGCAGTCATGACTGAAGCTGAATTCAACCGGTTGGCCGCCGAGGGCTACAACCGGATTCCCGTCACCCTCGAAACCTTCGCCGATCTCGACACCCCGCTGTCGATCTACCTCAAGCTGGCGGCGAGCCCCTACTCCTACCTGCTCGAATCCGTCCAGGGCGGCGAGCGCTTCGGCCGCTACTCGTTCATCGGCATCAGTTCCGGCACGCGCATCGCCGTCTACGATTCGAGCATCCTGCTGCTGACGGGCAATCGCGTCGCCGAGCGCCGCGACCACACGAACCCGATGTCCTTTATCTCGGAGTTCATGGCCCGCTTCAAGGTGCCGGACCTCAAAGGCCTGCCGCGTTTCTGTGGCGGCCTGGTCGGCTATTTCGGCTACGACACGGTGCGCGCCATCGAGCCGAAGCTGGCGGCGACGAAGAAACCCGACCCGCTGGGCACGCCCGACATCCTGCTCATGCTCTCGGAAGAGATCGCCATCGTCGACAATCTCTCCGGCAAGCTAACCCTGGTGGTCTACGCTGAACCCGGTTTCCCCGGCGCCTGGAAACAGGCCCAGGCGCGGCTGAAGGAACTGCTGACAAAGTTGCGCGCGCCCCTGGCCATTCCGGAGGACACGGCGGTGGAAAGCGCACCGGCTGAATCCGAATTCGGCGAACAGGCGTTCAAGGACGCCGTGCGCCGCGCCAAGCAATACATCACCGACGGCGACATCATGCAGGTGGTGCTCTCGCAGCGCATGAGCAAGCCTTTCCACGCCAGCCCGCTGTCGCTCTACCGGGCGCTGCGCACGCTGAATCCGTCGCCCTACATGTTCTATTTCGACTTCGAGGACTTCCACGTCGTCGGCGCCTCGCCGGAGATCCTGGTCCGCCTCGAAGACGGCATCGTCACCGTGCGGCCCATCGCCGGTACCCGCAAGCGCGGTGCCACGCCGGAAGAAGACGCGGCGCTCGCCGCCGACCTGCTGGCCGACCAGAAGGAGCGTGCCGAACACCTGCAACTGCTCGACCTCGGCCGCAACGACGCCGGCCGCATCGCCAAGGTCGGTAGCGTGAAGGTCACCGAGCAATTCGTGATCGAGCGCTATTCGCATGTGATGCACATCGTTTCCAACGTCGAGGGCAGGCTCAAGGACGACGAAGGGCCGGTCTCGGTGCTCAAGGCCACCTTCCCCGCCGGCACGGTCTCCGGCGCCGCCAAGGTGCGCGCCATGGAGATCATCGACGAACTCGAGCCGACCAAGCGCGGCGTCTATGCCGGCGCCGTCGGCTACCTCGGCTTCAACGGCGACATGGATCTCGCGATCGCCATCCGCACCGCCGTGCTCAAGCACGGCCGCATCTACGTCCAGGCCGGCGCCGGCATCGTCGCCGATTCCGACCCTGATTCGGAATGGATCGAGACGCAGAACAAGGCGCGGGCACTGCTGCGCGCCGCGGAAATGGCCGAGAGCGGCCTCGACACGCGCTTCGAATAAGGATCGGTCCATGGCCAATACGGACACCGACAAGGCGCCGGCACCCCTCGACGAGGAAGAAGTGGCGGCTCTGGCCGAGCGCCTCGAAACCCTGCCGATCGAGCATATGGATTGGGTCATGCGCCTCTACCTCGAATGCAGACGGGCGCGGGAATCCGAAGGCCGGCTGCTGGCGGAGAGCGCCTGCAGCGCCGACTCCGCCGACACCACGCAATTGGTTCTCGATGCCGCCGACTGGCTGCACACGCTGTGGGAAGTCGGCTACATGGGCGGCGAAGCCTTTCCGGCACCACCGCGCTCGGATTTCCCGCAGATCAGTGTCAATGACATCCTCAAGTCGGCGCTGCTCAGCCGCATTCGCCACGGCAAGCGTCCGCTGCCCTTCCCGCCGCCGACGCGCAATGGCATGCCCTGGCACGAAGCGGTCGAATCGGACGAAGTCTTCCTCGTGCGCGTCGACTTTCTCGACCAGGACTGGTGCCGCATCGAAGGTTGCACCGACTGGCAGGTCACGGAAACCACCGAGGCCGGCCGCAGCTACCGCGTCCAGCACCGCGGCAAGGGCTCCATCTACCGCCTCACCCTCGACAGCGAGGGCCTCGGGCAGCTTCAGAAATGCCCCGCGGAAATCAGTCGCCGCATCGTGCGCCAGTCGCGCGCCGGCATCGCCGCCTACCTGCTGGAATGGCCGGGGGAGAATGGCGAAATGACCCACGTGCCCCTGCGCGCCGCCACCTGGGATCGGGCCGAGAACGAAGCCCAGCGGTGGATCGCCCTGCGCCATCCCGATCTGTACGGCCAGATCAAATTCGAACGAAGCGAGGGCTGACGCCCACGCCTATCGACCGGGAAGAAGACCATGCTGCTAATGATCGACAACTACGACTCCTTCACCTACAACCTCGTGCAGTATTTCGGCGAACTCGGCGAGGACGTGCGCGTTTATCGCAACGACGCCATCACGCTGAAGGAAATCGCCGCCATGAAGCCGGACCGGCTGGTCATCTCCCCCGGCCCCTGCTCGCCAAAGGAAGCCGGTATCTCGGTGGCAGCCATTCAGGAGTTCGCCGGCAAGCTCCCCATCCTCGGTGTCTGTCTTGGTCACCAGAGCATTGGTTACGCCTTCGGCGGCGAGATCATCCACGCCCAGACCATGATGCACGGCAAGCTCTCGGCCATCCATCACGCCAATATGGGCGTGTTCGCCGGCTTGCCCAATCCGCTGACGGCAACGCGCTACCATTCGCTCGCCATCCGCCGCGAGAGTCTTCCGGACTGCCTCGAGGTCACCGCCTGGACGGACGACAACGAGATCATGGGCGTACGCCACAAGACGATGGCGATCGAAGGTGTGCAGTTCCACCCCGAATCCATCATGACCGAGCGCGGCCACGACCTGCTGAGGAACTTCTTGCGGACTTGACCTGGGCGCTGGATAATATGGCTATCAAGATAGCCATCTTGGAGAGAGATCATGGACAAGACCTATTCGATCGCCGAGGCCCGCAACGATCTCTCCAATGTCGTGCGCGAGGCGGAAGCGGGTCGTCCGGTCACCCTGGCGCGGCGTGGCCGGCCCGTGGCGGTGGTCGTCTCCGCCAATGACTATTCGCGCATGGCCAGCCGACGGCAGTCGGTCGCCGATGCCATCGACGGGTTTCGCGCCACGCACGCAGCGGCGTTAGACGATGTCGACTGGCTGGCGCCGCGGGATTCGTCGCGGGGAAGAACGCCTTGGCAGCCGTAACTTCGTCCCTTCTCTACCTGCTGGACACCAACATCCTTTCCGAAGCCACCCGGGCAACCCCCGATTTTGGCGTCATGGCGCGCATACGAAAAGCGGGTGACAGAATCGCGACTTCGGCGATTACCTGGCACGAATTGCATCACGGCCTTGCCCTGATCGCGCCCTCGCGCAAGCGCGACGCCATCGGTGCCTATCTGCAATCGTTGCATCGGGCGGAACTCCCCATCCTGCCCTACTCCGCAGAAGCCGCAGAGTGGCATGCCGCCGAGCGGGCGCGCCTCACGGCCAAGTGCTTGACGCCTCCATTCGTCGACGGCCAGATCGCTGCCATCGCCCACACCAGCAAACTGACACTGGTGACACGCAACGTTGCCGACTTCAAACACTTTTCCGGCCTGAAGATCCAGAACTGGTTCTCGGCCGCCTGATTGGAGACCCCGCCATGATTACCCCCCAGGAAGCCCTGCAACGGACCATCGAGCACCGCGAGATCTTCCACGACGAGATGCTGCACCTGATGCGCATGATCATGAAGGGCGAGATGTCGCCGATCATGACCGCCGCCCTTCTCACCGGCCTGCGCACCAAGAAGGAAACCATAGGCGAAATCGCCGCCGCGGCCATGGTGATGCGCGAGCTGTGCACCAGGGTCGACGTGCCAAACAACCAAAATTTCGTCGACGTCGTCGGCACCGGCGGCGATGCCGCGCACTCCTTCAACATCTCCACCGCCTCGGCCTTCGTTGCCGCCGCTGCGGGCGCCACCGTAGCCAAACACGGCAATCGCAGCGTGTCGTCGAAATCCGGTTCCGCCGACGTGCTGGAAGCGCTGGGCGCGAAGATCGACCTCCAGGCGCCGCAGGTGGCCGAATGCATCCAGGCCGTGGGCATGGGCTTCATGTTTGCGCCCAACCACCACCCGGCGATGAAGAACGTGGTGCCGGTGCGCAAGGAAATGGGCGTGCGCACCATTTTCAACATTCTCGGGCCGCTGACCAATCCGGCCAGTGCGCCGAATACCCTGATGGGCGTCTTCCATCCCGATCTCGTCGGCATCCAGGTGCGCGTCATGCAGCGCCTCGGCGCGCAGCACGTACTGGTCGTCTGGGGCAAGGACGGCATGGACGAGATCTCGCTCGGCGCCGCCACCATGGTCGGCGAACTCAGGGACGGCGAGATCCGCGAATACGAGATTCACCCCGAGGACTTCGGGTTGTCGATGGTATCGAACCGCAGTCTCAAGGTCGCCGACGCCCAGGAATCGAAAGCCATGCTCCTCGGTGCGCTGGAGAACAAGCCCGGCGCCGCACGTGAAATCGTCGCCCTCAATGCCGGCAGCGCGCTCTACACGGCCAACCTCGCCGCCTCCATCGGCGAAGGCATCGTCAAGGCGCGCGAAACCATCGCCAGCGGCGCCGCGCGCAAGAAGGTCGATGAGTTCGTTTCCTTCACGCGCAAGTTCGGATAAGGCGATTCACCGCAGAGAACGCAGAGGGCGCAGAGAAAACCTGTGGGAGTCAACAACATCTCCGGCCAAGTCGTCGACGCCGCCGTTGTCGTTCATTCCGCACTCGGCCCGGGGTTGATCGAGTCGGTGTACGAAGCCTGCTTGGCCCACGAGTTGCGGCAGAGGGGACTGGCAATTGAAAGACAGCTTGTACTGCCGGTACGATGCGGCGGCATTCAGGTCGAAGCTGGGCTGAGGCTCGATCTGGTGGTGGAACAATCGGTCGTCCTCGAATTGAAGGCGGTGGAGGCGTTGCTACCGATTCACTCGGCCCAGTTGCTGACGTATCTGAAACTTGGTGGCTATTCTCTCGGCCTCTTGCTGAACTTCAATGTCCCTCGAATGCGCGATGGGATAAAACGCCTCGCCAATGGCGTCGCGGAGTAATGTCTCTGTTTTTCCGGTTTACCTCTGCGTCCTCTGCGTTCTCTGCGGTGAAATAGATCTATGTCAGACATCCTGAAGAAGATCCTCGCCGTCAAGCGCGAGGAAGTGGCGGCCGCCAAGACCGCAAAGCCGCTGGCGGCATTGCGCGCCGAGGCCCAGGCATTTTCGGGCGTCGCACCGGCGCGCGATTTCGTCGGCGCCATCCGCTCGAAGATGGCTGCCGGCAAACCGGCTGTGATCGCCGAGATCAAGAAGGCGAGCCCCTCCAAGGGCGTCCTGCGCGAAGATTTTCGTCCGGGCGAGATCGCCGTCAGCTACGAAAGGCACGGAGCCGCCTGCCTGTCGGTACTCACCGACCGGCAGTTCTTCCAGGGCGCGCCCGAATTCCTCCAGGCCGCGCGCGCCGCCTGCGCCCTGCCCGTCCTGCGCAAGGACTTCATGATCGAGCCCTACCAGATCTACGAGGCACGGGCCATGGGCGCCGACGCCATCCTGCTGATCGTCGCCGCGCTGTCGGTAACGCAGATGCAGGAAATGGAGGCCGTTGCCGGCGGGTTAGGCATGGCCGTCCTCGTCGAGGCCCACAACGGCGCCGAAATCGATGCCGCGCTTCGGCTGACCACGCCGCTGGTCGGCATCAACAACCGCAACCTGCGCACTTTCGAGGTCGATCTGGAGACCACCCTCGGGCAACTCAGCCGCATCCCGCCCGGCCGCATCGTGGTAACCGAGTCGGGAATTCTCGGCCTCGATGACGTCAATCTCATGCGAAACAAGGGCGTAGGCGCGTTCCTGGTCGGCGAAGCCTTCATGCGCGCCGAGGATCCGGGTGCAGAACTTGGGCGGTTGTTTGGGAAGGCCTAATTCATTCACCGCAAAGGACGCCAAGGAAGGCGATATTGAGTCGCGGCACAGATCGTCTATTACAACAACAATCTTATGAAATCAAGGCCTTGCTTCCCTTTGCGTCCTTTGCGTCCTTTGCGGTGAAAATGCCTTTTCTTCTCGCCCCCGACCCGCTGTAGCGAAAACCCCACAAAGCCAGCCTTTCGGCCGCACCAAGCCGGGGTTTACCTTGCCCCGCATAGGTGCGGCAAGGACAATCCGCTTAGCTTCTCTCAGGGAAGTTGTCGCGGGACCAGTGGATAGCCACCATGAACCATTGGGCTCCGCAATCTCAATCAAAAAGGAGATTCTTATGCAGAAGAAACTGATCGCTGTAGCCGTCGCCGGCCTCGTTTCCGGCGCCGCCTTCGCGCAGTCCAACGTCACCATCTACGGTGTCGGCGACGCAACGTTCGATGTCGTATCCGCTACCGGCGCCACGGCCACCAACGCCAATCTGCCCAGCAGGAACCGCACGACGTTCAATAGTTCCTACATCGGCTTCAAGGGCGCCGAAAGCCTGGGCAACGGCCTGACCGCCGTGTTCCAGTTCGAAACCGGCATCGGCGAAAACCCGACCGGCAGCTTCAACAGCACCACCGGCCAGACCTACGGCTGGGCGGGCCGCGACACCATGGTCGCCATCGCCGGCGGCTTCGGCACCCTGGCCTTCGGCAACGTGACCGGCCCGACCCGTCTGCTGGGCAGCGTCATGGACCCGAACGCCGGCTCCACCGGCATCGGCGCCAACACCGCGCTGCTGGGCAAGCTGGGCGGCGGTTCCGGCGCCGGCGTGTTCGATCAGCGCATCGCCAACGCCGTTGCATACATCTCCCCGACCTTCAGCGGCTTCTATGGCGTGATCGGCTACCTGCCGAACGAAGGCCGTGGCACCGATGCAACCGCGTCCGCTGCTGTCGCCGCCACTTCGTCTGTTTGTATGAGCGCAGCCGGTGTAGTCACGAATCCCGCCGGCCCTTGCGGCGCTGGATTAACAACCTTGCGCTCTAACGCCGTGGCCGCCGTCGCTCCGCAGCTCAATACGTCGGCCTGGACTCTCGGTGGCGTGTATGGCAATGGCCCGATCCTGGCCGCCATCACTTGGACCAAGGCCAAGGACGCGAACGCGAGCAGCAGCGGCTCCTCCTTCACTTATGGCAACAACGCGATTACTTCGTTCGCCGGCGGCGCTGCTCCGCTGATCGACGCGACCGACACCCGTATCGGCTTCAAGTACGACTTCGGCATGGCCACGGTCGGCATCATGTGGGACCAGATGAAGGCGACCCTGGCCTCTGACTTGGGCAGCGGCAAGCAAGCCGTCTGGTACGTCCCTGTCACGGTCAAGCTCGGCAACGGCAAGCTGATCGGCCAGTATGGCAAGGCCGGCAAGGTAAGCTGGGGCGGCACCGTCGGCACACTCACGAGCGCCATCAACGGCTACGACGACTCGGCCAAGCACTTCATGATCGGCTACGAGTACAACCTGTCCAAGCGCACCCTGGTCAAGGCTGTCTGGTCGCAGATCAGCAACGGTCAGAACGGCTCCTACGACTTCCTGTACGGCGTCAGCGCCCCCAACACGACGGCCTATGGTGCCGGTGTTGCTGTCGGTGCCGATCCGCGCGGTCTGTCGGTTGGCCTGCGTCACTCCTTCTAATTCGGTTCTCCGAACTTAGAATTGAAACGGCCGCCTTCGGGCGGCCGTTTTTCTTTGCTTGCGCGGTCCGACTTCCCGACCCCGGAAGCTCAGTCGCCCGGCGCTATACGGCGCTTTAGGAATGGTGACGCGGCTTCGAGCCGCTCTGCCGTTTTCTCGATCCCTTCGAAAGTCGGCTTCGCAACGCGTTCTGGAAATCCTCGGGGAAGGCCGGAACCAAGCTTGCCGATCACGGCTGGCGTCATTGCGATCACCTCCTCGATGATCGCCTTGCCGGCCGCTTCTATGCCACAGGCCTTGGCAGTGGAGTCGAGATGACACCTCTGCAACTCGCTCCATTTGTAGTGCCTATTCTTGCCAACGAGCGCCATCGCCATCTTGACCTTCTTCTCCTGCAAACTGCCTGGGCCTTGTCCAAAGACGGGATAGGCGGAAAGGATATCGTAGCGCGGCGTCAATCGGTATCCACCCTTGGCCTCGAGGAAGATACTGAGGTTTTTTGCGTGACCGTCGATGGCGCAAAGCAGCCAGAAGATGACTTGCGTCCTAAAGAAGTCAAGGCGGTCAAGTTCGGGATCGGTCGAGCCGAGCAGCAAATCCATGATCGGCTTGATTCCGGGGCCGCCGTCCTTCTCGTACTTCATGGCGGGAGAGACGCCTGTCGCTTGGCACATATCCTCCTGCGGAAGGCGCACGAACCATTTGCCGTCCGCTGACAGGCGTCGATCGAAACGCTCTACCACCAGCACGGGCTGCCTGCCGAAAACTGCCGGCCAGCATCTGCTCGTCTTGACGCCGTAGGCGTCGAGTATCTGGGCGCAAAGCCATTCATTCTCAACGGACAGGGCAAGATCGATTCCATAATCACTGTGGCGGCCGATGGGCAGCTTCAGGATATGTGTTGTCGGTGTGGCTCCATGCGGCCTCATCCACCTTCCATCGTGGAATAGGAGCGCGGTCTTTTCCTGGGCGCCGGCGATCGAGATTCGAAAGTCATCCTCCTCCTGGTGCTGACCAAAGACGGGGGCACTTACAAGGATCTGCTCGATCTTGCTTTCACTCACCGGCTCGGCCTCGATCTGCTTGACGTTCCCGGGAACTTGGCCATCGGGCAGTAACTGCAGCGCGCCGACGCAATCACGCCCGACTTCGGCCAACAGATCGAAAGGCGAAAGCGATGGGGTTGCAAATCGCTGTTGAATTCTGGCCCGGATCTGCTCGTTGTCCGGGAGCAGGTTGTCGAAGTAGTTCTTGACGATCGGTCCCTTGAAGCGACGATCCGCCTGGATCAACGGCATCGACAGGGAAATCGAGCGCCCATGATCGGATGCTGCCCACGTCGAGTCGTATTCGAACTCGTGGTCGCCGCGCGAATTGACAGTCCAGCGGCCGACATACTCGCCATTCATCCAGGCGCCAAGTGTGTGTGTTCTGGAGCGCCGGCCCATGATCACCACTCCGGCCCGCCACCGCCAGGTCCGGCCGCCGGCCTTTCCCGGATGACCAGTTCGAGCCCGAGCGCGGACAACAGCCGGAACAGGCTGTCGATGCTGCTTCTCCCAGGCTTTTGCTCAAGGGCTGAAATGGTTTTTGGCAGCAGCCCGACGTTCTTGCCGGCCAGACTCTGGGTCAAGCGCTTCTGTGCGCGGTGGGCACGCAGGGCTTGCGACAGTTGCTGCGGCGTTCTGACGATGGTTTCCATGCATACCCCCTATAAGGCATATTCTTACAATATACCCTATAGGTGATAATTGCAATATATGCCCCGCGGGGTATATGCAGGAATCTACACTGTGCCAAGAAACGACAAGGGCCTGCCATCGGCAAGCCCTTGAATCGGATGGTGGACCGAGGGGGGATCGAACCCCCGACCTCCGCATTGCGAACGCGGCGCTCTCCCAGCTGAGCTATCGGCCCGAAAGAGCGGCGGATTATATCTGAAAGGCCACAAACGACAAGGGCGCCGAAGCGCCCCTGAAGCGGACAAGCGCCGGTTCAGACCGAGAACGAAGAGCCGCAGCCGCAGGTGCTGGTGGCGTTCGGGTTCTTGATCACGAACTGCGAGCCTTCGAGGCCTTCGCTGTAATCGATCTCGGCGCCGACCAGGTATTGGTAGCTCATCGGATCGATCAGCAGGGTGACGCCGTTCTTTTCCATTACGGCATCGTCTTCGTTGGCGACTTCGTCGAAGGTGAAGCCGTACTGGAAGCCGGAACAGCCGCCGCCGGTGACGAACACGCGCAGCTTCAGTTCCGGATTGCCTTCTTCCTGGATCAGCTCCCGCACCTTGTTGGCGGCGTTGTCCGTGAACAGCAGCGGCGCCGGCAAGTCGTTAGCACTCATTGGGTTTTCTCCTATATCTGTTGGGGGGGGTTGCGACCCGTCAATTATCGGCGCCTACCGCGGCGAAATCAATTGCTGGTGGCAAGCTTGAGTTCGACGGATTTCGCCGTCGTTCCGGTATGCACCAGGCTGCCCTGGACCACGGCGCCAAGATGGATTTCGATGGTGCTGTACTGGACATCGCCATTCACCCGCGCCTTGTCTTGCAGTTCGAGAAACTCGCTCGAAAGCACCGGCCCATTGACGGTACCGTTGACCACGACATGAGAGACGGCGATCTCTCCTTCGACCCTGGCGTGCTCGCTGATCACCAGGGTCGTCGGCCCATCGCCGGCAGCGCGGACGTTGCCCTTGATTTCGCCATCGACGCGCAAACCGCCGGAGAAGTTGATGTCGCCCGTGATCGTGGTTCCGGCGCCAATCAAGGTATCGATGCGGTTCTGAGGCTTGCTGGCTTTCTTGAACATCATGCGAGGACCTCCTAAAGGGTAACGCTCTGGGACGCCTTGACGGCGTTGCCCTGGACGAGCCGCACTTCGACTCGCTTGATCCTGGCTTCCGACGGGATCTGGAAATGCCCTTCCAGGGTGCGGAAGCTGCGGAAAGCAACTGCAAACTTGGCGGCGTCGGGATCGTCCGGTCGCGGCAGAATGATCATAGCACTCTCACCGTCGGCCTGTAGAACCGTAAGGTAGATCTGCAGGTTGCCACGGAATTCCTGTCCGGCCTGCTCGCCCTGCCTGGATACCAGCAGCCGATAACGATAGTGGCCGCGTACGCCGTCGGGTTCCACGCGCAGCCGGCTGACGCTGATCGACTCGCCCTGGCTGCCGCCCTTGGCGAGGTTCTCGAACACCGCAAGGCTCTCCTTGAGCTTGGCGTTCTCTTCTTCCAGGGCCTTGACCTGACGGCTCAACTGATCCCGAGTCGTCTTCTCGATCTGGAGGTTGCTCTCGCCCGCATTGGCGATCGAGCGCAGCCGCGCAGTCTCGTCCTCCAGTTCGGTAACCTTCTGGCGCAGCATCCCGATTTCTTCTTCGCTGGCGCTGCGGTCGAAACCGCCGAACCGGCGTCCGGTGTCGTAGACCCATCCGGCGAGTACCAGCACCAGGGCCAGAATCGCGCCCAACGCCATTGCCCGCCAATGCCAGGGGACGTGGGTCCGCACCGCCACCTGCTGCGCGGTAATGCCGAAACGGCTGCGCAGACGACGCAGCTTCAAGGCAAGACCGGAAGCTGCGAAAGGGCCAGACATTCGTCGAAACCGAACATCAGGTTCATGTTCTGCACCGCCTGCCCGGCGGCGCCCTTGGTCAGGTTGTCGATCACCGACAGCACGACCAGCATGTCCGCATTCCTGGGCTGGTGTACCGCGATGCGGCAGATGTTCGATGCCCGCACCGAACGCGTGTCGGGATGCGACATTGGGGGCAACACATCGACGAATGGCTCGTCGGCATAGCGCTTCTCGAACAGCGCCTGGAAGTCCTCCTGCCGGGTAACGCGCGCGTAGAGCGTGGCGTGGATGCCGCGGATCATCGGCGTCAGATGCGGCACGAAGGTTAGCCCGACTTCGCGCCCCGCCGCGCGCGCCAGGCCCTGCCTGATTTCGGGCAAATGCCGATGCCCTTGCACGCCGTAGGCCTTGAAGCTGTCGGACACCTCGGCGAACAGGATATGGGTTTCCGCCTTGCGGCCGGCACCGGAGACGCCCGACTTGCAGTCGGCAATCAAGTGGTCGAGTTCGACGCATCCCGCCTCGATCAGCGGCAGCAACCCGAGTTGCGCGGCCGTCGGATAGCAGCCCGGATTAGCAACCAGCCGGGCCTTGCGGATTTGTTCGCGGTTGACTTCCGGCAGGCCGTAGACAGCCTCGGCAATGAGATCCGGCGCCGCGTGGCTCATGCCGTACCATTTCTCCCACTCGGCGACGTCCTTGATGCGGAAGTCGGCGGCGAGATCGATCAGACGAACCCCGGCGTCGAGCAGTGCACGCGCCTGCTGCATGGCGATGCCATTGGGGGTGGCAAAGAAGACGAGATCGCAACGATCCAGCGCGGCATCCTTCGGATCGCTGAACTTGAGATCGATCCGGCCACGCAGGCTGGGAAAGTAATCGGCTACCGGCGTTCCTGCCTCACCGCGGGAGGTAATGGCAGTCAACTCGACTTCGGGATGCTGTGCCAGCAACCGCAACAACTCGACGCCGGTGTAGCCGGTACCGCCAACTATGCCAACCTTGATCATCCTGCGCGCTCCAAAGCCGATCCTGATGCGGACACAAATTGAGCCTAAGACAAAAAAGCCGCCCGAAGTTTCCTGCGGGCGGCTCTCTGTGGGTTCTTCGAAGCGGATTAGCGCTTCGAGAACTGCTTGCGCCGACGCGCCTTGTGGAAACCGACTTTCTTGCGTTCCACCTCGCGGGCATCGCGGGTGACGAAACCGGCCTTCGACAGCACGGGCTTGAGTTCGCTATTGTATTCGATCAGCGCGCGAGTGATGCCATGGCGCACAGCGCCGGCCTGGCCGGACTCGCCACCGCCGGTGACGTTGACCATGATGTCGAAAGTGCCGGTGTGCTGAGTAAGTTCGAGCGGCTGGCGAACCACCATGCGGCCCGTCTCACGAGAAAAGAACTCATCGACCGGCTTGTCGTTGACGACGAACTTGCCGCTGCCGCTCTTCATGAACACCCGCGCCACCGCCGTCTTGCGGCGACCCGTGCCATAGTAGTAGTTGGCTGCCATCTCTATTCCTGTCTGATTTACGTGGCCTTAGACTTCCAGGGCCTTGGGTTGCTGCGCGGCATGCGGATGGGCCGCGCCGGCGTAGCACTTCATCTTCTTCAGCATCGCGTAGCCGAGGGGGCCCTTGGGCAGCATGCCCTTGACGGCCTTTTCCAGGATGCGCCCGGGGAAACGCTGTTGCATCTTCTTGAAGTTGGTCTCGTAGATGCCGCCAGGATAACCGGAGTGGCGATAGTACTTCTTGTCCTCGGTCTTGCTGCCGGTCACGCGCAACTTCTCGACGTTGACCACGACGATGAAGTCGCCGGTGTCCACGTGCGGCGTGTACTCCGTCTTATGCTTGCCGCGCAGACGGCGGGCAATCTCGGCAGCCATGCGGCCGAGCACTTTGTCTGTCGCATCGACGACGAACCAGTCGCGCTTGACTTCATGCGGCTTGGCAGAAAAGGTTTTCATGACTGGGATTTCCTTGCTTCGTTGGCCGGCTGACGCGAGCCGGCAGCTCTACGGAAAAGCCGCGTATTCTATTGGACGCGTTGCCCGCTTGTCAAACCCGGATTACAGACGAAAAAAAGCGCAACCCCGCGAGGGGCTGCGCTTAATCCACACCAAAGGAGGAGGGTGGAGGAGACACCGGAGGAAACGCAATCGCTCAAAACCATTTCTTGTCAGCAACCGCGTTTCGTTGAGAGAAGTATCCCAGAAACCGTTGTGCGATGCAAGAAATTTTGCATGGCACCAACTAGAGATCCGATGAGCATCAGCCAATAAGATATTGTTGTTATTTACAATATTTGGCAATCGTATTTCGTACGGTTACGATCAAAAGTACTATTGTTGCCTTGCCGCAACAGTCGATTTCCGCGGAATCGGACGACGATTAGAATGTCGATGATTAGAGAAGGAGCAATCGATGGAGTGCACAGTACGCTGGCACGATGGCATGAGCTTCATCGCCGAAACCGGCAGCGGGCATCTTGTCGCGATGGATGGCGCCCCGGACGCCGGCGGTCGCAATCTGGCGCCACGGCCAATGGAGCTCATGCTGGCTGGTGCCGGCGGTTGCACCGCCTTCGATGTCGTCCTGATCCTCAAGCGTGGCCGCCAGGACGTATCCGGCTGCGAGCTGAGACTGACGGCCGAACGCGCCGAGTCCGACCCGAAGGTCTTCACCCGAATACATTTCCACTTCACGGTGCGCGGTCACAGTCTCAAGCCCGATTCGGTCGAGCGGGCAATCAAGCTGTCCGCGGAGAAATACTGCTCGGCCTCCATCATGCTCGGCAAGACGGCCGAGATGAGCCACAGATGGGAGATTGTTGAGACTTAGATCCAGTACGCGGTCGAAGTCATGACCTTCGACATGATCGACATGGCCAGTTTCACCGGGCGCGGCAGTTCCCGCGCGCCAAGCTTGACGGCGGTCTCGGCGTGGCGGATTTCGTCGGATCGCATCTGGGTCAGGACCGCCTGAGAGCGCAGATCGGCCGCCGGCAAGCCAACCAGATGCCTGTCGAGATGTGCCTCGACCTGCCTTTCGGTTTCGGCAAGAAAACCCAGGCTCCACTCCTCGCCCAAGCCACCGGCTGCCACACCAATTGTCAGCGAACCCGCATACCAAAGCGGATTCAGGAAACTCTTGCGGCCGCCCAGTTCGGCGATCCGTCGTTCCGTCCAGTTGAGGTGCTCGGTTTCCTCGCTCGCCGCTTGCGCCAAAGCTTGCCGGACGGCCGGATTGCGGCTGCCGACGGCTTGCCCTTGATATAGCGCCTGGGCGCAAACCTCGCCAACGTGATTGATCCGCATGAGCGCTGCCGAATGGCGACGCTCGGAATCATTGAGGACAGCGTCCGGCTGGTCATCGCCCGGCATCGGCCGGGTCGTTGGCGCGGGCGCAAACACGGTTCGCAAGGCCTTGTCGAACTCGACTATCAGTGCATCGACCATCACGGCACCAGCGGATGCTTGCCGCGCCGCAAGGCATTGCGGCCTTCCTCGGCGGTGTTGATGGGTGTGCCGACAGGGCACAGGAAATCGCGGTTGAGGGCGGCATGGTGGCGGTTAACCGTCTTGTTCTCGATAGGTCGCCAGTCGCTACGTTGAGCCTTGGCCCAGGTGCCATCTGCGCGTCCGGTCGCATAGAGCCTGTATTCGTTGGCTCCGCAGCGAATCCCCTCATAGCTGACGTTCGTCGCTCCGCCGGCAGTCTTCACCACCAACGTATAGCGTACGACGCCGTCCTTGCCCACCGAGAGCGAAGCCCCATCGACGAAGAAATGGTTGGTCGCGATCGGGCTGACGTAGAACTCGATCAAGTCGGCGTCCTTCGGGTACGCGGGCAGAGTCGCCGACTCCTCGACCTGCTCGGACTCGTTGTAGTCGCTGCCGGCGCGCTTATGAAAACCCACTGCCTCGCCGATCTCGGCGCACGCAAAGACGGGACATAGACACAGCAACCAAAGGCAGTAACGCACGCAGCTATTCCTCGACATGCTGACGCGATTTCTGCTCGCCCGGACGACTGACCAGGAAGCGCGAAAGCTCGTTCAGGGCCTGCTCGTACACGGTTCGCTTGAACTCGATGACCGACTCCAGCGGTACCCAGTAATCGCTCCAGCGCCAGGCGTCGAACTCGGGGTGTTCGGTCGCCCGCAGGCTGACATCCGAGTCACGACCGATCAATCGCAGCAGGAACCAGATCTGCTTCTGGCCCTTGTAGGTGCCGCGCCATTCGCGGCGGACCCATTGCTTGGGCACTTCGTAGCGCAGCCAGTCGCGCGTGCGGCCGAGGATACGGACATGTTCCGGCTGCAACCCGATCTCTTCCTGCAACTCGCGGAACATGGCCTGTTCGGGCGTTTCGCCCTTCTTGATGCCCCCTTGCGGGAACTGCCAGGAATGCTCGCGGATGCGCTTGCCCCAGAAGACTTCGTTGTGCTGATTGACCAGAACAATGCCGACGTTCGGGCGATAACCTTCCCGGTCGAGCATGATGCAACCTTCAAATGTTTGACTAATTGCAATTCTTTCATAGATGGGACGGCATGGAAAGGACGCCGGCAACTGTAAAATGGGCGCTTTCCCCGCCCACACTAAACCATGCGCGCCAGTCAATTTTTCATCGCCACGCTCAAGGAAGCTCCTGCCGACGCGGAGGTCGTCAGCCAGAAACTCATGCTGCGCGCCGGCATGATCAAGCGCCTCGCCGCCGGCATCTACACCTGGATGCCGATGGGTTTGCGGGTGGTACGAAAGGTGGAGCGTATCGTGCGCGAGGAAATGGACCGCGCCGGTGCCGTCGAACTCTTCATGCCGGCCGTACAGCCCGCCGAGCTCTGGCAGGAATCGGGCCGCTGGGAGAAGTACGGCCCCGAACTGCTGCGCTTCAAGGATCGGCACAGCCGTGATTTCGTCATCGGCCCCACGCACGAGGAGGTCATCACCGACATCGTCCGGCGCGAGATCAGGAGCTACCGGCAGTTGCCGAAACACTTCTACCAGATCCAGACCAAGTTCCGCGACGAGATCCGGCCTCGCTTCGGCGTCATGCGCGGACGCGAGTTCACGATGAAGGACGGCTATTCCTTCCACGCCGGCTTCGAGGACCTGGAGCGCGAATACGCCAACATGTACGCGACCTACACGCGCATCTTCAGCCGCCTGGGTCTCCAGTTCCGCGCCGTCGCCGCCGACACCGGCTCGATCGGCGGCACCGGCTCGCATGAGTTCCACGTGCTCGCCGAGTCGGGCGAGGACGCGATCGCCTTCTGCCCGGATTCCGACTACGCCGCCAACGTCGAGCTCGCCGAGGCGCTCGCACCCACGGCCGCGCGCGGTGCGACCATCGAGGCGCTGGAGAAGAAGGCCACGCCGGGCAAGATCCGCTGCGAGGATGTCGCCGACTACCTCGGCACCGCCCTGACGCGCACCGTCAAGGCCATCGCGGTGATGCACGACGATGAATTCACGCTGCTGCTGATTCGCGGCGACCACAACCTGAACGAAGTGAAAGTGAGCAAGCTGCCCGGCATGGATCCCTTCCGCTTCGCCACCGACGAGGAAGTGGAGCGCCATCTCGGCTGCCGGCCCGGCTACATCGGCCCGATGGGCGTCGATCGTGCCAAGGTGCGCATCATCGCCGACCGTACCGTGGCCGCCATGGACAACTTCGTCTGCGGCGCCAACGAGGCCGGCTACCATCTGACCGGCGCCAACTGGGGCCGCGATTTGCCCGAGCCGGATGCCATCGCCGATATCCGCAATGTCGTCGCCGGCGACGCCTCGCCCGACGGTAAGGGCAGCCTCGAACTCTGCCGCGGCATCGAAGTCGGCCATATCTTCCAGTTGCGCACCACGTATGCGGAGGCGCTCCAGTGCAAGTTCCTCGACGAGCAGGGCAAGGAACGCATCATGGAAATGGGCTGCTACGGCATCGGTGTCACCCGCATCGTCGGCGCCGCCATCGAGCAGGGCAATGACGAACGCGGTATCGTCTTCCCGGCGGGCATTGCACCCTTCGAATTGGTCATCGTGCCCATGGGCGCCGCCAAATCGCAGGCGGTGCGCGACGCGGCGGAAAAGGTCTACCGCGAACTGCGCGTAGCGGGGGTGGATGTAATCCTCGACGACCGCGACGAACGGCCGGGCTCGATGCTTGCCGACTGGGAGCTGATCGGGATACCCCACCGCATCGTCATCGGCGAGCGCGGCCTCAAGGAAGGCGTCGCGGAATTCCAGAGCCGCCGCGATGCGCAGGCAACCAAGGTACCGCTGGCGGAGATAGCGGCGCTGGCTCGCAGCAGGATATGCGACTAGGCCTTCTGCTGGCCGTGCTGCTCGCAGCCGGCCAGGCTTGGGCAGGCGCGCAACAATACGAACCCTTGGCCGCCAGCGTGCAGGCCGCCCTGCACGCTGCCATCGCCGACCGGGCCGCTCCGGAACCGAAGTTCCCCAGCATGCGTGAGAAGATCGATTGGCTGACCGAAATGTCGCGGCGCATGGAGAAGCGCATTCCGGACCGCAAGGCCCGGCTCGAATTCCTGAAGACCGTGTATTACGAGGCCCAGCGCTCCGGACTCGATCCCCAACTTGTCCTCGGGCTGATCCAGGTCGAAAGCGCATTTCGCAAGTACGCGGTGTCTTCGGCCGGCGCCCGCGGCTACATGCAGGTGATGCCCTTCTGGATCAAGCTGATCGGCAACGGCGATCAAAACCTGTTTCATCTGCGCACCAACCTTCGTTACGGCTGCACGATCCTGCGCCACTATCTCGACATCGAGAAGGGCGACCTCTACCGGGCGCTTGGCCGCTACAACGGCAGCCTCGGTGCTCAGGAATATCCGAACATGGTGCGCGCCGCGTGGCAGAAGCAGTGGGGCTGGGTGCCGCGGGACGTCCAGGCCGCCCGCTGACCGCGTCTAGCGCATGCCGGGCAGCATGCCCTTCATGCCGCGCATCATCTTCGCCATCCCACCCTTGGAGAACTGTTTCATCATCTTCTGCGTCTGCTCGAACTGGTTGAGCAGACGATTGACCTCCTGCACCTGAACTCCGGCACCGGTGGCGATGCGCCGCTTGCGGCTGGCCTTGATGAGTTCGGGCTTGGTCCGCTCGGTGGGCGTCATGGAATTGATGATGCCTTCGATGCGCCGGATCGACTTGTCGTCCGCGCCGCTGCCCGCCTGCTGGGCGAGCTGGCCGAACTGGGCTGGCAGCTTGTCGAGCAATGACGACAGCCCGCCCATCTTGCGCATCTGGCCGATCTGGTCCTTGAAGTCGTTGAGATCGAAGCCCTTGCCGGACTTGACCTTCCTGACCAGATCCTGCGCCTTCTCCTGATCGACGCTGCGATGAGCCTCTTCCACCAGGCCGAGGATGTCGCCCATGCCCAGGATACGCGCCGCCATGCGCTCGGGATGGAACTCTTCGATGCCGGTCAGCTTCTCGCCGATGCCGGAGAACTTGATCGGCTTGCCCGTCACATGGCGCACCGAAAGCGCGGCACCGCCCCGGGCGTCGCCATCGAGCTTGGTCAGGATGACGCCGGTAAGCGGCAGCGCCTCGCCGAAGGCCTTGGCGGTGTTGACGGCGTCCTGACCCAGCATCGCGTCGACCACGAACAGGGTTTCGATGGGCTTCAGGGCAGCGTGAAGCTCGCGCACCTCGGCCATCATGGCTTCATCGATGGCAAGCCGTCCGGCGGTGTCGACGAACAGCACGTCGTGATAGTGCTTGCGAGCGTAGTCGAGGGCAGCGAGGGCAATGTCGAGCGGCTTCTGGCCAACCGACGAAGGAAAGAAATCCATGCCGGCCTGTGCCGAAACCGTCTTCAACTGTTCGATGGCGGCGGGACGATAGACGTCGCAACTGACCGCCAGCACCTTCTTCTTCTGGCGTTCCTTGAGCCACTTGCCGAGTTTGGCCGTGGTCGTGGTCTTGCCGGCGCCTTGCAGGCCGGCCATCAGGATCACGGCCGGTGGCTGCGTAGCGAGATTCAGGCCGGCACTCTGCCCGCCCATGAGTTCGGTCAGTTCGCGATGCACCACGCCGACCAGCGCCTGGCCGGGCGTCAGGGAACCGACGACATCCTGACCGACCGCCTTCTCCTTGACCCGAGCGATGAACTCCTTCACCACAGGCAGCGCGACGTCCGCCTCAAGCAAAGCCATGCGTACCTCGCGCAGCATCTCGGTGATGTTGTCGTCGGTCAGGCGAGCCTGGCCGCGCAAGGTCTTGACGACGCGGGCCAGCCGTTGAGTCAGGTTATCCAGCATGGATTGGGGTTCGGGAAAGGGGAATCAGGTAGACTTGCGGAATGCCATCGATTTTACTGCATCTGACCGCCGCCACCCTTTACGCAGGACTTGCCGCCGTCTCCTGGCACAACCGGTGGCGCGGACCGGCTCTGGATCGGCCGGCCGCAGGCCTCAGCCATTGGGAGCGGACCTGGCTGCTCGGCGCCATGATCGCCCATGGAGCGACGCTCGGGGTTGGAATCTTTCCGGGCAATGCGATGCACTTCGGTTTCTCGATCGCCATTTCGATGATTCTTTGGCTCGCCATCGCCTTCTACTGGATCGAGAGCTTCTATACGCGCATGGAAGGCCTGCAGATGCTCAGCCTGCCGATTGCTGCCGTGGCCGTGCTGCTACCCACAGTTTTCCCCGGTCAACACCTGCTGGCCAACGCTGATTCGGTGCAGTTCCGCCTCCACTTCCTGATCGCGATGCTGGCCTACAGCCTGTTTACGCTGGCAGCCCTGCACGCGATCCTGATGGCGGTGGCCGAAAGACGGCTGCATCGGGGCAAATTGACCCCGCTGCTGGCCAGCCTGCCACCGCTCCTAACGATGGAGACCTTGTTGTTCCGGCTAATCCACATCGCCTTCGCCCTTCTGACGCTGACGCTCGCCACCGGTATCCTGTTCTCCGAAACACTATTCGGGAAGGCCCTCACCTTCAATCACAAGACGATCTTCGCCATCCTGTCGTGGATCATCTTTGCCCATCTGCTGATCGGGCGACATTTCCGGGGTTGGCGTGGCCGCACGGCGTTGCGTTGGACCCTGGCCGGATTCTTTGCCCTGCTGCTTGCCTATATCGGCACCCGCTTCGTGCTGGAAGTCATTCTCGGCCGCGCGGCTTGACAGGCCCCGGCCGCGCCGAAATACTCTTTCCAATCCACCTCTCGCGCATTCCACGTGGACGATATTCCGCTGACGGCATTGGGTCTGGTCCTCGTGGTGCTGCTCGCGCTGTCGGGCTTTTTCGCCATGGCCGAGACGGCCATGATGGCAAGCAATCGATACCGCCTGCGGGCACGTGCCGATCAGCATCACACCGGTGCCAGGCTGGCGCTGGCATTGCTGGGCCAAACCGACAAACTGCTCGGCGTCATCCTGTTGTTCAACACCCTGATAAACGCCGGCATCGCCACGCTGGCGGGATACATGGCGGTCGAGATGGTCGGCAACGAGGAATGGGCGCTCGGGGTGGGCACCCTGGTCATCTCGTTCCTTATCCTGGTCTTCGCGGAAATCACACCCAAGGTAATCGGGGCCAGTTACCCGGACAAGCTGGCGATGGGCTCGGCCTATGTGCTGACACCGATTCTGACCGCATGCAAACCGGTCGTTTCCTTCATCAATCTCTTCGTCGCCGGCTTGCTGCGCGTCCTGCATCTGCGTCCCTCCGGCGACAGCGCGACCCAGCCTCTATCGGCGGATGAACTACGCGCCCTGGTGCTCGAAGCCGGACATGCGGCACCCAAACAGCACCGCGACATCCTGATCAACATGTTCGACCTGGAGCGGGTCACCGTCGAGGACATCATGGTGCCCCGAGGTGAGATCGAGTTCATCGACATCAAGACCCCGATTGAGGAAATCCAGGCGCAACTGGCCACCAGCTACCATACCCGCCTGCCGGTGGTCGCCGGCGATCCTGGCAACGTGATCGGCGTGTTGCACCAGCGCCGTCTGCTGGCCAGCATCCTGCACGAACCGTTGCTGGATACGGGCGTCCTGCGTCAGCAGCTTGCCAAGCCCTATTTCATCCCGGCCGCGACCCAGGTCTATGCTCAATTGCAGTTCTTCCGGGAGAACCGTCAACGCATGGGCCTGGTCGTCGACGAGTATGGCGAACTGCAAGGCCTGGTGACTCTGGAAGACATCATCGAGGAGATCGTCGGCAAATTCACTACCAGCATTCCCGGGGCTAACGCCGAGTCCTCGTGGGATGCCGATGGCACTGTGCTGGTGGACGGCGGCCGCAGCCTGCGCGAGATCAATCGCCTGCTCGACCTCGAACTGCCACTGGACGGCCCCAAGACCCTGAGTGGCCTGATCGTCGACTATCTGCAGGACATCCCGGAAACGGACATTTGCCTCAGAATCGCCGGGGTAGCCATGGAAATCGTGCAAACTCAGGATCGCCGGATCAAGATCGTCAAGCTCTATCGCCCGGAGAAGGCCGAATAGGGCCATTTTCGCCCGCGTTGGCGTCTTTACAAAACGGCGCCGGACGGGCATCATCATTTAGATATACTTGGCATAAGACGGGCCGGGGCCGATAACCACTTTCGATGACCACTGCGATTCCACCCACCTTGAGCGGCCTGGCACGGGCTCTCGTCCAGCAGGAGCGGCTCAGGGAAGCCGAAGCGGAAGCGATCGCCGCCAATGCCAAGCCGGAAACGGGGGGCTTCGTCGGCCAGCTGATCTCCATGGGACGCATGACATCCCGTGACATCGCGGTCTTCGCCGCGGAAACGTTCGGATACCCGCTGCTCGATCTGGATGCCTTCGCCGAGGAGCACATCGCCCGGGACGCGATCGATCGCCGGGTCATCCAGAACCATAACGTGCTCGCCCTGCTGCGGCGGGGCAATCGTCTCGCGGTAGCGCTGGCCGATCCGACCAACCTGCGCGCGCTCGACGAGATCCGCTTCCAGACCGGCATGACCGTGGACCCGGTGGTGGTCGAAGCCGACAAACTGACCGCCATCATCACCAAATTGGTGGAGAAACCGGAGACCACGCTCCAGAACCTGGTCGACGACGACCTCGGCATCGAGTTCGAGGACGAGACTGCTGCCGAAGAACCGGCGGACGCCAGTTCAATCGAAGTCGACGACGCACCGGTCGTCAAGTTCATCCAGAAGGTTCTCCACGACGCCATCGCCGAAGGCGCGTCGGACATCCACTTCGAGCCCTACGAGAAGTTCTACCGGATCCGGTTTCGCGTCGACGGCGTTCTACGGGAGATAAACCAGCCGCCGCTGGTCATCAAGGAGAAGATCGCCTCGCGCATCAAGGTCATTTCGCGCCTCAACATCGCCGAGAAGCGTGTCCCTCAGGACGGCCGCATGAAGCTGGTGCTGTCGAAAAACCGCGCCATCGATTTCCGCGTCAGCACGCTGCCGACATTGCACGGCGAAAAGATCGTCCTGCGCATTCTTGACGCCAGTTCGGCGACGCTTGGCATCGATGCCCTCGGATACGAACCGGATCAGCGCGAAGCCCTGCTGGCGGCAATTCACCGACCCTACGGCATGGTGCTCGTCACAGGACCGACCGGCAGCGGCAAAACCATATCGCTTTACACTTGTCTCAACATTCTCAATGAGCCAGGCACCAATATATCGACGGCCGAGGATCCGGCGGAAATCAACCTCGCCGGCGTCAATCAGGTCAATGTGGACGATAAGGCTGGCCTCACCTTCGCGGCGGCGCTGAGATCCTTCTTGCGCCAGGACCCGGACATCATCATGGTCGGGGAAATTCGCGACCTGGAAACCGCGGAAATCGCGGTCAAAGCTGCCCAGACGGGTCACCTGGTGCTTTCCACGCTGCACACGAACGATGCGCCGCAAACCTTGACCCGGTTGATGAACATGGGGGTACCGACTTTCAACATCGCGTCGAGTATCATCCTCATCACCGCCCAGCGCCTGGCTCGGCGTCTATGCACCTGCAAGGTTCCGATCGATGTGCCACAGGAAACCCTTCTGAATGCCGGGTTCAGCGAAGAGGATCTCGACGGCACTTGGCAGCTCTTCGGGCCCAAGGGCTGCGACCGTTGCAAGGGCTCCGGATACAAGGGCCGGGTGGGTATTTATCAGGTGATGCCGATCTCGGAGGAGATTCAGCGCATTATCATGGCCAACGGAACATCCCTGGATCTTGCCGCTCAAGCGTATGCCGAAGGCGTGCGCGACCTGCGTCAATCCGGCCTGATCAAAGTCAAGCAGGGCGTAACCTCGTTGGACGAGGTGCTTGCCACGACCAACGAATAGCGAGTCCACGACGGAAGCGGAAAGGGCATAGCCATGGCGGGACCCGGAAAGACCGAACGAAAGAATCTTGGTGTCAGGGAGTTCAATTTCACCTGGGAGGCCAAGGACAAGAGCGGCAAGATCGCTCGCGGCGAAATGCGCGCCGCCACCGAAACGGTGGTCAGCACCACGCTGCGGCGCCAGGGCCTGTTGCCCACCAAGGTGCGTAAACAGACTCTCAGACGAGGCGGCAAGGTCACCGAGAAGGATCTGACGCTGTTCACCCGGCAGCTCGCAACCATGCTGAAGGCCGGCGTTCCGCTGCTCCAGTCCTTCGACATCGTCGGCAAGGGCGCCTCCAACGCCGCGGTTGGCCGCCTGTTGATGGATATCAAGTCCGAAGTCGAGACCGGCTCCTCGCTGAATCAGGCCTTTCGCAAGCACCCGCTGTATTTCGACGCCTTGTATTGCAACCTGATCGAGGCAGGCGAACAGGCGGGTATTCTCGAAACCATTCTCGAGAGGCTGGCCACCTACAAGGAGAAGATCCTCGCCATCAAGTCGAAGATCAAGTCCGCCCTGTACTATCCGATTTCGGTGATCGTCGTGGCCTTCATCGTCATGGCCGTCATCATGCTTTTCGTCGTTCCCTCATTTAAGCAGGTGTTCAAGAGCTTCGGAGCCGACCTGCCCGGGCCGACGCTGTTCGTGCTCGCCATCTCGGACGCCTTCGTGGCCTACTCGTATATCATTTTCCCCGCCATCTTCCTGTCCATCTTTGCGTTCTTCTACACCTGGAAGCGCTCAGAGAAGATGCAGATGGTCATGGACCGGATGTTCCTGCGGCTACCGATCTTCGGCGACGTCATACGCAAGGCCACGATGGCCCGCTGGACGCGAACCTTGTCCACGATGTTCGCCGCCGGCGTGCCCTTGGTTGAATCGCTTACCTCGGTTGGCGGTGCAGCGGGCAATTATGTTTACAAGGTAGCCACCCAGCAGATACAGAACGAGGTCAGCACCGGCACCAGCCTGACCGTCGCCATGCAGAATGCCAGTGTGTTTCCCAACATGGTGATCCAGATGGTTTCCATCGGCGAAGAGTCGGGGCAACTCGACACAATGCTGAGCAAGGTGGCGGACTTCTTCGAACAGGAGGTCGACGATGCCGTCGCGTCGCTGTCCAGCCTGATGGAACCGATGATCATGGTGGTACTCGGCGTGCTCATCGGCGGGATGGTCGTCGCCATGTACCTGCCGATCTTCAAGCTTGGGGCCGTCATATAAGGGAAGCTTGATGGATCCGTGGCTGGTATCCCCGGACGGTTTCATTGCCGTTTCGGTCGTGCTCGGGCTGGCCGTCGGCAGCTTCCTGAATGTCGTCATTCATCGCCTGCCGCGCATGATGGAGCAGGAATGGGCCGTCCAGTGCGCCGAGTTGCGCGGTGAGGCGATTCCGGAAAGCGAACCGTTTTCCATCGTCCGTCCGCGTTCCCGCTGTCCCGATTGCGGCCATCAGATCAGCGCACTCGAGAATATCCCGATCATCAGCTATCTGGCCATCGGCGGCCGTTGCCGGGGTTGCGGCAAGCCGATCAGCGGGCGCTACCCGCTTGTCGAAGCACTCACCGGCCTGATGTTCGGCTTCATCGCCTGGCGCTTCGGCCCCCAACTTACCGCGGCAGGCAGCATGCTGTTCGTCGCCGCGATGATCGCACTTACCTTCATCGATTTCGACACCCAACTGTTGCCGGACAGCATCACGCTGCCCTTGCTTTGGGCGGGTCTGCTGATGAACGTTTTCGGCACCTTTGCCGACCTCGCCAGCGCGGTGGTGGGTGCCGCAGCCGGTTACCTCGCGCTGTGGTCGATCTACTGGCTTTTCAGGCTGGCGACCGGCAAGGAAGGCATGGGCTATGGTGACTTCAAGCTGCTTGCGGCCATTGGCGCCTGGCTCGGCTGGCAGATGCTGCCCTTGACCATACTGCTGTCCTCGCTCGTCGGTGCCATTGTCGGCATCGCCTTGATTCTGCTGGCCCGGCGGGGCCGCAGCGTACCTATTCCCTTTGGTCCCTACCTGGCCGCGGCAGGCGTGATTGCGCTGTTCTGGGGTAAACCGCTCACCAAGGCCTACCTCGGCCTCTTGTAAGATCCCGTCACCCGGGACCAAAAACACCTCTTCGGCGCTTGGACCTGACTGCGGTCCGGGCGACCTCGTTGCACAATACCGTCACGAAAATCACGTTATAATTCAACGTTTTTCCGTGGAGACGTCCATGCCGATCTATGCTTACCGTTGCAGCAACTGCGGCCTCGAACAGGAGTCCATGCAGAAGATGTCCGATGCGCCGCTGACCACTTGCCCTCAATGCAAGACAGAAACCCTCGTCAAACAACTTACCGCCGCCGGCATTCAGCTCAAGGGCAGCGGATGGTACGCGACCGACTTCAAGGGCGGCCAGGCAAAATCCGAGACGAAGAGCGACAATCCGCCTCCCTGCCAGGGCGGAACCGGAAGTTGCGCCTGCGGCTGACCCGAAGCGCTTGCTGGCCTTGAAAAAGTACTTCATTACCGGGCTGTTGATCTGGGTGCCGCTGGGCATCACGATCTGGGTACTGTCGCTGATCGTGCGCAGCATGGACCAGTCCCTGCTGCTGCTGCCAGCGGCCATTCGACCGGAGAACCTGCTCGGGTTCTACATTCCGGGCATCGGCGCCCTGCTGACGCTGCTGGTGGTACTCCTCACCGGCGTCGTGGCCGCCAATATCATCGGCCAGAGGTTGATCGTCTTCTGGGAAGGCGTGCTATCCAGGATCCCGGTGGTCAAGTCGATCTATTACAGCGTCAAGCAGGTCTCCGACACCCTGTTTTCCTCCAGCGGCGAAGCGTTCCGCAAGGCCCTTCTGGTCGAGTATCCGCGCAAGGGCTGCTGGACGATCGCGTTTCTCACCGGCCAGCCGGGCGGCGACGTCGTCAATCACCTCGAGGGCGACTACGTCAGCATCTATGTACCGACGACGCCCAACCCCACCTCCGGCTTTTTCCTGATGATGCCAAGATCCGACGTCATCGAACTCGACGTGACGGTGGACGAGGCATTGAAGTACATCATTTCGATGGGCGTGGTTTCGCCACCGAATCATTTGAATAGCCACGTCGCCCCAGCACGGAGCGACTGACTGAAGCCCGGCGCCGCCGGACTCACTTTCACGGCAGGACACAGCATGCGTACCCACTATTGCGGCCAATTGAACGCCAGCCTCACCGAACAAATCGTCACGCTTTGCGGCTGGGCTCATCGCCGGCGCGACCACGGCGGCGTCATTTTCATCGATCTGCGCGACCGCGAAGGACTGGCCCAGATCGTCTGCGACCCGGACCGTCCGGAGATGTTTGCGCGTGCGGAAACCGTGCGCAACGAATTCGTCCTCAAGATCACCGGCAAGGTGCGCCGCCGGCCGTCCGGCACCGAGAACCCCAACCTGCCTTCCGGCGAGGTCGAGATTCTGTGTCACGAACTGGAGATCCTCAATCCCGCCGTGACGCCGCCCTTCCAGCTCGACGACGAAAACCTGTCAGAGAATGTGCGCCTGGTCAATCGCGTCATTGACCTGCGCCGGCCGCAAATGCAGAAGAACATGATGCTGCGCTACAAGACGGCCATGTCATTCCGCCGCTTCCTGGATGCCAACGGCTTCATCGACATCGAAACGCCGATGCTGACCAAGAGCACGCCCGAAGGTGCCCGTGACTATCTGGTGCCCTCGCGCGTCCATCCGGGCCACTTCTTCGCCCTGCCGCAGTCGCCGCAACTGTTCAAGCAGTTGCTGATGGTCGCCGGCTTCGATCGCTACTACCAGATCACCAAGTGCTTCCGCGACGAGGACCTGCGCGCCGACCGGCAGCCCGAGTTCACCCAGGTCGATGTCGAGACATCGTTCCTCGATGAACACCAGATCACGGCGCTGATGGAAGAAATGATCCGCACCGTGTTCCGCGAGGCGCTGGCGGTCGAACTGCCCAAGCCCTTCCCGCGCATGACCTACGCCGAGGCGATGCGCCGTTTCGGCTCGGACAAGCCCGACCTGCGGGTGACGCTCGAACTGACCGAGGTCACCGACGCCGTCGCCGACGTCGCCTTCAAGGTGTTCAGTGGGCCGGCCTCCTCCGGAGGCCGGGTGGCGGCCCTGCGAATCCCCAACGGCGCGACGCTCACGCGCGGCGAGATCGACGGCTACACCGAGTTCGTCAAGATCTACGGCGCCAAGGGCCTCGCCTACATCAAGGTCAACGATGCCTCGAAGCTCAACGAAGAAGGCCTGCAATCGCCCATCGTCAAGAACCTGCACGAACAGGCGCTCAAGGCCATCATGGCGCGTACCGGCGCCCAGTCCGGCGACCTGATCTTCTTCGGCGCCGACAAGACCAAGATCGTCAACGATGCATTGGGCGCGCTGCGCATCAAGATCGGCCACGAGAAGGGCTACCTCAACGGCAAGGCATGGGAACCGCTGTGGGTGGTCGATTTCCCGATGTTCGAGTACGACGACGAAGATAAGCGCTGGACGGCCTGCCACCATCCCTTCACATCGCCCAAGGATGGTCACGAGGAGTATCTCCAGACCGACCCCGGCCGCTGCCTGGCCAAGGCCTACGACCTGGCCCTGAACGGCTGGGAGATCGGCGGCGGCTCGGTGCGTATCCATCGCGCCGAAGTGCAAAGCAAGGTCTTCGAGGCGCTGGGCATCGGCGAGGAAGAAGCGCGCCTCAAGTTCGGCTTCCTGCTCGACGCACTCCGGTACGGCGCGCCGCCGCACGGCGGACTGGCTTTCGGCCTCGACCGCATCGTCACCATGATGACGGGCGCCGAAAGCATCCGTGACGTGATCGCCTTCCCCAAGACCCAGCGCGCCCAGTGCCTGCTCACCGATGCGCCTTCTGCCGTAGACGAGAAACAGTTGCGCGAACTGCACATCCGCTTGCGTCAGAAGGTGGAAACCCAGGTCGAGGTCGACAAACCCTGATCATGTGGAAGGCCATCGTCGTCTTTCTGATTGCCGGCTTGTTCGGGTTGGCGCAGGCCGGGGAGATCGGCGTCGCCGATCTGCCCCCGGAAGCAAGAACGACGCTGCAGCTCATCGAAAACGGCGGCCCGTTCCCCTATTCCAGGGACGGCATCGCCTTCGGCAATTACGAGAAGCTGTTGCCGCCAAGGCCGCGCGGGTATTACCGCGAATACACGGTGCCAACGCCCGGCATCCGGAATCGCGGCGCCCGCCGCATCATCGTCGGCAAGCAGCTTGAGCGCTACTATACGGACGACCACTACCGGACCTTCCGCCGGATACGGGAATGACCAAGCCTCCAGCACTTCAGACCATTCTGGCCGATGTCGGCAAGGCCGGCGTCTATCACATGCCGCACATGGACAAGGCGCCTGTCGTTGCTGCCGCAGAGGCCAACGGCTATGCGGCTTTTCGAGTGGATCTGGCCAAGGCCAACGACAAGGATCAACTGCTCGCCACGATCGGCAGCGCGCTCACCTTTCCGGATTGGTTCGGCCACAACTTCGACGCGCTCGCCGACTGCCTCGGCGACATGGCGTGGCGACCAGCCGACGGATATCTGGTGATGCTCGAACACTGCGACGGCATCCACGGCAAGGCGGAAACCGAATTCGTCACTACCCTGCAAGTCTTCCAGCAAGCCGCCGAAGACTGGCGTGAGCAGGGCATCGCCTTCTGGTGCCTGGTCGAGATGCAGGCCGACGGCATCGCCTGGCTGCCGACGGGGCCGTGACCCCGAAGAAGCCGGTATCGGTGCTGGTGCTGATCCACACCCCGGCACTCGAGGTCCTGCTGCTGGAACGCGCCTCACGCCCCGGCTTCTGGCAATCCGTCACGGGCAGCCAGGAAGGCCCGGAATCGCTAACGGCAACGGCTCTGCGCGAAGTGCAGGAGGAAACCGGCATCGACGCAGATGCAAGGCAACTGGTCGACTGGCGGCTGTCAAACCGCTACGAGATCTTTCCGGAATGGCGGCATCGTTACGGCCCCGGCGTGACGGAGAACGTCGAGCATGTCTTCAGCCTTTGTCTCCCTGAACCAAGGCCGGTGACGCTCTCGCCGTCGGAACACCTGGCCAGCCGGTGGCTGCCGTGGCGGCAGGCAGCCGCGGCCTGCTTCTCCTGGAGCAACCGCGATGCGATTCTCATGCTGGGTCTTGGCGCGGCGATGCCAGCTTCCTTCTGAGGCAGGCCGGACACAGGCAGCCCTGGCCGGGATCGGGCGGCCGCGCCAGAGGCGGTAGTCGTGCGCACCAACACACTTTCTCGCCGGCAGCCATGCCGCAGACGAATCGCTCGCCACAGGATGGGCAGACGTTCTCTTCGACGATCCGCTGACCGCGTTCAGTCATCGCGTTTCCTGTTCCACTTGATTTCTACGCCAAAGTTCCTATGTTGGAGATGCAGGAGCGAGTCGCCTCAAATGAATGACACCTGGAAAGGAGGATATCATGGGCAATCTGCTGACCCGCCACGATCCGCTGGACGATTTCTTCCGTGGGTTCTTTGTGCGCCCGGTGGATTTCGGTTCCCCGCTGGAGGCGCCGACTGTGAAGCTTGACGTCAAGGAACAAGAGAAGGCCTTCGTCGTTCATGCCGAGATGCCGGGAATCAAGAAAGAGGATATCCACGTCAGCGTAGACGGTGCGGTGGTTTCGATCTCCGCCGAACGCAAGCAGGAGAAGGAAGTGAAGGAAGGCGAACATGTACTTCGCAGCGAGCGGTATTTCGGCAAGGTTTCGCGCAGCTTCCAACTCGGCCAGGATGTTGACGACAGCAAGGCAGTGGCCAAGTTCACGGATGGCGTGCTTGAACTGACGCTGCCGAAGAAGGCTGCGGCGCAGTCGAGGCGATTGACCATCGAGTAGGCGCGAGGAGAGTAGGCGCGAGGACAGATAAGGGGAGAACGGGGGCGAAGGCCCCCGTTTTTCGTTGGCGCCGCGGCGGGTAGAATGCGGCCAGGAGTCCACCCGGAAAACCAAACCATGACCGACATGAGCACCAGCGCCGTTCCCGCCGCCACAAAAGCGAAGATCCTTGGCGAGGCGCTGCCCTACATCAAGCGCTTCTTCGACAAGACCATCGTCATCAAGTACGGCGGCAACGCCATGACCGATCCGCTGCTGAAGGACTGCTTCGCGCGGGACGTCGTGCTCTTGAAGCTGGTCGGCATGAACCCGGTGGTCGTCCACGGCGGCGGACCTCAGATCGACGACCTGCTGAAGCGGCTCGGCAAGGAGGGCCGGTTCATCCAGGGCATGCGCGTCACCGACGAGGAAACCATGGACATCGTCGAAATGGTGCTCGGCGGCCAGGTCAACAAGGAGATCGTCAACCTCATCAACCGTCACGGCGGCAAGGCAGTCGGGCTCACAGGCCAGGACGGCAATTTCATTCGCGCCACCAAGCTGCTGATGCCGAACAAGGACAATCCCGACGAGTTGATCGATATCGGACAGGTCGGCGAGATCACTTCCATCGACCCCTCGATCATTTCCTTCCTCGACACCGGTGACTTCATTCCGGTCATCGCCCCGATCGGCGTCGGCCCTGAGGGCGAGACCTACAACATCAACGCCGACGTCGTCGCCGGCAAGATCGCCGAGATCCTCAAGGCCGAGAAGTTGGTGCTGCTGACGAACACGCCGGGCGTGCTTGACAAGGCCGGCAAGCTGCTGACGGGCATTACGCCCAAGGACATCGATGCCATGGTGGAGGATGGCACGCTTTCCGGCGGCATGCTGCCGAAGATCGCCTCGGCGCTGGACGCGGCCAGAAGCGGCGTGCGCAGCGTCCACATCATCGATGGCCGCGTCGAACATGCCTTGCTGCTCGAGATTCTTACCCAGGAAGGCGTCGGAACACTGATCAAGTCGAAATGAGCCGCGAACGGGTCTGGCTGTTCGACCTGGACAATACGCTCCACGACGCCACGCCGCACGTCTTCCCGCACATCAACCGTGCGATGCGCGAGTACATCGAGTTGCACCTGGGCGTCGGCGAGGCGGAAGCGACCCGTTTGCGCCAGCACTACTGGAACCGCTATGGTGCCACGCTGCTTGGCCTGGTGCGGCACCATGACACTGATCCTGACCACTTCCTCCGGCATACCCACCAGTTCGAGCGACTCGATCGCATGGTCGTGTTCGATCGCGCGCTGCGCGGCATGCTGCGCCATCTGTCTGGCCGCAAGATCGTGTTCTCGAACGCCCCGCGTCATTACACCGAGGCGGTGCTGAGCATTCTCGGCGTCGCCCCGCTGTTCGACTCCGTCTGGTCCATCGAGCGCCTGGCGTTCCAGCCCAAGCCGCTGCCGCAGGCGTTCCGGCGTCTTCTGCACGGCGAACATCTGAAGGCTTCCGATTGCATTCTTGTCGAGGACAGTGCGGCCAATCTCAGGACAGCGAAGAGACTCGGCATGACGACCGTGCTGATTTCACGCAGCGTCCGCCGGCCTGCTTATGTCGATCTGCGGCTACAATCCGTTCTCGACCTGCCGCGCGTCCTCAACAAGTTATGAAAGCCATCGCCAAGCCGGGTGAGCGCAAGCTGCAAATCCTGCAAACCATCGCCCAATTGCTGGAGGACCCGGCCGGGGAGAAGGTGACCACGGCCCTTCTGGCCAGAAGGCTGGACGTCTCCGAGGCGGCGCTCTACCGCCACTTCGCAAGCAAGGCGCAGATGTTCGAGGGCCTGATCGCGTTCATCGAATCCAGCCTTTTCTCCGTCATCAACCAGATCAGCAATGACGAAGAAAACGGACTCAAACAGGTCGAGCTGATGATGGTGACCTTGCTCGCCTTCGCCCAGAAGAACAAGGGGCTGACACGGGTGTTGATCGGCGATGCCATCGTGCACGAAAACCCGCGCCTCCAGGCCCGCATCAACCAGTTGCTGGACCGGGTCGAAGCTTCGCTGAAGCAGTCCCTGAGAATCGCGGCAACGCAGGGAAGCCTGCCGGGAGACCACGATTTCGCCGCCCATGCCGACGCCCTGGTCTGCCACACATTGGGCCGCTGGCACCGGTTCGTAAAGAGCGGCTTCCGGGATGATCCCCTTGCCACCTGGCCCGCACAATGGCGACTACTGGCAAATTAGACGAAAGGACTGCAATGAAACCGACGCTGACCAAGACCGCCGCCAAACCCCGCCAGCGCAAGACAGGATCGGGCGCCCGGAGCGCGCCGGCCACGGGGCAAGTGCTGCAGGAACTGAAGACCCTTGCCAAGGAACTCAATCAGGCTGCCAAGGGGCTGAGCAAACGCGCCGCGACCGACCCGAAGGTGATCTCGGCCATTCTCGGCAATGTCGAACGCATGATGATGGAAGCAGCGAACAAGTCGCTGGCCGAAGCCGAATCGGCGAAGCAGATCATCGCCGGTACGCGTGACGCTCTCGGCAAGGACTGGAGTCGTCGTCAAATCGACGAAGCGTTGGTCGGCATCGGCGGCCACCTGACCAACATCATCGTCGCCCAGGAGTTCCAGGATCTCGCCGATCAGGCGATTCGCAAAGCCATGAAGGCGCTGGTCGGCGCCATCGTCGTCGATGCCGAAGAACGGAAGCTGTCGCAGAACGAGGTGGACGGGCTCCTAAAAGGACTACTGGCCTAGCAACTCCGCGGCTTCCAGCGCGAAATAGGTGAGGATGCCATCCGCACCTGCCCGTTTGAACGAAAGCAGAGCCTCCAGCACGCAGGCGTCGTGCGACAGCCAGCCGTTGGCTGCAGCCGCCTTCAGCATGGCGTATTCCCCACTGACCTGGTAGGCATAGGTCGGCACGCCGAACTCGTCCTTGACCCGACGGACGATGTCCAGATACGGCATTCCCGGCTTGACCATCACCATGTCGGCGCCTTCTTCGATGTCGAGGGCGACCTCGCGCAAGGCTTCGTCGGAGTTGGCCGGGTCCATCTGGTAGGTGTATTTGTTGCCCGCTCCCAGGTTTCCGGCCGAGCCCACCGCATCGCGGAACGGCCCGTAGAAACTCGATGCGTACTTCGCCGAGTAGGCGAGGATGCGCGTATGGATGAGCCTTTCGCCGTCCAATGCCGCCCGGATACGGCCGATGCGGCCATCCATCATGTCCGAAGGGGCAACTACGTCGGCGCCGGCCCGGGCATGGCAAAGCGCCTGCTTGACCAAGGCGTCCAGGGTTTCGTCGTTCAAGACATAACCCGTCGGATCCTGCGGATCGATCAGACCGTCCTGGCCGTGGCTCGTGTAGGGATCGAGGGCAACGTCGGTGATAATCCCAAGATCCGGGAACTCTTTCTTAAGCCTTGAGACGACAGTGGGCACTAACCCACCAGGGTTCCAGGCCTCCTCCGCAGCCTCGGACTTCTTGGCCGCGTCGATGACCGGAAACAGGGCCAGTGCCGGAATCCCGAGCCGCTGTGCGCGCTCCGCCACCGAAAGCAGTCGATCCAGGCTCACACGTTCGACGCCCGGCATCGAGGCAACCGCCTCCGTCCGGCCGGCGCCCTCCAAGACAAATACCGGATAGATAAAGTCCTCAACAGTAAGGCTATTTTCGCGCATCAGGCGACGCGAGAAGCTGTCCCGGCGCATACGACGCATGCGGGTGCTTGGAAAAGCGCCAATTTTTTTCATGGTCTAACTCACTTTTACTCGCAACTTGGTGGAACTTTTCGTACGGCCTTCTATCATACGATCAAGATGGCGTTCCGCCATCTCCCGCTTTCACCTCCCTGAGCGGGTGCCTTAATCCCCTTTAAGGCGTTTCACCCCCGGCTTTCTCCCCTTTGGCCGGGGGTTTTTCTTTTCTGGGCCGGCAGTAGCCCAGAAAGGAAAGACCGCTATTGGGCATAATCGGCTTCCAGCCAATCACCGATGATGGCTGTAGCCTCCTCGATGCCGGTTTTCTTCAGGCTGGAAAACAGTTGCGCGGTGATCGGAGAACCCGCATCGGCCACTTCGGCCCGAATCTCTCGCAGCACCCTTGCCTGCTCCTGGCGGTTCAGCTTATCGGCCTTGGTCAGCAGGCAGTGGATCGGCTTACCCGTCGGGCCGAACCAGTTGATCATATTCCGGTCGAGGTCGGTCAAGGGACGGCGGGCATCCATGATCAGCACCAGTCCGACCAGCGCCTGTCGGCGGGTCAGGTAATGCTCCAGCAGTTCCTGCCAGTGCCGGCGCACGCTCGCCGGCACGTCCGCATAGCCGTAACCGGGCAGGTCGACCAAGGCCGCGCCGTTTCTGAGGCGAAACAAGTTGATCAACTGGGTGCGTCCCGGCGTCTTCGAGACAAATGCCAGACGGGTATGACCGACAAGCGTATTGATGGCCGAGGACTTGCCGGCGTTGGAGCGGCCGGCAAAGGCGATTTCCGGTCCCGTCGCCTGGGGCAAGTCCTGGGGCTTTGCAACCGAAATCTCGAAGACCGCGTGACGGAACAAAGACATGGATCGGCGGCGAGGGCTGCGAAAGACGAATTAGTTCGGGTAGAATAGCATGTTTATGAATTCACCCCTGACTGTCCAGGAGTTGCCAAGATGAAGCGTTTCTCGATGCTGCCGTCGCTGATGGTTGTCTTGCTTGCGGCCGCCGCACCTGTCCACGCCAACGAAACCGCCAAGGCCCCCTACAAGGGCGACGCCGCCAAGGGCCAGCCGATCGCCGCTGCGGTTTGCGGTGCCTGTCACGGCCCTGACGGCAATAGTGTCGTGCCTGTAAACCCGAAACTGGCCGGCCAGAATGCCGACTATCTGTTCAAGCAAATGAGAAACTTCAAGGGCGGACCGGAGGGCAAGCCCGAGCGTACCAATGCGATCATGAACGGGATGATTGCGGCCTACTCGGAAGAGCAGATGCGTGATTTCGCAGCCTACTTCTCCTCGCAGACCCAGAAGGGCGAAGTGGCCAAGAACCGTGACACCATAGAAATGGGCCAAAGGCTTTATCGCGGCGGCGACATGGCAAAGGGCCTTCCCGCCTGCGCTGCTTGCCATGGCCCGGCCGGTGCGGGCATTCCGGCTCAGTTCCCACGCATCGGCGGCCAGTATGCCGACTACCTTGAAGTCCAGTTGAAGGCCTTCCGCGCTTCCGGTGCCGATCCGAAGGACCCCAACGGGCGCGACAACGACCCGAACAAGATGATGCGCATGGTCGCGGTCAAGATGACCGACGCGGAGATCAAAGCCGTCGCGGACTATATCGCCGGCCTGCGCTGAGCGGAATCGCACGGAAAGAACAGGTGGCGCCAGCCACCTTTTTTTTCGTCCGTCGACCATCGGCAATGCGAAAGGAACGTTCCGGCGCCGATACCGGTCTCTGGGGATGTAAGGTTCGTCGCCGTCGCACGTCTCATTCACATGCTGATCAAACCCCAAAACGACCTGATGGAATCGGATATCACGCCCCGCTCCGTCTATAAGCAGCGGCGGGAATTCATGCGGCTGGCCGTCGGCGCAGCGGCCGCAGTCGTACTGCCGACTGCCGAGGCCACCGACAAACTGGCCTCAAGGCCTGGTCCGGCCGGATTCTCGACCGGCGAAACACCGACGCCCTACAAGCACGTCACCGGTTACAACAACTTTTACGAATTCGGCAGCGACAAGGAAGATCCCGCCTTGTACGCGCACACCCTGCGCACGAGACCGTGGACCGTTTCGATCGAGGGCTTGGTGCAGAAACCCAAGACCCTGGCCATCGAAGATGTGCTTCGACTGGCGCCGCTCGAGGACCGCATCTATCGGCTGCGCTGCGTCGAGGGCTGGAGCATGGTCGTGCCGTGGATCGGCTTTCCGCTGTCGACGCTGCTCAAGCAGGTTGAACCGCTCGGCAGCGCGAAATACGTCGAGTTCATCTCGGCCGTGCAACCGGACGTCATGCCAGGTGTCCGGCGCCAGTTGCTCGACTGGCCCTACGTTGAAGGCTTGCGCCTCGACGAAGCCATGCATCCATTGACCTTGCTGGTGCTGGGCCTTTACGGCGAAGTGCTGCCGAATCAGAACGGCGCGCCGCTGCGGATTGCCGTACCATGGAAATATGGTTTCAAGAGCGCCAAGTCCCTCGTGAGCATCCGCTATACCGACCGCGAACCGCGCACCTCGTGGATGAAGGCCGGGCCCGATGAATACGGCTTCTACTCGAACGTCAATCCGCAAGTCGATCACCCGCGCTGGAGCCAGGCGCGCGAGCGGCGGCTGGGCGAGTTCCTCAAGCGGCCGACGCTGATGTTCAACGGCTACGCGGAACAGGTCGGCCAGATGTACGCTGGCATGGACATGAGGAAGTTCTTTTGATCGAGAAACGCATCACCGCGGTCAAGGCGACGCTGCTCCTGCTCTGCCTGTGGCCGCTCGCCCATTACGTCTGGAACTTCCAGCAGGACAACCTCGGCGCCAATCCCATCGAAGCCCTCACCCGCGGCATGGGCCTCTGGGCGCTGCGATTCCTGCTCATCACGCTCACGGTGACGCCGCTACGGAAACTCACCCATCAGGCCTGGCTCGGACGTCTGCGGCGCATGCTGGGGCTATTCACCTTCTTCTACGCCAGCCTGCATCTCACGACCTACCTGTGGTTCGACCAGTTCTTCGACTGGGCCGCCATCGCCAAGGACATTCTCAAGCGTCCGTTCATCGCCGCCGGCATGATCGCTTTCGCGCTACTGATCCCGCTGGCAGCGACGTCGACTAAGGCGATGATCCGCCGCCTCGGCGGCCGTCGCTGGCAGGAACTGCATCGGAGCGTCTACGCGATATCAATGATCGCCGTGCTGCATTTCTGGTGGATGGTCAAGCTGGACACCAGCCAACCAGTTCTCTACGGGCTGATCGTCGCCGTCCTGCTCGGCCTGCGCATCTGGTGGCGCGAACAGGAACGTCGGCGGCAACTCGCCGGCGCCTATCTGCCGAAGCGGCAAGGACGCATCATCCCCATCAGCCAACGCCGTTAGCTGCCTCGCCCAACCGCTCTCCGACAACGCCGGGGACGACATCACCGCTTCGAAACTCAGCAAGCGTCTGCATCGCGTCGTCAGGCCTTGAAGCGGCTCACGGCGTCCTGTAGACGTTGCGACAGGGCACTCAACCGGCTGGCGGCCACGGCAGTGGTCTGTACCGATGTTGCGCTCTGCTCCGCCATTTGCGCAATGCGCTCGACGTTACGGGCGATGTCCTGGGCAGCGCTGCTTTGCTCCTGGATGGACGAGGTGATATCGGTCACCATCGTCATGGCCCGCTGAGCACCTTCGCGAATGCGAACGATCTGCTCCCCGGCCTCGCTGGCGAGGCGAACACCGTTTCCCACCTGAGCAACGCCGGTTTCCATACTGCTGACGGCGTTTCGGGTCCCCGAGCCGATGTTGTTGATTGTGCTGGCGATCTCCAGCGTCGATGCCGTGGTGCGTTCGGCGAGTTTGCGAACTTCGTCGGCGACGACCGCGAAGCCGCGGCCCTGCTCACCGGCGCGGGCGGCCTCGATAGCCGCATTGAGCGCCAGCAGGTTGGTCTGGTCCGCGATTTCCTTGATGGTCTTGACGATGGAGCCAATCTCGTCGGATTGATGCCCCAATTCTTTGATGATGCCGGAGGAGGCCTGGACGGCATCGGCGATGTTCTTCATTTCCGCGGCCGCGCGCTGGATGACATCCGCGCCCTCGCCGGAAACCCTGTCTGCCTCCAGGCTGACGGCATGGGCATCGCGCGCATTCTCGGTGACGGTGTCCATGCTCACGCTCATCTCTTCCACGGCGGCGGCCATGGCGGAAGCGGCCGAACTCTGCTCCTGGCTGGCCGCGAGAACCGTCTCGGAACTGTGCAGCAACTGGGTGGAAGAGGTTTCCAACTCGTTCGCGCAGGAAACCACGTCCACGATCATGTTGCGCAGACTGGCCTGCATGTCGCGCATCGCCGCCAGGAGGCTGGTGCTGTCACCGGGCGCCAATTCGATGTCGCTGCCAAGATCGCCGCCCGCGATGCGACGCGTGATCTCGCTGGCGTGGCTGGGCTCGCCGCCCAGGGTCGCGAACAGCCCGCGGGAAACGAATATCAGCGCGCCGGAGATCAGGCCGGCGATGGCGAGTCCCCAGACAAGGAACTTGGTTGCTTCATTCCAGAAGATCGTATTCAGATCGTCGATGTAGATACCGCTGCCAATGATCCAACCCCAGGGCGCGTATCCCTTGACGTAGGAGAGCTTCGGCACCGGCGCGCTGCTGCCCGGCTTGGGCCAGAGGTAATCGACAAAGCCGGCGCCGTCGGCCTTCACGACCCTGGCGAACTCCAGGAACAGGAACTTGCCGGCCGGGTCCTTCAACTCGCTCAGGTTCTTTCCGTCAAGCTCCGGCTTGATCGGGTGCATGACCATGGTCGGCGTGAAATCATTGACCCAGAAGTACTCGGTCTTGTCGTAGCGCATGGTACGCAACGCACCAAGGGCGGCCTTCTGCGCCTCTTCCTTGCTCATCTTGCCATCGGCGGCAAGTGTGTCGAAGTGCCCAACGGTGGCGTGGGCAACCTCGACCAGGTTGCGGAGTTTCTCCTCGCGGTCCTTCAGGAGCATCGAGTGTTCTGTCCAGAGGACCCCGGCGAACAGCAGGAACAGCGCAAGAACTGTGGCGGCAGTCAGCCAAGTGAACTTGGCACGAATGCTCATCGAAGCGGTTGCAGCCATATGCCCCCCGGCAAGTCGCGTGAAAAATTCAATCTATCACTTTAGCAACAATGCCTTAAGTGTGGTTAACCGCAGGGGGCGGGTCTCTTCCAGGCGATATCCAGGCAGGAAAGTCAGATTACGAACTCGCTCGCCGCGGGAGATCCCGCCGGTCACGCGCTCAGCGGCAGGTCGGCTCGACGTCGTAGCCGAGCGGGAAATAGAACGTCGTCGCGCCTGGCTCGGTAGTCGAGGAGATCGTCAGCCGCAGGCCTTCCTGCGTCACGCATCGTTCGAGCGACCAGCGCTGGCCGCGCTTCTTCAACCGGGTACGGTCGCTATCGCCTTGTACGACCTTCACTCCATCCTGCAAGACCGGCGCCAGAAGCGGGCCTTCGGCCAAACGGCGGGCGAGCGGGCCTTCGGCCGTCACCGCATGGCGCGCACCACGTCCGGCATCGCCTGACTGCAAATCCGAAGGCTCGGCAAGCGGGGCGGGCGCTACCCGCAGGCAGCACAGCGGTCGCCCGGCGTCATCCAGCACACGCAGGCGCGCGCTGCCCGGCTGCCAGCCAAGTGCCGCATGGAACACGGTCCCGGCGGCATCGGGTGCAAGTATGCCGGCCAGCGGGGAAGGCGTATCGGCGCCAGCCAGGGTATTGAATGAAGCCGCGACGAACAAACCCACAAAGAGTCGTGTCATCTCAGTGCCCATCGTCAGACCAGTGGGGCGGATCGCTCACCAGCTTATGCGCCCCATAGCCAGCACCCACAGAGTGCAGTTCAGCGTTGCCGCCGTTACGCGGAGTCGTGGCGATGCTGACGTTCTGTCCGTTCGCTCCTGCAATTGCTAGCGTCCCGTTCCACGAGATATCCATGTCGACGGCGCGCCCCTCAGTATGCCGGCTGGTCAGCGAGGGGCGATACACAGTGCCATAGGCCGCCACCATCGCCTGCGCGCCAGTACGTGACGCGGTTTCGTCGTAGCTGCCGTTTTACCGCGTGTGCGCCCATTGAATGTCAACACCCGCCATCGCGGGCACTTGGCGCGGATCGTAGTGCTCACGCGCGATACGCCACGACCAATGCATCAGATAGGCCCTCTCCGGCGGCCGCAGCGTGGCTGAAACGCTGTAGCTCGCGCCCGCAGCGGTCAGTGCTGTCAGAAATCGCCCCAACGACGCACGGAAACCGGCCTCAAGGTCAGTCAGCGACGTACTAGTGGGAAACTGCCCTGCCCATTGGGCACCGCTCAAAGCCATAACGCCTCCCGACTTGCAGAAAGGTCACACAATACCCATGTCATTTCGCGGCGTCAATCAGAATATGGCGCCGGGATTCGATGCGCCAGTAGTCGTGCGCGATCACAAGACCCCACAGTGAGGCAACCCTATCCCCGCTCCGTGTCGTCCAGTTCCTTCCGCAGCCGCGCCTTCTGGCGCGCCCGGGCCGCGCGCTTGTCGGTACGCTGATGGGCGCCGCCCTTCTTCAGGATCGGCGCCACCGCGACTGGGTTGCGCGGTTTCAGGCGGCGCTGTTTGGCTTTCTTCATGGCTTGGTGAAATGGATGATGGCGCGGCCGTCGGCGGTGGCCTTCGGCTCGGCCTTCCAGGCGTGTCCCAAGACGATCTCGAAGGTCACCGGCAGCCGTCCTTCGGCGTCGCGTTGCCATGCCCTGAACACCCGGCGCCAGTCGCGCCAAGTCATGTGACCGAGCAGTCCATCGCGCACGCCCAGCCGCCGCTGATCGGCCAGGAATTGTCGCGGCCGGCGGTAGGCGAGCGTAATCATCTCCATGTCCATCACCGGATCGGCAAAGCCGGCGGCGACCAGCATGTCGCCGACGTCGTGCATGTCGGCGAATCGGCGCAGCGACGTGGCGCCGGCGGCGCGAAGCTCCTTCAGCGTGTCCGGGCCGAGCATGGCAAATGTGAATAGCCCGCCGACTTCGAGCACGCGATGCACCTCCTTGAACGCCGCGCGCGGGTCGTCCAGCCAGTGCAGCATCAGGTTCGACCAGGCAAGGCCCAGGCTTGCCGCCGCCAGCGGCAGCGCCCGCACATCGGCATCGACGAGACGCGGCGCGCGGCCGCGAAACCGCTGCATGAGCGGTACGCGATCGCGCACGGCAGTCAGCATGGGGCGGGCAAAATCGATCGCAATGGCTTGCGCCTGCGGGTAGCGTCGTTGAAGCTCGCGGATGCCGTCGCCGGTGGCGCAGCCGATATCGGCCACGCGCCGGGGCGCGATCTTCACCCAGTCGAGGCGCTCGGCCATGCGACGGCCGGTCTCGCGCGCGAGCACAGCCGCTTCGTCATAGGAAGCCGCCGCGCGCGCGAAGTCCTGGCGCATTACACTGCCTTGAGCCCCAGCCGTTCGAACAGCGCCTCGTCGCGGCCAGCCTCGGTGTTGTCGGTGGTCAGCAGCTTGTCGCCGTAGAAGATCGAGTTGGCGCCGGCGAGGAAGCACAGCGCCTGCAGTTCGTCGCTCATCTGCTGGCGCCCGGCTGACAACCGCACCCAGCTTGCGGGCATGGTGATGCGGGCGCAGGCGATGGTGCGCACGAACTCGAACGCGTCGAGCGGCGGCGCGTCCGCCATCGGCGTGCCGGGGATCGCCACCAGGTGGTTGATCGGCACCGACTCCGGCGCCGGGTCCATGCTGGCGAGCTGCGCGATCAGCGAGGCACGCACGCTGCGCGACTCGCCCATGCCGACGATGCCGCCGCAGCAGATCTTCATGCCGGCGGCGCGAACTTTCGTCAGCGTGTCGACGCGCGCGGTTTGGCTGTGCGTGGTGACGACCTGATCGTAGAACTCCGCGCCGGTGTCGAGGTTGTGGTTGTAGTAATCGAGGCCCGCCGCGGCGAGCCGTTCCGCCTGTCCATCGCCGAGCAATCCGAGCGTCAGGCAGGCCTCCATGCCGAGCGACTTGACCGCCCGCACCATTTCCAGGACCCGCTCCAGATCGCCTTCCTTCGGCCCTCTCCAGGCGGCGCCCATGCAGAAGCGCGACGCGCCCCGCTCCTTGGCGGCCTTGGCCGCCACCACCACCTCGTCGAGTTCCAGCAGCTTGCCGCGCTCGATGGTGTCGCGGCGCGCCGACTGCGAACAATAGCCGCAGTCCTCCGAGCAGCCGCCGGTCTTGATCGACAGCAAAGCCGAGCGCTGGACCTCGTTGGCGTCGAAGTGCCGGCGATGCGTCTGCTGCGCCCGGAACATCAGGTCGGCGAAGGGCATCTCGAACAGGGCGCAGACCGCCTCGGCGGTCCAGCCTTGGCGCGCCGGAACATCTTCACCCAGGGGCTTGGCAGCAACAACTGTCATCGGTGACTCTTTGGCAGAATGGGAGCCGGATCATCCGCGAAGGAGCACGGCTTGTCAATTTGGCGCCGCCGACTGGCTGCCCTGGGGGCCGCCCTGCTGCCGCAGGATTGCCTGCTCTGCGGCAGCCCTTCCGGCCAGGGCCTGCTTTGCCGCGCCTGTCGTCAGGATCTGCCGACGCTGGCCGAGTCAGGCTGTCCCGTCTGCGCCGAAGCTTCGCCCGGCGGCGCCGTCTGCGGAAACTGCCTGAAAAGCGCGCCTCGGTTCGATGGCACCTACGCGCCGTTCGCCTACGCCTTCCCGCTGGACAAGATTGTCCAGGCGCTGAAGTACCAGCATCGACTGGCCGTGGCCGGCTTCCTTGCCGATGCCATGCTGGGCGGACCGCACCCGGACGGCGACCTGATCGTGCCGCTGCCGTTGTCTGCCAAGAGGTTGCGCGAGCGCGGCTTCAACCAGGCCGCGGAAGTCGCCCGCCCGCTGGCCCGGGCACTGGGACTGCCGCTGCAACTGGACGGTCTCACCCGGCGGCTCGACACCGTGCCCCAGGCCACTCTGCCCTGGAAGGAAAGGCGGCGCAACGTCCGCCACGCCTTCGAGTGCGCCCTCGATCTCGCCGATCAATCGATCATCGTGGTGGACGACGTGATGACCACGGGTGCGACGCTCGACGAATTCGCCCATACGCTCAAGGATCACGGCGCGGCGCGGGTCACCAACTGGGTGGCGGCACGCGTGCGCCGGAACTGAACGCGGAACTCAAGGGTAGGCGACGTGGGCGTAGTCCTTGAGCATGAGATCGTGCTGGCGAATGTGATCGACCATCCATCTCTCGACCGCCAGGCAGGCACCGCAAGGGCCCGTCGCCTGGTGCCTCCCCGCCTGCATGGCAATACTCTCGTACTGATGCAGCAGCCCCGCGTGCTCACGCTGATGTTCTGCGAACTCCGCCGGCGGAACGCCGGCATGCTTCATGAACAACTCTTCGGAGTCGAAATGCAGGGCGATCAACATGCCCAGTTCGCGCAAGGTATCCCACATGACCGGCGCATCCAGTTGCTCATGCGGATGATCCAGCAGGCGATTGATGATCTCGGCGATTTCCTGGTGCTGGGCGTCGATCAGCGGTATGCCGGTGAGCAGTTCCGGATCGATCCCCGGCGCCTGGCGGCGGAGGCGCGGAATGCCCAGCGTGTCCAGTTCCTTGCGCTCGACCCTGGCGACGACCCGCAAGTGCTCGATGGCCGCACTCACTGCCCGCGATGCCTCGGCGACGGCGCCGGAAAGAACAGAGGTCGCGCCGGCGATGTCACCGGCGTTGAAGCAGCGCACCATCTCGCCGGCCTGTTCGTGGAAACGCTTGTGCGCATCGAGCAGTTCCGCATACCGCGGCAGGTGCGCCAGCGCGCTGCCGGAACCGTTCAGCCATTTGCCAAGCGCGCAGGCCTGGTCATCGCCGATCACAACAGGGTCATAGTCGGCTTCTTCGATCCGCTCGACCAGCAGTTCGAGCTTCAGTACGAAAATCCGGTGCTGGGCGCTGGCGAGTTCTAACTCGATCATGGTGGCCCCCTCCCTGCGAAACGCCGCCATATGATGACAGATCACGGCAGCAACGGAGCGAACAACCGTTTGAAACGCCGCGTAGCGCGGCTCAAGCGCCACTTGCGCCGGCACAGGATGCCGGCCGCGCGCTACCTGAGGTGGCGCTCGACCACGGCGGCCATTTCCGGCGTCAGGCCCCCGGTCGCCTGCGCCTGCCGGAAGGCTTCGCGCGCCTCGTTGGCATGGCCGGCCGCCTCGAGCGCCAGGCCCAGCCCCGCCCACCAGCGCGCCTCGGGCTTCAGGCGCAAGGCGGCCTCGTAATGGGTCACGGCTTCCGTCGGCCGTTGCAGGCGTTGCAGGAGTACGCCGGCAAAGCCCTGGTAGTCGGCATTGCCTTCGCCCGCGGCCATGTACTTCTGCAGCGTTTCCCACGCGTGGTTAGTCTGACCGCGTTCGACCTGGATGCGCGCCAGCGCCATGGCCCAGGGGCTGTGCGACGGCGTCAGTTCCAGGCCTTCGCGCAACAGGGCCTCGGCCTCCGGCCATTGCTGCCGTTCGACCAACAGACTCAGCAGCAGTTGGCGGGCGGAACCATGGCCTGGTTCTTCGCGCAGCGCCTCGCGCAGCCGCTCGATGGCTTCGGTGCTGCGGCCCTGGCGATGCTCGGCGGCAGCCTTGCGATAGGCGGCTTCGGCCTGCTGATGCGCGTCGATGCGAATCTGCTTGTCGATGCTGGCGGGCGTTGTCGAAGCCGGCGCGACTGCAGGGGCGGACGCTGCGACGGTAGATGCTGCCGTGGTGGTGACTGGCGACCGCAGGGCGGTCGCCAGTTGCAGCGACGACACTTGGCTCGCGGCATGGGGCTTCTCGGCAGCCGGCGTGGTCACCGTGAGTTGCGGCGCCGGTTCGGCCGGCGCGGCCGCGAGATTCTCCAGCGGCGGCTCGGGCGGAGCGATCACCAGTAGCGGCGGCGGCGGTGTCTCGACAGCCGGCGGCGGGACGGCGGCCGGCCGTGCCAGCGAATCCCACGCGGCCCAGACGCCGACTGCGATCATTGCCAGCAGCACCACGGCCACCAGTACCTTCATGCCGGACCGACCGGTCTTGACCGGCGGCAGCGGACGCACCTCGTTGGGCAGGGCCTTCTGTTCCTCGCCGGCGTGGCGGGAATCGAGATCCCGCAGCACTTGATTGATGAGGCTCATCGCAGCCAGTACCAGTGCGGTTTGCGGGCGTCTTCGGTGTCGCGGGCGGCGATATCGACGTGACGCCGGTCCACGGCGTCGCGGCCTTCGCCGAAGGCGGCCAGCAGCGCCTTGTGGGCCAGGATGTTGACCAGCCGTGGCGTGCCCTGCGAGCAGTCGAAGACACGGCTCGCCGCCCGCGGCGAGAAGATGCCGTTGCCTCTGTGGCCCGCCACGCGCAGGCGATGGCCGAGGTAGTGACCGACTTCGTCCCGCCGCAAGCCGAACATGTGATAGTGGAAGGCGATGCGCTGGCGGATCTGGCGCACCGAGGGATCGGAGAGTTTCTCGTCAAGCTCCGGCTGGCCGAAGAGAACGACCTGCAGGAGCTTGCGCTTCTCGGTCTCCAGGTTCGACAACAGGCGCAGGGTCTCGAGGCTCTCGAGCGGCATGGTCTGCGCCTCGTCGATGCACAGGACGACCGACTTGCCGGTCTGCGCGAAGGCCAGCAGGCGCTGGTTGATTTCCTTGACGAGGTGGAAGGCGTCGATGCTCTTCTCGGGTTTCAGGAACAGTTCCTCGGCCACCGCTTGCAAGAGAAGCGGCGGCGGCAGTTGCGGATTCGGCAGGTAGGCGCTGTAGAAGCGCCCGTTCAGGCTGGCCAGGAAACGGCGGCAGAGCAGCGTCTTGCCGGTGCCGACTTCGCCGGTGATCTTGACGAAGCCTTCGCCGGCACCGACCGAGACCAGTAGTGTGTTCAGCGCCTCCTGATGGGCGGCGGCGGAGAATGCGTAGGCAGTGTCGGGCGTGATGCCGAAGGGCATTTCGACCAGACCGAAGTGCGCCAGGTACACACGCCGGCCCTATTGCTGCGGCCGCTGATCCGGCATCGGCTCGACCAGGCGCGGATCGTAATTCTTCAAGCGGCCCTGCAACTGATCGAGGCCATCCTGCCAGTTGCGATCGCTCTTGATCACCGTCGGCTTGATCAGGATGACGAGCTCGCTCTTGTTGTGGTAATTGCTGCGGTCGCCGAAGAAGGCTCCCGCCACCGGTACGTCGCGGACGCCGGGCAGGCCCGAGCCGCCGGAACTCTGCTCGTCGCGCATCAGGCCACCGATGGCGACGATGTTGCCGTCCCTGACGCGCACGATGCTGTCGGTTTCGTTGATGGTGCTGGAGGCCAGCGGCAACTTGAAGTCACCCAGGGTAGCGCCGAGATTGATGTCCTTGACCTTCTCCTTCACCACGCTGACGGCCGGATGCACGTGCAGGATGATCAGGCCCTCGTCGTCGATCTGCGGCGTCACGTCAAGCGAGATGCCCGAGAAATAGGGCTGCAGAGTCAGCGTCGGCGTCGACACGGTGCCGGCCGTGCTTGTCGTCGTCGTGGTGCTGATGTTGGTGATGAACAACTCGTCGGTGCCCACCTTGAGCACCGCCTTCTGGTTGTTCAGGGTCGCGATCCTCGGGCTCGACAGCACGGTCACGCTGCCCTGGCTTTCCAGGAAGTTGATCAGCGCAGCGAAACTGGCCGTCTGGAACGCCAGCCCCAGGGCTCCACCCGCCGAAGACACGTTGGAAATCGACGACAGCACACCGGTCGTGCCGCCCAGAACGGACGGCACCGGGTTACCGTTGCTGTCGACAGTGGCCAGCGGCGTACCACCGGGAACGACGAACCGGCTGGTGTTGCCGTTGCGCGACCAGTTGTGGCCGCCAGACGAATTGAAGTGCGCCCAGTTGATGCCCGACTGGTATTCCTTGGACAAGGACACTTCAATGATCTTGGCCTCCAGCATCACCTCGCGTTCGACCACCACTTGCGTCGCCTTCAGGTAGTTCTCAACGTTGTGCATCTCGCCGGGCATGGCCTTGACCAGGACGACGCCGGACAGGGGATTGACGATCACCTGGCGGCCGCCTTCGTTGCCGACGATGGTCGTCAACGCCGTCGTCAGTTCGCGCCAGAAATGGGCATCGGTCGTCATGCTGACGCGCGCGGTATCGACAGCGACTGGCGTCTGCTGGCCGCCGCCGGCCGGCGTCGCGGATGTGCCCGCGGCACCGCCCTGGTTCTGACCGGTGTTGGTCATCGAAGACGAACTCACGCGCAGATCGCTGCTGCCGCGGCGCTCGCTCGCGAGGTAGTTGATCTGGAAGATCCGCGTCTGCAGGGTGTTCGGCGACACCAGGATGCGGTTGCCCTGCACCTTGTACTCGTAGCCGTACAAATCGCGGAGGGTCTCCAGCGCTTCCTTGAGCGTGACGTCCTTGAGGTTGACCGTGATACTGCCCGACAGGTCGGGCGGCAACAGCATGTTGTAGCGCGTGCCGGAAACCAGCGCCATGAAGACCTGGCTCGCCGGCGCATTCACCACCGCGAGATCGAAGCGCTGTTCCGCGTCGGCCGCCTTCGGTGCCTCCACTTGCAGCGGTGGCATCAGGCCCTTGGTCGCCGCCTCGTCGGTGTTCCTGCGCGCCGCCGCATCGCGCGCCACATCTTCCCGCATGCGGTCGTAGGCGTCGCCCGTTTTCAGCAGTGGGCCGCCACAACCGCCCAGCGTCGTCAGCGTCAGCAACAGCGCGCCCATGCCGATCATCTTCTTACTCATGGCTTTCACCTCGCCCCGAAATCCTCTTCTTCGTCTTGTCCGCCGACCGCGCGTATGGAGACTGCTTCTTGTCCACGGCCGGCGCCAGTTTCAGAACCTCCTTGCCGTTCGGTCCCGACAGCACTGCCTCGTTCGCCGTCAACGACACCAGCCGCGCTTCTCCGACCATGCTGCCCACCGCAACCGTCTGGCCGTTGATGACGGCGACCGATTTGCCCTTGGGCCGCAGGATCACGGCCTGCAAGCCCGTCTGCGCCGGGGCCGCGCCCGTCGCGCCCGGCGTCTCGGTCGCGTTGGCCGGTCGCGTCGGGTCGGGCGGGCTGCCTGCTTGCGCTGCCGCATTCAAGCTCAACAGAGCGATGGTGGTGATGGCGGCACACGTTGCCAGTCGAAAAATCAGACGGTCAGCCATTGTTTGTCCAGGCTCAAGGTATAGACGGTCACGGTCAACACGCTGCGTGGATAGGTCTCGACGGTGAGGGAAACCTTGTTCCAGAGTATCCGTTGCGGCATCCGCTCCAGTTCCGCCAGGTAGGCCAGCAGGTCGTTGTACTGGCCGGCGATGCGTATCTCGACGCCATGCTTGTAGATATTCGGGCCTTGCCCGGCCGCCGAGCCCGCGCTTTCCGCGGTCACGTCGATGACCGAAGTCGGCGGCAGCGTGCGCAGGCCGACCAGATCGACCTGCCGGTGCCGCGCCAGCAGCGCCTCGATGAAAGCGCGCATCTTGTCCGGCGGCACCATGGTGGCTTCCATCGCCCTCAGCCTGGCATCCCCGGATGACAACTGCGCGCGCGCTTCTTCGAGCGCCTTGCGATTGGCGGCATCGGGATCGGGGCGCTGCTTCAGCGCGCCGATCTGGGCATTCAGGTTGGCGACTTCGGTGCGTGCCTGTTCGCTGCGCTTGGCGTCCGCCTGCGCGGCAAGCAGCGCCGGATCGATGATCATCAAGTAACCGGGCAAGACGATGCCGGCAACGACGGCCACAGCCAGCAGCATGCGCTCGCGTCGGGTGAGTGCGTCGAAGCGGGCCGCCAGCGCCTGGAGCCAGGCCCTCATCGCTGCTCACCCGGCGGCACGGTGCTGAGCACGAATTCGGTAAAGGCCGGCGCGGCCGGCACGCTGCCCGCTGCTGCCGTGGCCGGACGTTCGACCTGCGGCCTCTGGATCTCCAGCCCGGCGAAGCTATGTCCCCGGAAAGCGACTTCGGCATTCAACCGACGGACATACTCGGTCAGCAGCGGCGGCGAGACCATGCGGCCGCGGACCTCCATATCCCGGCCGCCGGCGCCGATCTTGAATCCGGTCAGCCACAGGCCCTGCGGCACCTGCCGGGCAAAACCGCGCAGGTATTCCGAGAACCCCCGGGTGTCGCCGACGGTACCGCTGTCCAGCCGAATCAGGATCTCCTGTTGCCTTTGCACCAGCGCGCGGGTCTTGGCGAGATCGGCAGCCAACTGCGCGTCCGCCTTGCGCCCCGCGACCTGCTGGGTAGTCGCCACCAAGGCCTCCTGAGCCAGTTTCTGGCTTGCCAGCAATTGCTCCGCTTCCGCATGGTGGCCGGCAGCAATCATCCGCGCCGCGATGCCGGCGACGGCGACGATCACCAGCAAGGCGACCGCGACCGCAGCCATGGGCAGCGCCGACAGCAAATCGCGCGTCTTGCGCAGAGCCGGATTGATGAGGTTGATCTGGCGCGCCATTCAGTCCTCGCGCAGCGCGGCGCCGATGACGCGCAGGCACTCGGCTTGGCGGGCCGGCTGCTTGAGTTCCGGCACCAGCGCGCAGTCGAGCACCTGGGTCAGGTCGGGAATTTCCACCGGGATCGAAAGCGATTGCCGCATGAACTCCACGAAGCCGTCGGCCGCCGGCGGCACCAGCAGCAGCCGCGTCACCGGGATGTGGCTGTTCACGCGATCGAAGGTGTCGAGCGAACGCTGCACCTCCAGGGCCACGCGCTCGAACATGCGTTCGCGTATTTCGCTGTCGGCGGCGGCGAGCTGCGTCGGACTGGCGTCGGAGTTGCGTACGAAATAGAGCTCACCCTTGAAGTTGAAGGTGAGAAGACCGCCGTGGTCGTCGAAGGTCAGCATCGCCAGGCCGCGGTTCGGCTCCTCGAACAGCGTGGCCACATTGCGCTGGGCGAACTCGGGCACGTCGATGGCCTCGAGCGGCACCTTGGCCTGATCGAACAAGGCCATGCGCGCGCCGATCACATCATTGCCGGCCACCACGACAAAGCCCTGGCGCGCGCGGCCGCCCGTCGCTTCGCCGGGAATGTCGAGGACATCAATGGTGGCGCTCTCGACCGGCAGATCGACCATGTCCTTGACACGCCAGCGCACGGCATCCTTGATCTCGGCTTCCGGCACCGCCGGCAGATCCGTGGTGACGAATCGGTATTCGCCGGAAGCCAGCAGCGTAGTGCAGCGCATGTGGCCAAGCTTCAGTTCCCGGCGCAGGCGCTTCATCGCGTCGAGATCATCGCCCGAGCGCCGAAACGAACTCAGCGCTGCCAGTTCGGGCCGCCGGCCGGGCGGCCGGCGCACGTGCGCGATATCCAAGCGGTCGGCGCCCAGCGCCACCGCGCACCACCCCTCTGCGACCCCTGGCTTGAACATTGGCAACGGTTGTCAAACGCCCTGTTTATCCCGTTGAAGGATACTCCGTGAACCGCGCCCCAACAACGGAACCATTCCGCCAAGAAGACCCGGAAAAGCCCGTCTGAACTGGGTCTTAACTGTTGGCGATGACGACCGGTATCGACGCAGCGCAGACTGCCGTGCTGCCCGACGCTCTGCATGTGTGGGATCGAGTACCGCATTGGAGCAAACTGACTTCATAACCATGAACCGCAGTCAAGCCTGATATCGCACCGTTTGACCGGGCAATGGTCATACAGAAGCAGATGCGGATGATGCTGCGCGAGCTATTCGCGGGCGGCCACTATTTAGGGGCATATGCTGTTGCCCTGTTCGCAGTAACGCGGCCTCCAGTGATTTGCCATATGACTATTGAGTCGCTATCATGCAACCGCCGAGACTCGGTCGGTTGAGTCGGTTGAAGATGCCACTGGGTGCGACGGCAGTTGAAGAAAGAGGAGCAATGAATGTCAGAACTCGTCTTTGATGGCGCGACGCGCCAGATATCGTTGATCGACAGTAACGGCAATACTGTCGGCACTTGGCCGGCAAACAACATCGTCGAACGGGGATCTCGGCACCCGCGCGTCCCGCACCTGCGTTTCGTGCCGAACGGAACTCACATCCTTGTCGACCGTTCAATGCCTCACAGGCACGCCGGAAATGGTAGCGACGGCAGGCCGCTCGATTCGGCCGCAGGCTCGTATGGCAGTCACGGCATCGTGCGCCTGGCGCCGATACAGGGGCACAACGGCATCGGCGTGCATTCCGGGCGCGCCGGCATCCCCGATGGTAGGGGGCGCGTGGGGCCGGACCACGCGACCCAGGGCTGCATACGGACGACGGACGAGGCCATGGGCATCATCGCGCGAAGGATGCGCACCGATGCCTTGCGTTCAATCACTGTACACAACAATCATGACCAGTAATACACGATCCCATCTTCTCCGGCACCTTGTTGTCGGCTTTGCGTTTCTGTGCGCGGAGCCGGCTCTCGCCGATCACCTGCCGGACAACAAACTGGCCAGCGGAAAGGGCGATACCGTGCTCTGCGGTTTCGATCCCCATTTCACGCCCATGAAAGACATCCTGTCGAAGCTGGGCAAACCCGACCGCATCGAGCCTTGGGAAAAGGACAAAGTCAATGTCACCTACCTGTGGACGAGGGGGCCGCTGACGATTGAGGTGAACACCTATCAGTACTATGCCGACTACCTGAACAGGCCGCCGGTATATATCGAGGTCAACGGAAGCGATCCCGAGGGATTCTGCCCCACCGGCCGGGGCCTCAAGCTCGGCGACAGCCTCGCCGACCTTCGTAGGCTCTACGGACAACGCTATCAAGTCATACATACTGGTAAGGGCGAGCGGTCGATTACCATTCAGTGGAACGACGAATCCACACTTATTGTCGAATTGACGAAGAGCGGGCGTGTCGAACTCATCAACGTTCCCGGAGAAAACGAATAGTCGCCCGGCGACGAACCGTTCTCCGGCACCTTGTCATCGGCCTTGCGCTTCTATCCGCGGGGCCGGTTCTCGCCATAACACTTGCCGGACAACAAATTGGCCAGCGGAAAGGGCAACACCGTGCTCTGCGCCTTCAATTCCTATTTCACGCCGATGAACGACATCCTCTCGAATCTGGGTAGACCGGACCGCATCGACCCTTGGATGAGGGACAAAAGCAACATCACCTCTCGGTCTTGGCGATCAACTTGCTGACGTCAAACGTCTGTAGGCCACTATGCCGCGTACGGGAACGAGCGTGCGCCTCACCAAGCCCCCGACCAGGGCGACATCCAGTGGGGCGACGAAACCCTGCTGGAAGTTCGACTTTCGACAAGCGGGCAGATCATCTCCATGCATTTCATAGCGAACATCAGCTAACGTCCGCCGGTTCCGTCAAGCCGGCGGACGGACAAGTATCCGCTTAGTAATTCTCGCGCTGGTAAATGAAGCGATCGCCCTTGGAATAGACGTCGAAGGATGCCCGCGCGGCGGGATCGTGCTGGGTGCCGGCGCACCATGTCTCGCGCAGGTAGCTCATGTCCCCGGTTGCGGCCGTAACACCAGCGAGTCCGACGCAGTTGGTCGCCGCGCCGGCTGCCGAGAGGTTGATCGTGAGGTCCCTGCTGCCCGGGCTGCCCGGCTTGTCGATCTTCAGCGTCGCCCGCCCGTTCGTGAAGACGATCGGGTTGGTCGTACCCGTGAAGGTCAGCACCGGCAGGCCTTTCTGGGCGTTGCCCTGAAGAATCCGGTTCTGCGTGATCGTGGTGCAACTGTCGATGGTGTTGGTCGCATAACCGCTGCCGGCGGTGCGGTACTGTGCCTCCAGCGGCATGTAGAGCGGCAGCTTGTCGGAGCCGATGGCGTTGCCCATGCGCAGGCGGCCATAACGCGCCTTGATCGGGCTGCCGGACGCCAGGGCGCGGGCGGTGCAGTGGCCGGCGACAGTGCAGCCGCCGACAGTCATGGCCAGACCGGGGCCCAGAGCCGCGGCATAGTCGCTGCCATCGGTGACCGTGAGGCCGAGATTGAAGCTGTCATAGGGCCCGTCCGGAGCGGCAGCGCGGGCGAAGGCCAGGCCGGTGCCCGAGATCGCGTAGACGCCGGACGTCCATGCAGTGGCTGTCGGCGCCGGTGAGAAGCGGGCGGACCGGTCGACGCCGTCCGCGTCGGCGGCGACAAAGGCGGCCGTCGCGAGGCTGACTAGGTAGCCAGTGCGATAGTTGGTGACGGCCTGGTAGCTCGGCTGGCCGCCGGTGAGGCAGCGGGCTTCAAGCCGCCCACCGGCGATGTCGATCGCCGGCTGGCCCATGTAGGCGAAACCGCAGGGTGCGCTTACGGTGCCGGCGAGCGTGAAATGATCTGGGTAGAAGCGGCCAGGCGCCGCCGAGGCATTGCCGGTCACCGGGCCGGCCCCGAGATAATTGTTGTCGGTCACCGAGCCCGTGAGCGTCATGGTCCCGACTTCGCTCCAGGCAAGATTCGTGGCTGTGGCCGCGCCGCTGCCGCACAGGCTGGTAAAGGTCACCGGCGTGACGGCGCCGCGATAGAGGCTGCCGTTGTTGCCGCCCGCGGGTGCCGACACTGCAGGCGTCAGGGTCACGCTCTCGGACGCGCTTTCGCAGCCGAAGTTGCGGGTCGGGTTGCCGGCAAGGTGACGAGGAGCCCGGCTCGAGTTGATTTGGAAGTGTCGCGCAGGTAGGTCGAGGCGGCGACCGCGTCCGCATCCTCGGCCGGCACCAGCCGCTGGGTAGCGGCACCGAAATTCATGGAGGAATGGAGCAATGGCGGCCTTCAGCCGCCAGGATCCCCGTCGGCGCCCCGCAGTCGCTTCACCTTACGGCCCGACGCAGGCCGCACCGCTCCATTCGCAGTAGGCGATCGCAACCCTTTGCCGTTCCACGTAGCCCAGCCCGGCCGAAGAGGCGTCGTCCGGACAGGCCGCTGCAGTGCCGTTACACGCGGTCGCCACAACCCGGAAGACCAGCAGCACGCGAGCGGTTCCGGGTACCGTCTCGCCGTCGTTGTAATTGCTTGCGGTGCAAGCGACCGTGACCTTGAAGCGCGGGTAATCGCCGCTGGCCCAGGTCTGGGTGTCGCAATTGGCATTCTGCAAGGCCCGGAACAATCCCCCCTCGGTTCCGGCCGAGGCCACCTGCCACGCCTGTGCGGACAGGACATCCTGCGCCGAGCTTATGTGCTGAGTCGTGGAAAGCGAAACGATCGCCGCCGCCAACGAGCCGAGGATCACCAGGATCATGATGGCGGCAATGGCGCCAAAGCCGGTTTGGCGCCGTTTCATGGCACGTTGCTCACGTGGGCGCCATGGCTCAACGCCATGCGCTCGCCGGCCGACAGGAGTTCGATGCGCATCCATACGAAGCCGGATTGCTGGGTCGCCCCCTGGTTGGGGTCGTACACGAACTCGCAGGCGTCGACGTTGCTCGCCAGCACTTCGCCTGCGGCCGGGCAAGCCGCGGGATAGGCAGCGGTGAAGCCTCGCACGAGCCGCCGCAAAGTCTTGGTTGCCGCGTCGCAGATGTAGAACACGCTCTGCTCCCTTGTCGCGACGACCTGGAAGCGCCCGCCGTCGTAGCTGGCCGGAAACTGGGTCGCGGGGTTCAGGGTGATGCGGCCGGTGCCGGCGGCTGCACCCGCGGGATCGGGGGTCGTCCAGGCCGCGATTGTGCCGCGCGTCGGGCCGGAGTAGACATCGTTGGTGTTCTGGTTGCCGATGACGATGAAATCGCCGGCCGATGGCGTGGTCGCCAAAGGCGACAGCACGTCGAAGCTGGCGTCCGACGATGTGATGTCAAGCGGATCGGCGCCGGCATTGGCGATATCCGCCGCGCGGCGATACAAACCGCCCGCCGTGGTCGGCACCAGCTCGAAGCATTGGGGGTTGGGAATCCGGATCGAGTTCGGCACGGCACGGCGGACATCGCGCGCCATGCGGCGCAGCGCAGTGTCAGCGGTGTCGGTCATTTCCGCGCGTCGCCGCGCGTCGAAATAGGCGTTGATCGCCGGCACGAAGAAGACCGCAATGCTGGCCGCCATGATGCCGGTGATCACGATCACCATCACCAGTTCGATCAGCGTAAAGCCGCGCAGCCGCTCCCTCATGATGCCCACCCGGTGCGGTAGCCGGTCAGCATCAGCGTCTCGGTGCCGCGGGTGACGGTGACCACGATGCGCGATGCGGCGATGCCGTTGGGAAGCGCACCGGCACCCACCGCCACGGCGACGTTGTAGTCCGCCAGGGCGCCGATGTGTGCGCCGTCGATGTCGCAAACGCCTGCACTGGCATAGCCGTTGTAGTCGGCGACATCGTTGAACGTGTTGCGTGCGCAGCCGCCTGGCGGCATATTGGCAGCTGCAGTAACGGGCTTGAGGGTGATCTCCTCCATCATCTCCTCGGCGATGGCGAGCATCTGCTTTCGCACCATCGGATCGGCCGAGTGGAACACAGCCTGGTTGAAGGCCGCGAGCACGCCCGCGAGGCCGACGGCGATGACGACGATGGCGAGGACGAGTTCGATCAGCGTCATGCCGCGCGTGCGGCGCCGCAAGCTACTCGACATCACCGGTCGCTCCAGTGACCGTGATCGGCGCCTGACCGGTTACGGTAAGGACGATGGTGGCGGGGTTCGTCCCCGCGACGTCAGTGGTCACCGCGCCCGAAGCCTGGAAGTAAAGCGTTCCGGCCGGCACTGCGTGCAGAGTAACGTTCGCGGCCGGCGACACGGCCGCCGGATTGGCGCCATCCGCGCCAGGCAGCGCATTGGCGCAGGCGCCGGCGCCAAAGGCCGCAGCAGCGGCAAGGGACAAGCTCAAACCATCGGCGGCAACGGTCGCGCATACCATGCGGCGTTTCGCCACGGCCGATTTCTGCGCAAAGCGCAGCGAGGCAGCAACCCGGTCACGGAAGCTGGTGGCGCGGAAGTCCCGGGCGCTGTCGAGCCGCGGCAGCGCGACGACGGCGAGGATACCGATCAGAATCATGACAGTGACCAGTTCGACCAGCGTGAAGCCTTGGGCGGGGCGAACCCCGGCCATCAGTACATCTCCCGGTTGTACACGCCGTGACGACCCTCGGGGCTGAACACGCCGAAGGTGGCAGTCGCGGAAGGATCGTTGTTGTAACCCGCGCCGCCCGGCCATTTGGATTGCAGCCAGGGCAGCGCGGCACCGGTGGCCGAGCAGGTCACGCCGTGGTCGGCCGCAAGGTCGGAGCAGACCGTAACCGTGCCGGGCGCGGCGGGAGTAATTGAAATCGAACCCGCGCCGCCGACCAGCGTTCCCGGAGCGATGGCCGCCCAGCCGGCCGGGGACAGTGACAGGTTCGACGTCGCCAACGTGGTGCAAGTATCGGTGCTGTTGGTCAGCCAGGAATTGCCGCTCCAGTACTGTGCCGCGACAGGCATACGAAGGGGGACCTGGTAGCCGTAGACATTCGAGAGGCGCAGGCGACCGACCCGGACAATCGCTGTGCCTTCGGTGCCTGGAGCCGACGAGACGCTTTCTGCATCCACCGCCCGCGGCTTGACGGTCGCAGGCGCATGATCGGGCGTGGTGCGGACGAAGCTGAAGGTCGGCGGCGACGCGCCGGCGCGCGTCAGGCTCGCCACGCCCGCCACGAACGACGAACCCGTGGCGCTGAGTGGCGACAGGCTGCCGCCCGTCACGCCGTTGGCCTCCGAAAGCGTCACCGCCTTGGCAAATACGCCGGCATAGTTCTGCGTCGTCGCCCCCGCCAGATTGCGCGCCGTCAGCGTCAGGTCGAACGGCTGGGCGGAATAGGTGAATGCGCCGGCGGCACAGCCTTGGGTGACCACGCTGTCGAAATGATCCGGAATGAAGCGGCCGAAATAGCTGGTAGCGACGGTATTGCCGAACTTGCAGCCGAACTTGCCGCCGACGGCGGTGTTGGAGAAATCGTTGGTGCAATCGTTCGGCTGGTCAATGGCGGTGAAGGTGGTGTCGACGACACCATCCGGCGCGAACGTGAAGTAGCCCACTTCGCCGTAGGCAAAGGCGTTCCCCGAGGCAATACCGGTCGCGGCCGCGGCTGCTGAGAATGGCCCGGTGATCGCGCCCGTTGTCACTGCCCCGCCATGAGCAAGCACCTTCGTCATGTCGATCGTCGGCGTTCCGTTGTAACCGGTACTGCTCGCTGCCGCGTTCAGCGTAAAGCTTGCGCCCGCCTTCAGCGTCGGCGTCGCGGTTCCGCTTGCCCCGGTCGCATCCGCATTCATGTTCGAACTGATCGCAAGCAAAGTCGGTCGAATCGCGAACTTGTCGCTGGAACAGGCATACGAGGCGCCAATCTTGATGCGAACCTGCGCCTTCCTGTTCGCGACCGGACTGGTCATCGCAACTGTCTTGCGTCCCTTGTCGGCCGCTGCGAAGGTCACCGACTGCGACGAGTTGAGCGCGGTGCTGCTGGCCGAGCAGCCGGTGTCGGCATCCACCAGGTCTGTCGTCATCGTGCCGGCATACAGCGTGTTGACCGCGCCGGAACTGATTGCCAGGACGTCGATGTTGAACGCCGCAGCCGCAAGCTTGGTGTAGAGGTTCGTGTAGGGGTTGGCGCCGACCTCGACTGCATCGGCCAGGCACGAGGTAGCGACGACGCTGAGCGTGCAGCTTTGCGTCGCCCCGTTGTAGCACACGGTGTTGTTCGTCGGTGTCGGTGAAACGCTGACGGTGCCCAGGGTGACGCTGGGCCCGACGATCGCGGTATTGGAAAGTCTTGCCGTCGCGACACCGCCGCTGAAAGTGACCACATCGCTCGGTGTCCATCCGGTCGGCGAAAGCTGAACCGAGACCGTTCCCGGATACAGCACGGTGCAGCCAGCGTCGAGGCAGGCCTTGAGGGTGACGGTCTTCGACGTGCAGGTCGAGGCCGAACCGTCGTGGTCGATTTCGATGTGATCGAAAGTGCCGCTGCACTGGCGGCCGAGATTCATGCTGGCCTGGACTTCGGCGGCCGTCATCTCGTAGTCATAGATATTGGCCTCGTCGATCATGCCGTGGAAGTTGCGATTGGCCGCCAGCGCGCACCCCGAACCGGTGGAAATGTCGCCGCCGATGTAGAACGGGCAGGTATTCGTCGCCAGCGTTCCCGTCCAGTTGTTGGTGTTGGCATCCTGCATGCCGTTGATGTAGATGCGCTGGCGGTGATTGGCCGCGGTCGAATCCAGGGTAATCGCGACGTGTGTCCATTGGTTGAGCGGAATCGTCGCCGCCGATGTCAGCGTGCTGGCTTGCCACCACCAGTACAAATGACCGCCTGTATCGAGGTGGAATTCGTAGTTCACGTCGTTGGACAAAATCGAGTAAAGGTCGCTGGTCGGATACGCCGTCGGATAAATCCAGGCCGAGGCCGACATGACGTTGGTGAACTGGAAGTACGAACTGCTTGCCGACTCGACGACCGCATTGCCGTCAAAGTTACCGGCATTGCAGAAACCGCCACTGACCGAAGGACGTTGTGAAGCAATTGTCGGGCTGGGCGAAACCGCGTTGGTGGTCGTTGTGGCCGTCTGCCGACGGTGGCCGTTGAGGCCATTGCCGCCGCTGTCGATCACCTCACCCGTGGCGCCGCTCCAGGAGCCGGCCGTCTCGTCCATGTGATAGCTGGTAATGGCGCTCGGCAGGACAAGAATCGTCGCACTGGCGGAGGTCGCCCCCGGCGACGTCACCGTGTTGGTCAGCGTACCCTTCTGCGTCAGCTTGACGACCAGGGTCAGCTGCGCGCTGTAGCCGGCTGGCATGGACGGCATGGTCCAGGTCACCGTCTGTCCAGAAGCCAAAGCGGTGCCCAGCGTCGCCGAAAGCGCGCTGTAGGTCATGCCGCTTGGCAGCACGTCCGTGACCACGACGTTGTTCAGTGCCGCCCCAGTCTCGTTGGTGGCTTTGATCGTGAATGAAACATAGCTGTTGATGACGGAAGCCGCGGAACTCGCCGTCTTCGCCAATGTGACGGCCGTCGGGCAAGCCGAGGTCGTGAAGGTCTGATCGGCGCCGTTGGTCGTTCCCTGGTTGTTTACGCCGACAACCTGATAGTGGTACAGGGTGTTGCAGGCGAGTCCGCCAATGCTGGCCGAGACCGCGACATTGGCTGCAGACGAGGAAAGTGGATTCGAGGCGTAAGCGACGGAACTGCCATAGCCAGTCGTCGTCCCGTAGTTGAACGTGACCGTGGTTTGCCGGCCATTGCTGCTGACGGTGCCGTTCAGCGTCGCGCTGCTTGCCGTGATCGCCGAGGCGGCGTTGGTAGTGACGATAGGCGCGGCCGCCGCCGCGCCGGAAAACAACACCAGCGCGGCGCCAAACCATGCCCGCCGCCACGCGCCCATCAGGCCACCATGATTCGGGTTGCGGTTACCCGGAAAACGTCATGGAGCGGTGCAGGTGACGGTGGCCGCGAAGCCTCCTGCCGTAGCTCCCGCATTCGTGTGTCGGACCCTGCAGTCGCTGCTCGTACCGCCCGCGCCCGCCGGGCCCGCGCAAGTGATGACCGCCGCCAAATTGACGAACTCAACGTTGGCCGGAAACACACCGCCAGCCAGCAACGGCAGCAACGCGTTGCAGGTCGTGGTGCCGGAAGTCACGGGCGTCGCGGTCAAAGGATGGAGTTGCGCGTTGGCGTAATTGATCGCCGACGCCGAGGAAAGCGCCCCCGCGACACCTTGGGCGCTCGCATCGGCAGCATCGCCACCAAGATTGACGAACCTCGGCAAGGCGACCGCCGCCAGGATGCCGAGAATGACAATCACCACCACCAATTCGATCAGCGTAAAACCCTTCTGTTTCATCATCGTCTCCTGTCAATGAAGTTGTTGCCGCGACATCAACAGCCTGTCGTCGTCAAGGCGGAAATCGTCGGCGCCGCGTTGGCCGCCGCCTGGGTGTAGGTGAATTGGCAGTTCGCCGACGTCGACGCGCCCACGATCTGCAGGGTGAGCACCGTGCCGGCCACGGTGACCGTATAGCCCTCGGCCGCCAGTTGGGCGGCTGTGGGGTTGAACGCGGAGGTCAGGCCCGCGGCGCCGGCGATGCCGGGATTTGCGCCGCCCAGGGCGGCCACCGGATAGCCGTTGCTGATGGCCACCAGACCGCCTTCGGTACAGATCGTGGTCGTGTTGTTTGCCGTCGTGCCGCCCGCGCAGGAACCCACCGCATCGGCAACGCCGCTGCGGGCGAGAAAGACCGAGTGCACCAAGGCCGACGCAGCCGCCACCGCGCCCTTGGCGGCATTGAGCTTGGCAACGCGCGCGTCGCGCTGGAGGGCGACAAAGCGAGGCAAGGCAACCGCGGCGAGAATGGCGACGATGGTGATCACCACGATGAGTTCGATCAGCGTAAAGCCCTTGAGTCGTTGCCGGAGCATATTACTTTCCTCCTATACGTGACTAAGACAGTTTCGCACAAATCTGCATCCGATGGTCATTACGGCTCAATACCAGCGGTAATCAACGCTTGCCACAAGACTCAGGCCGCCGGTCAGCGCCAACCGTCCCGGCCGTTGTGAGCGCTGGATGCGCCATTTCAGCACCGGCGGCGATCCGGCACCCTCCAGATGACGGCTCAATACCGGACGATAGACCAACTCGCCGCGCGAGCGGTCGAAGAACCAACTGCCCCGCGTTGTCTCGCTTGGCGCCACCGCGACCTCGCCCAGGTATCCGGGCAACGGCGCTTGCAGCCAGGGCACGGGATTGGCGCCGGCGAGTTCCACGATCCTGTTCTCCTGCCCGCCGGCGATCCGATGCGCCACTTCGTATTGCAGCGCGCTGTTGAGATTGCGCACCGTCGCTTCCACCTGCGCCTGCTCCAGTCGCTCCTGCAAGTCGCGCAGGCTCGCGAAGCCGATCAGGGCAACGATGGTGACGACAACGATGACGGAAAACTGAAATCTCGAGATCCTCCAGGGCCGCATTATTTGTGCATCGCCGCCTTGCCCAGGTCCCAGATGGGCAGGAAGATGCCCAAAGCCAGGACCAGCACCAGCGCACCGAGCATGACGATCAATATCGGTTCGATCTGCTGGCCCAGGGTCTTCAACTCGTATTCGACCTCGCGCTGATACATCTCGGCGATCTCCTGCATCAGGTCGTCGAGCGCGCCGGTTTCTTCGCCGACGGCGATCATCTGGAGCACCACGGGGGTGAACACCCCGGTGCCGAGCGCCGCCCGCAGTACGCTTTCGCCGCGCTCCACCGAGGCGCGCATGCCTTCGATCTTGCCGGCCATATAGGTGTTGTCCACCGTCTGCGCCACTGTCGTCAAGGCCTGGATGATCGGCACGCCGCTGCGGGTAGCAAGGGCAAAGCTGCGGGCAAAGCGCGACAGCGTCGCCTTGCGCACAATCTGGCCGGCGATGGGGATGCGCAGCCGGATGCGATCCCACCAGTAGTTGCCCGCCGGCGTTTGGATGTACCACCTGAAGCCGGCGACGGCGCCGGCCATGACGACAACGAGCAGGTGCCACCACGCGACCATGAAGTCGGAGAAGCCGATCAGGATCCGCGTCATTATCGGCAGTTCGGCGCCGAAGCCCTTGTAGACCTGGGCGAAGGCCGGCACCACCCAAACGTTCACCACGAACAGGGCCACCACCATGGCGGCCATGACGAACATGGGGTAGCGCAGCGCCGACTTCACCTGTTCGCGCATGAAGCGCTCGAATTCGAGGTGATCGAACAGGCGCAGGAAAATTTCTTCCAGCCGGCCTGTCATTTCGCCGACGCGGACCATGGAAATGTAGAAGGGCGTGAATACCTTTCCGTTGCGGGCCAGCGAGACCGAGAGTTCGCGGCCCGAGTCGAGGCTCTCGCGCGTCTGCTGGAGGACGTCGCGCATGGCCGGATTGGTGCTCGACTCCTGCAGGCCCGCCAGCGCCCGCATGATGGGCACGCCCGACTTCAGCAGCGTATAGAGCTGGCGCGAGAACAGCAGCACGTCGGTATGCTGAACGCGGGGACCGAACAGTGCCAGCGGCTTCGAGCCTGTACTCGCCTTCTCCGCCTTGGTCGCCGGCGCGGGCTTGATCTCCAGCGGTATGACACCCTGGCCGAACAGCACGTCGGCCACCGCGGCCGCGGTGGCGCCTTCGATCGCTCCGCTCACCTCCTGGCCGGCTTTGGAGCGTCCACGGTAATTGAACAAGGTCACCGCTTATTCGTCCAGTTGGGTGCTGATGCGCATCGCCTCGTCGACGGTGGTGCGCCCCTCCAGCACCAGGCGCACGGCGTCACGGCGCAGGGTGGCACCGGCCATCTGCTCACGGCCCAGGCGGACGAACTCGTTGGGATCGCCCCGGTTGAGGGCTTCGACCAGGGCATTGGTCATTTCCAGCAACTCGTAGACCGCCTGGCGCCCCTGGTAGCCGGTGTTGGCGCAGTGGGCGCAGCCGCGACCGCGCCGGTAGACCTGCGCATCGACCTTGTCGCCCAACTCGTAGCGCAGCCATTCGCGCTCGTGCGGCGCCGGCGTATAAGGTTCGGCGCAGTTCTCGCAGATCACCCGCACCAGCCGCTGCGCCAGCACCATCTGCACCGAGAGCGCGACCATGTAGTTCGGCACGCCCATGTCGAGCAGGCGGATCGGCGTGGTCAGCGAGTCGTTGGTGTGCAGGGTGGAGAGCACCATGTGGCCGGTCATGGCGGCGCGCATGCCGATCTCGGCGGTCTCCTGGTCGCGCATTTCGCCGATCAGGATGATGTCCGGGTCCTGGCGCAACGAGGAGCGCAGCACGCGCGAGAACGAAAGATCGATCTTCTCGTGCACCTGCACCTGGTTGAGGCCGGGCAGCCGGTATTCGACCGGATCCTCGACGGTGATGATCTTCTTTTCCGGCGTGTTGAGTTCGTTCAGCGCCGCATAGAGCGTCGTCGTCTTGCCCGAGCCGGTGGGCCCGGTGACGAGCACGATGCCGGCCGGCCGGTGGATGGCGTGGCGGAAGCGTTCGAGTATGCGCGGCGGCATGAACAGCCGGTCCAGGTTCATCAAGCCCTGGTTCTGAACCAGCAGACGCATGACAACGGATTCGCCGAACTGGCTGGGCAGGCTCGAAATGCGGACGTCGACCGGGGTATTGCGCAACTGGATGGCGAAGCGGCCGTCCTGCGGCAGGCGCTTTTCGGAGATGTCGAGGCCGGACATCAGCTTCAGGCGCAGCACCAGGGCGGAGGCGATCTTGCTGTCGGCCTCGGTCTGCACGTGCAGCACGCCGTCAATGCGGAAACGGATGATGAGCGACTTTTCCTGCGGCTCGATGTGAATGTCCGAGGCGCGCGTCTTCAAGGCTTCCTCGAAGACGGTGTTGAGCAGCTTCACCACCGGCGCATCCTCGGCACCGGCCGTTACCGCCAGCACGTTGCCGAACTCGGTGGGCAGGTCGCCCATCTCGGCGGTGAGTTCCTTGGCCAGCCCGGTGATTTCCTCGGTGCGCCGGTAGACGCGGTCCACCAGGCCCAGCAACTGGCTTTCCATCACCACCGCCATTTCGATCTCTCGGTGGGTGATGCGGCTGACCTCGTCGTAGGCCGACAGGTCGGTGGGATCGGCAAAGCCCGTCATGAGCCGGCCGGCCATCTCGTCGAGGATCAGCACGCGGAAGCGGCGCGCCTGTGCCTCGGGCAAGAGTTTGATCAGCTCGGGCTTGGGCACGAAGCCCTTGAGGTCGATGAATGGGGACTGCAGCTGGCGAGCCAGCGCCTTGGAGATGCCTTCTTCGGTGACGTAGCCGCTGTCGACGAAAATGCGCCCGAGTTTGCGGCCAGTGCGCTTCTGTTCCGCCAAGGCAAGCTTGAGCTGCTCGTCGGTGAGCAGCCCCTGCTGGATCAGCAGGTCGCCGAGGCGGATTTTTTCCGGGCGGGCCATGCGGAATCTCCAGTATTATCTAAACTATTGATTATAAGGCACTGATCCAGCGAAAGTTACGCCTATTGCAACTTACTGACAAGTATTTCACATCGTCCTATATCAGCCGGAAATACCTCCTAATTCAGGAAATATCGTCCGGCTGGCCGCCAATACCGGCGCGTTTCTGCACCTCGTGAAGCCGCTGGGCTTCCATATCGACGACCGCTCGCTGCGCCGCGCCGGTCTCGACTACGCCGAATTCGCCAAGGTACGGGTACATGAAGACTGGTCCGCCTGCCGGGCCGAACTGACCGGCAAGCGCCTGTTCGCGCTGACGACCAAAGGCAGCGTGCGTCACGATGCACCGGGCTTCAAACCGGACGATGTCTTCGTCTTCGGGCCGGAGACGCGCGGACTGCCGGCAGAGATCCTGGCCGAATTCCCGCCCGAGCGGCGCTTGCGCCTGCCCATGCTGGCCGGCAACCGCAGCATCAACCTGTCGAACGCCGCGGCGGTGGTCGTCTACGAAGCCTGGCGGCAGAACGGCTTCGCCGGCGGGACTTGATCCTCGAAAGAGCAGTCACACCACAAAGGACGCCAAGGACGCAAAGGGAAACAAGGCGCTTGATCTTCCAAACTGCTCGCCATTCGGATAATCGTCGGCCGCTTGTCTGGGAACCTGCCTTCCTTTCCGTCCTTTGCGGTAGACGGATCTTCTCTACTCGACCTTGGTACCCCGGCCCATCAGGCGTTCGACCGCCACGGCGGCGCTGTAGCGGCCGTCGAGGACGCCGCAGACCGCTTCGGTGATGGGCATGTCGACACCCAGTTGGCCCGCCGCGCGCGCGACTTCGCGGGCGGTCATGACGCCCTCGGCGACGTGACCGAGTTCCTGCTGGATGACATCGAGCGGCTTGCCGGCGGCGAGCGCCAAGCCGACGCGGCGGTTGCGGGAAAGATCGCCGGTACAGGTGAGCACCAAGTCGCCCAGTCCGGCCAGGCCCATGAAGGTCTCGCGCTTGGCGCCGAGGGCGATGCCGAAGCGGGTGATCTCGGCCAGGCCGCGCGTCATCAGCGCCGCGCGGGCGTTGAGGCCGAGACCGAGGCCATCGCAGATGCCGGTGGCGATCGCCAGCACGTTCTTCACCGCGCCGCCGACTTCGGCGCCGATGACGTCGTCGTTGGCATAGAAGCGCAGGCGCGGCGTGTGCAGCGCCTCGGCCATGTTGCGGGCGAAGGCGATATCGGTGGAAGCGATGGTGATGGCAGTCGGCAGGTTCCTGGCGACCTCCTCCGCGAAGCTGGGCCCCGTCAGCGCGCCACGGGGCACCTTGCTCTGGCCCACGATCTGGTGCGGCAGCAGGCCGGTGCCGGCCTCGAGGCCCTTGCAGACCCAGAGGAAGGGAATGGGCTTCGCAGCGCCGGTCAGCAGGCCGAGTGCCATCCGCATCCCGGCCACGGGCGTGGCGATGATGGCGAGATCGGCACCTTTGAGCGCCTGATCGCCATCGGCGGTGATCAGCAGGGATTCGGGCAGCGTGTAGCCCGGCAGAAACAAGGCGTTCTCGCGGGAAGCGAGCATGTCACGCGCATGGTCCGCCTGCCATGTCCAAAGACGGATGCGGTGCCGGCCGGAGAACGCCAGCGACAGGGCGGTACCCCAGGCACCGGCGCCGAGGATGGCGATTTCCATCGCTACGATGCGCGCCGGGCCGCCCCAAGCGCATCGCGCCCCCCCGTGGGGGGCAGCGAGCCGGGGTTGTGACCGAAGGGAATCCCTGTGGGGCGAGCGTGGGGGGCCATTAGTATCCCCAGACCTGGCCGGCCTTGACGAAGCCCTGCTGCCCGTCGCGGTGCTTCACCTTGATCCAGCCAACCGACCCGGCCTCGATGAGTTCGAGCAGGACATCCTTCTCGGCCTCGAAGACCGTGGCGGCCTTGTCATCGGCCTGGTCGCGCACCTGGGCGCGCTCGACCCTGACCATGACGGTCCGCTTTTCGGACAACTGGCGCTTCTCGATCCAGGCCAGATCGCCTTTCGCATCGCGCACCTTGACCCAGACATCCAGTTGCACCACGACTTCGACCGGCGTGCCGCGGGCGATGGCAAACAGGGGCACGGCCTTCTGGGAAGGCGCATCGTAGAGCAGCGCCGCTTCGCTCACCGAGCGATAGTCGAGCGCGAACGCGGCGCCCGCCAGGGCAAAGCCGAAGACCAGCGCCGCCAGTCGCCGCATGCTTACTGGACCGGAATCTCGTGCGGTGCCGTCGACGCCTGCTGCGCGGCGGCCATCTGCTGCTGGTAGAGCGCCTCGAAGTTGACCGGCTGCAGGATCACCGGCGGAAAGCCGGCGCGGCCGACGCAATCGGATACCGTCTCGCGGGCATAGGGGAACAGGATGTTCGGGCAGGCGATGGCGATGATCGGCCCAAGGTCCGCTTCCGGCACGTTGCGGATCTGGAAGACGCCGCCCTGAGCCGCCTCGACCAGAAACTGGGTCTTGTCGCCGACCTTGGCCGTGACAGTCACGGTCAGGACGACGTCGAACACGCCCTCGCCGACGGCCGCGCCGGCAGTGCGCAATTGGACTTCGACCTGCGCCTGCTCGCGCTCGAGAAAGCATTGCGGAGCATTGGGAAGCTCGAGGGAGAGATCCTTGATGTAGATCTTCTCGATGCTGAAAGTCGGCTGTTGTTCGCTCATGATCGGGTAATGGTCCGTGGTCGGATGGTAAACGGCGCGATTCTACACGCCCGCAATGGCTGAAATATGTCAGCCGGTCAGGACGCCAGCAGCGGATCCAGCCCGCCCCGGCGATCAAGTTCGTGCAGATCGTCGCAGCCGCCGACGTGGGTGTCGCCGATGAATATCTGCGGCACCGTCCTGCGCCCGGTGCGGGCGGCCATTTCGGCGCCCCGGTCCGGCTCCAGGTCGATGCGGATCTTCTCGATTTCCGTGACGCCCTTGCGTTTCAGCAGTTGCTCGGCGCGGATGCAATATGGACACACGGCCGTGGAGTACATCAGGACCTTCGGCACCGTCATGCCCTCGCTGGGCCGCCCCGAGAGGGCATGCGCCCCCCCGTGGGGGGCAGCGAACGAATGTGAGCGTGGGGGGCCATCTATCATCCTTTCGCGGTGGTCGGCAGGCCAGCGTCGGACCAAGCGCGAATGCCGCCGGAAAGGTTGAACACGCGCTCGAAACCGGCCTTCTTGAGCGAGCCGCAGGCCGCCGAGGAGCGGTTGCCGCTGGCGCAGCAGACGATGACCGGCTTGCTCTTGAGCTTCTCCAGTTCGCCGATGCGCTTGTCGATCTGCCCTAGCGCGATATGGCGGGCATTGGGAATATGTCCGGCCGACCATTCGCTGGTTTCGCGCACGTCGACCACCACCGCGTCTTCGCGATTGATCAGCAACGTCGCCTCCATGACCGAAATACCCTTGCCGGCGTCGCGCAGGAACGAATACGCCAACATGGCGCCGCTGATGACGGCGGCCATGACCCACATGATGTTCTGCTGTATGAATTCCATCTTTCTCTCAGTTCTTAAGACCCGGGACGCCGCAAAAGACCTCGCGCATGAGCACGATCAGTTGCAGCGTGCGTTGGTCGGCGACGCGATAGTAAACGCGATTGGCGTCCTTGCGTGTTTGCAAAACGCCTTTATCGCGAAGTATTCCGAGATGCTGGGAGATATTGCTCTGGGACGTGCCGACCGCATCGACAATATCCTGGACGCAGACCTCCTGGTCGCCCACCACGCACAGAATCTTCAGGCGCAGCGGATGCGAAATCGCCTTCAGAGCCCGCGCCGCCGTCTCGATCTGCTCTTTCTTCTGTATGAAATCGTGAATGACGCTGGTTTCCATGCCATCCTCCCCCCGTTTAGTGCATTCCTGAATATTATAGAATACCGTTTTTGCGCCGCGACGATCCGACTTATCATTCGCAGCCTCTGATTCATCCCCCGCCACGACACCCGCCATGTACAAGCTCGTCCTCCTCCGCCACGGAGAATCCGTCTGGAACAAGGAAAACCGCTTCACCGGCTGGACCGACGTCGGTCTGACCGAGAAGGGTCTCGCCGAAGCCCAAACCGCAGGCCAGCTCCTGAAGGACAGCGGATTCGCGTTCGACGTTGCCTACACCTCCGTGCTCAAGCGCGCCATCAAGACGCTGTGGACGGCGCTGGAAGTCATGGACAGGATGTGGATTCCCGTGCATCACAGCTGGCGGCTGAACGAGCGGCATTACGGTGCGCTGCAAGGCCTCAACAAGGCCGAGACCGCGGCCAAGTTCGGCGACGCCCAGGTGAAGATCTGGCGCCGTTCCTACGACACGCCGCCGCCGGCGCTTGAAGAGGGCGATCCGCGCCTGGAGAGCAGCAACCCGCGTTATGCGGACTTGAAGGCCGGCGAGTTTCCCAAGACCGAATGCCTGAAGGACACGGTCGCGCGTTTCCTTCCCTACTGGCACGAAACCATTGCACCGGCCGTCAAGTCCGGCAAGAGCGTCATCGTCGCCGCCCACGGCAACAGCCTGCGCGCGCTGATCAAGTACCTCGACAAGGTCTCCGACGCGGAAATCGTCGAGCTCAACGTGCCCACCGGCCAGCCGCTCGTCTATGAACTGGACGCCGATCTCAAGCCCGTCAAGAGCCACTACCTGGGCAATGAAGAGGCGATCAAGGCGGCAATGGAAGCAGTCGCGAACCAGGGCAAAGCCAAGTAGTGCGAAAGGCCCTCCTGGTGCTGGTGGCCGTGCTGCCGGCGCTGGCGCCGGCAGCGGCGGCAACGCAGGGCAGGAAGGCCGAACTCAAGGAGCAGCGCGGCGAGGTCAGGAGCCGCATCAAGGCGCTGCACAAGGATCTCGCCAGGAGCGAGGAAAGCCGCGCCGATGCGGCCGATCAGTTGAAAGAGACCGAATCGGCCATTTCCAGTGCCGGCCGCAAGCTGCACCAGTTGGCCGAAAGACGCCAGGCCGTGCAGGCGGAGGCCGACGATCTGAAACTTCAGGGCCGGCGCCTGGACCAGCAGATTCAGGCTCAGCAGGCGCAGCTCTCTCGCCTGCTCTACCGGCACTCCATGCGCGGCGAGAACGATGCCCTGCAACTGCTGCTCGCCGGCCGCGACCCCAATCAGGCGGCGCTCGACTACCACTTTCTCAAGCGCCTGTCCGAGGCCAAGGCGGACCTGATCGCCGACCTGCGCGAGAAAGCCAAAGAGAAGAAACGCCTCAACCAGGCGGCGCAGGAGAAGAACGTTGAGCTGGCCGCCATCGAAGACAAGGAACGGCAGGCCCAGAACGCACTACTCGAACAGCAGAGACAGAAACAGACACTGCTGGCGCGCCTGTCCGAGACGATCAAGGCCCAGCGCCGGGAAATCGGCGCCCTGCAACACGACGAGAAACGGCTGACTTCGCTGATCAGCACGCTCGGCAGGAAGACGCGGCGCAGCACCAGGACGCCGCCCGCCGCCATCGCAAAGACGACACCGCCATCTTCGGTCCGCAACGAGCGCACGCCCGATCCGGCCCAATCCGGCGGCACCTTCGCGGCGCTGAAAGGCCGGCTGCATCTGCCGGTTCGCGGTCGGATCGCCAACCGCTTCGGCACACCGCGCGCCGAGGGCGGCACCACCTGGAAGGGTCTGCTGATCCTCGCCGCCGAAGGCACCGAGGTCAAGTCGGTCGCCGCGGGACAGGTCGTTTATGCCGATTGGCTGCGCGGCTTCGGCAACCTGCTGGTGGTCGACCACGGCGACGGCTTCCTTTCCGTCTATGGCAACAACCAGTCCCTGCTTAGGGAATCAGGCGAAAACGTCAAGGCCGGCGAGGCTGTCGCCACCGTCGGCAGCAGCGGCGGCAACCCGGAATCCGGTTTATACTTTGAACTCAGGTATCAGGGACAGGCATTCGATCCGATCCGCTGGGTCAGCCTGCGCTGATCCTCCACGACAGATGGAGCCCCCATGCGCAGCAAGTTGCAGCAAGCCGGTCTGGTATTTGTCGGCCTCCTCGCCGGCATCCTGATCAGCGTCAATTACACAGCCATCGCCCAGAAGGAAAGCCCGGCACCGCTGCCGGTCGAAGAACTGCGCACCTTCGCCGATGTCTTCGGCGCCATCAAGCAGGGCTACGTCGAACCGGTCGACGACAAGAAGCTCATCACCTATGCCATCAGCGGCATGCTGTCGAATCTCGACCCGCATTCCGCCTACCTCGATGCCGACGCCTTCAAGGACCTGCAGGTCAGCACCCAGGGCGAGTTCGGCGGGCTGGGCATCGAAGTCGGCATGGAAGACGGCTTCGTCAAGGTCATCTCCCCCATTGAGGACACCCCGGCCGATCGCGCCGGCGTCAAGGCCGGCGACCTGATCATCAAGCTCGACGATACGCCGGTGAAAGGCATGACGCTGTCGGACGCCGTCAAGAAGATGCGCGGCAAGCCCAAGACTGCGATCAAGCTGACCATCGCGCGCAAAGGCGAGACCAAGCCGCTGGAAATCACCGTCGTGCGCGACAAGATCAAGGTCCAGAGCGTCAAGTCGAAAATCGTCGAGCCCGGCTACGGCTATCTGCGCGTGACCCAGTTCCAGGAAGAGACCGCTGCCGATGTGGTCAAGCACCTGGACAAAATGTACAAGGACAAGGACGGCAAACCGGCACCGCTGAAGGGGCTGGTACTCGACCTGCGCAACGACCCCGGCGGCCTGCTGCACGGCGCGGTCGGCGTCGCCGCCGCCTTCCTGCCGGCCAACGCGCTGGTCGTTTCCACCGACGGCCGCACCGAGGATGCCAAGCGCAAGTATCTCGCCAGCACCGAGGATTACCTGCGCGGACACAAGGACGACTTCCTCAAGAACCTGCCCCCTTCGGTCAAGACCGTGCCGCTGATCGTGCTGGTCAATGGCGGTTCCGCCTCGGCTTCCGAGATCGTCGCCGGCGCCCTGCAGGACCACAAGCGCGGCGTGATCCTGGGCACCCAAACCTTCGGCAAGGGCTCCGTGCAAACGGTACTACCGCTCTCGAACAACACGGCCGTCAAGCTGACCACGGCGCGCTAGTACACACCGAGCGGCCGCTCGATCCAGGCCAAGGGCATTTCGCCCGACGTCGCCGTGGAAGAGACCGCCAACGGCGACATGCACGAGCGCATCCGCGAGGCCGACCTGGAGCGCCACCTCGACAACGACAAGGAGAAGCTGGCGCCGAAAGAAGCGGCGCCCGCCAAGCCGCAGTCCAAGAAGGGCAAGGGCGGCAAGGACGACGAGGAAGAGCCGCCGACGCCGGCGTTCGAGATCGCCTCGAAGAGCGACTATCAACTCTCACAGGCCATGAACCTGCTCAAGGCCTGGCAGGTCATCCGGCAACGATGAGACTCAACCCGGAGCGCGCGCGACTGCTGAGGGACAAGGAACGGGGGCTGCATCGCCCCCACCCCTTCGCCCCGCAGGCGGGTACGCGCAAGCACCGGGAAATCCGTTTCGCCAAGCTGCCGCCCGACCAGGTCGGGCGCGCCTTCATGCTGCTCGCCCGCCTGGAACGCCTCGATGTCGAGCCCGGCGTAACACCATTCACGCTCTCGATCTGGTACGAGATCGAGGATTACACGATCGAAGGCCTGGAAGCCGCCTTGCGCAAGGAAGGTTTCCACCTCGACAACACGCTCTACAGCAAGCTGATCCGCGCCCTGGTCTATTACTGCGAGGACACCCAGTTGCGCAACATGCACGGCCCGCAGCGGCTGATCAAGAAGTCGCACGAAGTCTATTGCAAGGCCTGGGAACACCACCCCCACGGCGACCACGACGACACGCCGCCCGAACTGCGCCAGGACCGCTGACCTCGGCGCACCAGCATGAACGACGAGCAACTGCTGCGCTACAGCCGCCACATCCTGCTGCCGCAAGTCGGGGTCGACGGGCAACAACGCATTCTTGCCGCACGCGCGCTGATGATCGGCGCCGGCGGCCTCGGCTCGCCGGCCGCCTACTATCTTGCTTCGGCCGGCATCGGCACCCTGGTGCTCGCCGATGGCGACACGGTAGACCTCACCAACCTGCAACGCCAGATCCTGCATCACACCGGTTCCATCGGCCAGCCCAAGGCCGAGTCCGGACGCGGCACGCTCGCCCGGATCAACCCCGAATGCCGCGTCGTCCCCCTCATCGAGCGCCTCGAAGGTTCGCGGCTGGATGAGGAAGTCGCCGCCGCCGCCGTCGTGCTCGACTGCTCGGACAACTTCGCCACCCGCCACGCCGTCAATCGCGCCTGCGTCAAATTCGCCAAGCCGCTGGTCTCGGGCGCGGCCGTCCGCTTCGACGGCCAGGTGGCGGTGTTCGACAGCCGCCGCCCCGATGCGCCCTGCTACAACTGCCTGTTCCCGGAAGGCGAGGAAGTCGAGGAAGTGCGCTGTGCCGTGATGGGCGTGTTCGCGCCGCTGACCGGCATCATCGGCACCGTGCAGGCGGCCGAGGCACTTAAGCTCATCATCGGCTGCGGCGAACCGCTCACCGGGCGATTGCTGCTGCTCGACGGCCTGGCGATGGAATGGCGCCAGATCACGTTGCCGCGCGATCCGGGCTGCGCGGTCTGCAACGCTTTGCGCACTTAGAGTCCCTAACAGAATGAAACACGTCTGCGTTGGCGCCAAAATGCGGATGATCGCGCGAAGCACGGCGAAGGCAATGGTCGATCCCTTGGCGAGCCGTGCGACAAAGCGAGCGCCGCATTTTGGCGCCAACCCGAAGGGCCGGGGCATGCCGGGGCGCATCGCTGCGTTGCGGCGCCTTGCGAGGCAATCAGCATCACTTCGGCACCGCGCCTTGCGCTGCATCCCCGGCATACCCCGGCGCAGACGTGTTTCATTCTGTTAGGGACTCTTAAGGGCCAAGCCCGGAAACCAGCCGGCCGAGTAGTCGCATCGCCATTTCGTCGCCTGATGAATCCCGCCAGCCTGTCCATGCTCGCCGCGCTCGTCATCAGCCTGACCGGCTGCAGCTACCTCGGCACGATGGTCTCGCAGGCCGGCTACTCGCTACAGCAGACGGCGTCGCCCGAGCAGCGCGTCTTCAAGCATATGCTGAATCGCGACACCTTTTTTGTGTTCGGCCGGATCGAACACGCGCGGGAACTCAACTCCGACGCCATTGCCGTCATCGCGGTTTCCGACCAGTTTCGCGACTCCGAAGTCGTCGACGTGAATCACGTCGCGCGGCCCGATTCGTACTACGGACTCAACCTGCCGGCGGGGGAATACCGTCTGCTGGTGGTGAGCGACCTCGATCGCAACGGCTACTACGACGAGACGGACGTCATCGGCGCCAGAACGCTGACATTGAACGCGGAAGCGGTCCCCGACAGGGTTCTCGGCGGCTATGACATAGACCTGGCCGCCCGGCCAGATGTTGCGGCCGGCTTGTTTCGCGTCGATGTCCCCAAAGCCGCTGTGCGCACGGAGTCGCTCTTCTATCCCAAGGGCACCCTGCGCTCGCTCGACGATCCGATATTCGATCCCCAGATGGCCGCTTTGGGCATGTACGAACCGGCCGCATTCCTGGAAGCGGCGCCGATGATGTTCTACGCGCTCGAGGAGGACGCCGGCTACAAGGTGCCGATCATCTTCGTGCATGGCATCGGCGGCAGTGCGCGCGACTTCGCCGACATCGTGGCGGCGCTGGATCGAACCAGGTACCAGCCCTGGTTCTTCCATTACCCGTCGGGGACCGACCTGCACCAGGTGGCCACGATGTTCCACAGGATCTTCCTTTCCGGAAAAGTCATTCCGCTGGCAGAGATGCCGATGGTGATTGTTGCCCACAGCATGGGTGGTCTGGTCGTGCGCGAGGCGCTGAACCTGCAAACCGGCGCCACGGGCGAGAACCGCGTGCAGCGTCTGATTACCATTGCCAGCCCTCTGGGCGGTCATCCGGGAGCACGCAGCGGGGCGAGCGCACCGGTCGTCATACCGTCGTGGCGCGACCTCAGTCCCGAGAGCGAATTCATAGCCGGATTGCACCGCAAGCCCCTGCCGGCCGGTGTCGAATACCACCTCATGTTCGCTTTCGGCGACGAGCGCTCGATCAAGCTGGGAGCCAACAGCGACGGCGTCGTACCATTGGCCAGCCAGCTCAGCCCGCCGGCCCAGAAGGAAGCGGCCGTCCAGCACGGTTTCGACGACACGCACACCGGAATTCTCGGCAACCCCAAGGCGATTCAGGAGGTCACGCGCATTGCCGCCGAGGTTCGCGCTCCGTATCCGGAACCGCATATGCGCGAGCTGATGAAAGGCGGCTATCGCGTCGAACTCGGACCGGACTACACGGCGATGGAAGCGTACTGTATCCACAACATGGGGTTCTACATGGAAGCGATCGCGTCGGGGGCACTGAAACCGATGCATCCATCGCAGGAGCATTTCCGGCGGGCCGCGCGTGGCGAAGTAAGCGCGGAAGGTCCGGCAGAGACCGCGTGGATCAAGTTCGTTCGCGATTACCCGGATCGGCGGATGCTCGCGCCCCAAGCTGCCGCCGATGAAGCGCGCTAAGGTCCGGGATGCAATAGCAGGCCTGCTGCCCACCTTTGGCTCGGTTCAGCGCCAATACGCCGCGGATGTCCGGATATGGCCGAAACGGTCACGGTATTGAACGACATGTGCGTGTTCGCACCGGCCAGCGTGATCGACAGGCGACTGTCATGGACGGCGATCGACGACCGGACCGCGAGGGTGGTTTTCGAGAACGGCCAGAACCGGGTTTCGGCAACGCTGACATTCAATGACAAGGGCGAGTTGGAGAACTTCGTCTCCGACGACCGGCTGGCACTGCAGGACGACGGCAGTCTGAGAAAGGCCGGATGGTCCACCCCGGTACGCGATTACCGGGAGATCGACGGACGCAAGATACCGACTGCAGGCGAGACGATCTGGCACTATCCCGAGGGTGACCTCACCTACGGTCGCTTCCGCCTGAAGAACATCCGCTATAACGTTCCGGGCATTGAGCAATGAACGCGGAGACCACGCCACCCGTTACCAGGGTTCGTCAAGCAAGCCTAACGCTCATGGCTCCGATGGACCACCCCGCATCATGAAATACGCTGACTTCGTAGCGCCTCAAGCTGGCAAATGC
>JBGOZF010000004.1:0-99701 GCA_041480065.1 Rhodocyclaceae bacterium
GGTTGCCGAGTTCGGCGCCAAGGCCAAGGACGGCAAGCTGTCGCTGGAGGAACTGACCGGCGGCACGTTCTCGATTTCCAACGGCGGTGTGTTCGGCTCGATGCTGTCGACGCCCATCATCAACCCGCCGCAATCCGCTATCCTCGGCATTCACGCCACCAAGGATCGGCCGGTGGTGGAGAACGGGCAAATCGTCATCCGCCCGATCAACTACCTGGCCATGTCCTACGATCACCGGATCATCGACGGCCGTGACGCCGTGCTTGGCCTGGTGACCATGAAGGAAGCGCTCGAAGACCCGGCCCGGCTGCTGCTGGACCTTTGATAACGGCAGGGGATCTCAAATGGCAAAACAATTCGACGTCGTCGTCATCGGCGGCGGCCCCGGCGGCTATGTGGCGGCAATTCGTGCGGCTCAACTCGGGCTGGCGACGGCCTGCATCGAGCGCGAGTCCTGGGCCGACCCCAAGGGCGAAATCCGGTTGGGCGGCACCTGCCTCAACGTCGGCTGCATTCCGTCGAAGGCGTTGCTGCAATCCTCGGAACTCTTCGACGAGGCCAATCACTCGTTCGTCATGCATGGCATCGGCGTCGAGAATGTCCACATCGATGTCGCCGCCATGGTCCGGCGCAAGGACAACATCGTCACTCAGTTGACCAACGGCATCAGGGGCCTGTTCAAGAAGAACAAGGTCGCCTTGCTTTCGGGCCACGGCAAGTTCGTCGGCCACGAGAACGACTATTGGCAGATTGAGGTGGCCGGCAAGGGCGGCAACGAGATCGTCGAGGCGACGAACGTGATCGTCGCGACGGGCTCGCGCCCGAGGCATCTCGACGGCATCGAGGTGGATAACAAGCTGATTTGCGACAACGTTGGTGCACTCTCTCTGGATGCGGTGCCCAAGCGGCTTGGCGTCATTGGCGCCGGCGTCATCGGTCTCGAGTTGGGCTCCGTCTGGAAACGCCTGGGCGCCGAGGTGACTCTGCTTGAGGCGCTGCCGGACTTCCTAGCCGTTGCCGACCCGGCCGTTGCTCGCGAAGCCTGGAAAACGTTCACCCAGAAACAGGGCCTGAAAGTCCACCTGGACGTGAAGATCAACAAAGTCAGCCAGGGCAAGGACGGCATCACGATCGACTACGAGAACGGCGAGGCTGCGCAGGTGCTGGAGTGCGACAAGCTGATCGTCTCCGTCGGCCGCATACCCAACACCGAAGGTCTGGGTGCCGAGGCCATCGGCCTGCCGGTCGACCAGCGCGGGCGGGTGGTGGTGGACGAGCACTGCCAGACCAGCCTGCCGGGCATCTGGGCCGTCGGCGATGTCGTGCGCGGCGCCATGCTCGCCCACAAGGGTATGGAGGAGGGCGTCATGGTGGCAGAGCGCATTGCCGGTCAGGAAGGTCACGTCAATTACGACGCGATTCCGCTGGTGATGTATACCTACCCGGAAATCGCCTGGGTGGGCAAGACCGAGACCCAACTGAAAAGCGAAGGCATCGAGTACCGGGCCGGCCAGATTCCTTTCGCGGCCAACGGTCGCGCACTGGGGCAGGGCGATACGACCGGGTTCGTCAAGATGCTGGCGGACGCAAAGACCGACCGGGTCCTGGGCGTCCATATCATCGGCAACAATGCTTCGGAACTAATCGCCGAGGCGGTGGTGGCGATGGAGTTCGGCGCTTCGAGCGAGGACGTCGCGCGCATCTGCCACGCCCACCCGACCTTGTCCGAAGCGATGCACGAAGCGGCGCTGGCGGTCGACAAGCGTGCGCTGCATTTCTGATCCCGACCTGATTCCGACTTGCCGCACCGCCTGCTGAACGTTCCCAGGGACGGCATGATCCGGGCCTTCAACAAGGCCCTGGAGGATCGCGGCATTGTCGCCGATCCGGCGCAGTTGATGGCGGCAATGCGCTTGCAGCAGTTCTACGATGAACTGATCGCATTCAAGGCCGCCCGTCGCAGCCGCCTGCGCAAGCTGCTGGTGCATCCCGAACTGCCGCGCGGCGTCTGGTTCTGGGGCGGCGTCGGCCGCGGCAAGAGCTTCCTGATGGACTGCTTCTTCGAGGCGGTACCCTACCAGCGCAAGCGTCGGGTGCATTTCCATGCCTTCATGGCCGAGGTGCATGAACGCCTGAAGCGCTACCGGAACGAGCCGGATCCGCTGGCAAGAGTGGCGGCGCAGGTCGGGCGGGAAACACGGCTGATGTGCTTCGACGAGTTCCACATTTCCGACATCGCCGACGCCATGATTCTCGGACGCCTGATGGAAGCGCTGTTCGAGGCCGGCGTGGTCTTCTGCATCACGTCGAACTATGCCCCGGACGGGCTTTATCCGAACGGCCTGCAGCGCGACCGCCTGCTGCCGACCATCGCCCTGTTGAACGAGAAACTGGATGTCATAAAGGTCGATGCCGGCATCGACTACCGGTTGCGCGTGCTCGAGCAGGCCGACATCTATCACGTGCCGGCGGATGCCGAGGCCGATCGGCAGATGATGGCGACGTTCGCCGGCGTCGCCGGCGGCGCGGGCCACGCGCGCGCAATCACGGTGCTGGGACGCGAGATGCGGGTCCTGCACCGGGCGCCCGGAATCGTCTGGTTCGATTTTGCCACGTTGTGTGGTGGGCCGCGTTCACAGAACGACTACATCGATTTGGCCCACCGTTTCCACACGGTGTTCGTCTCCGGCGTGCCGAAAATGGGGCCGGAGCAGGCAGCCGAAGCGCGCCGCTTCACTTGGCTGGTGGACGTGCTTTACGATCACCGCGTCAAGCTTCTGCTGTCGGCGGATTGTCCGGCGTCCGAACTCTACGCGTCGGGTGTTCAGGCCGGAGAATTCCAGCGTACGGTTTCCCGCTTGGCGGAAATGCGATCGCACGACTACCTGGCGAGCGGACATCGACGCTTCGAAAGCCACGCCCCGATTTTGTCAAGCTGACGTCTCCGCGGTGCAGCAGACAAGCGGTTGCATTTTGATGCCGGGCCTCGGTTAGAATCCAAGCGTCGCCAAGAGAGAGGACCACGGTTATGTTGCGCCCAGGCCAGACCGCGCCGCCCTTTTCGCTGCCCGATGCCGACATGGAGATGTTCGATTTCTCCTCGTTGCACAACAAGAAGCATGCAGTGGTGTTCTTCTATCCCAAGGACGGTACGCCTTACTGCATCCAGGAGGCGATCGACTTCTCGGATCACGAAGAGGAGTTCAATCGCCTTGGCTGCGAAGTCCTGGGTATCTCGCGCGACGATTGTCTTTCGCACGCCGAGTTTCGCGACAAGAATGGCCTCTCCATTCGTCTGCTTTCCGATGTCGAAGGCGAAGTCTGCCGCCTGTTCGGCGTCAGCCACTTTCGCGAAAAAGATGGTCACCGCAAGCTGATTACCGTCAGGTCGACGTTCATCATCGACAAGCACGGCATCATCAGACACGCGTTCTACGATGTGGCCGCCAAAGGCCACGCCGCCGAAGTCTTCAAACTGGTCAAGCAACTCAACGGGAGCCGTAACTGATGCAAATTGGCAAGGATACTGTGGTCACTCTCAACTATCGCGTCACCGACAGCGATGGCAATCTGGTCGATGACGGCAGCCATCCCCTCATCTACCTGCACGGCGGATACGACGGCATCTTCCCTCGTATCGAGGAGGCCTTGCAGGGCAAGGATGTCGGCGAGGCTCTTGAAGTCAAGCTGCAACCGGAAGACGCCTTTGGCGAGTTCGACGCCGAACTGGTGGTGGTGGAAGCGCGCTCCCTGTTTCCGGACAATATCGAAGTCGGCATGCAGTTCGAGCGTGCGACCGAAGACGCCGACGACGGCGAGCTCTACACGATCACCGACATTGCCGACGACAAGGTGGTGGTCGACGGCAATCACCCCTTGGCCGGAATGGCACTGGTCTTCTCATGCACCGTTGCCGATGTGCGGGCGGCAAGCACCGACGAGGTCGGGCATGGCCACGTGCACGGTGGTGACGGCCATCACCACTAGACCCTAGCCAGCAAGCTTCTTCAGTTCGTACAGCTTTTCCAGCGCTTCGCGCGGCGTAAGTTCGTCGGGATCGAGGTCGCGCAGAGCGTCCACTGCGGGGTGGGGTGCTGCGTCGGGGAGAGGGTCAGGCTGGGCGGCGAACAGGTCGCCCTGATCGCCGGCGCGTGCTTCGCGGTTTTCCAGTCGCACCAGGTTGCGCTTGGCGTCGCGCACGACGCTGCCGGGAATGCCGGCCAGAGCCGCCACCTGGATGCCGTAGCTCTGCGAAGCCGGCCCTTCCTCGACGGCATGCAGGAACACGATCTTGTGGGCGTGCTCGACGGCGTCGAGATGCACGTTGGCGCATTCCGGGTAATCCTGCGCCAGGCGTGTCAGTTCGAAGTAGTGGGTGGCGAACAGCGTATAGGCGCGATTCTTCTCGATCAGGTGACGGGCGATGGCGAACGCCAATGCCAGTCCGTCGAAGGTCGAGGTGCCGCGGCCGATCTCGTCCATCAGCACCAGCGACTTGTCGGTCGCACCGTGAAGTATCGATGCCGCCTCGGTCATCTCGACCATGAAGGTGGAGCGCCCGGAAGCAAGATCGTCGGCGGCACCGATGCGTGTGAAGATCGCATCCACCGGGCCGAGGCGACAGGCGCTGGCCGGCACGAAGGCGCCGCAGTGGGCGAGCAGCACGATCAACGCTGCCTGGCGCATGTAGGTCGATTTGCCGCCCATGTTGGGGCCGGTGATCAACAGCAGCTTCCGCGTCGCGCCAAGCCGCGCGTCGTTGGCGATGAAGCTCTCCTTGGCCAGTTTCACCTGCTGCTCGACCACGGGATGCCGGCCGGCTTCGATCTCGATCACCGGGTCGGCGACGAACTGCGGCTGCCGCCAGTCCAGCCGCGCCGCGGCATTGGCGAAAGCGGCGAGACCGTCCGCCAGCGAGAGGGCGCGGGCGATCCGCTGGAAATCGACGATCCACGGCGCGAGTGAGGTCAGCAACTCGTCGAAAAGTTGCTTTTCCAGCGCCAGCGCGCGGTCATTCGCCGACAGCGCCTTGTCCTCGAAGGCCTTGAGTTCCGGCGTGATGTAGCGTTCGGCATTCTTCAGCGTCTGCCGGCGCCGGTAGTCGTCGGGTACCTTCTCCGCATTGGCGTGGCTGACCTCGATGTAGAAGCCATGCACCTTGTTGAACTCGACCTTGAGGCTGGCGATGCCCGTGCGGGTGCGTTCGCGGGCCTCCAGATCGAGAAGGAACTGGCCGCAGTTGGCTTGCAGCGCCCGCAATTCGTCGAGTTCCGGCGAATAGCCCTCGGCGATCACGCCGCCGTCGCGCAATTGCGTCGAGGGTTCGGGCGCAACGGCCCGTCGCAGCAACTCGAGGCAGTCCCCCGGCTGAACAAGATCGTCGGCAATCTTCAGCAAGAGCGGTGCAGCACCGCTCCGGGCGATGCCGGCGACGGTCGGCAGGCGAGCCAGGCTGTCGCGCAGGCTGGAAAGATCGCGCGGTCGCGCGTTTCGTAATGCAATGCGTGCGGTGATGCGCTCGACGTCGGCGATTGCCCGCAGCTCGCGATGCAGGGCCGCACAGGGGCCGTCGCCTTCTTCGCCGAGCAGCCCGGCCACAGCCTGATGGCGCAAGGCCGCTTCGTCGCGGTCGGCGAGTGGGTGGTGCAGGCAGTGGCGCAGCCAGCGCGAGCCCATGCCGGTGGCGCAGGTGTCGAGCAGCGACAGCAGGGTAGGTGCCGGCGCTCCACGCAGGGTTTCGGTGATTTCCAGATTGCGGCGCGTGGCGGCATCCAGACGCAGAAATGCGCTTTCCTGTTCCAGCGTCAGGCGGGTGACATGTGCCAATGCCTGCATCTGCGTCGCCTGCGCATACTGCAACAATGCGCTGGCAGCGCCGACCGCGAGTTCCGCACCTTCGTCAGGCAGAAATGCCGCCAGGTCGCGCGTGCCCAGATGATCTGCGATCAGTTGTCTTGCCGCTCTGGTGTCGAAATGCCAGTCAGGCAGGCGCCTGATTGCCGCTTCGCGGGCTTCGGTCAGCTCGCCGGCGCCGTCCTGTATCAACACCTCTGCCGGGCGCAGCCGTTCGAGCTGCGCAGGCAGCAGCGCCGTCGTGGTTTCCAGCAGGCGGAAGTCGCCGCTGGCGAGGTTGAGCCACGCCAGGCCCACGCGCTGGCGGTCCCTGGCGACGGCCAGCAAGAGCTTGTCGCTCCTGTCGTCGAGCAGGCTGGCGTCCGTCAGCGTCCCTGGCGTCACGATGCGCATCACCGCGCGTTCGACCGGCCCCTTGGAAGTCGCCGGGTCGCCGATCTGTTCGCAGATCGCCACCGACTCGCCGAATTTCACCAGCTTGGCCAGGTACTGCTCGACGGCATGGAAGGGCACGCCGGCCATGGGAATCGGCCGCCCGGCCGACTGTCCGCGACTGGTCAGGGTGATGTCGAGCAGCCGCGCCGCCTTGACGGCATCGTCGTAGAACAACTCGTAGAAGTCACCCATGCGGTAGAACAGCAGCAGGTCCGGGTGCTGGCTCTTCAGCGCCAGGTACTGCTGCATCATCGGCGTGTGCTTGGACAAGTCGGTCGGTGGACGGTCAGCCATGAACACTCGTCGTGATTCGATACGGGTAGGTCGTTACGGTCGCCGAACAATATCGTCCGAAACCGGGGCAATACTCGAACAACGCCACCGAAGTGTCCGCCGATGCCGGATTGCCCGCAAAAGACTCAGTAGGCTGCCTCGACGGCCCGATGGATTTCCGCGGTGATGGTGTCGAAGAACGGCCGCACGCGGGCGTCCATGTTGGCAACGATCTCCTCGACAAACAGGGCGGCGGGAATCCGTGTTCCCCGGTGCTCGATCGGCGCGCCGATCTGGTGCACTTCGACGCCGAGATGGGCGATGCTCGTCGCCAGCAGGGGGTCCGTCAGCATGAACAGCGTGTCGATTCCCTTCCACTGGGCCAGTGCGATCATGGCCAGGTAGAGGCCGAGCGTCATGTAGGGAAGACGTATCCTGCTGTTCTCGCCGAAATCGTCATTGACCGAAAACGGCCTGCCCAATTCGCCCTTGCGCCGACGATACTGGGCGATGATCGCCAGGCGCGAGATCTCGCCGATCCTTGAACGGTCCATTGTCGACGGATCGAGAACGTTTCGGTCGAGTGCGTCGGCGCAGGTTTTCTCGAACGGCAAGGGCGCGGCGGGATCGCTGGGGTCGACAACCACGATGCGCGAACAGCCGACGAACATATGGGTGGTCACGGCGCGTACCAGACAATGGATCGAGTGAGCGTCGTATTCGTCGCTTTCGACCTGGTCGGCACGGATGGGTTCGAAACCTAGTTCCCGGCAATAGACTTCGTGCCTGATGTGATAGTTGTGCCATTTCAGCGCGTCATTGATCGCCGGCACGATTTCGAAGAACTTCCGGTAGCCTTCGGCGAAGCTGGCGATCTTGACGCCGGTGGGCAGTACCGCTAACACTTCGTGCTCCGCAGATGCGATGCGCTGCTCATCCGAGACGAGGGAGATTCCGGCTTGTGGTGTGGTCATTATGGTAATGGAGGGGGTGGGGTCAGTCCAGTTTTTTCAGGTAATCCTTGGTGAAAATCTTGTCGGGCAGATCGCGCAGTTTCATTGCGCGGTATTCGAGCACCGACTGCTCGCCTTCGCGCAGTGCATCCTCCATGACCAGCCGAGTCGGCCTGATCTTGCCGGCCATGGACTGGTATTCGTCATAGTGGCAACGTTTCAGCAGCCGATTGGAAAGCGAGTAGAACTCCGCCTTTAGCGGCCAAAAACTCTTCTTATTGACCCAGTACATGACGCGCTGGTATGTCACGCTGCGATCGACCGCCTTGAGTTCGAGGACATGGTAGTTTTCAGCGCCGACTTTTTCGCTGCCGACGATGCGTGGAGAATAATCGCCGGCAAAGTTCGCCCTTGCCAAATCGCCGTTGGCGACCTGGCCGGTCAGGCGCTGGGCCAGGGAGATACGGATGGGCTGCGACACTTCGGGCATGAAGACCCATAGGTCGTGGCCCTTCATCAGCATGATCTGGCCGCGTTCCGAGGCCGGCTCCGTGATCATGACCACAGTGTTTTCGTTGCCCTTCGACAGCACCCGGTATTTGCGCGCTTCCGTGGTTCCGTCGGCCAGTTTGGTGCTGATACCGATATCGACCTGGAAGCCTTCAGCGGGGAAGCGAATGCGGTCGGCTTTCTCGACGATGGCGAGGGCTTCTTCATCCTCGGCCGGGCGGACGCCGGACTCTTCGGCCCAGGCAAGGTTGGCACCCGACAACAGCACAATGGCGAGAAAGCACCATGCTTTCGCGTAGAATCCAGTATTCATCATGTCTTGGCGCTACTCCGACTGGCGTCCTTGAGCGGTCGCTGCATGCGTGGGGTGTCTGATCAATGAGTGTGGTTACCGTCGAACATGTCAGCAAAGACTACTTGCTCGGCGAGCAGACCGTTCGGGCGGTCAATGATATATCGCTGTCGGTCGAGGCGGGTGTTTTTCTCGCCATTGCCGGACCTTCGGGCAGCGGCAAGACCACGCTTCTGAATCTGATCGGCTGCATCGACCGGCCGACCGCCGGAAAGATATATATCGACAATGTCGATGTCGGCGGAATGACGGCGGACCAATTGGCGGACCTGCGTTCGCGGTCGATCGGCTTCATCTTTCAGACCTTCAACCTGCTGCCGGTGCTTTCCGCCGCCGAAAACGTGGAGTATCCGCTGCTGCAACGTTCGGACATCGGTGCCGCCGAGCGGCGCGAGCGTGTTCAGGATTTTCTCAATGTCGTCGGTCTGGCCGACCGGATGAACAACCGCCCGAACCAATTGAGCGGCGGTCAGAGACAGCGGGTCGCGATCGCGCGGGCGCTCGCCGGTTCCCCGCGTATCGTGCTGGCCGACGAACCGACCGCGAATCTGGACAAGAAGACCGGCGTCGAGATCCTTCGCCTGATGAAAAGAATCAACCATTCGATGAAGACGACGTTCATCTTTTCGACCCATGATCGCAGGGTGGTGGAATTGGCTGATCGTCTCGTGCAGATCGAGGATGGCAGCATAGCCGCCCTGGGCATCCGGCGCGAAGGCGACTGGTTGCTGGCGCGACCGCCGGCCGAAGGCGCCGAAGCATGAGGTCGAGGATATGAAACAACGATTTGGACAGGGAAAGGGGATTGCCGTGAGTAGATGGAAGGGCAGGGAGTCGGCTGGTATCAACGTTCTTGGTGGCATCGCATTGGCGTTGCTTGCGCAGTCGTGCTGGGCGGCTGCCTCATTTCCCGCCGAGTCCGGCGGCAATGCCGCGGTGCTGGCGGCCAAGGGGGCGGACGAAGACATGCCCAAGGGCCGCGACGCGCTGTTCGACGATGATGATGAGTCCGCGAAACCGGCCGCCAAGTCCGTGGAGAAGTCTGCCGGAGGCCTCAAGGGCTATCTCCAGTTCGAGTTGGCGCGAACCACGGAAAGCCCGGTCCATTGGTCGAAGATGCGTACCCGCGCTGAATTCGGCAGTCAGGGCAGTCTAGGCGAAGGCCTGAAATGGAAGGCCAGCGCGCGCGCCGATTACGACTTTGTCTTCGACCACACCAGCTACTATCCGGCGGAAGTAGCGCACGACCAGCGTGCCGATTTCACGCTACGCGAGACCTACCTGGATGCCAGCGCCGGCGACTGGGACTTCCGCTTGGGGCGGCAGCACGTCGTCTGGGGCGAGATGGTCGGCCTGTTCTTCGCGGACGTGGTTTCGGCAAGGGATATGCGCGAGTTCATCCTGCCCGAGTTCGAGAGCCTGAGAACGCCGCAATGGGCCGCTCGCGCCGAGTATTTCAAGGACGACTTCCACGCCGAACTGTTGTGGGTTCCGGTGGCGACCTACGATGACATCGGCAAGCCGGGTGCGGAGTTCTATCCTTATCAGCCGGTGTTGCCGGGCTATACCGCGCAGTACCGGAACGAGATTCGCCCCGGCAACAGCCTGGATCACGGCAACTACGGCGCGCGGATGTCGATCCTCAAGAACGGATGGGACGTCTCCGCTTTCTACTACCGCAGCATGGACATCCAGCCCACCTTCTACCGCCAGATTGTCGGCTCGAACATGATTTTCGAGGCGCGTCATGACCGGATCGAGCAAGTGGGCGGCACGGTGGCCAAGGATCTTGATTTTGCCGTGCTCAAGGGCGAGACGGTCTACACGCGGGGCCGCCAGTTCGGCGTATTGAATGCGACGGATGCCGATGGCCTGGTGCGGCAGAACACCCTCGACTGGGCCGTCGGCCTGGATTTCACCCTGCCGGCGGAAACCCGGTTCAACGTGCAACTCTTCGAGCGCGTCTTCTTCGATCACAACCCGGACATCGTTCCCGAACGACGCGAGAACGGCTACAGCCTCTACCTGAACAAGAAGTTCGGCGGCAACTGGGAGGCGCAGGCGACCTGGATTGCCAGCCTGAACCGGACAGACTGGTTGTTCCGGCCACGCGTGCAGTGGAATTTCGAGAGGAACTGGCGCCTTCTGGTCGGAGCGGACATATTCAAGGGACCGCCGCTGGGCATGTTCGGCCAGTATTCAAACCGCGACCGGGTCTATTCCGAGGTGAGATACAGCTTCTGACGTCAGTGGAGGCTGAAGAGCGTTTTTCGGGTCAGGGATTGTCGAACTTGGTGTTTCATCGTGGTTGGTAGTGTCGGCTGGCTTTACAGTCGCTCGGTGGCCGGCAGGGCATGAGCCCCTGGCTCGGTGTCGGGAATACAGGTAACGATTTGATTATTATATAAAAAGACCGGACGCGCTGCTGGCTGGCACACGGGTTGCTTAGATGGTGTCAGCCGGAACATCAGGCTTGAATTGATAACCAACCATGGCATGGAGATGGACATGAAAAAACTTATAGCAGTATCAATAGCAGCGATGGGCATGGCCGCCTCGATGCCGTCGTCCGCTACGGTCATCGGCGGGATCGACTTCGGCAGCGTTATGGGCCTCAGTCACATCGAAACCGCCACGCTGGCCGAGACCTTCGTTTCGGGTGCCGGTCAGACGCTACAAGGCTACGGCCTTGTGACCACGGTGAACGGCAACACCAGCTACTGCGCCGTCGGCAGTTGCTCCCTGTACTTCACGTTCGACTATCACGTCAGTTCTTTCGATGGCGCGAATGTGACCTTCGACAGCGGTAGCGTGAATCTTTATCGTGGCGCCGCCAACATCAACCTGATGAACCAGGACTCGCTGGCGAATCTGGCCACTATTCAGGGCATGACGCACTGGGTTCAGCTCGGCGGTCACACGTTTCTCGATCCGATCTTCAACAGCTATATCGGTAACGCGGGCGCGACTTATGTTCTGAACGGCCATGGCACGCTGACAGGCGCCACCCTAAGTGAATCGGGCCAGGGTCTGCTGGATGTCGTAGGCGGTTGGGGCCTGCTTCAGGTAGCTCAGCAACTCGACACCGACACCATTGGTGACAATATTGGTGGTCTTGCCGACCTCGTGGTAACCACGACGTCCAACAATAACCGCCTGAACCCGTTCGACGTTTCCCACGGACTGGCCAATACGTGCAAGACCAATCCGGTAGCCGGGCAATGGTGCCTGCAAGGGACCATGGACGCTAACGGCACGCTGGTTCCCGAGCCTGCCACGCTGGCCCTGGCTGGCCTGGCGATGGTTGGCCTCGGTGCAGTCCGTCGCCGCACGCGCTAAGACGCCCGAGCCGAAGTAGGGCCGGGTTCTCCCGGCTCTTCGCAGTGAATCGAAGCCCTCTCCCGACCCCGGGGAGGGCTTTGCTTTTTGGCGTTCGCCGACAGTGGCCGGCTATGGCCGGATCGGTTTGTTCCCGGAACCGGATTCTCGGGTCATAATGCGCGCGAGCGTTTCCCGCCAAGCCGGCCGACATCTCGGCTGCGGTCGGAAGTGAATACGCCGGAATCCAGGAGAGCCCAAGCCATGGCGACAACCCATCTACCTGAAGCCCTTATCAGCGAACTGAGTGCGGCGATCGGCCGTGAGAATGTGGCGATCGACGACCATCAGGTTGACCTGGTGTCGCGCACCTGCATTCCCTACCGGCAGATTCCAGGGGCTGCGGTATTTCCGACCGACTCGGCGCAAGTTCAAGCGGTCGTGCGTTTGGCGAGCCGGCATGATGTCCCGGTCTGGCCGGTCAGCACCGGGAAGAACTGGGGGTACGGCGAGAAGACCGCCTGCTATCCCGGCGGCATTACCATGATTCTCGACCGCATGACCCGAATCTGGCACGTTGATGAGGAGTTGGGCTACGCGGTGGTCGACCCCGGGGTTACCTACAAGCAGTTGAACGATTACCTCAAGCAGCACGGGTCGGGGCTCTGGGCCGATGTCGCCGGCAGCACCCAGTACGCGAGCGTGATAGGCAACGCTCTGGATAAGGGGCGGGGTCTTACTCCCTATGCCGATCACTTCGGCGCCATTTGCGGCATGGACGTGGTGCTGGCCGACGGTGAGCTGCTGCAGACCGGTGGCGGGCCGACCGACAACAACCAATGTCGCTATGTCTACAAGTGGGGACTGGGGCCGTATCTTGATGGCATGTTCGCCCAGTCGAATCTGGGAATCGTTGTCAAGGCGGGTGTCTGGCTGATGCCTGCACCGGAGCGGTTCGACTGGGCGGTGTTCGAGTTCACCAAGGATATCGACCGCTTTCCGGAATTCATCGACGAGATGCGTCGCCTGGTGTTCCGCGGTGCCATGCGCTCGCGCCCGCACATCGCCAACGACTTTGCCATGATGTGCATCGTTTCCCAGTACCCCTACGAGTTGTTGGCGGGCAGGCGTTGTCTCGACGAGGCGGCGATGGCCAAATGGCGGAAGCAGCATGGCGTGCCGCGCTGGACCTTCGGCTGTGGCTTGTACGGCAGCCCGGAAGAGGTTCGTTTTCAGAAGAGAGCCCTCCGCCGGGGGCTGGGACGCCATGGCATGATCCAGTTCGTCGGCGTGGCTGCCGAGGATTCGCTGCTCGGCCGCATTGCCCGCTGGCTTGCGCCATTCGTCAACAAACTGATGGGCAAGTCCGATTCGTTCATCGATGCACTGATTCCGGCGATCAACCTGTACAAGGGGATTCCGACCGACTTCTTCGCCCGCCAGGTCTATTTCAAGTCCCACCAGGAGAAACCTGAGCAGGACATCGATCCGGCGCGGGACCAGTGCGGTTTCTTGTGGATCGGCCCGGTGGTGCCGTTTACCTCGGGCCACATCATGGAAGCACTTGGCCTGGCGAAGCGAATCTTCGATCGCCATGAATTCGACATGTTCGTCGAGCTCATCGTGGAAGGCCCAAGATCCGTCATCATGCTTCTGGGTGTGTTCTACGAACGCAACGACCAGGCGGATGCGGCGCGGGCCACGGCCTGGTACCAGGAAACGAGGCAGAGCTTCCTGGACAAGGGCTACCCCCCCTATCGGACGACGACGATGAGCATGCCGAACTCGACGGCGAGCAATCCGACCTTTCGCGACTTCATGGCGGCCGTCAAGAATGCAGTCGATCCGCAGAACATCATTGCACCTGGGCGCTATGGTATGCCGATGCGCCCCGGGGGGCCGGAAGCATCCGACTAGGGTTCGTTTAACGGCGGTCTGGTGCGCCCGGAGGCTGTCGGGCTGCTTGCGTAGCGCTGGTCCAGGTAGTGATCCAGGACCTTGGGCAGATAGTCCTCGGGGTTGGGAATCGCGATTCCCCGCCGGGCCAGCCAAGCACTGCATTCTTCATTTCCGAAGGCCTGCCGGTCTGCCAGATAATCGAGATACACCGGCAAGGTTGCGAGGGCCCGGCGCTGGCTGGGTGGGGCCAGCCAGGCGGCAGCCTGGGCCAGTCGGCAGTACCAGCGCAGGGGAAGATTCATCGCCGACGGCACGCGCAGGCCGTGGCGCGAAAATGCGCCCCGAACGATCGTCTTGACTCGCTCCAGCGTTGGCGCGCGACCGGCGCCGGAACACACATGGAAGATCCGTCCTGCCGTTGTCAGGTCGCGACTCGCTTCGACGATGGCCTCGGCCACGCTGTCGCAGGATATGACATCCAACTGTGCACCGCCGAAATCCGGATAGAGGCCCAGTGTCTTGCGTCCGGAGAGGAACTCGCAGAGGAAATAGAAGATCTGGAAGTGGATGACGCGGCCGTTCCGGGAATCGCCGATGACCATGCTGGGCCGGTGTACTGTGACCGGCAGACGATCCGTCTCCATGGCACTGTGGATCATCGATTCGGCTTCCGCCTTGGCCTGCTCGTAAGTGTTGTGGAAGGTCGGCATTTCCTTCAGCCAGGCCTCGGGCAGGATGCCGTTGCGTTTGCCGGCGACCCCCAGGGTGCTGACGAAATCCACCTTGGCGAGTTGCCCGGTATCGGCGATCCGTCGCGCCAGGCCGAGGATTTGCTCAGCCGAGCCGACCGCCGATCGGCGCGCATCCTCCAGTCCCAGGTTCATGCGTACGGTGCCTGCGCAGTGGATGATGTGCGTGCACTGCCTGGCCAGTTCTGCGTATTGCACATCGCCGAGACCGAAACCGGGCAGCGCGGCATCGCCGGCCAGTGCGTGGATGCGCTTCGCTTTGTCAGCGTCGTCTTGCCAACCCCAGAACCGCAGAAGCTCTCCCATCCGTTCGGCCAGGACCGGCTCGGAGCCGGCCCGGATCAGCAGCCAAACCTCCGTATCGGGGATGCTCAGAATCAACGGCACGACGGCGCTGCCGACGACGCCCGTTGCGCCGGTGATGAAATAGGTGCCTATGGTGCCTCCCCGACGAGCGGTCGTGACCTTTGCTGCCGGCCGGCCAACTGGTCATACAACCCATCGAGTTGCGCTCGGTATTTGGCCTCGATGGACGCGCGGCGAAGCTTGAGATTGCTGGTGAGTTCACCGCCGGCGATGGTGAGAGGAGTGCGTGTGACCAGTATTCCCGCCGGACGATCGTGGGCCGGGAGGGTGGCGCAGACGCCGGACAGATCGTCTGCGATCTTCTCCAGCGTGTCGGTGGCTACGGATGTTCCTTCTCCAGGTGCGTCAGGCAACTGGCTCGGGTTCACGCATAGCAGCGCGACAGGGACCGGTCGGTTACGGCCGAATACCACGGCATGCTCGACATAGGGAAGCTGCTTGATCTTCGCCTCGATGGGGACCGGGGCGATGCGACGACCGGTGGATGTCTTGAAGACGTCGGACTTGCGTCCGGTGAGCCAAATGAAGCCGTCCGCGTCCTGGCGGGCATAGTCGCCGGTATGCAGAAAGCCGTCGGCATCGAGCGGCGAGGCTTCGTTTGACTCTCCATAGTAGCCGCCAAACACTCCGCGACCGCGCACCAGAAGCTCGCTGTCCTCCGCGAGCCGGATCTCGTTCTGCGGCAGAGGGCGGCCCACGCTGCCGAACCGGTAGCACTCGGGGGAATTGATGGCGATCGGGACTACATTCTCGCTGGTGCCATAGGCTTCCAGGATGAGCCAGCCGATAGCGTGGAAGTCTTCCATGAGCCAAACCGGCAACGGAGCCGAGCCGCTGACCATGAATTTCAGGTCGGGCCCCATCAACGTGCGGATCCGGCGCAGGAAAAGGCCGTCAGCGAATCGATGGGCGATCTGCAAGAGCGGTCCTGGCCGGCGGCCATCCCGTTCCTGCCGGTGGTATTCCGAACCTATCCGGCGCGCCCAATGGACGCCCCGGCGCACCCACGCGGGGCGCCGGGCGAGGTTGTCCTCGATGCCGGCGTGGAGCTTCTCGAAGAACCGCGGCACCCCGATGAATATGGTTGGCCGGATTCCCGGCAATCGGTCGATGATTTCGATCGGGTTCTCGACGAAATACGATTCGCCACCACGGATCATCCCGCAGAGGTTGATCATGCGCTGAAACAGGTTCGACAGCGGCAGCCAGCAGGCGAAGCGGGCGCCCTCGCCGACACTGCTGAAGCGCCCCAGAATGGCCTCGCATGCCACGCAGATCTGGCCATGCGTGGAGGCGACACCCTTGGGCTGGCCAGTACTGCCTGAGGTAAAAACGATCGTGGCAAGATCCTGCGGATGCACTTGCGGCCGGGGAATCGCCGATGTGGCCGATTGCTCCAGCAGGGCAGAGAGGGCATGGCAGCCGCCGGCTGTTGCCGGTCCGTTAACGATGCTGACTAGCGGCGGACCCGGCATCTGTTCCACCAAAGGCTGCACCTGCTCCTGGCGAGCGACGCACAGCGCACGAGGAAGCACGGTGCTCAGGATATGGCTGATGTTATCGGGTGCGTCGTGAGCGTCGATCCCCACCACCACGCATCCGGCAGCCAGGGCAGCCAGATGGCAGATCTCCCACTCGATGCTTGTGGGCATCATGATCGCCACCCGGTCGCCGGGAAGCAGCCCCAGCCGGATCAGGTGGCCGGAGAGATTCTGCACTCTCGCCGCGACCGACTGCCAAGTCTCACCTGTCCAGCCATCGGCGGTGTGGCGCCAGAAAGCCGTTGCCGCAGGCGACCGTGCGACGCGTTCCCAGAGACAGGCCGGGACGGTCGTCGGATTGCTGGTGGTCATGGAGATGCGGTGCGCAGGAGCGGAGGGTCATAAGCACCGACAGGCAGGCGAATCTGCAGATCCGCATCCTTCAGGCCAAGCCAGCGCATGCTGCGGGTGACATTGCGGCCGAGAAAGACCCGCCGTCGGATCATCATATCCACGATCGGTCCCATCGCGCGCCAATAGGCGACACTGGCTTTGCCCTCGCGGATCAGGGCGGCGAATTCCGGCGCATAGGGGTTGTAGCCAAAGTGCTTGAGGTCTGAATACATCATCAGCCAGTTGATTGGATAGTTGCTGACGATGGGGTTGGCGTGACCCTTGCGCTTGACCAGTCCAAGTTCAGCAACCTTGGCCATGGCCACGTCCTGATCGTAGTCCCACGCGTGGTAGGGGGCGAGGTAGCGTGGGAAGCGGGTCCCGGCCGGTAGGTCGAGCGGGTTATAGAAATGGCGAAGTTCATCGGCGCTGAACTCGCCGCACTCCTTGAGATGCGGCGGCGTCCAGTCCTCATTGCGGATCAATTCCCGGGAGAATTCGTATCGCATCCGGGCGGGATCGGGTTGGCCCGGGGAGTATCCGGCCAGGATGAGAGGAATGTTCTTCTCGATGGCGATGCGAATCGCTTCGCCTTCGAACAAGGGTGCATAGACGTAGGACACCGTGTATACCGCGCCGCGCGCTTCCTGATTACGAAGCAAATAGGCGAACAGGCGACTGAAAAACCGCGGCGCCGGTGAATACACCAGGTGATCGATGTCCAGCTTGGCCAGAGCCGTGCGGATATTGCTCCACGCCACTTGAGGCAGGTCTATGTCGGCGGTAAACGCCAGCACACGCAAACCGTATTCGACCTTGAGCTTGTGAAGCAAAAGAATGCTGTCCTTGCCGCCGCTCAGCGGCACAATGCAGTCATGGGATGCGCCCTTGAAATTCCGGCAACCGCGCAGCGTGTCCTCGAGGTCCTTGCGCAGGGCAGTGTCGGGCGCGGCGACTGTCGCTGACGGTGAGTAGGTCCTGCAATCTCGGCATATTCCAGCGGCGTCGATATCCGAACCTGGGACCGCATCAGGCAGCAAGCATCTCTTGCATCGTTTCATGGTGGCACTGAGAGCGACTGGTGGATAATGCAGTATCTCACGCTAATCCGGACGAATAGCTTAGCTTAGAAAACCGCTGTCGACTACCGCTGAGTTCATTGGCATCAAGTCCCCTCGGGGGGGGCGAAAGTTCGGCCGGCATTGTCCGGGCACGGAGTGGACCAGATGTCATTTCCGGTTGGGCGGCTGCTGAGCGCAGTTGCTGTTGCATGAATATGCCGCATCGTAGTCAAATGTGCGCGTGGTTACGCGCCATCAGTTCACAGGCCAGCATAGCGTATAAGCGTTATGTGTTGCCTGCAAGACGACCAATACGGAATGCCGACAATTTCGAACGACATCAGCCTTGCGACCCGCAACCTCAGAAGGAATACGAGTCGCACTTTGGCCGGGGTGTTTACCGTGGCCAGCGGAGTTGTCGCCTATCTGCTCGCCGGAGGCTTCATCGCCTGGATATTTCAGGATATGCGCGAGGCGACCATCCATTCACAGCTCGGTCACGCCCAGATTGTCCGGCCGGACTTTCTCGAGCGTGGAATCGCAAATCCCTATGGATTCCTGCTGCCGGCCGATTCGGTCGAGCAGCAGGCGCTGGCAGGCATGCCCGGCGTGGTTTCGGTGACACCGCGACTCGTATTCAGCGGACTCATCAGTCTTGGCGAAACCACGGTGGCGTTTGCCGGCGAGGGAATCGATCCGGTCCGCGAACGACCGATCAGTAGCCGGATCCGCCTGCTTGAAGGTGCCGATCTCGCCAGCGCCGACGAACGCAGGATCCTGCTCGGCGAAGGCCTGGCCAGGAATCTCGGTGCCAAACCAGGTGACAGCGTCGTATTGCTCGGAACCACCGCCAAAGGCAGTGCCAGCGCCGTTGAACTCACAGTCGCCGGGATCTTTGCTAGTGTCAGCAAGGAGTACGATGACAATGCCGTTCGCGTGCCGATCGACGTCGCACGCAAGCTCATGCGTGTCGCCGGCGCAACCTCATGGGTTGTCCTCCTTGATGCCGCCGATCGCACGGATCGATTTGTCGCTGCGGCCCGGGCGCGGTTGCCGTCCGGCTCTTTCGAAGTGGTGCCCTGGACGGCGCTGGCGGATTTCTATAACAAGACGGTCCTGTTGTTCTCCAAGCAGATCAACGTGGTCAAAGTCATCATCGGCCTGATCATCGTGCTGACGATTTCCAATACGCTGACGATGAGCGTCCTGGAGCGAACGACCGAAATCGGCACCAGCCTGGCAATCGGGCTGCGCCGGTACGCGGTCATGCGCCTCTTTGTCGTCGAAGGCCTGCTGATCGGGGTTGTCGGCGGTCTTGCCGGTCTGATCGGCGGCAAGCTCCTGGCGATGGGCATTTCAGCCATCGGCATACCGATGCCGCCGCCCCCTGGCATGGCGCATGGGTACGTCGGACAGATCCTGGTTTCACCCGCACTAGCTGTCGATGCGCTCATCGTCGCATTGGTCACTACGCTCCTGGCCAGCCTATTGCCGGCCTGGAAAGCCGGGCGCATGAGCATCGTCGACGCCTTGAGGTACGGCCAGTGAGACTTCTGTTCATGCTCGCGCTGCGAAATGTCTTTCGCCAGCGGGCTCGTTCTGCCGCCACGCTGATTTCAATCGCTGTCGGCGTGGTCGGTCTGATTCTGGTCGGTGGGTTCGTCCAGGATATTTTCATTCAACTGGCCGAAGCGATCATCCATGCCCAGACCGGCCACCTTCAAGTGACGCGTCAGGGCTATCGGGAGGGCCGGATTCGTGCGCCGGAGCGCTTCCTGATTGACCAGTCGAAACAGCTCGCGGGTAGTTTGGCGGCCGAGCAGGGCGTGGAGAAGGTTCTTGCGCGGCTGAACTTCACCGGAGTCCTCAACAATGGCAAGCGCGACCTCGGAATCATAGGTGAGGGGATCGAGCCGGACGCGGAAGGAAAGGTCAGCACATACCTGCACTATATCGAGGGGCGGCCGTTGGGAAATACGGATGCGGATGGCATCGTGGTGGGTCAGGGCGTGGCTAAGTCGATGGGCCTCAAGATCGGCGACCGGGTTACTCTGGTCATCAGTCTCGCGCAGGGCGCTGTCAACACGCTCGATTTCGAACTCCTGGGGGTATTCCAGAGTTTCTCAAAGGAGTTCGATGCACGCGCCGTGCGCGTGCCCTTGCCGGCCGCGCAGGAACTCGTGGGCACGCGGGGAGCCCACGTGATGGTCTTGATGCTGACGCGAACCGACGACACGGCTGGTGTGGCAAAGCGGCTGCGCGCACGATATGGAGTGCAGGGCTACGAGATCACACAATGGAACGAACTTTCCGACTTCTACGAAAAAGCTGTCGATTTGTACAAGCGCCAGTTCGGGGTCCTGCGCCTGATTATCCTGCTCATGGTGGTTCTCAGCGTGACCAACAGCGTCAATATGACGATCTTTGAGCGAACGCGTGAGTTCGGTACTGTTCTGGCGCTGGGTGCCCGTCCGGGAAATGTGTTTCGATCGGTACTTATGGAGAGTCTCATCATCGGTCTCGTTGGGGCGGTGCTGGGTGTCTCGGTTGGTTGCTTGTCGGCATGGTTGATTTCCGCGATCGGCATTCCGATGCCACCTCCGCCCAACGCCAATCTTGGCTACACGGCTGAGATCCGTTTGGTGTTTGGCGACGTGTTGCTGGCGGGTGCGATTGGTTTTGTCGCGGCTTTCCTGGCGGCGGTCAGACCAGCGCAGCGCGTTTCCAGGCTGAGTGTGGTCGATGCGCTACGTCATGGCGCCTAGATGCACGATAATCAACCGTGTTGGGCGTCTCTGGGGTATTATTTGCCTATTTGCCAAGCCTTTAGGCCCCGTTTGCAATCAGGGAGGAAGTTGATTATGTCGAAGCAATTCGGAGTTGTTTTCGGGATGCTGGGGCGGTTGCTGATCATCGGGGCAGCCGCGTTCACGTTGTTCGGTTGCGCCACTGCAAACTATCCGCAGGCGCCTGCGGCCGCTGCCTCGCCGGACTACAAGTACTTGATAGGCCCGGGCGACACGGTCAACATCATCGTTTGGCGCAATCCGGAGATATCCATGGTCGTGCCGGTCCGCCCGGACGGCAAGATTTCCGCGCCGCTGGTGGAAGACCTGGTGGCGATGGGCAAGGATCCGACGACGCTGGCGCGGGACATCGAGAAGGAGTTGGGCAAGTACATCCGCGATGCCGTCGTGACCGTCGTCGTTACGAGTTTTGTCGGCCCCTATAGCGAACAGATTCGCGTTGTCGGCGAAGCCGCGAAGCCACAGATTCTCGCCTACAGACAGAAGATGACCTTGCTCGACGTCATGATTGCCGTCGGCGGCATCACCGACTTCGCGGACGGCAACAGCGCAAGCATTCTGCGCACGGCCGAGGGCAACAAGCAATACGCCGTTCGTCTCAAAGACCTGGTCAAGCGAGGCGACGTGTCGGCGAACGTCGAGATGCGCCCCGGCGACGTCCTGATCATTCCGCAGAGTTGGTTCTGAGCGTTTTTGAGGCTTGTATCGGGACGCCGGCGGCTGTGGCCGCCGGCGTCTTGTTGATGAGTTCCTAGAGAAGAAAGCACTGCGAAATGGATGAACTGCTCCGACAGGCGGGGGCGATACTCAGGGCGATGTGGCGGCACCGCTGGCTTGGGCTCGGGGTGGCTTGGCTGGTCGGCGTGCTGGGTGCCGCGGTTCTCATGAAGGTGCCTGACAAATACGAAGCCTCGGCGCGGATTTTCGTCGATACCCAGTCGATTTTGCAGCCGTTGATGGCCGGGCTGGCTGTGCAACCCAACATCGAGCAGCAAGTGACGATGCTGAGCCGGACTCTGATCAGTCGGCCGAATGTCGAGCGACTGGTCCGAATGGCCGACCTCGATCTCAAGATCAACTCGAAATCCGATCAGGACGAGCTCGTCGATCGGCTCATGAAAGCGCTGGAGATCAAGAGCGCGGGTCGCGACAATCTGTACACGCTTTCCTATCGCGATCCGGAACCGGAGCAGGCCAAGCGAGTCGTGCAGTCGCTGGTTTCCATCTTCGTTGAGTCAAGTTTAGGCGACAAGCGCAAGGATTCGACTTCAGCAAAGCAATTCATCGACGAGCAGGTGAAATCCTACGAGAAGAAACTGGAAGAGGCTGAGACCCGATTGAAGGATTTCAAGCTTAGGAATATCGAGTTGCAGATGGGCGAGGGTAAGGACCTGACCCAGCGCATTTCCGAAGTCAGTCAGCAATTGGCAAAAGCCCGTCTGGAACTTAGGGAGGCGGAGAATTCACGCGATTCCCTCCGGCGCCAGATCAACAGTGAGGAACCGACGCTGCTGCCAGACACGCCTGGCAGTGAGTCGACTGTTTCGGTACCCGACATTGACGGCCGTATCGAGGCGCAGAAGCGAAACCTCGACGCGTTGCTGCAACGTTTCACCGAGCAGCATCCTGATGTTGTCGGTACGCGCCGCGTCATCAAGGAGCTCGAGGAGCAGAAGAGGCAGGAGATTGCCGCGCGCAGGAAGGCCGCAGCAGCTAATCCGGCGGCGGTGTCTTCCACCAACGCCAATCCCGCCTACCAACAAATGAAAGTGTCGTTGGCGGAAGCGGAGGCGACCGTGGCCTCGTTGCAAGCGCGAGTGGCCGGATACGATTCGCAATACCGGAGAGCTCTCGAGGTCATGAAGACCGCGCCGCAACTCGAGGCCGAATTCGCGCAGTTGAACCGGGACTACGATGTAAATAAGAAGAATTACGAGAGCTTGGTGGGGCGTCGCGAATCAGCAAGTATGACCGGCGAACTCGAGGCAACCGGAGGGGTTGCCGATTTCCGTTTGATCGATCCACCACGGGCTTCGACCACTCCGGTGGCACCCAACCGTTTGTTGTTGTTGCCCGGTGTGCTGCTCCTTTCCTTGGTAGTAGGGGTGGCGGCAAGCTTCATTGCGAGTCAGTTGCGGCCGGTGTTCTTCGATGGGCGCCTGTTGCGCGAGGTGACCGGGTTGCCGCTGCTGGGTAGCGTATCGCTTCTGCGTAACCATGCGGCGATGCAATTGGACAGGCGACGGACAAAGCAGTTCTTGGCGGGTTTCCTGGGGCTCATTGGTGCTTTCGCGTCCGGCGTCCTTGCCCTGGCATTGATTTCCGGCCGTTTGGCCTGAGGAATGCATATGAGTCTGATCGAACAAGCCGCCAAACGTCTTGAGCAGTTGCGCAAGGCGGGGGTGGAGATACCAGAGCCAATTCCTCCCCAGTCGGCAGGGAAACCCCTTGCAGGTGGTGCCGCTGCAGACGATGTCAAGGCGGTGCCGAAAGGGCCAAGTCAGCCCATCGTGCCCGATGCGCGCACCAAGCAGGTGAAGTTGGATCTGGCGGCGCTCGGCGCCGTCGGTTTCATTACACCGAAGGTGCCTCGCACTCAGATTGCCGATGAATACCGGGTTATCAAGCGCCCGCTGATCGACAATGCCATGGGCAAGGGCGCAGTGCCGGTGGCAAACGGCAACCTCATCATGGTGACCAGCGCTGTACCAGGTGAAGGCAAGACCTTCACCGCGATCAACCTGGCCATGAGCATCGCCATGGAGCTTGATACCACTGTCATGCTGGTCGATGCCGACGTCGCCAATCCTTCGGTCTTGCGGGTACTCGGCCTGCCGCCCGGGCCCGGGCTGCTCGACGTTCTGGTCAAGGATTCGCTGGATCTTTCCGAAGTGCTGTTGAGAACCGATGTCGAGAAGCTGACCCTGTTGCCTGCGGGCACCAAGCATCTGCGCGCAACCGAGTTGCTCGCCAGTGATGCGATGACCAAGTTGCTTGAAGACATGGCCAAACGTTACGACGACCGGATCATCATTTTCGATTCACCGCCGCTGCTGGTGACCACCGAAGCTCGGGAACTTGCCTCACATATGGGGCAGATCGTCATGGTGACGCGCGCCGAGCATACGCTGCACGGTCAGGTAAAGCAGGCACTGGCAAGCATCGCGGACTGCCCGATCAAGTTGCTGGTGCTCAACCAGGCATCGCCGGATCCGATGGGCAGTTACGGCTACGGCTATGGTTACGGCTACGGCTATGGCTACGGGCATGGCCAGGACAAGAGAGAGAGCTAAGGCTGAATGCGGACGATTTCTCTGATTGCGGTTCTTTCCGGCTTCGTGGGCAGCGTCCACGCGCAAACCCCGGCGCAGTCTGCCGAAACACCGGCCGCTGACGCCTCCGCGCAGTCGACGACCGATGTTGGCGGCGAGCCCAAGCGCGCGTGGAACATCGTACCGCGCGTCACTGTGACGGAGACTCTTACCGACAACGTAACGCCAGGGACGGGAACCAGGACGAGCGATCAGGTTACGCAACTCAGCCCCGGCGTGCGTATCGACGGAAAGACGGCCCGCCTCAATATGCATCTGGATTACCAAATGAACGAGCAGATGTACGCGCAGGGTTCGCGTGGCAGTCAGACGCAGCAGGCGCTGAATTCCTTCGGTACGCTCGAGACCGTCGAGAAGCTGTTGTTTGTGGATTTCAGCGGCATAATCGCTCAGCAGAACATTTCGGCCTTCGGCACCCCGTCGGCCGGCACCTACAGCGTCAACGCGAACTCGACCGAGACGTCCAATTTTCGCCTGTCGCCCTATCTCAAGGGCAAGTTGGGCGGTTACGTCGATTACGAGGCGCGCTACAGCCGGTCGGATGTGCGGATGAAGTCGGCGCTGACGTCGGATACCGGGATCGACGAATGGTCGGGCAGGCTTGCCGGCAATACTCCGCTGGCCTTCCTCGGCTGGTCCGTCGACGCGAACCAGCAGACCTACGACTATGGGCAGGGGCGCAAGACGGAGAGCGACAAATGGCGCGGGTCACTTTCCTACCGCGTGAATCCCGAACTGAAACTGTCGGTCAGTGCGGGTCAGGAACGCAATGATTTTTCGGCTGCCGGTAAACAGACGTGGGATACCAATGGCTACGGCGTGGACTGGAATCCAACCCCGCGTACCCAGATCTCGGCATTCCGGGAGAAGCGGTTTTTCGGTTACGGCCACACTGTTGCGATCAGTCATCTCTTACCGCTTAGCGCCATCAAGTATACGGACAGCCGTGAGGTCTCTTCGCTGCCGAACCAACTGGCGACACAGGGACTCGGCAGTTGGCATGATTTGCTGTCGGCAATGTGCCCGTCGGCCGGCATCACCGATGCAACGATCTGTGCGGCAACGGTCGACGCTTTTCTAAGGTTCAACGGCATCCCCGCCAATGCGCAGGTCACCCTGGGATTCCTGAGTTCTCAGGTCAGCGTACAACGTTCCCAGAACCTTTCCTATATTTTGCGCGGCGCCCGGAATACGATGACACTGGCGGCGGTGCGCACTCAGAATGATCGCCTGGGAACCGGGCTCGGATCCGTAGACGACTTCTCCATCGCCTCGTCGATTGTCCAGCAGGGCTGGAATCTGGGCTGGGCGCACCAGCTTTCGAGTCTCTCTTCGCTCAACGTGACCGGCGCCCGCACGCACAGCACGAGTTCGCCGGTCGGCCTGCAGATGACGCAAAAGACGCTTTCTGCCGGCGTCACCACCAGACTGAGCGCCAAGACCAATGCCGGATTGACGGCGCGCCGAACGGTGGTTGACAGCAGCACCAACCCCTATACCGAGAACGCGGTGGTGGGGTCGCTCTCCGTCCAGTTCTGATTCCATGTACGAGTCCTTCTACGGCTTGACCGGCAAGCCTTTTCAACTCAATCCGGATCCCTCCTTCTACTTCGGCAGCAAGCAGCACCGGCGGGCGATGGCCTATCTTGAGTATGGCATGCACCAGAACGAGGGATTCATCGTCATTACCGGCGAGGTTGGCGCCGGCAAGACCACCATCGTCCGCAGCCTGCTCGACAAACTTGGTTCCTCTCAGGTGCTGGCGGCGCACCTGGTCAGTACGCAACTAGATGCCGAGGACATCCTGAGTCTGGTGGTGGGTGCCTTCGGCGTACGTGCCAAGGGTTCCGCCAAGTCGGATGTGCTCATGTCGCTGGAGGCCTTCCTGGTCAGTGCCGCGGCCCAGAAGAAGCGCTGTCTGCTGGTCGTCGACGAGGCGCAGAACCTGACGCAGAGGGCGGTGGAAGAACTGCGCATGCTCTCGAATTTCCAGTTGGGCAGCCAGTCGGTGCTGCAGACCTTCCTGATCGGTCAGCCGGAGTTTCGCGACATCCTGCAAAGCCCGGACATGCTGCAACTGCGGCAACGGATCATCGCCTCCTGTCATATCAGCGCCATGGATCGCGAGGAGACCCAGGGCTACATCGAGCATCGCCTCAAATGCGTGGGCGCCAAGGATAGCCCCAGCTTCGACGAAGGCGCCTTCGACGCGCTGTTCGAGGCTTCCGGCGGGGTTCCGCGCCGGATCAACACCGTATGCGACCGCCTGTTGTTGTCGGGGATGCTTTCCGACAAGCGCAGTTTTACGCGCGCGGAAGTAGAGGAAGTCGCTGCCGAAATCGAGCAGGAAGTCTGTTCCGGCCCCAGCCGGAGACGACCCGTGCCGAGCCCCGAGGGAGGCGAGATCGACTTCTCGGACTTGCCGTCGGACTCGGTATTCGATGTCGACGACAAAGACGTGGAAGAAGCCAGTACGCTGCTCTCCGCGTTGCATGCCGACCAGCTTGGTAGTCGTCTGCGGCGGCTGGAGCGCAGCCTGCTGAGACTTGAGCGGATCAATTCGGCGACCCTGGTCCTGCTGCAGAATCTTGTGCAGGCCGCCAAGAAACCGCAGGGGGAGTGACCGTGATCCCGACGGCATCGACCTGGCCGACTGGGCTTGGTCCCGTTGTTTGCGTCGTCGGTGCCAGGCCGAATTTCATGAAGATGGCGCCGATCCTGCGCGCCTTCGAAACCAACAACCCGAGCTTGCCGACGGTGCTGGTCCATACCGGCCAGCACTACGACCGCGGCATGAGCGACCAGCTATTTGAGGATCTGCGTCTGCCGCGACCCGACGTCAATCTGGAGGTTGGCTCCGGCAGCCACGCCGTGCAAACCGCCGAGGTGATGCGCCGCTTCGAGCCGGTGCTTGATGCTCACCGTGCCTCCGGTGTTCTGGTTGTCGGCGATGTCAATTCGACCCTGGCCTGTACTCTGGTGGCGGTCAAGAAGAATGTGCCGGTGGCACATGTCGAGGCCGGCCTGCGCAGTTTCGATCGTGCGATGCCGGAGGAGATCAACCGTGTGTTGACCGATCAGGTCGCCGACCTGCTGTACACGACGGAAGCCGGTGCCCGCGACAACCTGGTTCGTGAAGGTGTGGCCGCGGAGAGGATCCACTTTGTCGGCAACGTCATGATCGACTCGCTGCTGTTCAACCGGGGGGTGGCGCGGTCACCGCGGGAGACGCTGAGGGAGGCGGGTGTCGATCCTGCTGTCCTGGATGATGCCAACGGCTACGGCATCGTCACCTTGCATCGACCATCCAACGTTGACCAGGCGGCGACGTTGCAACCGCTGATCGAGGTATTGCGCGAGATTTCGCAGCGGCTGCCGCTGGTTTTTGCCATGCATCCGCGCACCCTGGCCAATATCGAGCGGTTCGGGCTGCAGTCCTATGTCGCCGACGCGCGTATCGTGGTGCTGCCCCCGCAAGGCTACCTTGAGATGCTAGGGCTCATGGGCGAGGCCCGGGTTGTGTTGACGGACTCGGGCGGGCTGCAGGAAGAGGCAACGGCTCTGGGCGTGCCATGCCTGACCATGCGCGAGAATACCGAGCGACCGATCACCGTCACCCAGGGGACGAATTCGCTGGTTGGCAGGGATGTTGCGGCGATTCGGCACGGTGTCGGCGAGATCCTCGCCGGCAGGGGCAAACGCGGACGCATGCCGGAACTCTGGGATGGCAGGTCTGCCGAGCGCATTGCCGATCACCTCGCGCAGTGGCTGATCCGCCGCCACCAGCGAACCGGCTCACAGTGACTTGGGAAGGCGAGTGCGCACCGACACGATCACCAACGCGCTGACGATTGACGTCGAGGACTATTTCCAGGTTTCGGCGCTGGCTCCATATATCGGCCGTGCCGAGTGGACAACCCGGGAGTGCCGGGTCGAGCGCAACATGGACACCATATTGCGCCTGCTCGACGACCGCGGCGCGAAGGCAACGTTCTTCACGCTGGGCTGGATCGCCGAGCGCTATCCGCAAATCGTTCGCAGCATTGTCGCCAACGGGCACGAGCTTGCCAGTCATGGCTATGCTCATCTGCGCGCCACCGATCAGACCGAAGAAGCCTTCCACGCCGACGTTCATCTTGCCAAGATCCTGCTCGAGGATATCTCCGGCCAGGCGGTGAAGGGCTATCGGGCGCCGAGCTTCTCGATTGGTCAAGGAAACCTGTGGGCGCTCGCATGTATCGAGCGCGCCGGCTACCGTTACAGTTCAAGCATCTACCCGATTCGGCACGACCACTACGGCATGCCCGATGCGCCGCGTTTTGCCCACGACGTAGGCGGTCTCAAGGAAATTCCGGTGACGACGGTGCGTGCCTTCGGGCGCAACTGGCCGGCCAGCGGCGGGGGCTACTTCCGGCTCTTTCCGTATGCGTTTTCCCGCTGGCTGCTTCGAAGCGTCAATGAAACCGACAGCCAGGCGGCGGTATTCTATTTTCATCCGTGGGAAATCGATCCGGGTCAGCCCCGTATCGCCGGAATCGACGCCAAGACCCGGTTCCGCCATTACCTGAATCTGCATCGCATGGAAGGCCGCATCGGCCGACTGCTGGCGGACTTCCGCTGGGGCAGGATGGACGAGATATTTCTTCCGGAGCAGGCACCCTAATGCTGAGCGTCAAGGTCTTCGACTACGCCGATGAGGCCGTTCGCGAGCGCTGGGATGAATTCGTTCTGGCCTGTCCATCGGCAACGTTCTTCCATCGGGCCGGCTGGCAGAGGCTGATGCGGGAGATCTTCCGCCATCCCACGTACTTCCTTTACGCGGAGCGCGCCGGTGCAATCGAGGGGGTCCTGCCGCTTGCGCATGTGAAAAGCGTGCTGTTCGGCAATGGCTTGATCTCGTTGCCTTTCGCAGTCTACGGGGGCGTGGCGGCAATTGGCGACGAGGCGGCCGAGGCGCTGGAACAGGAGGCGCAGGCCTTGGCGCGACGACTCCATGTTGAGCATCTCGAACTCCGCTACATCACGCGCCGCCATGCCGATTGGCCAACCCAGGATCTCTACGTCACCTTCCGCAAGGAAATTCTGCCGGACGAAGAAGCCAACATGCTGTCCATCCCCCGCAAGCAGCGGGCCATGGTCCGGAAGGGGATCAAGAACGGCCTGGTCGCGGAATTGGATACCGGGGTCGAACGCTTCTTCAGCCTCTATGCCGACAACGTGCACAGGCACGGAACCCCGGCGCTGCCGAAGCGCTACTTTCAGGCGTTGCGGGACGAGTTCGGCGCCGATTGCGAAGTGCTCACGGTCTGCGGGCCGGATCGGCAGATCCTGAGCAGTGTGCTGACCTTCTATTTTCGCGACGAGGTGCTGCCTTACTACGCCGGCGATGCCGAAGCCGCGCGCGATCTGGCGGCCAACGACTTCAAGTACTGGGAACTCATGCGCCGGTCCTGTGCTCGCGGCTTGAAGGTCTTCGATTATGGCCGCAGCAAGGAGGGTACCGGCCCCTACGCTTTCAAGAAGAACTGGGGCTTCGAACCGCAGCCGCTGCATTACCAGTATTGCCTCTACAAGCGGGACGCGATTCCCCAGAATAACCCTGCCAACGCGAAATACCGCCTGTTCATAGAAGCCTGGCGGCGCATGCCCATCGGTCTCGCCAACTGGCTGGGACCGCATATCGTGCGTAACCTGGGATGAAGCAGTGACTGCCGATATCGGGATACCTATGCATAAAGAGGAGACCGCCGTTGCCTGGCGCTGGGCGTTGTTGGCGCTGGGGCTGTGCCTGGCATGGATACTGTTCTGGTACCGCGATACGGCGCTGGCGATGGTGACCATCTGGTGGCGCTCGGCAACCTTCGCCCACGCTTTTCTGGTGCCGCCGATTTCGTTCTGGCTGATCTGGCGTCAGCGTCATGCGCTCGCCACACTGGCGCCCACAGCCAGCTTCCCGACACTGATTCTGCTCGCACTGGCCGGATTCGGCTGGCTCCTTGGGGATCTCACCGCCGTCAATGCGGTCACCCAACTGATGCTGGTGTCGTTGCTGGTGCTTGCCGTGCCGGCGGTGCTGGGCATGCGTGTGGCAACGGCCATGATGTTTCCGCTCGCCTATCTCTTCTTCGCGGTACCGATCGGGGAATTCGTTACGCCGCAACTGATGGAGTGGACGGCCGATTTCACGGTTCGGGCGCTGACGCTGACGGGTGTTCCGGTCTTTCGTGAGGGTCAGAGCTTCGTCATTCCCTCGGGCACATGGTCGGTGGTCGAGGCATGCAGCGGCGTGCGTTACTTGATGGCCTCGGTCACCGTTGGCACGCTCTACGCCTATCTCAGCTATCGTTCGCTCGGACGACGGGTGACCTTCGTCATCGTCTCCTTTCTGGTGCCCATCGTCGCCAACTGGCTGCGCGCCTACATGATCGTCATGCTTGGCCATTTGTCCGGCAACAGACTTGCAGTCGGTGTCGACCATTTGATCTACGGCTGGGTGTTCTTTGGTGTGGTGATCATGCTGATGTTCATGATTGGCGCGCGCTGGTCCGAAAATCCGGCTGCCGACGAGTGCCTGGCGAGCAGCCGGCCGAATTCGGGCAGGACTCAGCCTGCCAGCAGAATATGGATCGCCGCAGCGATGTTGGCGGTGGTGGCGGTACTTCCGCATGCCTGGCGATCGATCATCGAGAGCAAGGAAGCCGATCGAGCCGCCGGGGTTCCCGTGCTGGCCTTGCCGGCGCCACCGGGCTGGACAATCGCCGACAAGCGCGTCATCAACTGGCGACCGGCGTTCAGTAGTCCAGTGGCGGAAATTCATTCCGAATTCGTTCGGGACGAACGTCGAGTCGGTGTCTTCGTCGGCTATTACCGGCAGCAGGACTACGAGCACAAGCTCGTAAGCTCCGGCAACGCGCTGGTCAAGACCACCGACACCGAGTGGACCAGCGTCGCCAATGGCACGCGCACCGCATCCGTCGGGGAACAGTCGCTCACCGTTCGTACCGCGGAACTGCGTGCGGTGGCAGGGCAGCGCTTGGTCGTATGGCAGTGGTACTGGCTCAATGGTCGCTTGACCGCCAGTGACCACGTCGCCAAGGTCTGGGCGGCTCTTGGCCGACTGACAGGCCAGGGCGACGATTCGGCGGTGGTAATCCTCTACGCCCCGAAAGACTTGCCGGAGGGCGGCGAAGCGGCGCTGGAGGCGTTTGCCAGGACGGCCGGCACGACAATCGATTCGACACTTCTGAAGGTTCGCTAGACTCGTGGGCAACCTGGTCAAGGATAGGGCAGGCATCTGTGCCCAATGAGTCTTGTCGCATGATCGCCGACAGCCGCCCTCTTGTTGTGCATGTCATGCACCGCTTTGATGTCGGTGGTTTGGAGAACGGTGTGGTCAACTTGATCAATCACATGCCGGCCGACCGCTACCGGCACGCGATCATCGCCCTGACCGAAGTGACCGATTTTCGCAAACGTATCAGGCGCGACGACGTTCAGTTCATCAGCCTCAACAAACCGCCGGGGCACTTGTTCGCCCTCTACCCGCGCTTGTTCGGGCTTTTCCGCGAGATGAGGCCAGCCATCGTTCATAGCCGCAACCTGGCTGCTCTGGAAGTGACTGTGCCGGCTTGGGCGGCCGGCGTGCGGGTGCGTATTCAGGGCGAACACGGTCGCGATGTCGGCGATCTGGATGGCACCAACCGCAAGTACCAATGGGTCAGGCGCATCTATAACCCGTTCGTGACCCACTACGTTGCCTTGTCGCGCGACCTGGAAAGTTGGCTGATCGAGCGTGTGGGCATACCGGCCCGCAAAGTGGCGCAAGTCTACAACGGTGTAGATGCCAGCCGCTTCCATCCTGCCGAAGGGTTGTCGTCAATCGATGGTTGCCCATTCCGGCGGCCGCAACATTGGCTGATCGGCACGGTAGGGCGCATGCAGACCGTCAAAGACCAGCCCCTGTTGGCGCGGGCTTTCATTAGGGCACTCGAACTCGATCCCTCGCTCAAGTCAACGCTGCGGCTCGTCATGGTCGGCGAAGGGCCATTGCGTGCGGAAGCCATGCAACTGCTCGAACAGGCTGGCGTAGCCGACCTGGCCTGGCTGCCCGGCGAACGGCACGATGTGCCGGATGTCCTGCGCGGCCTGGACTGTTTTGTGTTGCCGTCGCTGGCAGAGGGTATCTCCAACACCATTCTCGAGGCCATGGCCTCGGGCCGGGCCGTCATTGCCACCCGCGTCGGCGGCAATCCGGAACTGGTTGCCGAGGGCCGTACCGGCTGCCTGGTGCCTGCCAGCAATGTCGAGGCACTGGCGCGGGCGCTCGTCGATTATGCCGACAACCCGGAGCGGACCCGCGCGATGGGGAAGGCCGGCAGGGCGGAGGTCGAGCGGCGATTCAGCATGGAAGCAATGGTGGCAGCGTATCTCGGTCTCTACGATCGGTTACTATTCGGGTCGGCCCTGCCATTCACCCTAGAACATTAGTTATGTGCGGAATCACCGGCATTTTCGATACCCGGGGCAAGTGCGAGATTGATCGCGCCGTGCTGCACCGGATGAACGAATCGCAGTTCCATCGCGGTCCGGACGAGGGCGGGCTGCATGTCGAGCCAGGCGTCGGCCTTGGCCATCGACGGCTTTCCATCATCGATCTGTCCACCGGCCAGCAACCGCTCTACAACGAGGATGGCAGCGTTTGCGTCGTCTTCAACGGCGAGATCTACAACTACCAGGAGTTGATCCCGGAGCTCCAGGCGCTGGGTCACGTCTTCCACACCCGCAGCGACACTGAAGTGATTGTCCATGCCTGGGAGGCCTGGGGTGAAGCCAGCGTTGATCGCTTCCGGGGCATGTTCGCCTTTGCGCTGTGGGACCGCAACCGCGATACGCTCTTTCTTGCGCGCGACCGGCTTGGGGTCAAACCTCTCTTCTACGCGCTGCTCGACGACGGCACTCTCCTGTTCGGCTCGGAGCTCAAGTCCATTCTCGCCCACGGCGGCTTGAAACGCGATATCGATCCGATGGCCGTCGAGGAGTACTTTGCCCTCGGCTACGTGGCCGAACCGCGCTGCATCTTCCGACAGGCGCGCAAGCTGCCGCCGGCTCACACGCTTGTCGTGCGTCGTGGCGTGCCGGTTCCCGCGCCCCGCGAATACTGGGACGTCCGCTTCACCCTGGACGCACAGTTGGGCATCGAGGAAGCCTGCCACGAGTTGGAACGCCGGCTCACCGAATCCATCCGCCTGCGCATGATCTCCGAAGTGCCGCTGGGGGCGTTCCTGTCAGGCGGCGTTGACTCGAGCGCCGTCGTGGCCATGATGGCCGGCCTGTCGAAGGAGCCGGTGAATACCTGTTCCATAGCGTTCTCGGACCCGGCCTACAACGAAGCGGCTTTCGCGCAGAAAGTGGCAGACCGTTACCGGACCCGACACTTCGTGGATACGGTCGAGAGCGACGACTTCGACCTCATCGACACCCTGGCCCGGCTCTACGACGAGCCCTACGCGGATAGCTCGGCCATTCCAACCTACCGGGTCTGTCAACTGGCTCGCCGGCACGTGACCGTCGCCCTTTCGGGTGATGGCGGCGACGAGAGTTTCGGCGGCTATCGGCGCTACTGGCTTCATCTGATGGAAGAGAAGATGCGCTCGGCATTGCCCCAGGGCTTGCGGCGGCCGCTGTTCGGAGCCCTCGGCCGCCTGTATCCCAAAGCCGACTGGGCGCCGCGCATGTTCCGCGCCAAGACAACCTTCGAGGCGCTTGCGCGTACCTCGGTCGAGGCATACTTTCACAGCGTCTCGGTCGTTCGCAAAGAGATTCGTGATCCTCTCTACAGCGATTCCTTCAAGGCCGAACTGGGCGGATACGACGCCATGGAAGTGTTCAGTCGCCACGCGGCAAAGGCGGGTACCGACGATCCGCTGGCCCTGATCCAGTACATCGACCTGCATACCTACCTGGTCGGCGACATCAACACCAAGGTGGATCGGGCCAGCATGGCGCACTCGCTCGAAGTGCGCGAGCCGTTGATGGACCACCCGCTGGTCGAGTGGCTGGCGAGCCTGCCGACCTCCTTCAAGATGCGCGGCTCGGAAGGCAAGTACTTGTTGAAGAAGACCATGGAGCCGCACCTGCCGCGCGAAATCATGTACCGGCCGAAGATGGGATTTGCCGTTCCGCTGGCGCGCTGGATTCGCGGTCCCCTGCGCCAGCGCGTACGCGATGCATTGCTGGAGGGGCGAGTGGTGGAAACTGGCTGGTTCAATCGGGATGCCATCCACAGACTGCTCGAACAGCATGAATCCGGCGCACGCGACCACAGCACGCCGCTCTGGGTCTTGCTGATGTTTGATGCGTTCCTGAAGAACAGTGTCGATCCATGCACACCGTAGCGCAACGCCAAGGACCAGGCCATCTCCCGACCCGTCATCCTGGCGTGAATGCCGGAAACGCTTTGGCTCGAGGCAGCAAGGCCTGACGGTACCCGGCAATGAGCCACGCCTTCCTGTTCGTCCCGACCACCCCGAGCGCCGATGGTGCGGGCGAGTTTCGGAAGGGCGTGCAGGCGCTCGCCGGTTTCAAGGCCGTGGAGATTACCGACACCGCAACTTCGGGCGTCGCCTCCGTGGCCGTGGCGCCTAACCGCAAGGCAGCCGGCAAGCGCGTCTACCGGTCAGGCGACGGGCAGATATGGATCGTCGACCTCGGCACCTGGTTGCCCCTGCCCGCGAAATCCGGATGCGATGCCTCGTGGCTCGTCGAGCAGTATCGGAACCATGGCGTTCGAGAAATGGCGCGCAGGTTGCAGGGTGTTTTCTCCCTGCTCATCGTCGATCTCCGGTCGCGGCGCGTCCACGTGGTCACCGACCGCTGCGGCAGCCTGCACGTCTATTACCGACGGTTTCCCGATGGCTATGCGGTCTGCTCCTCGTCCGCAGTACTGGCGCTTTGTGCCGACTCCAGGCTTGACCCAATTGCGGTTCATGAGTTTGTTGCGACCGGCATTGTTTATGAAGAGCGAAGCCTGTGGGCCGATGTGCAGAAGATAGGTCCAGCAACGGTGCTCACGTTCGACGGCAGCGGTGTCGATGAACAGACCTACTGGACCTTCTCCGAAGTGGACGCGGAGAAACTGAATCTGGAAGAAGCCGTGGAACAAACTCACCACGGCCTGGTTGAAGTATTGAAGGCGCTTCCCGACGGCGATCAGCCGTTGATTTCCGACCTTACGGGTGGCTATGACTCCCGACTGCTCCTGGCAGGCTTGCTCGACGCCGGCAGGCCATTCCGGACCACCGTATCCGGCAGCACAAGCGACCATCCCGACGTGGTTGTGGCAGGGCGCATCGCATCCGAGTTCGGCCTGCAGCATCAACATGTCATGTCGGAGCGGGTTCCGTCGGCAGAAGAATTCGATGCTGCGCTCCGTATGACGGACGGCGAGTACGACGCGTTCGACTATGCACGCATTCTGCATACCCATCGTTTGCTCAGCGCCGGGAATCGCATGAGCCTGAACGGCTCCTTTGGCGAACTGGCTCGGGGCTATTGGTGGGAACTGCTTTGGCCGAATCTGGCGCAACATCGGTCGCTGGATGCGGAAATGGTGGCGCGGCGGCGCTTCGCAGCCGTTGCATACGATGCATCGATTTTTGATGTGGCGGGGCAATTGAATCTTCGATCACACATGGCCGAGGTGGTGAGCCATGCAATCCGGCCGATCGCCGGGTTTCCGAATACCTCACAAATGGATTGCGTGTATTTCACCCTGCGCATGCAGCGCTGGCAGGGACGGATCGGCAGTTCAACCAACCAGCTCTGGCCGGCTTTCCCTCCCATCGGATTCGCCCAGGTTCTCGACCCGATATTGGCGGCCCGGGCCAAAACGCGTTTCCGCAGTCTGCTGGTTCGCCGGTTGTTCGCCCGTTTCGCGCCCCGTCTTTCGCGGTTACCCTTAGAACACGGCTATCCGCCGATGCCGGCGACAGCCATGAACCTGTGGCGATTTGCACCGGTGCTTGCCCATTACGGCGGCAAAGTGGTGTCCAAGGTGAGCGCCCGATTGGCAGCAGGAAATTCGGCTCGCGTTGCCGAGTCGGCCCCAGCCCTTGCATTGCGGCCGGAGAACGCTGCCATCTTTTGCGACACAGATATGGCCGTGTGGATGAGAAGCCCTCTCCTGCAAGAAACTGGCTTGTTCCGGCCAGAACCTTTGCGAGCCATGTTGAATCCCGATGGTACGGCTAGCGGTGGCCAGGTGGAACAGTGGCGCAGACTGGCTACCGTTGAGGCTTTGCTGCGAACGGTCGGCGGCCTTCGGCGGCATTACACGATGCGGGACTGACGAATGCGCATTCTCCACATTCTTGATCATTCGATTCCATTGCATAGCGGTTATGCCTTCCGAACGCTGGCGCTGCTTGCGGAACAGCAGAAGCTGGGGTGGTCCACGATGCAACTCACCACACCCAAGCAGGGTCCGGTCGCCGTGGATGAGGAGACTGTGGATGGCTGGACCTTTCACCGTACACGCGTCACCGGCAGCACGACAGGCCTGCGCGGATATTTCAGGCAAATGGCCGCCACGCAGGCGCGGATCGAGGAACTGGCACGTCGATTCAAGCCGGATATCCTGCATCCGCATTCGCCGGTGCTTAACGCCATTCCGGCGATACGTGCAGGACGCAAGCTGGGTTTGCCGGTGGTCTATGAAATGAGGGCATCGTGGGAGGACGCGGCCGTCGATCACGGAGTAACGGCGGAGGGCAGCGTTCGCTACAAGCTTTCGCGGGCGGTCGAGACCTGGGCACTGCGTCGGGCGGATGCCATCACGACGATCTGCGAAGGACTGCGGGCCGACATTCTCGGTCGCGGACGTATCGCCAGGGACAAAGTGACCGTTATTCCGAACGCGGTTGACGTCGGCGAATTCGCCTACGATCCGCCGAGGGATCCCGATTTGCGGACGGCGCTCGGCCTTGACGGCAGCGTGGTCCTCGGTTTCGCCGGGTCGTTCTACGGTTATGAGGGATTGGACCTGCTGTTGGACTCCTGTGCCCGATTGGCGCCGCGCTACCCGACATTGAAGATCCTGTTGGTCGGGGGCGGGCCGCAAGATGCGGCGTTGCGCGAACAGTCGGAAAGGTTGGGTTTGGCTGATCGCGTGGTCTTCACCGGCCGGGTGCCCCACGGCGAGGTACAGCGCTACTACGGCCAGATCGATTTGCTTTGTTATCCCCGCAAGTCCATGCGGCTGACAGACATGGTAACGCCCTTGAAGCCGCTCGAGGCCATGGCGCAAGGAAAGTTGCTGGTGGCGTCCGATGTCGGCGGCCACAAGGAGTTGATCCGCGACGGCGAGACCGGTTTTCTTTTTCGCGCCGGTGATCCGGTGGCACTGGCAGATACCATCGAGCGAGTGCTTTCCGCGCAGGAGCAATGGGAGCCCATGCGTCGTGCCGGGCGCGCCTTCGTGGAAACTGAACGCACCTGGGCATGCAGCGCCGCCAACTATCGCGACGTGTACCGGGCCGTGTTGTCGCCCGAGCGCCGTCTTGCGGTGGACGACGTCTAGTTCGAAGAGGGTGTCGGTTCATGTGCGGCATTTACGGCATCATCCATCTCGACGGCAGCCCCGCGGATCCGGCGCTCATGGAGCGCATGGGGGACATCACCCGCCACCGTGGTCCCGATGACCAGGGCTGGCATCACGACGGCAACTGCGTCATCGGCATGCGCCGCTTGTCCATCATCGACGTGGCGGGAGGGCATCAACCCCTCACCAACGAGGATCAGACCCTGTGGCTGGTCTGCAACGGCGAGGTCTACAACTTTCGCGAACTGCGCAGCGAACTCGCCGCCGCCGGCCATCGATTCCTGACCGGTTCGGATTGCGAGGTCATTCTCCACGGCTACGAGCAATGGGGCGACGACTTCGTCCTGCGGCTCAACGGCATGTACAACTTCGCGCTGTGGGATGCCCGCCGCCGCCGCCTGCTGATCGGACGTGACCGGATAGGGGTAAAGCCCCTCTACTGGAGACAGGATGGTCAGCGCCTGGCTTTTGCGACCGAGGCCAAGGCTCTGCTCGCCTTGCCTGGCGTGGCGGTAGCCGTGGATCGAACCGCACTGGCCAGTTACCTCAATCTCGGTTATGTGTCCGCTCCCCGCTCGATGTTCGAGGGCATTGCCAAGCTGCCGGTGGCGACGGTGATGAGTGTCGAGAGCGGCCAGCTTGCCCCGCGCCGCTACTGGTCCCCGCCGGAACGGCTGGAGCAGGGCGTCAGCGAGGGCGAGTGGGCAGAGCGCATCCGCGCCGGCATCGACCGAGCGGTGCGCATGCAGATGGTTTCGGACGTGCCCATCGGCGCTTTCCTTTCGGGCGGCATCGACTCGTCGGCCGTGGTGGCCTGCATGGCAGGAGCGACCTCTCAGCCGGTCAAGACCTACGCGATCGGCTTCGGCGGTTCGGCGGCCGACGATTTCTACAACGAACTGCCTTACGCCCGCCGGGTTGCCGAACTGTTCCGCACCGACCATCACGAAATCGTCGTCAAGCCCGACGTGGTGTCCCTGTTGCCGCGCCTGCTCTGGCACATGGATGAACCGATCGCCGACACGGCGTTCATCACCACCTACCTGGTCAGCGAGTTCGCGCGCAAGGATGTCACGGTAATACTTTCCGGCGTCGGCGGCGACGAACTGTTCGGCGGCTACCGGCGTTATCTCGGCAACCATTATGCCGAGCGCTTTGCCCGCCTGCCGGGCTTTGTGCAAGGTCTGGCCAAGGGAGCGGGCAGTCTGCTGCCGGCGGACCGCCACTCGAAGTGGCTCAACATCGCCCGCCTGGCCAAGGGCTTCCTGGCGACGGCCGAACTCTCCTTCGAAGAGCGCTACCGGGCCTACCTCCAGATCATGGATCGATCGCTGGCGGGACGACTTCTGGTGGGGGGCTCGGGCTCGGCATGGGATCCGCTGGCGGAAGCTTTTGCCGGCAGCACACAGGACGACCCCTGCAACCACATGCTGGCCGTCGACATGGCCTCGCAACTGCCGGATGACCTGCTGCTGCTGACCGACAAGATGAGCATGACGGTTTCACTTGAGTGCCGTGTTCCCCTCCTGGATCACGACCTGCTGGAGATGGCCGCCACCATGCCGGAGGCGGTCAAGATCAAGGGCGGCGTGCTCAAGGCGGCGATGAAGCAGGCCCTGGCCGACCGTCTGCCGCCGGACATCCTGCACCGCAAGAAGCGCGGTTTCGGCACGCCCATGGGCGCCTGGCTCAAGGGAGAACTGGGTCGCCTGCTCGACCGCATCCTGTCGCCTGAGGCCATTCGGGCGCGCGGTTTGTTCGATTCGTCGGTCGTCGCGCAACTGATCGCCGACCATCGCGCCAACCGCCAGGACTACACCGATGCACTGATTGCGCTGCTCAACTTCGAAGTCTGGGCGCGCATCTATCTCGACCGCCGCAGCCACGAAGACGTGACCGCGGAGTTGCAGGGAATGCTTGCATGAAGATCCTTTACGTTTGCCACCGCTTTCCTTTTCCGCCCAAGCGTGGCGGCAAGATCCGTCCCTTCAACATGATCCGGCATTTCACCGGACAGGGACACGAAGTCACGGTCTGCTCGCTGAGCCGGTCTCCGGCCGAGGCCCGCGAGGGCGAGGGTATCGCCGGGCACTGCAAGCGCTTCGAGATGGCCGCGGTCTCGAATCCCATACAGACGCTGCGCATGGTCGCGCGCCTGCCGCTGATGACGCCTTCCTCGATGGGCTACTTCTATTCGCCGGATCTCAGGCGCCGCATCGATGCGCTGCTGGCCGCCGAGAAATTCGATCTCATCTTCGTGCATTGTTCGTCCGTGGCCCAGTATGTCGAGGACGTGCGCGGTATCCCCAAGATCCTCGATTTCGGCGACATGGATTCCCAGAAGTGGCTGGAATACGCCCGCTACAAGCCGTTCCCGCTCTCGCTCGGCTACCGGCTGGAAGGCAACAAGATGATGGCGGCCGAGAAGCGGCTGGCCGGGAAATTCGACCTGTGCACCGCCACGACCCGGGCCGAATGGGAAACCTTGCAGGACTACGGGACTGCCCATGCGACCGACTGGTTCCCGAACGGCGTCGATTCGGGATTCTTCAAGCCCGATGGCGAAGGCTACGACGCGGATACGCTGTCCTTCATCGGCCGTATGGACTACTACCCGAACCAGGAGTGCATGTTCGATTTCTGTCGCAATACGCTGCCCCTGATCCAGGCCAGGCGGCCGGCGGCCAAGTTGATCATCGTCGGCGCCGACCCGAGTCCTGCCGTCAGGAAACTCGGCGATCTCAAGGGAGTCACCGTCACAGGCTCGGTACCGGACGTGCGCCCTTACATCCTGCGCTCCGCTGCCATGGTGGCGCCGCTCAATATCGCGCGCGGTACGCAAAACAAGATACTCGAAGCCATGGCGATGGGCGTGCCGGTAGTAACCAGTCCGGCCGGTGCGGGCGGGGTCGATGCCGAGAACGGTCGCCATTTCCTGGTCGGCGACAGCCCGAGCGCCTATGCCGAAGCCTGTCTGCGGCTTATGCAGGATGGCGGCGAACGGGCGCGCTTTGCCGTTGCCGGGCGCGAACGCATGCTGAGCAATCATGATTGGCAGGCCTCGATGCGTCGACTGGACGGTATCGTCGAGCGTGTCATGGCAGGGTGGCGAGCCAAGTACAATGCCGGTTCTTGACAATGGGGTGACGCAATGAGAATTAGTATCTTCGGCCTGGGTTATGTGGGGGCGGTGTCGCTGGCCTGCCTGTCGCGCGACGGTCACGATGTCATCGGTGTGGACATCGACTCGACGAAACTCGACCTGATCAAGGCCGGCAACACGCCCGTGGTCGAGGAGGGCATGGTCGATCTGATGGCACGGGTTGCCGCCAGCGGCAAGGTGAGGGTGACGACCGATTCGCGACAGGCGGTACTCGACAGCGAAATTTCCCTGGTCTGCGTCGGCACGCCGTCGGCGACCAACGGCAGCCAGGACCAAGGCGCGATTCTGCGTCTGGCCGAAGAAATGGGCGAGGCCATACGCGACAAGCGCGAACCTCATGTGGTGGTGTTCAGGTCGACGCTGGTGCCAGGCACGGTAGAGACCGTGCTGCGCCCGATCATCGAAAAGAAATCGGGCAAGGTCGATGGCAAGGACTTCTTCCTGTGCTTCCAGCCGGAATTCCTGCGCGAGGGGTCGTCGATTCGCGACTACGACAAGCCGCCATTCACCATCGTCGGCGCCAACCATGCCTATCCGGTCGAACGGCTGCGCAGTCTCTTTGGACATCTGCCCTGCAAGTTCATCGAAACCTCGGTTCGCTCCGCCGAGATGATGAAATACTGCTGCAACAACTTCCATGCCCTCAAGATCACCTTCGCCAACGAAACGGCCCGACTGTGCGGCGCCCTCGGTGTCGATCCTTTCGAGGTCATGGACCTGGTCTGTCAGGACACCCAGCTCAACATCTCGCGGGCTTATCTGAGGCCGGGTTTCGCCTTCGGCGGTTCCTGCCTGCCCAAGGACCTGCGCGCGACGACCTACCTGGCCAAGATCCATGATGTCGAGTTGCCCATGCTCGGCGGCATCATGTCGTCCAACCGGAACCACATCGACCTGGCGATACAGAAACTGCTTGCCACCGGCAAGCGCAAGATCGGCTTCATCGGCCTGTCGTTCAAGACCGGCACCGACGATCTGCGCGAGAGCCCTCTGGTGACCCTGGCCGAGCAATTGATCGGCAAGGGCATGCAGCTCTCGATCTACGACCCGGAGGTGCACCTGTCGCGCCTGCTCGGGGCCAACCGCCGTTATATCGAACTGCACTTGCCGCACATCGGGCAACTGCTCCAACCCGAACTCGAGAAGGTCATCGACGAATCGGAGGTGCTGGTGCTCGGCCTGACCGGACAAGAGATCATCGATGTCCTGGCTGCCCGCAGCCGCGCCGACCAGATGCTGCTCGATCTCGTGCATCTGCCCGAGGGGGCACCGATTGCGGCGCGGGTCGAGGGGTTGTGCTGGTAGTGGCGGGCACAAATTCGTCACGGCTGAACTTCTGGCGGCGTGGCACCTGGATCAGCCTGGCGGTTCTCGTGCTGTCGGTGCTGTCGCTGTCGCCCTATTTCGTCAGTTCCACCGAGGTTGTCCGCATGCGTAATGCGCTGGCCTTGATGGATGGCGCGAATACCACCTTCGACTGGACGCCGGAGAACGTGCCCGCCGACTTCATGCTCGAGCGTGGCACGCCCGATCCGCAGTTTGTCGAAGCCGCCGCAAAGCTCGGCCTTGCGGACATGAGTTCGGACTGGGATCGGGTACTGGCGATCAGTCGGCACCTGCTGGGCAGTGCCCCCGAACTCGTGGGGTCGCCGATTCAATCCGATCTGCGCGATACCTACGATCGCATCACGCACCAGGGCCAGGGCTACTGCGTCGACTTCACCCGTGTCTTCATGGCGTTCGCCGTCACGGCTGGAATTCCCGTACGTTCCTGGGCATTCTCTTTCGACGGCTTCGGTGGCCACGGCCATGTCCTGCCGGAAATATGGAATCGGCAACTGAAGCGCTGGCAGTTGGTCGATGTGTTCAACAACTACTACTTCCACGGTGCGGACGGCGTGGCGGTCTCGGCGTCGGAACTTCGTCGCGCTTTGCGCGAAGCCCCGTTGTCGATTCACGTTGATCTTCTATATCCCGGCGCGCGTCCCGGCTACGTGATCGAGGAGAAGCTCTGGGACTACTACGGCCGCGGCCTGCCGGAGTGGTACATGTTCTGGGGCAACAATGTCTTTTCCTACGACAGGGCCATGATGGCGCGTCCCCTTGGGCGCGTATCCCGCTCGCTGGAACAGTTGGACGCTATTGCGATCGGGATCTACCCTCCGGTTAACCTGGTGGTCGACAGCGGCAACCGCGACAAGGTCGACGCGATGTGGCGGCTGCGCAGGCATCTCATCGTGGTCGCGTGGACCGGCGGCCTGGCCTTGCTGGTCCTTCCGGTGTGCGCAGTCGGATGGCAGATGAGTACACGGCGTCGCCTGCCTCTCGAGCCGACGTGACCAGAAAGATTCGCACCCTGCTGTTTTCGACGTTGTATCCGAGCAGCGTCAGACCTCGGCACGGCATCTTCGTCGAAACGCGCCTGCGCGAACTATTGGCCAGCAAGGCGGTCGAGACGCGGGTCGTCGCGCCGGTGCCCTGGTTCTTTTCAACGCATCCGCGCTACGGCGACTACGCGCGCGCCGCCAGGACACCGATGCGCGAGACCCACAACGGCATTGAAGTGGAGCATCCGCGCTATTTCCTGCCGCCGAAGGTCGGGATGACCGTGGCCCCGCTTAGCCTCGCCCTGGGTGCCATCGCAACGGTGCGCCGGCTGATACGCGAGGGGTTTGATTTCGATCTGATCGACGCCCATTACTATTATCCCGACGGCGTCGCCGCCGCCTTGATCGCGAAGTGGATCAATAAGCCCTTTGTCGTCACAGCACGCGGAACCGACCTCAACGTGATCCCGCGTTACCGCCTGCCGCGTCGAATGATACGTTGGACTGTCGGACGGGCGGCGGCGTCGATTGGGGTGTCCCGCGCGCTGGTCGACGTGTTGAGGGGGTTGGGTGCGCCCGAAGACAAAGTCCACGTGATGCGCAATGGCGTCGATCTGTCGCGTTTCCATCCGGTTCCCCAGAATGAGGCGCGTCAGGCGCTCGGCCTGAGCGGTTCGCCGATCCTGCTATCCGTGGGCAATCTGGTCGAGAACAAGGGGCACAATTTCGTCATCGATGTTCTTGCCGGGCTCCTCACCGCGCACCCGGATGCCTGCTTGGTCATCATCGGAGACGGCCCGGACAAGCAGAACCTTCAGAATCAGGTCGCGCGCCTTGGATTGAGCGAGCGAGTTCGCTTCGTCGCAACATTGCCCAACACGGATCTTGCGACATGGTACAGCGCTGCCGACGTCCTGATCCTGGCTTCGAGTCGGGAAGGATGGCCGAATATCCTGCTTGAATCGATGGCCTGCGGCACGCCGGTAGTGGCGACGAAGGTCGGCGGTACTCCCGAGATCGTAACGACCGACATGGTGGGATGGCTGGTGGATAGACTGAATGTGTCGGACCTGCTGGGGGCCGTCGACGGCCTGCTGATTGCCCGCCCTGACCGCGCCGCCGTTCGCGCCTATGCAGGGAACTTCGGTTGGGCTGCGACTACGCAGGCTCAACTGGTATTGTTCAACAATGTCGCATCGTCGACTGGAGATGATCGGCGTCATGTCTGATCAGACTCTCCCATTGACCAAGCATTCTTGTGGCAGCGACGCCACTTCAAAGATCATCAAAGAGGCCTCGGATGCGTGACATCATCATCACAGTCGTCATTTTCGGCCTACTGCCGTTCATCCTGCGCAGCCCGCGCGTAGGCGCCTATACGTGGGCATGGATATCGATGATGATTCCGCATCGCGCCGCCTGGGGTTTCGCGCGCTCTCTGCCGTTTGCACAGATCGTGGCCATTACTACCTTAATCAGCTTCTTCTTCTCGAAGGAGCGCCGTCCCTTCCCGGTCAACGCCATCACTACGACACAGTTTCTGTTCGTGGTCTGGATGAGCTTCACGAGCCTGTTCGCCCTTGGCAATCCCGACATGGTACTTGATCACTGGATCATGGTTCTGAAGATTCACCTGATGTTGTTCGTCACCATGATGCTGATCCGCGATCGCGTGCAGATCGAACGTCTGATTTGGGTGGTTACGCTGTCCATCGGCTTCTATGGTTTCAAGGGAGGTATCTGGACAGTCCTGACGGGAGGTAGCGCGCGCGTGTGGGGGCCATCCGGCGGGGCGGTCGGCGGCAACAATGAAGTTGGCCTGGCCTTGGTTATGCTGATACCATTCATGTATTACCTGTACCAGACTTCAAGCCGGCGCATGATTCGCTGGGGCACGCTGGTCTTCATCGTCTTCAACTGTTTTGGCATCCTGGGCACCCAGTCGCGCGGTGCGCTGGTGGCGCTACTGGCCATGGCATTTGCGCTTGGACTCAAGGGGAAAAACCCGATTCGAACCAGCCTGCTCATTGTCGGGCTGCTGACGGTTGCCATCACGTTCATGCCGGAGTCCTGGTCCGGCCGCATGCATACGATCGAGACCTATGAGCAGGATTCCTCGGCCATGTCCCGCCTTTATGCCTGGCAGACCATGTGGAATGCAGCCGTCGACAGGCCGCTGGTCGGGGTTGGGTTTGCTGCCGATAATCCCGCCGTGTTCTCTCGATACGCGCCTGTCGGAGGAGTTGGTACCTATGCGGGTGGCGGTATCTACGTGGCCCACAGTATCTATTTTCAAGCCCTTGGAGAGCATGGTTTCGTTGGACTGGCGCTGTACCTTGCACTCGGCCTGTTGACCTGGCGCAAGGCCGGGCGGATTGCTCGCGAAACTCGTGACGATCCTGACTTTGGTTCCTGGGTACCCCAGTTGATGCGGATGGTTCAGGTGAGCCTGATTGGTTTCGCGACCGGGGGCGCTTTCTTGAGCCTGGTGCATTTCGATCTGCCCTATTACGTCCTCAGTTTCGTTGTCCTGGTTGATGCCACGCTTCGTGAGCGCTCCAAGCAGACGGTGGGGCGCGATGACACCCCTGCTGCGGCAACAGCCACCCGGTAGATTCATATTCATCAGGATCGGAAGACCAAATGACAGCCTTGTCCGACAGATTGCTCCGAAAGTACTACCCGTCAGAGAATCATCCCTACCGGCTCTTCGAACAACGGGTGAATAGCTTGTTGACACCCGATACCGTATTGCTCGACGCCGGTTGCGGCCGTACGGTTCCGGTACTGCGAAAGTATCTCGGCCGTGCGCGACACCTGATCGGTATAGAACTGGTCGAATTTTCCGATGTCCCTCCTGGAATCGAAACCCACAACGCGGACCTGTCGCAGTTGCCTGTGCCTGATGCCAGTGTCGATCTGATCATGTCGCGCAGCGTGTTCGAACATCTTGTCGATCCCGAGTCTGTCTATCGGGAGTTCTCGCGGGTCTTGCGACCTGGGGGCGCCGTGGTATTCCTTACCGCCAATATGTGGGATTACGGCACGCTGGTGGCGAAGTTGGTGCCCAACCGCCTTCACGCCGCTATCGTCAGGTATGTCGAAGGGCGGAAGGAAGAAGATACGTTTCCCACGGCATACAGGACGAATACTCATACCGATGTAGACCGGTTGGCGGCATCAGCGGGTTTTGTGCTCGAGTCCTTCGAGTACCTTAGCCAATATCCCAATTACTTGATGTTCAACGGGGCGCTGTTCTTCCTCGGCATGTGCTTTGAGAAGGTGATCAGCCGCTTCGAGATGCTGCGCTTTCTGCGCGGGTGGATCATGGTGACGCTGCGCAAGCCTTGCGTCGCCGTTTCGTAAACGCTATCGAGAGACGCTGTTTTGAACCCACTGCTAGCGCGATTGGCCAGACTGGCGTTTGCAGCCTTGGGGCTCGCAGTGGAACCTCGGTTGTCCATACTTATGTTCCATCGCGTTCACGCGACCCCCGATCCGCTCTTCCCCGAAGAAGTTGATGCGGCCCGATTCGAGCGGATGATGCGCCTGGTCGCCGGAACCTTTCGCGTCATGACCCTCGGCGACGCCGCATCGCGTCTGCGCATTGGGGAACTGCCGGCTCGGACAATGGTGATCACTTTCGACGATGGCTATGCCGACAATGCGGAAGTGGCCCTGCCCATTCTCAAGCGCTACGGATTGCCCGCCACGTTCTTCGTCTCGACAGGATTTCTCGATGGCGGCCGCATGTGGAACGACTCGGTCATCGAATGTCTGCGAGCGTCACGTTGCAGCGAAGTCGATCTGGATGCATTCGGCCTCGGCCGGGTCGCATTGTCAGGGCCGGCCGAACGCCGTTCAGCGATCGATTCCCTGCTGCCACGCCTCAAGTACCTCTCGCTTGCCGGGCGCGAAGAAGCCATAGAGCGGCTTTGCCGGATTTGCGATGTGAAGGGCCTGCCATCCGATTTGATGATGCGCGCGGATCAGGTGGTGCAATTGCATCGGGCCGGAATGGAAATCGGAGGCCACACCGTCCATCACCCAATTCTGACGTCTCTATCGCCCGCCGAGGCCGAGAGAGAGATTGCTGCGGGACGGGCGCGCCTGCAGGAGATCATCGACGGTCCGGTGGACGTATTCGCCTACCCGAACGGCAAGCCTGGACAGGACTACCAGTCGTGCCATGTAGACATTGTGCGCCGGCTCGGATTCAAGGCGGCCGTGTCGACTGCACCCGGCGTCGGCCGAGCCGGCGACGACCTTTTTCAACTGCCGAGATTCACGCCTTGGGATCGTTCGCTGCCGAAATGGGCGATGCGGCTGTTACTCAATCAACGCAATACGAACTTCAATCGGGTTGCCGCCACGCCGCTGGTCTAAACGTTGCGATGACCCTATCGCGGCAGGCGCAGACCGTCGTGGCTGCGCAGCCATTGTTCCAGCATCATCATGATCCACACCATCGTGCCGTAATAGCCCGGATGCTCGGCTAGCCGGCGATCGAATATCTCGGTGACGAAATCCCGCTGAACCATGCCCCGGTCGACCAGACCGTGCAGGCTGTCCTCGGCCAGGCGCCGCAGTTCCGGATGCTTTGCCATCCAGGGTCCATAGGGCAGACCGAAGCCGTGTTTCTTCTTGGTGATGATCGCATCGGGCAGGAAATCGCGGAGCGCCTCCTTGAAGAACCAGCGCAGCTTGAAGCCCTTGAGCTTCCATTCGGGCTGCAAGCTCATCGAGAAATCGGCGATCCTGTCGGCGAGCAGCGGATATCCGACCGAGATGCCGGCCATGGCCGTAGCTCCGCGTACCTTTGGCAGGTCACTGTCGGCGAGCGTGTAGCGCCAATCGTATGCCAGCATCCGGTTGATCAAGCTATCGGCCCGGCACTCGTCCCAGGTTGCCTGCATATGCCGCGCCGGTTCGTTCATATCGACTCTGGCGAGCAGATCCGCGGTCAACGCCCTGGTGGGGTCGAGTTGTTTGATCAGGTTGTCGTTTTCCAGCCGATGCGGCATCGCCACGCGGGAATGGCGGACGTAGCCCGTGGCTTGGCGCAGTCCCGGTATGCGGCGCAACGCGCTGTTCTCGCCGCACCAAGGCTCTACCATGCGTCGCATACCGCCCGGAATCGTGTGGTATAGCTGCAGGAAGCGTTGCATGGCATAGCGCGAGTTGCCGCCGAACAACTCGTCGCCGCCGTCGCCGGCCAGGATCTTGGTGCAGCCGTCCGCCTTCGCCATCTTGGCGCAATAGTAGGCGGGCAGGGCCGACGAGTTGCCGAACGGCTGATCGAATTGCCGCGCCACTGCGGGGATGCTGGCCAGCAGATCTCCCGGCGTGACGTAGTACTCGTGATGCTCGCAACCGAAATGGCGCGCCGCGATGCGGGCGTATTCCATTTCGTCGTAGCCTTCGGCCTCGAAGCCGATGGAGTAGGTGGCAGCAGGCCCTCCGGTAACCTGGCCCAGCATGCCGGCGATCGTCGAACTGTCGGTGCCCCCGGAGAGGAATGAGCCGACACGCCCTTCTCCGGCGATCTCCTCCTTGACAGCATCACGGACCAGGCCGAGAAACGTCTCCTTGGCCTTGCGAAACGGCTCGCGGTGATGTTCGTCAAACTGCAAGGGCCAGTGACGACTTTCACGAATTCCATCCTTCGCCACCAGCAGGCTATGAGCCGCGGGCAGGCGGCGCACCTTGGCAAAGATGGTGCGCGGTGCGGGGATCATGTGGAAGAAGAGGAAGTCAAACACCGCCTGCGGATCGAGTTCATCGCCGCGCCCATCGACACAGTCGGCGCGGTCGGAGAACGAGAGCGTGTTGCCGTCCAGCGAATAGCACAGGGTCTCGATTGCAAAGCGGTCCACCGCAAGAAAGACGGCGCCTTTCGCTGCATCGACAACGACTGCCGCATAACTGCCGCGCGCGTGGCTCGCGACATCAGCACCATACTGGTGCCAAGCTTTGAGAAACGCGGTGGCCGAGTCGGATTGCGCCGAAACGTCGCCTGCGAGGAGGTCGTCAAAGCGCGGTGAGCCCATCACCGCGCAGGCAGCATCGGCGTCGCGCGCAGTCGTTGCGCCACGAAGGCCGATCGAATCGAGCAGATGCCGTGACTGGCTGGGGTCGAAGAGACGCCCGAGGTCGATGCGGCCGTAGAGGTGATCTTTCATGGCTACCGGAATTCCAAAAACGCGCATGATGTCACAGAGTGGCCCGTTCTTGCTAAAGTGGTGCTCAGTGTTGATTCCAAGTCTGCTGCCTCCAATGACGATTTCGCGCGCGCTCTTTCTCTTGCTCCTGTTTCTGTCTGCGGCATTCGCGCAGGCGGTTGGCCGCGAGTCGAAGCAAAGTCCGCAATCGGCGGGAGACGACTTTGCCAGCCGTCTCGGCTTGTACGAAGGCGAGCGGGGTACTTCCTGTGCCGATTTTCTTGGGGATATCCTGCCTTGGCAGCGCCGTGGTGGCGACTGGCTCGACGCATCGGGAATCCTGTATGGCAAGAATCCTTACGCGGTTTCCGGCGTTGGTGCCGCTGGCGCGGCTTGGGATGTCTCAAAGCTGGTCAGGAAGATCGCCGAAGCGGGGCGGGCAAAGGCGATCTTCTATCTGCGGCCGGTGAGCGGAACGGGCTACGCCAGATTCAACAGTCGCGAGGCCAAGAGTATCGTCGACCGGCCGATGCTCGTTCTGGAATTTGCTGGCGATCGCCGCCAGATTCTGGAGCCGAAGGCGGATACGCATCTGGACTGCTCGACGTACAAGGCTCTGGGCCGCAGTGAGACTCTTTCCGTCAGTTCGCAACAAAGCGTGCTCCTGGAATTTGCCTTGCCAGACTCGGTACGCAGCCCGGATTTCATCCGGGCCCGCCTGGTTCTTTCCAGCGCCGGGTCGGGCGGAGGGAAACTCGAGGTCGGCGTGTTTGAAACCGCAATCCCGGAACTTCCGCACGGTTCCCCGCAACAGGGACTTGCTGCAAACTACCCTGCTGATCGGGGCATCGATCGCCATCCAGACGTCGTCTTCTCGACCGGATTTGATGAGGGCAGCGGTTGGCGATCGCGCTGGAGCCGTGAGTCATCCGGCAGCGAGGCGGAGGTGATCGCCACCGACCCGGGCCTCAGGTTCGATCAGTTGGCGGGCGCCGCGTTCCGGGTCAATCTGAAGAAAGGCAGCAACTACGGCACGGACCTCAGGCTATATCTGAAGGACCATGGTGGCGAACCCGATGAGTTGTACTTCCGCTATTACGTGAGGTTCGCTGAGGACTGGAATCCGGATGTCAGCGGCGGCAAGATGCCTGGTCTGGGCGGGACGTACGGCAAGGCGGGATGGGGAGGCCGTCGCGTGGACGGTACCGATGGCTGGTCCATGCGGGGCGCTTTTCTGCAAGCCTTCCCCAATGACCACCCGATGCATGGCCTGACCCAGTTGGGAACCTATGCCTACCATATGGACCAGAAGGATTTCTGGGGTGATGTCTGGATATGGCCCGGCGCCTTATTGGCACGCAATCGCTGGTATTGCATTGAGCAATACGTTCGATTGAACCGTCCGGGAGCCGCAGACGGGGTCATCCGGGTCTGGATGGACGGTCGTCTTGCGATGGAGCGCTCGGATATTCGGTATCGCTCAGTCGAACGGCTTCACGTTGAAGATGCCTGGTTGAACGTCTATCACGGAGGAGCGGCAGTATCTCCGCACAATCAACATCTATACATCGACAACGTCGTGATCGCGAAGAGCTACATAGGTCCATTACCAACTCGCTGAGCGTTGCATTCGCAAGGGCCTGACAAAGCCAAGAAGTGGGACTATACGCATCTGGCGGCGCCCACAATCCCTGTTGGCAGGAATTGCCTTGACCCGGTCGCGGCGCTGCGCCTTCTACCCGCTACGCGGTTCCAGGACGGTATATCGGCGGCATTTGTCACCGGCCCTACCTTCGCGGCATTGAACAAATCGCTTCAATGCGCCCCGAAGAGATGGCCTTTCGCAATTCCCCCAAGGAATTTGATTTGTCGCCAACTCATGGTCCGCGCATGACACTTCAGAAAATACAGGATGGTCCCCGGGTCGCGCTGCACGGCACGGTTGATGCGGCTTGCCTCGGCATAAAGCTCATCGCAGGATTGCACCCACGGTAGGCGTACCCACGGCCAATCGGCACTTACGCTCCAGTCGCCGAGCAGGGTCCCGTCCCGCTTGGCATCGTCGTAGACCTGGGTTCCCGGCAAGGGATAGAGCACGGCAACGTGCCCGATGATAGGTTTCGTTTCGAGCAGGAAGTCGATCGTCTGGTTGATTGTCTCTCGGGTTTCAGCCGGCATGCCGATCATGATTTCACCATAACAGGCGATTCCAACTTTCTTTGTCAGCTCAACGGCGCGGCGATTCATGGCGACGGTCGTCTTCTTGTTCATGCAGTCGAGCACGGCCTGGGATCCGGATTCGAATCCGTAGATGATCTGCCGAACTCCCGCTTTCTTGAGCTGCCGCAACAGACTTTCATCGATGGTGTTGACGCGACTGCGCACTTTCAGATCGAAACCGTAGCGTCCCTTGATGAGTTCCTCCGTGATCGCCATGCAGCGCTTCTTGTACACCGTGAAGGCGTCATCCTGGATGTGAATGGATCGAACACCTCGCCGGCGCAGCTCTTCGAACTCGGCCATGACATGATCGACCGAGCGGAAACGATAGCTGCGTTCGACCTTGAAGCAGAAACTGCAATCGTAAGGACAGCCGCGGCTTGAAATCATCATGTCCAGACGACCCTTCGCGGCCATATCCCAATACATGCGCTGTCGGTAATAGCGGTCAAGGAAACCTCGGTTGATTTGTGGCAGTTGATCAAGATCCGTGATGATCGTGTCGCGTGGATTCACGCGTATTTCACCGTTCTTTCGGAAAACCAGGCCGGGTACTTCGTGCTCCTGGCGATTGCCCTGGAGCATCTGCGCGAAGCCTACGATCGCCTGGTCGCATTCACCTTGCATCGCGTAGTCGATATGCGGCATCTGTTCGAGGGTCTCTGATGGCCACACGCTGGGATGCCCGCCCCCGACGACCATGACGGCCTTAGGTACGAACTTGCGCAGCGCCGCCGTCTGTTGGTTGAATCGCTTGAGGTATGGCGTGTAGCAGGTCAGGCCGACTGCGTCGGGCGAGAATTCCGCAATTTCGCGGAAGAATTCGTCGATCTTGCTGAATTCTCCGGCATAGTCAAAAACGCGCGCCTCATAGCCCGCAAGTTCCAGGTTGGTCGCCAGATTGCAGAGATGAAGAGGTGGGTAGAGACCGGTCGACCTGCCTTGAAACGTATCGTACGAAACGAGTGCAAATCTCACGGACGGTCCCTCCTTTGATGTTGACTGTACTTGTGGCCAAGTCTCCTGCGGCGTTTGTCAATGCCTAACGATTATGACAATGATAATTGAAGGACCACGAACTTAGCAACCTTTCCGGTTGAAGGGATACCAACGGGCTTGGCGCGGTGAGTTACCCGGGTTATTGGTGGGTGGGTGCTACGCGCGATCGTTCTTGTGCAATGGCGGCGGTGAGACGCTAGCCATGACTCAGCGATCGACGGGAGACTCGAGTGGCGTTTCCTAATCTAGCGCGAAAAACCAGAGCGGATCGGCCGGCCTGGTCAACAGTATGAATCCGTTCCGGGCCAACGAGCAAGGGAACTGTCCATACGTGCCTTGCCGAGCGGTTTCAGGAGGGTCCCCGCATATCATTGCATGTATCTCCCTGATCCGTGCGCACAGATTCCTTTATAGGGCACGGCATAGAGCGTCTGTCCTATCGTCTTCCGGTCAGCAAACCTCATGACTGTGAGGTACAGGCTAATCCCATCTGTATTCCCGAAAGTCGTACTATGATGGCATAGGCGGCCGAGTAATCGCGGGCCAGTCAAACCGAATCGGACGTTGGTGCGATGCAACGTGTTCTGAGATCTTTGATGGTATCGAGCCGGTGGGTCTCGCGCGTAACTTCTTGCCGCCGGGAAATCAGTGGCAATACACAATTGAGAAGGTCATGAATATCCGTACCCATGCGTGCTTTGCAATGAGTCGCAAACTGATGTGGCCGCCAGCGCCAACGTGCTGGAATTCAGCCGGTCTGAAATTGCTGATAGGTGGGACCGATGGGCGGGGGTGGGGGGGCGGAGGCGTTGTCGACGTGAGCTGGTGCCGGCTTCAGATCTCGACCTGGCCCCTTGAACGGAATTGGCGCGATAACTGCATGCTTGTGAAGTACTTCTGCAGGAACGGCTCTGGTCCATGACTGATTGTGGGGGGTGACAATGCTGCACCGTATGCTCAGCAAGTCCATAAACCTGGTTCGCCGCAAGGCCGGGTTGCTGCTCCGCAAGAAATCGCCCCTCCGAGATTTTGCTCTTAACGCGGACCGCTGGTTCGCGCAGCAGCGCTATTCGTTGGCCGAGGTGTTTCCACGCTGCATCTCGCCTCAACCTTACCTGATGATGCTGGCGATTACGGGATTCTGCAATCTGCGCTGCTTGGGCTGCCGCTACGGCCGGGACTTCATGGTGGGCCAACAACTGGAATGGGGGTTGGTTCGGTGCGCTCTGGAGGATGCCAAGGCAGCGGGTATTGCCAAGGTTCGTCTGTATGGCGGGGAGCCCTTGCTCCATCCAGACCTACCCAGAATGGTTCGCTATTGCCGGGAGCTGGACCTCAACCCGAGCATCACTACGAACGCCAATGGTCTCGCGCTGAAGATCGATGAGTTGTTCGAGGCCGGGCTGCGGGATATTTCAGTCGGCCTCTATGGTGTAGGTGCCGCGTACGACGAATACACACAGCGCAAGGGCAGTTTCCGTCGGATGGAAGAAGGTTTGGCCGCCGTTAGAAGCCGCTATGGTATGCAGGTGGATATGCAAATGAACTGGTTGCTGCGGCGCCAGACATGTACCCCGCAAGCCCTGCATCAGGCACTGGACTTTGCCCGCAGGTACGGCGCCACATTGCAAGTGGACTTGGTCCATTACTCTTTGCCGTACTTCACTGAGGGGCCCGACCGGATGCTGCAGTTTCGCCCGGAAGACCGCCCGGCCATCGAGTTGGTGGTGGCCGAATTGCTACGCTTGCGAGTTCAGTACCCGGAGATCATTCGACATACACCCGAGCACATGCGATCCATACCCGATTGGCTGCTGCTCGGGCCACGGATGCGGGTGCCTTGCAGTGCCTATGAAATGATCTGGGTCGGCCCAGACGGCACGGTTCAACTCTGCTACGTCAAGTTTGGACTGGGCAATCTGCATAAAAAGGGGCTGCGGGAGATTCTGTTTTCGCCGGCACATGTGGCCGCGGCCCGGGATGCCTTTACCTTGAAATGTCCCAACTGCCATTGCAGCGCGGGCGATCGGGTGATGCGCCACGCGCTAAGCAGGCGCAAATACGGTACCTGCCAATTCGAGTCCGCTTGATCTCCATACCGGCGCTGAAGACAGGCGGCGAGAGGGTAACATGGATGATTCGCGCGTCATGCACGTCGTACGCAGTCTGGGCGTCGGTGGAGTCGAAGTCGGTGTGGTCAATATTGCAAACGGATTAGACAGGCAGGGATTTCGGCAATCTGTGACCACCCTGGAACCAGTACAGACGCTGGCTCGCCGCTTGTTACCATCGATTCCGGTGTTTGCCTGCGGCTCGGAGCCGCGCCTTCGTGGCTACGCGCCCATCGTTCGCGCCGCGTGGCGGATGCGTACCTTCCGCCCGCACATCGTGCATGCCCGAAACTGCGCCACTTGGATAGATGCGACTCTGGCCTGGCTGCTGGCCGGGAGCCCGGGGCGTCTGGTATGCAGTATCCACGGCCTGGACTGGATTGGAAGGGTGTCGCCGCGGCGAGCATTTATCTACCGGCAACTGGCTCGATTGACTTACACCATTGCGGCGGTTTCAGCGCCCACCGCCCGGCAGTTCGCGCTTGAATCGGGGATCCCCGAGCAACGGTTTACAGTCCTTCCCAGCGGTGTCGATCTGGACCGCTTCCACCCGGGAATTCCGGGCGAGCACGGACGTTATGCCCGGGTAGTATTGACCTGCGTGGCGCGGCTGGGACAGTTGAAAGGTCACGAAGTGCTGATCCGTGCTTTTGAACTTGCCCTGCGGCGCTCGGCGGTGCCGTTGGACCTCCAGTTGGTAGGGGATGGGCCATTCCGTGCTTCCCTCGAAGCCCTGGTCCGGGCCTGCGGCGTCGAATCACGGGTGCATTTCTTGGGGGAAACCGTCGATGTGGCCGAATACCTGAGACGAAGCGACGTTTTCGTGCTTGCCAGCCTGCAGGAGGGTCGGCCTACGTCCATCATGGAAGCTATGGCATCGGGGTTGCCTGTGTTGGCGACCAGGGTTGGCGCTGTGGCGGATCTGGTGGAACACGGAGTCCATGGTCTGCTGGTGGCGCCCAACGATGTCGTTGGCTTGGCTGAGGCCATGATCGAGTTAGCGCACGACGCGGAAAAACGCCAACGCTTGGGCAATAGCGCGCGCTTGCGGGCTGCCGCAAGTCTCTCTCTGGGCGGCATGGTGGACCGTTACCGCGATTTCTACCGGCGGGTAATCGCTGGGGATTGAGTTGACTCTGTATTGGACATTACGGAACCAGCGCTGCATTCCCGGCCGGAATACGGTATCGTCATGAATTGGTCCTATAATGGTTCACGTGGACGAGCAATCTTGGGGAACTGCGCTCAATCACGAAGTTGCGTCGATGCAGCACTTTCAGAGATGTTCGATAGTGCAAGCCGGCGGATCCGGTGAGTAACTCCCAGTCACCAGATTTGCCTGATCAGAAAGGAAGCTCCGCTGAGTTCTCCGAGAAGCCTGCAATCAGGGGCATGGCGGGAGTCACGCCCCGATTCTGGAATCGTAGGCCAGGAGCGGCATTCCGATAGCTTGGCTGAAGCATCTTGATAATCAGGCAGATTTGAGTGGCAGGAAGCAAAGGGACACTTCATGAATCTATGTACTCTTGCATGCTTTGCAACGAGTCGCAAACTGATGCGCCCTCCTGCCGAGCGCCAAATCGACTACGGTGTATATGACGATTGGCGTAGTAGTTCACTTTCACGAAGTTGGGCCGCATTTTCCGATTCATACGTCGATGACAAAGATGTACTCGACTTCGGATGTGGCGATGGGCAACTGAGCCTGTTTCTCGCCAAGGAAAAGCGACCGCGGCGGATTGTAGGTGTCGATATCAACGCGTCAAGCATCGACCGCGCCAAAAGCAACTTGGCAAACACCTCCGTTGCAGCAGGGGTGAAGGTCGAATTCGTTCTTGGCGCAACTGAAAGGCTCCCCGTAGCGGACAAGTCATTTGACACCGTACTTGCATTCGATTGTCTCGAGCACGTGATGTCTCCCGGCCCCATCCTGCGCGATTGGTACCGTGTACTCCGACCAGGCGGGCGCTGTCTGATCGAGTGGTTCCCGTTCAAGGGGCCGTGGGGGCCCCACATGGAAGCGCTCATTCCAATCCCTTGGGCTCATGTCATATTTGGGGAACGGGCCATGTTTCGTGCGGCCGAGATGATCTATGACCTGCCGGACTTTCATCCGCGACATTGGGACTTGGATGAGCACGGAAACAAGAGGCCCAACAAGTGGCGTGCCTGGTCGTCGTTCAAAGAACAAGGCTACATCAACGAGTTAGATATCCGTGCATTCAAGAGTCTGGCTCGCGATGCCGGCTTCCAGGTGGCTCGCCTGGAATCTCACAGTTTTGGTGGGGCACCCATTCGACGGGCGCTAGGCCGAATACTGATGGCCATGCCAATAGTGGGCGAGTATTTCGTATCGTTTGCCATTATTGAGTTGGAACGCCCCAAGCAATCCTGATGACTGCCGCATCCTATTCCAGCGCGAAGAACCAGACTGGGTCGGACCGACTGTTCAGCATCATGAAGCCGTTTAGCCTGGACGAATAGGCAAACCTCCCATACGTACCTTGGGCCGTCGCCGCCGGTGGTGTTCCGCCCGCTACTGTCAAGGCTTCCCATTTCCATGGATCGGTCAGAAGATTCCTTCCGGGCGTCAGCGTATAGAGCGTCGCCGTCGTTCCGGCATGCCCCGGCCAACAGACTACGCAACCGAGAGTCGGGCACCAGTCCCAGCCGTATTCGCCGAATTGCGCGTTAACAGGCGTTGCTCCCGAACCGGTTGTCGAAATGACGGTTCTTGCGCCTGTGGCGCAATTCCAGACAGCCATCTCGGTGAGGTTGATCTCGAGAACCTTGTCTTGCCCGGGAAGGTTGATCAGTTTCAGGGATCCGCCGTGATAGACATGCGAACTCGTCAGTTGAGACCATTGCCATGTCTTCAGATCGACTCGGCAGAGCGTTGCACCGCCGTGACCGAGCCAATATGCACAGTGGCGTGCCGGGTCGTAACAGGCGGCAGCCCCATCCGTCAAACCTGGCCAGTGGATATCAGTTGGGGTAACCTTGAATTGCCATTCGTTCGCCGCTTCGTCGTACCGCCAAGTCCATTTCGAGCTGTCCGTAACATCTACAAACGTGCCACCGAGTTTGACCATTACCGGACCGACACCAGGGGCATAAATCGCCTTGTTGTAGCTGTGTGTTGCTCGCGGCCGGCCGTCGGCATATACGCCTGACGCTTCCTTGTGGTCGTCGAGCAAGTAGCTCTTGCCTAATCGTGTGGCGCCGGATGGAATTCCCTCCGCATCGATATATTGCTTGGAGCCGGACGGTGGTTTTGGCATGGTCCAGGTCGGATAATCGTCATACAGGCATATCTTGTACGACTCGTTGCCGCCGTAGTCGCCATGGCCGCCACCCAGCGGAAGCCAGAAGTTTCCGCCATCCTCGTCCCAGACGGCGCCGCACCAAGGAGCAATGACCGCCTGGTCACTCGTAACTCCGCCATGTTCCCGACGTTGCCACACGGGCGCATCGGGATAATCGAGGTTGTATGCCGGCGAATGCGCTGGATTGATCGCGGCAAGGGTGCTGTTGCCGATTGGTGCCCACGTTTGTGCCGCCATCGCCCGTCGCCAGCGCGGCCATTCCGGGCGCGCACCCTTCGGTCCCACGCGCGATCCCAGACCGTGTTCATCGGCAGCCCCTGGTGGTATCGAGCGGGTATGCGTCTGCGCGCTAACCGTGGCGTGCGTCACCATCGCCGCAGCAGCGCTCAGCCAAGTCCGCCGCGACATGGTCATGCGCTACGCCTCGCCGATCGATGGTGCCAAAGGTGGTGGTCCGTCTTTTCGCGTTGCACGGCGGTCAAAGTTTTCCATTCTGTCATGTCAGACGATATTGCGCTTCAGCGTGGGCTCGGTGATGGCTGATTCAAGGCACCGTGATCGTAACCGCTTGGTTGGTCGATCCGCCTGCCCCGGTTGCGTGCACGCTAAGGTTTACCGTGCGCGAGTATGTCGACGTCAGGGTGGCTGTGAAGGATGACCCGGATGCGGTAAATGGGACAGGCACACCATCGGCCAGGACTTGGGTAACAACGCCATTCTCTACGACCCCGGATATCTGCCGTTGGAAGCTGATGGCTGGCAACGCCATCGATGTGCTCACGGTGATTACCATGCTCGTGATCGCGGATGCGCCCAGGTTATCCTGCACGGTAAGGGTTACCGTGTAACTTCCACTGCTGGTGAACTGGTGCGCTACGGTGCTTCCGGTGGCAACTGCGCCGTCGCCGAAACTCCAACTGTAACTGGCGATGACTCCGTCCGGATCGGAACTTCCCGCGGCATTAAACGCAAATATAGTGCTCGTGGTGCCCGAGGTTGGAGTTGCCGTGGCGACGGCTATCGGTGGTAGATTCGACGACCCTCCTCCTCCGCCAGCCCCGCTCGTATCAGCACGGTACCAGGCCGTTGCCGAACCGCCTGAGTTGTCGGTAACAGTCAGGCTGACCGGGTAGACACCGGCATTCGAATACGTATGGCTGGTCGCGAGCTCCGAGCCGGTATTCCCGTCGCCAAAGTTCCAGAGGTATGACACCAACGTTCCGTAGCGGTCGAAACTTCGCGCGGCGCTGAACGAGAAAGCATTGGAACCGTCCAACAGAGTTGCGTCGATCACTGGCACCGGCAGCGAATTTGCCTGCGGATCCGTGATTTCCAGTGTCCACACTTCGGCCGACCCCGTTGGCGTGTTGCCGCCATACAGCACGGCCTTGCCTTCGATCTGGTCGAACGCCATCATGTGCAGGTAGCGCGCTGCTGGCGTGTTGGTGGTGGGAATCTGGGCCCACGTATTGGTGCTGTACCGATAGACCCAAAGATCATTTAGCAGGTTGGCGCTGGTCGGAAATTGATTGAAGATATCAACCGTGGCGCCGCCGAAGAGCACTATCAGTCCGCTGTTGCGATCGTAATAGAGGGTGCTGTCAATTCGTGCAGGGGGACTCACGGCCGGAGACATCTTTGTCCAGGTATTCGTGGACAACTTGTAGGTCCAGGTGTCTCCGCTTGGTTTTCCGTACTGGGGGCAGCGGCTGTCGGCACAGCGGCCGCCAAAAAGGATGAAGACGTCGTTGCTCTCATCGTACGCGAACGAGTTGCTGAGCTCCTGGAGTTTCAGGGGAAATCCCGTCGCACTGTCGAGGGTCTTTTGGCTCCAGGTTTTCGTGGCGAGGTTAAGCACCCAGGTGTCGTTGGAGCCATTGCCGTTCTTGCTACCACCAAAGAAGACAATGGCGTTGTCCTTGCGCGAGTAGGCAAAGCCGGGGGTATTTCGGCCCGGCGGGTTGACGACCGGAGAGGGACGGATCGCTCCCCAATAGGGGCCCTCCATGCTTCGCCATTGGCGGGTCGTCGGCGAGTAGTACCAAGTCTGGCCATCCGTGAAGAAGCGGATCGTGTAGTTGCTTCCGGCGCCGAGTCCGGAAATGGCGGTGGCCAGGGTCAATGTCTTCGTGCCGGCGTCGTAGCCTGTAACGTAGGACGTTTTGCTTCCTGCCGTGACCAGCCAATCCTTGTAGAAATTGGTTTCCGATGCGGTCAGACCGGGATCCACGATCCTGGTTGTGGTTGTTCCGCTGCCTGCCGTTCTGACCGGCAGGACTTCACGATGGGAACCGCCGCACTTGTAGCCACCACCGGCGACAGCCCAATACAGGTGATTGAACGGATCGTATTCCGTTGAATGGCCATCGCGACCGTCTGGGCCGCCATTGGGCCCTAGGTATCCCGGGCAGTCGAGCGTTGGGACTTCGATGCCGGTCCAAATGTCGTTGTGCGTGTCATATTGCCAGATGTCGCTCTTGAATCCGGCGCCGGCGGAGCCTCCATAAAGCGCTATGCGCTGGCTGCGTGTGTCGTAGAACAGTCTGCTCCAGCCGCGTGGTCCGGGGCCATCCGGGAACCACTGGACGGACTGCTTCTGGGTCCAGGTAGCTGAAATGTCCTCGCCGTGTGCTGTCGGTGTCAGAACGCACAAAATGAAAACGAGAAACCCAAACGAACGCAACCGAATAGTCATGTCTAGACCTCCCTGACGCGATGTGACACTCGTCATTTTCTCTTATGACTATAGTACATGCCGCTTGAGACGGAAATCTAGGTGCCGCGGTTGCGTCGCATCAGTCCGCCCGCGAAGCGTGAGATTTCGTCCCAGAAGGGATGGCGGAAGACGCGCAGACCGGCAAGCCAGGTGATTCCCGTTGCGAGACTGCCGCCCAGAAAGAACGGAAGGTAATTTGTTTCGCTCTGCTCGACGACCAGCGAAAGGAGCGCGATGGGTGTGATCGAAATCACCGCGACAAGGGCGCTCGGGGTACAAGCTCGAACCAGGTTGAGAAAGCGAAGGCCAATGATTTCGTGCAGGAAGCGTTGCCCGATCGCGGCACCGATCGATGCGCTGACAACCAGGCCCCAGCAGGCCCCGGGCAAGCCAAACGGAATGACCAGAAACAAGCTGGAAACGCGCATCGCCTGGATAAGGAATTGAAGGCGGTTGCTTTGGTCGATGCGGCCTTCCGCAATCAGCACTTCTGTACCAAGGTAGTAGGGTAATTCGAGAATCGCGACCAGACAAAGGATTTGTGCCAAGGGCACCGATGTCATCCACTGCGGGCCGTATAGGAGGCGGATGATCGAATATGCTGCAACGCCAATGTAAAGGAAGAATGGCCAGCCGATGCCGGTAAGCATGCCAATGGCCTTGAGATAGCCGTCGCGGGTCGGTTCACCCGCGCGGGCTGCTTGCGAGAAATAGGGCAGGCAGACAGGCGTGACTGCACGCAACACGGTGCGGTTGAACAACTCCATCAGGCCGTTGGCACGACTGAAGAAGGCCACCGAGGCCATGTCCAATACCCGGCCGATGATGGCCTCAGGCGCGTTCTTGCCGATTTGCCCAAACAGGTAGATGCCACTAGCATGCTTGCCGAAGCGTATTACCTCGCCGAGGCCGGCCAAACCGGGCCAGCGCGGGAAGTCCTTTGGTCGAAAGAAGATCGAGACCGTGACGGTAACCGCCACACCGGTGAGTGAAGACCAAGCCAGGCTTAGATAACCGAGACCGGAAAGCGCCGCAAGCGTGGCCACCGAGAACGAGCTGATATTGGCACACAGCCCGGCAATGAAGATCGGGCGGTAGTTCAGCTCGCGACGAAAATAGGCCATCGTCACTGCGCCAAAGGGTATCAGCAGAAAGTTCATGCATTGGATTCGCATGACCTCCGCGACGCCAGGTTGCCGATAGAACTCCCCTACGGCCCCACTCGAACCGAGCAGCAATAGCCCCATCAACCAGGAGACGCCAAGATTTGCCGCGAACGCGGCTCGAATCTTCTCTTGCGTCAGGTTCTTCTCCTGAATAAGGTACTCGGCGACCCCGAAATCGCGGAAGGTGCTGGCGAGCGCGGAGAGCACGGCTGCGACCGAGTAGATGCCGATTTCCGTTGGCGTCAATAGCCGGGCGATGATCAGTGATGCCGCAAGCTGCAGCAGCATGCCGAGATAATTGTCGGCCAGCGAGAAGAGGAGCGAGCGCCGAACCGAACCCATCAGCGCAATGGGCAGTCGGTGTACCGACTGGGCAACCCGTGCTTCATTTCGACGGGTCGGTCGGTTTGACGTCCGCTGAGTTCGTCGCTTGTTTGTCCTTTAATTCGGCGCTTTCCGTTCCGGCTGGCCCGGGATTCGGCTCAGGGGCGGGAGCAACTTTCTTCGGCACGATTTCCGACACCTTGCCTCCAAGCACCCGATACTGTTCGAGGAGGACGCGTGCCGTCGGTGAGTACTCAAGGCCGGTCTTCACGAGTTCTTTTGCCTCGGCACGCTTGCCAGCACCGATCAGGAATTCTGCCCAGTGACTATATGCTGGCCAGTAGTCCAGTTTCAACTTTCGCGCACGATCGAATGCGTCGGCGGCATTCCTTGGGCGCTTGAGAAGGAGTTCAGTTCGGCCGATCCAGGTCAATACCTCCGGCAAGAGAATGAAGTCGCTCGGAGTTTTGTTGACGACATACCGGAAATTCCCCAGCGCCGATTCCAGCAATCCCTGTTTCTGAACGGCCGGCAAATTCCCTCGCTCTGCGCGATGAAATTCAATTAGGCCCCAGCAATGGTGGTGCATGGTCCAGAAGCCCTGGCCCATCATGCCGACCCATTTTGCCGCGTTGGGTGACGTATTGGTGTACGCGTCGCCATACTTGAAACCCATCGTGTCCGGGCAATAGCGCGGCAGCATGGCCATTTCCGCATCGGTGATGTCCGTGGGCTTGGCCGATGCTGTTAGGCTTGTACCGAGGAGCAACGCGCCCAGCATCGTGGTCAGAAAGCGGCCGAGCTTGCCATAAAGAGGGCGTTTGACACCCATCACGGTACGAACGGTTCGCTGCTTCACGGATTGGAAGCTGTTACGCTGAAGATGGCAGCACATCATGGTCATGGCAATTGAACAGTGGGGGAATCATAGCAGCGACACCTACGCCCTGTCCAAAGGGCAATCATCGAAAACAAGCTGTCGAATCAATGGCGCCCCACGATGGTTGGCAGCCAGAGTTCTGCGGCGGCCTCGATTCCCGAGGCAGAGAAATGACAGCCGTCGTGGCGAAAGGAACCCGTCAGCGCATCGGTATCGGGCCCTAGGCGCAGGGTTGGATCCGAGGCGACCGATTCCTTCAGTCCTGACCGAATCTGTTTGCTGCCTTCGTTGCGGCAGCGGGTGGATAGCGCCGCAATGATCGGGGCGGTGACGCCCTGGCTTCGTAACAAGGCAACCAGCCGGGAGAACTGCTGGCGATATTCGTCGTGGGTTGTTCCGGCCATGGCATCGGCCTCACCTTGCTGCCAGAGCACCACCTCGGGAACGAAAGCGTGCGCGTGGTTGTTGGCGAGTATTTCGATCAGGCGATTCCGGAGTTTCCCGGGTTCAATCCAATCCCGTATCTGGGTTGCTTCGACCGCCAGGACTGAGAACACGACCGGCCTGCCGATTGTGCGGGAGAGTCTGGGGCTCAGTACGGTCCATATGTTGCCGCCTCGTCCGGTGGCCCCGGGGGCTGCTCCCGCGGTGCGGTAGCACGAGCCTTCGAAGAAGAAGGTCGCCTTCGTTTCCGAGTCGGGGTTCGGTGCCGGTGAGCCATGATTGCCGGCGTTAGATTGGCCCAGCACGAGAATCATGAGCGGACGCGGCTCGACCAAGAACTCGCAGGAACTGGCATCGAGCGGCGACGGGCGAAATATTTCGTCGACGTGGTCTTGCGCGGAAATCGACGCGGAGTTGACCCGGTGCCAGGCATAGGCAATTCCGGCAGTGGCCAAGATCAACCCAGTCAGTATTGCCAGTCTGGTTGCCGTCATTGACGGTTAGCGCGAAGCTGAGGCCACCAGGGTTGTGCGGGCACGGTAGCGTTCGCGCAACCATTTCATGGCCGGGCGTTCAACCAGTCTGGTCAGCGTCGTGGCCATTGCCAAAGCCAGCGCGATGGCAAGAAGGATCGACAGGTTGACGTCGACGCCCGCCTTCTGCGCTTGCCTGATCACGCCCCAGCCGATGTTTTCATGAAGCAGATAGAGCGTGTAGTAAATCGCGCCGAGCCAGGCCAGGACCGGGTTGGCCAGAATCGGCAACCTGCCGTTGGCGGCGGTCCAGAGAAGCCCGGACAGGCAGGCTGCGAGTAAGCCTATGGGGGGCGCCTCGACTACGCCCAGCACAACGATGGCGGCCAGCAGTACTAGTAGATCAAGTCGTGGCGACTCGGTGGCCAGTTGCGTCAGCCGATAGATCATGATTCCGCATACGAACCAGGGGATGTACGGAAGGATCAGCAGATGAGAAAAGGTGTACGACAGGTCTACCCCGGCCAGCTTGTCGGCAAGGAAGTACAGCAGACGCAATGCCAGCAGAACCGTCAGAGCGAGATGAACCTTGTCCAGGCGGCCCAACAGATACAGCAGCAGGGCCCAGGCGTAGAAGAGCAGTTCGATCTCCAGCGTCCAATAGACGCTGTCCACGTGAGGAATCTTGACCAGGCCGTGAATCATGAACAGGTTCATCGCCGCTGTTCCGATACCGACGGTCTTTCCGGGCAGGCCCAGAGCGTGGGTGAGCAGGAAGGTCACCGCCACGGCGACCCAAAACGCCGGAAACAGTCGGCTGAAGCGCGAGACCACGAAATCCATCGGACGCTTTACCCGGTGCAGCGTCATGAAGATGACGAAGCCGCTGATCATGAAGAACAGATTTACGCCGTAGTGTCCCCAGGGCAGTGTAAATGCGGGTTGCAATGTGTGGGTATACAGCTGGTCATATCGAGTTGTGTAGTGGAACAGCATCACCAGGGTTGCGGCGATGCCCCGTAGCGCGTCCAACTCCACCAAGCGGCTTGACGTTGCGGGTCTGGGGATGGTCGACATGGCTGGGGCGCGAGCGGTACAGGGGCAGACTTCAGACGGGGAGAGTGGTCGGGACCGGATCGCTACCAATTCCAGTGATGCCGGCGCAGACCCAGCCGGTTGTTGGCATTCGATCGCTTCGTGCTACCCGCTGGACCGTGAAGCAACTGGTCGATGCCACGGCTGTGCATCAGAGTCATGAACTCGTTGTCGAGAAATCCGCGCCGATGGGCTTGTTGGGAAAGGTCGATGTCACCGAAAAAGTTGACTTCCAGTATCTTCGGACCATCCTCGCATACCGCTACGTCCCAACCCGGACAAAGATAACCTGGGAAAGCCAGTTGCGCATCGCAGACGAGGGACTTGATCTTGCTCCAGTGCGGAATCGAAAAGCCGACAAGGGGTTTGCTCGAAACCGGATGGAGTGGGTCCACTTGTTGCGCTGGCCCGATGCCTGACACCACCCTGCTGATTTTCCCGGTTTGCACGTCTACCGCCGCGAGCAGGTTCCCGCTGGCGCCATGTCGGAAGTTGTCGGAATCTTCTTTGCCGACACTGATCTTCCAGATCGCCTTGGTGATGACAGGCCCTGTTGGCGAGAGAAAAGTGTGAAGCCGGACGCCGGAGATCTTATCTCCGCAGATCTCGGCAATTCGCGAGTGGGGCGTCAATGGCTCCTGAAGAATCCAGCCCAGACCTCGACCATCGTCCAATGAGGCACAGAACAACGGCAGTGCCATTCGGCTGCCGTTGCCAAGAGCCACCTCGCTCCCATCCAGATTGCGAACGAGCGTATTCCCCCGGCCGTAGGAACCGAATGCCGGCTTGACATAGACAGGTAGCGAACCTGCCGCGGCAAGGTAGCTCGCCAGGCTATCTGCGGTATCGAGCCGCCGTAACGCAGTCGGCCGTCGTGACCGGTACACGGCTCTCAACTCGGGCACCGGTAGACCGTAAGCGCGCAGGAGCGAGTACATCGATATCTTGTCCAGGCTCAGGAAGCGCGCGTAGTCGTCGACCAGTATTTCCTCGAGGATCGCCTGTGCGCGCCAGCCGCCGAAGGCGGATTTGTCACCGAAGGAAATGTCATTCAGGTAGAGGCGGAAATCAATGTACTCGGACAGCCCGATTCGGCCGACCGAGAAACGTAGCCTCGAGGCCTCATAGAGCAGCGAAACGATCGATCGGCCACTTTCGTTTGCAGCCGAGGAGAGTTTCCGAACTAGTTGGTCGACGCTCTTCATTTCTTCGTCCGTTGGCCTCGCAGTCGATTCAGGATTGGGCGTATCAGGCGCCGGGCTGCCTCCAGAGCGAGCAGCGCTAGGCCTATCAACGTTCGCGGGTTGTAGGCGATGATACCCCAGCGCTCCCGCCGATGATTCATCCACGCCTGCTTGTATTTGTCTTCACCGATCAGGAAGTCGACTTCCTGCACGCCGTCCCGGTCGATGACGTGCTCCATGAGAAGGGCGGTGACCAGCGTGCCCGGGGAATAGGCAGCATAGGACTCGTCATAGGCGACCTTGAAGATATGTGCCCGGCCATGACTGACGATCCAAAGTTGCACTGCAATCGGCCGGCCGGCCAGGCGTGCAATGCTCAATCTCAACTTCCCTGTCGCCGCCAGCCAACGGATCAGGCCGGGAATGAAGTCCGGATACGGTTCCGGTTTCTTCCAACTGACGGCGTAGACGTCGCCGTATGCCTGAATCGCCGATTCGACTTGTGTCGGGTCGGTGGCGATTTCATATGATCCGCCGTCGGCACTGAACTTCTTGTTCATGCGCTTGATGGTGCTGCGCATCGAACTGGTCAGCGTCTTCAAATACTCAGTCCAGTTGCCTTCCACCTTGAGAAACCAGTTGCCGAAGCACAGGAATCGGAAGGGTATCCAGCCATTCGCGCGCAAGGCGGTGAGCAAGGCCTCGTAGGCCGGTGAATCGACATCCATGGGGGAGAAGCGCATGACATGGGCGCTGTCGTGGTCTCGGTTGGCCTGTTCCAACAAGGGGATCAAATCCAGGCTCGTGCTCTCCGGCGCCAGAATCGGCGAATACAGCGACGTATAGTAATTGCCGAGTGCCTCTATCTGTCGAACCAGGCCGCGATGTACCAGGCGCAGCGGCAACGCCGCCGACGGCCGACCATCGAATTCCAGGACGTAATGGCGTACCCTGGGATCACCGGCGAAAACAGTCTGCTGCAAGTTGTTGAACCAACCGGGCGAGAACTCTACATTCCGGTGCGCATACGCCTCGTAGAGGTCGATGGTTTCCGGCGGCAGTTCGTTAATACTCTGGTAGCTCTTGACCGCGAGGGGAGCGAACTTTGCTGCCTTATCCTCAGCCGTTCCTGGCGCCTGCCTGGTGATCGAGGCTAGCATTGTCCGGCTAAGACCGTGCAAGGCGGCCAGCAGTTCGTTGCGATACAACTGATGGTGGCGGAGGTAGCGAAGTGTAGTAGCCCATTCCGCCTGATCCCTCGTGGCGTCCGTATAGAACTCGACAGTACCCGGCTGAGTTTCTGAAAACGCCTGCTGCAGCACCTCATATAGTAGTTGTCGCCCGGGTGCGACGGCTGCGAAAGACTCGTTATATGTGGTCTTGAGAATGACCCACATTCCGTCGTTGCGGATGATCAGCCGTGATGCGGCGATTCGCCCTCCAACGGATAGTTCGGCTATCGTCGCCTGATCGGAAACCGCAAAGTCGCGTAGCATCTTCTCGTAGAACCGGCCTTGCGCGTTGTCGATGCTGACCGCGGTTCCGGTCTGCCCCTTCCATCCGGCGGTCTCCAGTTCACCGTAATGGGTTACGCCAACCTCCATGTTTCGACCCTCGGTGATCGTGGATACGGACAGGGAGCCAAACTGTTCGTCGGCTTTGCGCCGGTAACGGCGCATATTCTTCTTCAATTGATTGGGACGGGATTGCCAGTAGTCCTCGAAACTGCCGGTGAGGGCGACTGCCATGGTCAGGGCATGCTCCAGAACCGTTCGCGGCTTACGGAGTGCGCTCCAGTCCGGGCAGAACTTGGGGTCGAGGGCGAGCAGCTCGATCGTCCAGGCATAGCCCGGCAGTGCCGTAAAGAGCGTTTCGAGCATGCTTGCATCCCGAAGCAGCACCGGCCCGGCCTGTGCCTGTGAAGGCAGAAACAGCGCCCAACGACCGGGATCGCGCGGATGGAGTATCAGCGCACCATCCGCTACTGTTTCCGTTCTGTGGATGCAGAGTTGTTCACTGCCGTCTCCAAAGTATTCAAGCAATGGCCCCACGAACCGACTGTCGAAGTACGGATGACCGCCATAGAGCTCGGAATTGAGCCGATCCCATTCGGCGGCGAAGGTCGGAAAAGCGACTCGCGCCGGCGCGATCTCCCAACCCATCACGCGGCTCCTGGTACCGGGTACTGCATCACTTTCTTGGTGGCGGCGATCATCCATTGCAGTTCAGCGGGGGTAAGCGACTGGTGACAGGGCAGGTGCAGCAGGTGCAGGCGATAATCTGTGGCGGTTGTGCAGGCGGAGGCTGCGATACTGTCCCAACGCCAGACAGGGACGCTCAGATGCTTCAGCCAGTAGAAATGCGGGTCCGGCCGGTCCAGGTAAAGCGGAAACATGTAGGGGATGCAGCCTTCGGGCAAACGAGGGAACAGCGGACGGCAGTGCGGTAATCCGTCCAGTTCTTCGGTCCATCGACGGTAGTTGTCTCGCCTGCACCGGGCGATCTTTTCGATATCCGCATGGCGAGCGACGAATCTTGAGCTGCGCAGTGAAGTCAGTCCTTGTTCCCCCGGCCTGTACTCGGCGGAGAGCGTTGTCTGCCGGGAAACGGAATCATGTCCTCTTGCTATGGGGCCTACTGCGATATCGGCCAGTTCAGCGCCGAGACCGGCGATGTCGCCGGCCGCGGTAGCACGACGGCGGAGCGTTTCGTCGCCGACCAAATGGATCAGTCCGCGCAGTTCGGAGGCAAAGTTTGCTGTCACGGGCGTGCTAACCGATGCAATCGGTTGGCGCGAGTACAGCAACCCACCGTCCTGGCTCGGAAAGAATTTGTACGGGCTGGATATCGCAAACGCTCCGCTTGCGCCGGTGCCTTTGGCGCGGTAGTTCTCGGTAAACAGGACGTGCGAGCAATCCTCGATCAAAGCGATGTCTCGTGCCGAGCACCAAGCCGACAGTTGTTCCAGTTGCTGGGGAATGCCGAAGAAGTGCGTCGCCAGCAGCGCCTTGACCGGTTGTCGCGCTTGGGCATACAGGCCGTCGAGCGCAGCCAGGTCAGGCGAAAGATCTTCGCGCAGGGGATAGAGCAACACGTCGCCGCCAAGCGCAAGCGCGGGGTCGAGCATGGTTCGGCAGTGATAGGCAGGGGCCAGCAGGGTGCTGCCGCTGCCTATGCCGGCAAGCCGATAGGCTTCCCAAAGCGCATAACGGCCGCGCGTGTAGTGCCGAAAGAAACCGGACGGGGCTACGGCGGCCGAAGGCGCCCGCAGCAACTGGCAGGCGAAGCCGCGTGGCAAAGGAGAGATACGCGCCTTCGGAAAACCACAGGGCGAAGGGTCGAAGATCAGGTATTCGAGGGACGTCATCGTGGCGCTCACGCTGAGCCGCCTTTCTCCGCCGGCGGATCGACGCTGCTGTCTTCGATCCAGTCGCGACAGGCGTTGGCCGCATTTGCGCGTGACGCGGCTGAGGAGAACGTGTGATCGGCGCCGGGAATATCGATGCGCTGCAGGTTCTCGCGTTCCAGAATGCCTTTCCATTCGGGCGCCGTGCCGGCATATTCGAGGAATTCCTTGGCCGTGTAGTCGTTCTCGCTGAGTATGAGCAGGACGCGTCCCGAAAAGCCGTGCAGGGCACCAGCCATGCGCTCCTGAAAACTGAGCTTGCCCAGGTCGGTGCCGCCGACCTTGGCCGAGGCCGCTTTCAGCTTGCCAATGAGCCCGGCCACCGCCCGGCCGACATTCAACTGGCCGCGCAGCAGCTTCAGCCAGAACTCCTTTTGCATGAGGCGCTGGCCGTAATAGTGCTTCACCTGGGTGCGAGCCAAAGTTGTTTCGGAGCGCACCCAGGGGTTGAGAAGGCAGAAGCCCGCGATGCGCGGGTCACGAGTTTCATGCCAGTAGAGCAGGGAAGCGGAAGCGGCGTCGCAAAGACCCCAGAGCACGACCTTGCCGACGCCTGGACAGTTGGATTGGAGTGTGTCGATTGCGGCGCCGATGTCCGGGCCGACGGCCTCGAAATTGCGGGGGTCACCCGCGCTGTCGCCCATGCCGCGAACGTCGAAGCGCAGGGTGGCGTAACCGGCCGCCGCCAGCGTGCGGGAAAACAGCACGAATTGCCGATGGCTGCCGACCCGCGTTTGCGGCCCGCCGACCACGACCACGATGCCCAACCCGGCCGGTTGTTCAGGGCGGGCGAGGACGCCGAACAGCATTTCGTCTGCGCAGGCGAAGCGGATGCACTCTTCCCGGTAGTTCATGTTGAAGCGGTTTCCAGCGCGGCGATGGTGGCGGCCAGAAGGACCGGAGCTTCTTCAATTTCGGTGGTTTGCCAGAAGGCTGGTCCGGCCACTACCCGGCTGATTGTCGAATACCCTGCGCTCTGCCATTGTTCGAGGCGTTTGGCCGACGCGGGCATCAGTGTCGCATCCGGCCGTGCAGACAGTTCCAGCCAGATCAGGTGAGCGGCCTTCGAAGGAGGCAGCAGTTCAGCTTGTTCAAGACCTTGAGCAAGGCCGGGCGAGAGGCTGTAACCTGCGATCTCCACCGGCTGCCCGTCGGCTAACTGTTGTTTCAGCGCGTCCATCACGCCCTTGTTGTCGCCGGCCATGAGTTCGCCCGCCACCTTCAGACGCAGGAACTGTTGCAGCAGGAGCTTGCCCGAAGCCACCGGTTGCCAGAACAGGAAGTTCGTGGTTTCCGCCATTCCCGCTGCTGCCTGGGCGGCGAGCAGGCAGCCGGCCCGCAGGCCCCACAGCCACAAGGGCGCCTCACAGCGACTGCGCAACCACGCATGCGCATCGCACACATCCTGCAGCCACGTCTGCCATGTGGCATCGCCGAAGTCGCCGGAACTGTCGCCGCAACCGTGCAGGTCGATCTGCAGGACGGCAAACCCGCGTTCTGCCAGCATGTGCGCCTGCAAGGCTGCCATGCGCCGGGACTTGTTCATTTCCTCGGCGAAGGGGTGGAGGTAAAGCATCGCTCCGCGGGTTGCCGCGCCCGCCGCGGGGTGGTAGAGGCAGAAACGTTGACCGTCGGCGACCGGGAGAAAGAAGGCTTCGGGCGCCATCGACGGCAATCTGGGCGGAATCAGGCTGCCAGTTTCGCTTTGACAAACTCGATCAGCGAACCGACGGTGGCAAAAGTGGCGCCGTCGATCTCATCATCGTCGACCACCAGGCCAAAACGCTCTTCGATGCCGGTGATGACTGCGACGACGGCCATGGAATCCAGTTCGGGGATTGCGCCCAGCAGCGGAGTGCTTTCGGTGAATGCGGCGGCCCTTCCATTGAGGCTGAGAATCTCGTCAAGCAGGGCAAGGATTTCCGGTTTGATTTCCAACGCAAACTCCCGATGTCTGGGGCAGGATCAGCCCGGATTATAGGGTTAAACAGGTCGATAGGACTGTGCGATACTCCCATTGTCAGCGTTTCGCGCCTTCGTTTTCCGGTAGTCGCACTTGATTTTGCCACCATGCCTGATGCCACTCTGTTACCAGAACTGATTGCCTTTCCCGCGCAGCGCGATGCGCAAGCCGTTGCCCTTACGTATGGCAAACAGTCGTTGACCTACGGTGATTTGCAGGAGGCGGTGAGCCGCTTCGCCGGCGGACTGATCGGCCTGGGTGTCCAGCGCGGCGAACGCGTGGCGATCTACCTGGAGAAGCGTTTCGAGACGGTGATTGCCAGTTTCGGCGCACCGGCTGCGGGCGGCGTCTTTGTGCCCTTGAATCCGCTGCTGAAGCCGGAGCAAGTGGCCTACATTTTGCGCGACTGCAATGTGCGAGTCCTCGTCACCTCGCCGGAACGTTTGGCGTTGCTGGAAGGGGTTCTCGGAGAGTGCCACGATCTGCGCCATGTGGTCGTGCTCGATTCCGACCAGTCGCTGAATCCGGCTGGGGCAACGTCGTGCTGCCGTTGGAGCGAACTGTTGGCGCAGCCGGCGCGTGCCGGGCATCGGGTGATCGACACCGATGTCGTCAGCATCTTGTATACCTCCGGCAGTACGGGCAAACCGAAGGGTGTCGTGCTGTCGCATCGCAACATGGTGGCCGGCGCCAAGAGTGTGGCTTCGTACTTGGAGAACGGGCCGAGCGATACTTTGTTGGCGGCCTTGCCCCTCTCGTTCGACGCCGGGTTCAGTCAGTTGACCACGGCCTTCCATGCCGGAGCCCGCGTGGTCCTTTTGAACTACCTGCTGCCGCGCGATGTGCTGAAGTCGCTGGAGCGGGAAAAGGTCACCGGGCTGACGGCGGTGCCGCCGCTTTACATCCAGTTGGCCCAGTTGGAATGGCCGGCGGGGATCACCGAACATCTGCGCTATTTCGCCAATACCGGCGGCCGGATGCCGCGGGAGACGCTGGCGGCGTTGCGCGAACGGTTGCCGAAAACGAGGCCGTTCCTGATGTACGGCCTTACCGAGGCATTCCGTTCGACTTTCCTGCCGCCGGAGGAAGTCGATCGGCGGCCCGATTCCATCGGCAAGGCGATCCCGAATGCGGAGATTTTGGTTCTACGCGAGGATGGTTCGCCTTGCGCCCCGAACGAACCGGGCGAACTGGTCCACCGCGGTGCGTTGGTCGGCTTGGGCTACTGGAACGACCCGGAAAAGACAGCCGAGCGCTACAAACCACTGCCGGTTCATGCCCCCGGGCGCGAAGCCGGCCTCGTACTCCCCGAACTGGCGGTGTTTTCCGGCGACACGGTGCGTATGGACGAGGAAGGCTTCCTCTATTTCATCGGCCGTCGCGACGAGATGATGAAGACTTCCGGCTATCGGGTGAGCCCGACCGAGGTGGAGGAAATCCTCTATGAGACGAAGATGGTCGGGGAGTGCGTTGCGTTCGGCGTTGAGCATCCGACCCTGGGGCAGTCCATTCAGGTGATTGTTACGCCGCCGCCGGATGGGGAGTTGGATACGTCGGCGTTGCTGGCCGAGTGCCGCAGCCGGATGCCCGCCTATATGGTGCCCGCGGGCATCGACTTGCGCCACGGTCCGTTGCCGCGCAACCCGAACGGGAAGATCGATCGCAAGACATTGAGCTCCGAGTGGATCGGCAGAAATGACAATTGAGAAGACGGTTCCGACCCATGCACCGATGGACAGGTTCGCCATCGGTGGTGGTGAACTGATTGTCGGCGGCCTGCCGTTGAGTCAACTTGCGGTGCGTGTCGGCCAAACGCCCTTTTACGCCTACGACCGTAGCCTGCTGTCGGGCCGCGCCGCTGAACTGCGCGCCGCGTTGCCGCCCGTCGTCAAGCTTCATTACGCCATGAAGGCCAACCCGATGCCGGCTTTGGTCGGGCACATGGCTGGGCTGGTCGATGGCATTGACGTCGCTTCCGCCGGCGAGCTGAAGACTGCGCTCGACGCCGGCGCGGATCCTCATGAAATCAGCTTCGCCGGTCCGGGCAAGCGTTCGTCCGAACTGCGTCAGGCCGTCGCGGCCGGCATTCTTGTCAACATCGAATCTTTCCGTGAGGTCGGGGAACTGGCGGTGATCGTGCAGGAGACCGGATTACCTGCACGCGTCGCCGTGCGTGCCAATCCGGACTTCGAACTCAAGTCGTCCGGCATGAAAATGGGGGGCGGCCCGAAACAGTTCGGCGTCGACGCCGAACAGGTGCCCGAGTTGCTCGGCGAGATTGGTCGCCGTGGTTTGAGTTTCGAGGGCTTCCACCTCTTCGCCGGTTCGCAGAACCTGAGGTCCGAGGCGATCGTCGAAGCGCAATGCAAGTCCTATGAACTGGCGTTGCGTCTGGCCGGCCGCGCGCCGGCGCCGGTGCGCTTCCTGAACCTGGGCGGTGGTTTCGGTATTCCCTATTTCCCCGGGGAGCGGCGGCTCGATCTTGGTCCTATCGGCGCCAACCTGGCGGCGCTGGCACGCCGGGCCGCGGCTGACATGCCCGAAGCCCGACTGGTGATCGAACTGGGGCGCTATTTGGTGGGCGAGGCCGGCATTTACGTCGCCCGGGTGATCGATCGCAAAGTATCGCGCGGTCAGGTATTCCTGGTCGTCGATGGCGGATTGAATCATCATCTGTCGGCGTCGGGGAACTTCGGCCAGGTCATACGCAAGAACTACCCGGTCGCGATCGGCAACCGCATGGGCGCAGCGGAGACGGAGACGGCTTCCGTAGTCGGGCCGTTATGCACGCCATTGGACTTGCTCGCGGACAGGATGGAACTGGCCAGGGCGGAACCCGGTGATCTGGTCGTGATTTTCCAATCGGGTGCTTATGGTGCGAGCGCCAGCCCGCAGGGTTTCCTGGGGCATCCGCCCGTGGTGGAAGTGCTTGTATAGGGCGATTGCGGCTGCCTGCTTCGCCGCCGGCCTGTTCCTGGCGCTTCACCATCCCGTGGCGCCGGATTTTCTGGCGGTCGCGTTTGCATTGTGGGCCGTGGCCGTCTGGCGCTGGCCGCTGGTGTGGCTCTTCATCGTGCCTGCCTTGTTGCCGGTCCTGAATTTCCTGCCCTGGACCGGTTGGGTCGCTTTCGAGGAATTCGATCTGCTGCTGCTTGCGACCGCGGCGGGCGGCTATTGGCGCCTTGCCTTGCACGAGCCACACAGCCGTTTGCCGACTCTGCCGCTCGGGCTGATCGCGTTGTTGCTGGCAAGTTGGGCCATCGCCTGCGTGCGTGGTGTTGCCGATGCCGGCGGTTTCGTGTTCGACTGGTTCGGCGGTTACCGCGATTCGATGAACAGCCTGCGGATCTTCAAGAGCGTGGGTTTCGCGGTCTTGCTGATGCCCCCTCTGTTGGACGCATTTCGCCGGGACGGAGAGCGGGCGGCCAAAACGCTGGCGGCAGGCGTTACCGCGGGCTTGGCGTTGGCGACTCTCGGTGTCCTGCGGGAACGGGCGACCTTTCCCGGTCTGCTGGATTTTTCGACCCGATATCGTTCAGCGGGAATGTTCTGGGAAATGCACGTGGGAGGTGCGGCGCTGGACGGTTATCTCGCGCTGGCTACTCCTTTTGCGGCGTGGGCATTGCTGGAGTCGCGCCATCGCGGCCGCTGGGTGGCCGCGGCGCTGCTGGTCGTGCTGGCAGGATACGCGTGCCTGACCACCTTCTCGCGCGGGATGTACCTGGCGGTGCCATTCGGCCTGGCGATCCTGGCCTGGCTGCGCCTGCGGCCGGACGGCGCAGCCCATGAGACCGGCGTCTTGTCGGGTCGGGCACGACTGATCCTGGCGGTGGCATTTCTTCTCGTGGCCCAGGTCGCCTTTCATGTCGCCGGTTATCGTGGCGCCTTGGTGCTGCTGATGGCAGCAGTGATGACGATGCTGGTGAATGCGCTGCGGACCAGACCGTGGTGGCCGGCGGGTTGGCGGACCCAGGGCGGCATGACGGTCGCCATGATGCTGATGATCGAGGCCGTGGCTGTGGTCAGCGGCGGTTCCTTCCTGATGGAACGCATGGCTGACGGCAACCAGGATTTCAAGGGTCGAATGGTGCACTGGGGCTACGGCCTGGCGATACTGGACCGCTATCCGGACTGGTTGTTCGGCAAGGGGCTCGGACGCTTGCCGGCCCGCTATCTGCAACGGGATCTCCGCCACGAGATGCCGGCCGACATGCGCTTCGCTCAGGAGGGGGGCAACGGATATGTCCTCTTGTCGGGGCCGCCCACCAACAAATTCGTGGCTGGATCGTTCGGCATGGGGCAGCGGGTGTCATCGGTAAATGGAGGCGATTACAAGGCCGCGCTCGACGTCCGCGCATTTGCTTCGACTTTGCTCAATGTCACCCTGTGCAAGAACTATCTCATCTACGAGACTAAGTGCGTAGGCGCCGAAGTGCCGGTGAAGCCGGCCGAGGGCTGGCAGCACATGGAAGTGGCCCTGACCGGCCAGGAACTGACCGACGGTTCATGGTATTCGGCACAGCAGGCCGTGTTCTCCTTGTCGGTGCTCAGTGCCGGGAGAACAGTAGCCGTCGACAATGTGAGTGTGATTGTCGGCGGACGCCAATCGCTGAGCAACGGCGATTTCTCTCAAGGGCTTGCCCGCTGGTTTCTTAGCGGCGAGTCGTACTTCGTGCCCTGGCATATAGACAATCTGGCGCTGGAACTGCTGATCGACCAGGGGCTGTTCGGATTGGCCGCCCTCGGGCTGCTTGTGGCGGCGGCATTGCGGCGATTGGCGTTCGGCGGTGCGCACCGGCATGTGCTGGCGCCGTTCATCGCTGCTGCTCTGGCTGGCTACCTGGCGGTCGGACTGTTTTCCAGTTTGATGGATATACCGCGCGTGGCCTTCCTGTTCTTCCTGTTGCTGATTACCTCCTGGCTATTGTCCGATGACAAGACTCGGCTTTCTTGAATGTGGCGAAACGTCGTCTGAATCGACCGGCAACTATGGGATAATCCACGCCAAATTCTGTTTGACGGCGGATTCCCCATCGTTCGTGGATTTTGGCGATGGGTGGCGCAACAAGGGGCGTGGTGCCGACACCAGAGTCCGAACCTAGTCGATGGCCAACAAGATGACAATCAAGACCCGGTTTCGCGCCGGCCGGAACGGCTGGATGTAATCATGCCGCTCGGTCTACTGCTTTCCTGGCATACGCTGATCGATGTGCTGGCCGATTTCGCCTTCATCGTCATCGTCATCGTTACTGCGGTGCGGTGGGTGGGGGCCGGGTTGCCGGTCGACATCATCATGGTGTTGGTGTATGCGTTGATCCTGGCGCTGGTCATGGCGCCGATCAATGCCTGGTTGGGGCTCTATCAGCGGGTTCAGCACCGAACGATCTACAACACACGGGCCCGGGCAGTCCTTTCTCTGCACATAGCGGTGCCGATTGCCTCCGTGGTCTTTGGTGTGTTGCCGCTGAGCGGCGTCAGCCGTCCCTTCCTCGAGATCTCCGCGATGATCGGCGTATTTGGTGTGCTGACCAATCGGGTGCGACTGTCTCACGCCAAGAACATAACCAGGGCGCGGGATCGGGTGCTGGTCTATGGGGTCGGCGAGCGAGCCCAGGTGGTCAACGAGGTGCTCGCCCGCGTCGGCGAGTTTGTCGAGATCGTCGGCTTCTATCCGAGCCCGGTGGTGGAGCCGCAACGGGTTCCGGAAGACAAGTTGCTGCCACGTTCGCGGGCTTTGACGGATACGGTGCGCATGCTCAAGGCCGATGAAATCGTGGTCGCCGTAACCGATCGCCGTGGTGGCGCATTGCCCTTGAGGGAACTCCTGGATTGCAAACTGCAAGGCGTCAGGGTGTACGACCTCGCCAGCTACTTCGAGCAGACGATGGGCCAGATCCGGCTCGATGCGCTCTATGCCGGCTGGCTGATCTTCGGCGATGGTTTCAGCCAAGGGCTCAAGCGCGCTTTCGTCAAGCGTGTGTTCGACATCGTCTGTGCGCTTGTCCTGCTTGTTCCGGCGGCGCCATTGATGTTGCTGACGGCAATTCTCATCCTGATCGAGAGCGGGTTCCCGATTCTCTTCCGGCAAGAGCGAGTGGGCGTGAATGGACGATTGTTCAAGGTCGTCAAGTTCCGCAGTATGCGTACGGATGCCGAGAAGGATGGCACGCCGCGCTGGGCGACCGCCAAGGACGATCGCGTTACCCGCATCGGTCGGCTGATCCGCAAGACGCGTATCGACGAGCTGCCGCAGATATTCAACGTGTTGCTGGGCCAGATGAGCATGGTCGGTCCGCGTCCGGAACGTCCCTATTTCGTGGATCAGTTGACGCGGCAGATTCCCTTCTATGCCGTCAGGCACGCCCTCAAACCAGGCCTGACCGGCTGGGCACAGGTGCGCTACCACTATGGGGCTTCGGTCGAGGATTCGGCCGAGAAACTTCAATATGATCTCTACTACGTCAAGAACCACACGCTGATGCTGGATCTTGTGGTCCTGTTCGAGACTGTTGGCGTGGTCTTGAACGCCGAGGGTGCCCACTAGTCGCTCCTGTAATCGGGCACGGAAAGGTTCTGCAGCGGGATGAACAGTAATCTTGCAGCGTTGACCGCCTGGAGCTACGGCTTCGCCAGCGTCGGCTATGCGTTCCTGGGGATCTACCTTTTCGGCCAGGACAAGGCGGCCGGAAACCGTTCCAGGGGGCCGGCCTTGGCGATGCTCACTGCGACGGGTTTCAGCGTCCTGTGGGGAGCATTGACGCTGGCGTCCGGACTTCTCGGCAGCGGACTTCTCTATTCCGTGGCAATGGTCTTCGATGTGCTGCGCTACGGCGCCTGGTACGCTTTTCTGTTCGCGTTGTTGCGCCCAGGAGAGAATTCGCCGGCCTTTCGTCCAGTGTTTACTGCTTCGGTAGCCATCATCGCCGTCGGAGTGGTGGCGCGATTGCTTCTGGTGGTCGGAATCGGTCTGGACGGTTTGACGGCGAAAGCGGTTCTATTCCATTCGCTGCTGATGATCGTCGCGGCGCTGTTCCTGCTGGAACAGGTATTCCGAAACGTTGCCGCCGATTCGCGCTGGAACATCAAGCCGATCTGTCTTGGCTTGGCAGGGGCGTTCCTGTTCGACCTCTATCTGTATTCGGATGCACTGCTGTTCGCGCGCCTGGATGCCGACGCGGTGGGAATCCGCGGCTTCGTCCACGCCCTGGTCGTTCCGCTGATCGCGTTGTCGGTCGCCCGCAGTCGGGATTGGAGGCGCAAGGTGACTCTCTCGCGCAGGATCGTGATGCATTCGACGGTCTTGCTGGCTGCCGGTGGTTACCTGCTGTTCATGTCCGGGGTCGGATATTACGTGCGCTACTTCGGGGGTGACTGGGGCCGCGCTCTGAACCTGGCACTGGGCTTCGCGACCTTGCTGGTCTTGTCGGTGCTGGCCTTTTCTGGCTCGATGCGGGCGAAGGTTCGGGTGCTGGTCGGCAAACATTTCTTCCGCTATCGCTACGATTACCGGGAGGAGTGGCTGAAGGTTACGCGCACGCTGTCGGCTCAGCATACTCCCCAGGCCATGGGTGAGCAGGTGATTCGCGCGCTCGCCGATCTGGTCGAAAGCCCGAGCGGCTGCCTTTGGTTGTGGGATGCACCGCGCCAGGGTTACCGGCAGTTCGCGCGCTGGAACATGCCGGAGATGGATTCGCTGCTGGATCGAAATTCGTCGTTGTGCGAGTTTCTCTTTAGAAGCGGATGGGTCATCAATCTCGAGGAGTTCCGTAGCCTTCCCAGCCGCTATGAGGCGCTGGAGTTACCCGACTGGCTCTCGGATCTCCAGAACGCCTGGCTGATCGTGCCGTTGATGGCGGCGAACGACATGACCGGTTTCGTCGTGCTCGGCAGTTCGCGGACGCAGGTCGAAGTGAACTGGGAAGTCAATGACCTGCTGCGTACCGCCAGCAGCCAGGCGGCCGGGTTTCTGGCGCAAACGCTGGCGACGGAAGCCCTGCTTGAAGCGCGCAAGTTTGACGCCTTCAACCGGATGTCGGCTTTTGTTGTCCACGATCTGAAGAATATCGTGTCGCAACTGTCGTTGATGCTTGGCAATGCGCAGCGGCACAAGGACAATCCCGAGTTTCAGCAGGACATGCTGATGACGGTGGAGCATGCGGTGGACAGGATGCGGCAGTTGATGTTGCAACTGCGCGAGGGAGCCGCGCCGACGAGTGCGGTTTGCGGCGTGGATCTTGCGGCCTTGTTCGGCCGCGTTCAGACGGCAAAGCAGAAGGCCGGTTGCGTCGTCGACGTCGAGATAGTCAAGTCGGTCTCCGTTCGCGGCGACGCGGAGCGGTTGGAGCGGGTGTTCGGTCATCTGGTCCAGAATTCCCTCGATGCCATCGACGATGGCGGCCGGGTCTGGGTTAGACTTGATCAGGAGGGGGGGAGCGCCCGGGTGGAGGTGGGCGATAACGGTCGTGGCATGACCAAGGAGTTCATTCGCGAGCGCCTGTTCAAGCCCTTCCAGACAACCAAACATGCAGGCATGGGGATAGGCGCCTATGAGAGCTTCCAGTACATCCGCGAGTTGGGTGGTGATATTGCGGTCGAGAGCGAATTGAACGTGGGTACGCGGATCAAAGTCTTCTTGCCGCTCTTTCAGGCGACCCGGGGTTCCGACCTCATTCAGCGGGAGGCGGCATGACCGCCGAGGTGCAGCGACCGCTATTGATCGTCGAAGACGATCCGGCACTCCAGAAACAGATGCGCTGGTCGTTCGACCGTTTTGAGACCCTGACGGCGGGTGACCGCGAGAGCGCGCTGGTCCAGGTGCGTCGCTTTCAGGCTCCCGTCGTCACCATGGACCTCGGTCTGCCACCCGATCCCGACTCGACGTCGGAGGGCTTCCTGCTGTTGGAGCAGATGCTGGCGATCGCTCCCGATACCAAGGTCATCGTCCTCACCGGACAGAACGACCGCGTCAACGCGCTGCGCGCGATCGAACTTGGTGCCTACGACTTCTTCGCCAAACCCTTCGAGCCGGAGTTGCTCGGTTTGACGATCGACCGGGCGTTCAGGCTCTACGATTTGCAGCAGGAAAACAGGCGGCTGCAGGCCATGCGGCAGCCGGACGCCTTCTCGGGCATCATCACGCGCGATCCCGAGATGCTGCGGGTCTGCCGGGTCATCGAGAAGGTCGCCAATACGAACGCGACGGTCCTGCTGCTGGGCGAAAGCGGTACCGGCAAGGAACTGCTGGCGCGCGGACTCCATCAATCGTCCCAGCGGCGCGGCGAACGTTTTGTCGCCATCAACTGCGCCGCGATTCCGGAGAACCTGCTGGAGAGCGAACTCTTCGGCTATGAGAAGGGGGCGTTTACCGGCGCCGCCAAGACCACGCCGGGGAAGATCGAAACCGCCAATCGCGGTACCTTGTTCCTCGACGAAATCGGCGATTTGCCATCCGCGCTGCAGGCCAAGCTGCTGAGATTCCTGCAAGAACGTGTCATCGAGCGTGTCGGCGGGCGTCAGGAGATTCCGATCGACGTGCGCATCGTTTGCGCGACTCACCAGGACCTGGGTGAACTCATCAAGGCCAGTCGTTTCCGCGAGGATCTCTATTATCGACTGGCAGAGATTGTCGCCGACATTCCGCCTTTGCGCGCTCGCGTCGGCGATGCCGTGCTTCTTGCCAATGCTTTTCTCAGGAAATATGCGGGAGAGCAGAACCGCGGTGCGATGTCGCTGGCACAGGATGCGCTTCACGCCATCGAATCTGACGCTTGGCCCGGCAACGTGCGCCAATTGGAGAACTGCATCAAGCGGGCGGCCATCATGGCTGACGGCAGTCAGATCGGCAGTGCCGACCTCGGTCTTGCCACCGAAGTGCGGGACGACACTATGGCGCTCGATTTGCGGACGGCTCGAGACGAGGCGGAGCGTCGCGTCGTCATCATTGCCCTTAGTCGGGCCAACGGCAACGTGGTCAAGGCTGCGGAGATGCTGGGCATCAGCCGACCGACCCTGTATGACCTGATGCACCGATTCGGCCTGAAATAGTGCCACCGACAGTTCTTATGGGAGAGAGACAAATGACAATTCATGATCGGTTTTCACGCGGTGCGATAGTCGCGGCAGTGACTGCGGTTCTCCTGGTGGCTTGCGGTGGTGATAAGCCTGAGGCCCTGGTTGCGTCCGGGCGCGACTATCTTGCCAAGAACGACGTCAAGGCGGCGATAATCCAACTGAAGAACGCCTTGCAGAAGAATCCTGGCCTGGCTGAGGCGCGCTTCCTGCTGGGTAAGGCCCTGCTTCAAAACGGCGATCCTGCGGGCGCCGAGGTGGAATTGCGAAAAGCGCTGGACGCCAAGTATGCGGCCGATCAGACGGTGCCGTTGCTGGCTCAGGCTCTGTTGGCCACCGGCCAGGCGAAGAAACTCCTGACCGACCTGGAGAAGGTCGAGTTGACGACACCCGAATCCAAGGCCGACTTTCAGACGTCGGTTGCCATGGCGCATGCAGCGCTCGGTCACATGGACAAGGCCAAGGCATCAATCGATGCGGCGCTCGCCCTTAAGCCCGATCACGCCAGGACGTTGATCATAAAGGCGCGTCTGCTGTCGGCTGACAATGACGCTCCGGGCGCTCTTGGCTTGCTGGAAGCCATCTTGACCAAGGATGCGAAGAACTATGAAGCCTGGAGCATCAAGGGCGATATTCTGAGTGTTCAGGGCAACAGCGACGGCGCGCTGGACGCCTATCGCAAGGCCGTGGCGGCCAAGCCCGACTTTGCCGGCGGGCATGCTGCGATCATCCGGGTGCTGCTGAAGCAAGACAAGCTCGATGAAGCAGGTGTGCAGCTTGAGGTGATGAAAAAGGCATTGCCCAAGAATCCTCAAGCGCTGTTGATCGAGGCGGAGTACCTGATGCAGAAGAAGGAGTTCAAACGGGCTTTGGAGGTGGCTCAGGACTTGCTCAAGATTGCGCCGGACCATCCGCGTGCCCTGTTGGTAGCAGGGGCTGCTCAGTTTCAGCTCAATTCTCTGGCTCAGGCCGAAGATAACCTCGCCCGGGCAGTCAGAATGATGCCGGGGTCAATCAGCGCCCGCAGGATGCTCGCACTCGTCCACTTGCGGACGGGACAGCCGGCAAAGGCCTTGTCGGTGGTGGAGCCTATCCTCGATAAAAGCGACAAGGATTCCGGACTCCTGTCGCTTGCCGGCGATATCTACATGCAGAATGGCAACCCCCAGAAGGCCGAAGAGTACTTCAGCAAGGCGGCCGCGCTGGATCCCAAGAATGCGACCAAGCAAACCAAGGTGGCGTTGACGCATTTGGTCGAGGGCAAGGGTGAGGCCGCCTTCGGGGAACTTGAGCGGATTGCGTCGGCCGATTCGGGCACGACGGCCGATATGGCGCTGATCGCTACCGCAATCCGAGGTAAGGAATTTGGCAAGGCTCTGAAGGCTATCGATGCTTTGGAGAAGAAGCGGCCGGATGATCCGATGGTCTACTCGCTGCGCGGTACGGTCCTGGCGGCCAAGGGAGACTCGGTGGCGGGCCGCAAGAGTCTCGAAAAGGCGCTGTCGGTCAAGCCGGGCTATTTCCCGGCAGCGGCCGGCTTGGCGAGTTTGGACCTGAAGGACAACAAGCCTGACGATGCCAAGAAGCGCTTTGAAGGAGTCTTGGCTGTCGATCCAAAGAACTTCCGGGCGAGCCTGGTGTTGGCCAACCTCCAGGCAAAAACGGGCGCCGGTACCGATGAGGTGGCGGCGCAAATCGCCAAGGCAATTCAGGCCAGCCCAGGTGAGTTGGCACCGCGTCTGGCGCTGATCAATTTCCTTCTCCAGAGCAAGGACGCGAAAAAGGCCCTTACGGCGGCCCAGGAAGCTGAAACGGCGATGCCGGACCGCGTGGAGGTTCTCGAACTACTTGCGCGCGCCCAGCAGGAGACGGGTGACACTAACCAGGCATTGGCGACTTGTGGGAAGCTGACGTCGTTGATGCCGGGTTCGCCGCACCCGTACCTGCGCATGGCGGACATCAATATCGCGGCCAAGAACAATCCAGCCGCAATCCAGAACCTGCGCAAGGCACTGGAGCTGCAGCCCGATCTGGTACCGGCGCAGCGGAATTTGATCATGCTCTATGTCGATGCCCAGAATTTCCGGGACGCGCTGGCGGTCGTCGAGGAGGTGAAGAAGCAAAGACCCAAGGACGCCGTCGGCTTCTTGCTCGAAGGCGATATCGCCGCCGCGCGCAAGGCCTGGCCCGAAGCCGTGGCCATCTACCGCGCTGGCCTAAAGGAGGTGCCTTCGACGGAATTGGCGATCAGGATCTATGCGGTGTTGGGTATAGGCGGTAAGGCTGGCGAGGCGGATAAGTTCGGGACAACCTGGCTTGCCGATCATCCCCAGGATGCCGGCTTCCGCATGGCGATGGCCGAGAGAGCCGTTGCACAGAAGGATTTCTCGGCCGCAGTGCGGCACTATCAGGTTCTTTTGCAGACTCAGTCGAATAACCCGGTGGTTCTTAACAACCTGGCTTGGGCACTCAGTCAGTTGAAGGATCCCAAGGCCATAGACTATGCTGAGAAGGCGAACCTTCTCGCTCCGAACCAGCCGGCGATCATGGAAACACTGGGTACGTTGTTGGCCCAGAAGGGCGAGACAGCCCGGGCACTGCAACTGTCGCAGAAGGCATTGGATCTGGCGCCTCAATCGGCGGAGATAAGGCTTAGTCTGGCGAAGGTTCAGATCAAGGCCGGCAAGCAGGCCGAGGCGCGCAAGAACCTGGATGAGTTGGCCAAACTCGGAGAAAGGTTCCCGGCACAAGCCGAGGTTGCACGACTGTTGAAGGAGAATACCAACTGATGGTGCCTAAAGGCGCGAGCGGATTCCTGTCGAGTGTTTGGTCGGCGTTGCTGTTCGCGGCCGTTGCCGCAGGCAGCGCCGCGGTTCGCGCCGAGCCGCCCGCCGACCCGCAACGGCTGACCGCGTTGCGCGGGGAAGCATTGGCGTTCGAACATGGCGAGGGCGTAGCGAGGAATCCGGAACTTGCCGTCCAGAAGTACTGCGAAGCGGCCCGGCTGGGCGACGCCGAGGCTCAATACCGCCTCGGCTGGATTTACGCCAATGGCCGGGGTGTTGCGCGCAACGACGGTTTGGCCTCGTATTTCTTCTCGCTCGCCGCCCGCCAGGGCAGCGCCGATGCCGAGCGGATGCTCAAACACGTGGGCAGCGATGCGGCGCAACCGCCGAAATGCATGGTCGTCGACAACGACAGTGCATTCGTGTTCGAGAACCCGACGCCGGCGCAGCAGAAGGTGATCGAGTTGATCAGCCGTCTGGCGCCCGAGTATGGTGTCTCGCCACGCTTGGCATTTGCGGTGATCCGCGCCGAGTCGAACTTCGATCCGATGGCGGTATCGTCGAAGAATGCGCAAGGCCTGATGCAGTTGATACCCGAGACTGCCGTTCGCTTCAATGTCCGCAAGCCGTTCGATCCGGAGCAGAATATCCGCGGCGGGTTGTCCTACCTGCGCTGGCTGCTGGCCTATTTCAAGGGTGACGTCACCTTGGTCGCGGCCGCCTATAACGCCGGCGAAGGGGCTGTGAATCATTTCGCGGGGGTGCCACCATTCGCCGAAACCCGCGGCTACGTACAGCGGATTCACGAGCTGTTCCGTCGTGACCAGCACCCGTATGACCCGTCGGTGGTGGATCCGTCGCCAGATCTGCCGCGCATCCGCGCGCGCATGATGTAGTCGCATCGCCCCGGCTTGATGCGTTCTTTCAGGGCGTTCAACTTCGCCGGCATATCGTTGCACTGGCTGCTCGTGTTGCTGAGCACCCCGGCCGTGGCCGACCTGGTCGACACGATCGAGCGGGTGAAACCGTCTGTGGTGATGGTGGGCACCTTCCAGAGACTGGCCAGCCCACAGTTTGTCGTGCGTGGTACCGGCTTTGTCGTTGGCGACGGTCATATCGTGGCGACCAATGCGCATGTCATCGCCGAGACCGGTTCGGACCGCGAACCGTCGTCGCTGGTCGTGCAGGTGAACGCCGCCGGGCCGGAACAGCGGGTGCGGACAGCGCGGGTGTTGGTGGTGGACAAATCGCACGATCTGGCATTGCTGCAAATCGATGGATCTGCCCTTCCCAGAGTTGTCCTTGGCGACTCGGATAGCGTAAAGGAGGGACGGGCCGTGGCTTTCACCGGTTTTCCGCTGGGTGCCATTCTTGGTTTCACTCCGGTGACTCACCGCGGCACGGTATCGGCGGTGACGCCAATTGCATTGCCGAGCGGCAACGCGCAGCAGCTCAAGGAGGCGGTGATTCGCCGGTTGCAGAACGGGGCATTCAATATCTTCCAACTCGATGGCACGGCCTACCCAGGCAACAGCGGCGGACCTCTGTTCGACGTTGACAGTGGGGAAGTGGTCGGCATCATCAACATGGTGCTGGTGAAGAGCACCAAGGAAGCAGCCCTGAGCCATCCGACCGGGATCAGCTACGCGATCCCGTCCAACTACCTCCGGGATCTGATCGCCAATACGAAGTAACCTGCCTATCGGGCAGGTTGATCGGCCTGGGGCGGCTTGTCTTCCTTCTTGCCGTCCTGGTCCTCCGGGATCACTGCTTTCCGGGTCAGGTGATAGGCAAGCAGGAAGAACGGCATGCGCATCCAATGCGATCTGACATAGAGCGCCAGACGTGCCATCGGCGTCCAGATGTCGGCGCAAGACGCGTGATCGGGCCGCAAGGCTCTTGAGTAGCAGAAGTCCATGATGCTGCGTATGGGCAGGGGCGGAGCTGTTGTCGCGTCGATGACCGATTGCGGTATCGGAGTCTCGAGCAGGAGCTTGGTGTATCGGAGCGCGTAATACAGCGGGCGTTCCAGTCCTAGATGCCTGGCACGAGAAACGATTTCATCCCAGAATCCGGCAGTCTTTCCGAAATGCCGCAATAGGCTGTCCAGGTCGAAAAGGTCTCTCAGCCCGTTGTGCAGTTCTCCCTCGTGAAAGAGATGTGTTGCGCTGTGAAGTACCATGTCCATTGGTTGAAGGACATAGATGTTGTGGTAGCCGGGCACTGCGACCGGCGCCTGCCAAAGCGCCGCGGTATCGACTTTGATGCGGGCTGTTTCCGGCAGGATCGCGTGATGAACGTCGATCACCGTGCCACGGCGCTTATGATGCATGGGAGGGATCTCGTGCATCCATTTTCGATAGTAGCGTTGGTCATAGGCACTGTGGTAGCCCCCTGTCCAACCGTTCACCACCAACGCGGTCTCGACTTCGGTGATGGATTTCTTCGGAACCAGGAAGTCGACGTCGGAGAATACCCTGCCTTGGCATGCCGGTAGGCCCGCCATGACATAGGCAGCGCCTTTCAGCAAGATAACAGGGACACCGGTTGGCGCCAATGCCTGCTGGATACAGCTTACTTCCCACTGAATTGCCCGACCCTGCTGATGCGCGACTGCTGCGGCAGAAAGCAGATGTGGGCGCGCGGCCGCGAGAGTCTCGCCGATCCATCCGCAGGCTTCCAGGTCAACCGCGAGCTTCCCCAGTATGTTGGCTCGTCTCGCTTGGCGAACGAGCAGGTCCCACTGTCCAGGGGAGAGGCCGGACAGAGACTCCGGATGCAAGAAAGCCTGGAGTATCAGGTCAGGCAAGGGTTTCACGAGGACGCTGCCGCCAGCAGCGAGAACTCCCGAACCGCATCGTCGAGATTGCCATAAGAAAATTCGCAGCACTTGCAACTATCGACCAACCGGGTAACGGCAGCAAAACCGTTACGCCCATGGATGTCGTAATTGAAAGACTCATTGGCAACTCTGAGGCAGGTATGTGCCTTGCTGTACGGGCTGAAGGTCGCCGGCGCGTCGGGCACGTATTTGGGAAAGACGATCCAAGCCGGGCGCGCCGGCTCGGAAACCCGGCGAACGCTCTCGGCCGGCGGGCGCAGCAGTGCGACGGTACCTTTCTTGGTGTCCGCGACGGGCTCTGTTATGACCGCATCAGGCTGAAAATGCCGGATCACTTCGATGGATTTGTTCTTCAGGTTGATCGGCCGTGACATCGCTTGAATCAGCCCGGTTTGCAGGTCAACCAATGTCAGTTCATCCGAGAGCAGGCGCCAGCCTCTGCTGACCAACCCGGCGCAGAGGGTACTCTTGCCCGAGCCTGGGGGGGCCGGCATTATGACGGCCATATCGTTCTTCTCGATCACGGCGGCGTGAATGATCAGGAATTGAAGGCTGTGCGAAGCAATACACCAATTGAGCCCCCATTCCAGCATCGGGTAGGCATGGTTTGCCGGCAGCGGTTGAAACGAGGGTATTCCGTCGAAGATGAAATTCACCTGGGGTCTTATCCAGCGCCTGAGTCCCGCGCCTTCAGCCAGTTCCACGTGGAAATCCGCGAACGACGTCGCTGCCTTGATCGGAAAGTCCGCGTACATCAGGCCCAAGGCCTCGGCGATGGCCGGAATGGTCGAACGAATGCGCACCACGAACGGCGAGAGCTGAACGAGCAATTCACCTCGTTTCAGACCGTACTCGAGTTCCGGGTGGGATAAATCAGCGAGTATCAAGCGGGGCCGCAACTACCATGCCGATTCGTTGCAGGTGAGCAAACGTGGTGGCGATCAATTCTGTGATGCTCTCGGCCGTGAGGTCGAATTCAAGGATGATACGCTCAGTCACCTCTTCCCGCGATCGAGCACCACCGGCAAGATGTCTTGTAACGGCCAAGGCGAACGGTTCGAGCAGATGCGTATCGCCGGAAAGGAGGTCATAGGCGACTGCTTCGTCTTGCCATTCCTTGAGGATAAAACGACCGGATGCGTCTAGCGCGAATGGCGAATCCATTCCGTCGCGCAATCAAGGCCGCCAAAACAAAACCGCGCCATCGCGCGCGATCGCGGTAGAAGAGTCGGGAAAGAGTTCGTCAACCCAACAGCCAGTTATTGGCGAGGTAAGCCTGAATTTGCCCGCTGTCGAAGGTTGCTCCTGACGCGGGGTCAGTGTACGTGCCGCTCGCCATGGCCTTCAATTGGAGCAAGGTCAGGCATTCACCCTGAATTATCGGGCCGTTGGAAAGATTCAGGTAGGCGGTGACGATATCCCTCCTGAATCCAGTAGCACTCAGGATCTTCGTATTGTCACCCCCGAATGCGGTGGCAAATAGCGGGATGTTCATGAGTCTCGTGGTCTTGGTAACACTGCCAGGGAGACTACCGCTGTGAGCATCGCCGTACGTCATCCATGCGGCATACGTCTTCACGTAGGGCGAAATATCGTAGGTACCCTCGAATTGACCATCCTGCACCGTACCGGCCGGCTTATGGCTGTTAAACGTCACAGACCCCGCGGCTGACGGCGACTTGCAATGGCATGCGAGGGCGGAACGGCTGGCAAGCGTCAACACAACCGGCGCAGCGGATACACCAAGCTTCAGCAGACGGCGACGCTTTTCAAGGGCAACCTTGGCTGCTTCGTCACCAGTAGTCTTCAGTTCAGTCTGCTCGGTCATGGTCCAAACTCCAAAATGCGACTCTTATGAGAAATTATAGCTGACGCCCAAGAAACCCTTTGTTCTGATTATGGTTATTGGCCAAGGTCGTCGCCGGTTGTCACGCAAGTTATGTGCCAAGTTGCGCGTGTCGCCGAAGAATGTAAGTGAAACAATGCATTGACTCAACAAATGCCTTGCCCGCGGCACGAAGTCAAGAGGGTATTCGATACAGGTGTCAAAAAATCCGACAGATCCCGGCGCCGGCCGCGATTCTCGAATTTGTATCGAAGAGCCTATCCGTAAAGGGGCGGCGATGATTGAAAACGCTAGAATGCCGAACCATTTGTGCCTTCAATTCGGGAGTCGAGCGTGTCCAAGATTGTCGCTGTCTGCGGGTTAGGTTATGTAGGTTTGCCATTGGCCGTCGAGTTCGGCAAGAAGTATGAAACCATCGGCTATGACTTGTCCGAGGCCAAGATCGCCAGTTACAGAAGCTATTGTGATCCCACCGGAGAAGTCAGTAGCGAGAATCTGAAAGCGGCGACGCGGCTCTCCGTATCGACCGATCCGACAACGCTCGCGAAAGCCGACTTCATCATCGTCGCAGTGCCGACTCCGGTGGATGAGGCGCATATTCCGGACTTTTCGCCCTTGATCGGCTCGTCGACCACGGTCGGCAAGCACATGAAGAAGGGTGCGATCGTGGTTTATGAATCCACGGTCTATCCCGGCGCGACCGAGGAGGTCTGCATCCCGCTGCTGGAGAAGCACTCGGGCATGAAATGGATGCGTGATTTCCATGTCGGCTACTCGCCCGAGCGGGTCAATCCCGGTGACAAGGAACGGACGATTGCGAAGATCGTCAAGGTCGTTTCCGGCGACGATGGTGCGACACTGGATGCGGTGGCGGAACTGTATGGCTCCGTCATTACTGCTGGCGTGCACCGCGCCAGTTCGCTAAAGGTGGCCGAGGCCGCCAAGGTCATCGAGAATACTCAGCGCGACCTCAACATAGCGCTGATGAACGAGTTGTCGATCATCTTCGGACGGCTCGGTATCGATACGCTGGAGGTGCTGCGGGCGGCGGGCACGAAGTGGAACTTCCTGCCCTTCCGTCCGGGGTTGGTCGGCGGCCATTGCATCGGCGTCGATCCCTACTACCTGACCCACAAGGCCGAGATGCTCGGCTACCACCCGCAGGTGATCCTCGCCGGCCGGCGCATCAACGATGGCATGGCCGCCTACGTCGCTCAGCAGACGGTCAAGGGGCTGATTCGAAACGGCGGCAAGGTGATGGGCGCGAAAGTGATCGTCCTGGGACTGACCTTCAAGGAGAACTGCCCCGATCTGCGCAACTCTAAGGTCGCCGATCTGGTTCGCGAGCTTGTCGATTACGGCTGCGACGTTTCGGTGCATGATCCGATCGCCGAAGCGCCCGAGGCGTACCACGAATATGGGATAAGTCTGCGGCAATGGAGTGAGTTGCCCAATGATGCGGATGTCATCGTTGGCGCCGTGGCTCACCGTCAGTATCTGGAAATGCCTCTGAGCGATCTTCTTGGGCGTTTGAAGAAGGGTGGCCTGTTTGTCGACGTAAAGTCGGCCCATGATCCGACCGCGATTGGTAGCGCCGGATACCGGCTCTGGCGTTTGTAAGTTCAAGCGATGGCGTATTACCAAGAATTGCAGTCGCGGCTGCGCGACCAGGAGCGCTGCTGGCTTGTGACCGGGGTTGCAGGTTTCATTGGCAGCAACCTTCTCGAAACGCTGTTGAGATTGGACCAGCGCGTCGTTGGCCTCGACAATTTCGCCACCGGCCATCAGCATAATCTCGACCAGGTGCGCGCGGTAGTTTCGCCGACCCAATGGGCGCGCTTTCGCTTCCTCAACGGCGATATCCGCCGCCTTGAGGATTGCCATGCGGCCTGTGCTGGTGCGGACTACGTGCTGCACCAGGCTGCGCTGGGCTCCGTACCCCGTTCGCTCGAAGACCCGCTGACGACCAACGCGGCCAATATCGACGGCTTCCTCAACATGCTGGTTGCGGCGCGCGATGCCAAGGTCAAGCGCTTCGTCTATGCCGCGTCGAGTTCGACCTACGGCGATCATCCCGGGCTACCCAAGGTTGAGGACCGCATCGGCAAGCCGCTGTCGCCGTACGCCGTGACCAAGCTGGTCAACGAGCAGTATGCCGATGTCTTTGCGCGGGCTTACGGCTTCAAGACCATCGGTCTGCGGTACTTCAATATCTTCGGACCGCGTCAGGATCCCAATGGGGCATACGCCGCGGTGGTGCCCAAGTGGACTGCGGCGATGATGGCTGGTGAGCCGGTCTGGATCAATGGCGACGGCGAGACGAGCCGCGATTTCTGTTACATCGCGAATGCCGTTCAGGCCAATCTCCTTGCCGCGACGACCGGGAATTCCGAGGCGACGAATCAGGTCTACAACGTCGCCGTCGGTGACCGCACGACTTTGAACGAGTTGTTCGAGGCGATTCGGTTGCTGCTGGTGCCGCGCTATCCTCACCTGGACGGTTTTGGGCCGACTTATCGCGATTTTCGTGCCGGCGACGTGCGCCATTCGCTGGCCGATGTGTCGAAAGCGCGCAGCCTGCTGGGCTACGAGCCCAGCCATCGCATCTCGGACGGCTTGCGCGAAGCGATGGACTGGTATGTCGCGAACGTGGGAGGCGCGCGGCGCACCACCTGATCGTCGTTTAGGCAGCGAGCGCCGCGCTGCGGTGCGCTGCCACCACCTGGAGAATCTGAGAAAACACCTTGGGCGTGCCACCGACGATATTGCCGGTGGCAAGGTAGTTCGGCTCGCCGGTCAAGTCGCCCACCAAGCCACCGGCCTCGGTGATCAATAGCGCACCGGCGGCCATGTCCCAGGGCGAAAGTCCGAATTCCCAGAAGCCGTCGAGGCGGCCACAGGCGACGTAGGCAAGATCGAGCGACGCGGCGCCGGGACGGCGCACGCCGGCAGCGCGCTTGGTCATTTCCTTGAAGATTGCCAGGTAGGCATCGATATGCTCGAACATCCGGTAGGGGAAACCCGTGCCGATCAGGGCCTCATCGAGCCTGTTGCGCTTCGAGACGCGTATGCGCTTGTCGTTCAGATAGGCGCCCGCGCCCTTGGTTGCCGTGAAGAGTTCGTTGCTGGTCGGGTCGTAGACCACAGCCTGCGTGAGGACGCCCTTATGAGCGAGGGCGATGGATACGGCGTATTGAGGGAAGCCGTGGATGAAGTTGGTGGTACCGTCGAGCGGGTCGATGATCCATTGGTATTCGCTGTCCTGCTGGCCGGAGCGACCGGTCTCCTCTGCTAAAATCGCATGCTTCGGATAGGTTTCGCGCAGGGTTTCGATGATCGCGGCCTCGGCGGCCTTATCCACCTCGGTGACGAAATCGTTTTGCTGCTTGGTGGTGATCTTCAGTTGGCCGATATCGAGACTGGCGCGGTTGATGATCTGGCCCGCACGGCGGGCGGCCTTGATGGCGATGCTGAGTGTGGGATGCATGGCCGCGATTTTATCAGACAGCTTGAATGAACCCTGCTTCCGCCCTTGATCGAGTCCGCATCGTGCTTTCGCATCCGAGCCATCCGGGGAATATCGGTGCCGCGGCGCGGGCGATGAAAACGATGGGGCTGTCGCGGCTCTATCTCGTCAATCCGAAGCTGTTCCCCGATGCGCAGGCCGATGCCATGGCGACCGGCGCGGCCGATCTGTTGCTCTCTGCACGTGTGGTCGGCTCGTTGGCCGAAGCACTTGAAGGCACGATCTCTGCTACCGCACTGACCGGACGCAAGCGCGAACTCGCGACGCAGCCGCTCTGGGCGAGGGACGCCGCGGCGGATCTGATCGCGGCGACAGTGCAAGGAGACGTGGCCCTGGTGTTCGGTAACGAGACGGCGGGACTGTCGAACGACGAGGTGGCCTTGTGTCGGCAATGGGCGCTGATTCCGACCAGTCCGGATTACCGGTCGCTGAACCTTGCGCAAGCGGTGCAGATCCTCGCGTATGAATTGCGCCTGGCCGCAGTCGATGTTGGCGCGCCACCGCCGGTTTCCGAGGCCGGCGCCCCGGCCAGCCACGAGGAAGTCGAGGCTTTGGTGGACCACCTTGAAAGAGCGGCGGTTGGCAGCGGTTTCCTCGATCCCGGGCAACCGAAACGCCTGATTCCCCGCATGCGGCGCATGTTTTCCCGAGCCCGACTGGAAAAGGAAGAGGTCAACATCCTGCGCGGGATGCTGTCCTCCTTCGAGAAGTAAGTTGACCCCGGGACTCAGGATTTCTAATATTTCAGAACTCTCTAATTATCGGTAGCCGGACATGTTCGCCCGTATTCGTCAAGATATCGCCTGTGTTTTCGAACGGGATCCGGCCGCCAGGACGACCTGGGAGGTGCTTACCTGCTATCCGGGTTTCCACGCATTGACGCTGCACCGTCTGTCGCACTGGCTGTGGGGCCAGCGACTGCGCTGGCTGGCGCGCGTGCTTTCGCATTTCACCCGCTGGATCACCGGCATCGAGATCCATCCGGGCGCGACCATCGGCCAGCGAGTGTTCATCGACCACGGCATGGGAGTGGTGATCGGTGAAACGGCGGAAATTGCCGATGAGTGCACGCTGTATCACGGCGTGACGCTTGGAGGCACCTCCTGGACCAAGGGCAAGCGGCACCCGACCCTTGCCAGAGGTGTGGTCGTAGGAGCCGGTGCCAAGGTCCTGGGGCCGATTACCGTGGGCGAGGGGGCCAAGGTGGGATCGAACGCTGTCGTTGTTCGCGATGTGCCGCCGGGCGCCACGGCCGTGGGCATTCCCGCGCGCATCGTCGAACCCGGCCATGATCAGGCGCGCCAGCAGAAGGCTGTCCAAATGGGTTTCTCCGCGTATGCGGTCAGCCGGAGCGAAGATGACCCGGTGTCGTTAGCCATCCATGGTCTGCTCGACCATGCCGTCGAAACCGATCGCCGCATCGAGGCGCTGCTCAGGTACATTGAGCGCTGTGGCGTCTCAGTGGAAGATGATGTGGCGACCGCAGATAAGTTCGATCCAAAATATCTCTCGAAGATAGTTGACTAGCTGGGCAGGTTAAAATATACTTGATTAAGACGGTCGGGTATTATAGTGCCGTTCCCATTAACAGAGACATGAGGTACCCCAAATGAGACTGACGACGAAAGGGCGTTTTGCAGTAACGGCTATGATCGACCTGGCCTTGCGCCAGCACACGGGGCCGGTCACGTTGGCCGGTATTGCCGAGCGCCAGAAGATTTCCCTCTCTTATCTGGAACAGCTATTCGGCAAACTGCGCCGTCATAGCCTCGTCGCCAGCGTTCGCGGTCCCGGCGGCGGTTACTGCCTGGCGCGGCCGATGGAGCAGATGTCGGTTGCCGACATCATCCGCGCGGTTGACGAGACGCTCGATGCGACCCAGTGCGGCGGCAAAGGCAATTGCCAGGACGATCATCCGTGCATGACGCATACCCTTTGGACGAGCCTGAATCAGCGCATGTTCGACTACCTGACTGCCGTGCATCTGAGCGAACTGGTCAACGAACAGCGCAACAACGCCGCCTGTGTGGCTGCCATCGAAAAGGAACAGCCCGCCCGCCGGCCCGTACGCCGGATTCCGGTCGCCGCCAGCGTCTAGCAAGGCCCGCCGTGTTCGCGCCCGTTTACCTCGACTTCAACGCCACTACGCCTGTCCATCCGCTGGCGCTGGAGGCGATGCTGCCTTGGTTCTCGCAGCGCTTCGGTAATGCTTCCAGCCGCCACGAATACGGTCGCGCGGCCCGCGCAGCGATCGACGAAGCGCGGGCGAAGGTGGCCGCTGCGGTCGGAGCACATCCGACGGAGGTGGTCTTCGTCAGCGGTGGCTCGGAAGCCAACAACCTGTTCATCAAGGGTGCGGCGGCGTTGGATCGGCCGGGCGTCGTGGCGATCTCGGCCATCGAACATCCCTGTGTGCGCGAACCCGCCCGATCGCTGGAGCGGTCCGGCTGGCAAGCCCGCGAAATTGCCGTCGATGCGCAGGGGTGCGTCGCCGTCGAGGATTACCTCGACATCCTGCAGTATCGACCCAAGCTGATTTCGGTGATGCTCGCCAACAACGAGACCGGCGTCATTCAGGATGTCGCCGGCCTGGCGGAAGCCGCCCGTTCGACCCGCGCATGGTTCCATACCGATGCCGTGCAGGCGCTTGGGAAGATGCCCGTCAACTTCCGCGTGCTCAATGACAGCGGTGTTCACGCGCTCACTGTCTCATCGCACAAAATCGGTGGCCCCAAAGGCGCCGGCGCGCTGGTGGTCGACAAACGCCTGGAACTGGCTCCACTGATTTCCGGCGGTGGCCACGAGCGCGGCTTGCGTTCGGGCACGGAAAACGTTCCCGCCATCGTCGGTTTTGGTGTTGCCTGCGAATTGGCGATCGCTGATCTAAGAGAGACCGCGGAACGCCTGCGCGGCCTGCGCGTCGAACTGGAGCGCGGCCTGACCGCGCAGGGCGCGGCCATTTTCAGCCTGGGCGCCGAACGCCTGCCCAACACCGTGTATTTTTCGCTTTCTGGCGTCGAAGGCGAAACTCTGGTGGCAAAGCTCGACCGTGCGGGATTTGCCGTGGCCAGCGGTGCCGCCTGTTCCAGCGCGAATCCGCGGCCTTCCCATGTGCTCACCGCCATGGGTGTCGCACCGGGACTTGCGCGCGGTGCCGTGCGCGTGAGCCTGGGCCGGGAAACGACGGCACAAGAGGTGGGCGATTTCCTGAACGCGCTTGCCCAGACGGTATTTCAATTGAAAAGGCTGGCTGCGCTGGCCGGCTAAGGAGAAACGACGATGTTGAAGCTGCCCATCTATCTCGACTACTCCGCGACCACACCGGTGGACCCGCGAGTGGCCGCGAAGATGATTCCGTATCTGACCGAGCATTTCGGCAATCCGGCCTCGCGTTCGCATTCGTTCGGCTGGGAAGCCGAGGCCGCGGTCGAGGAAGCCCGCAACCAGGTTGCTGCGCTGGTCAAGGCCGACCCGAAGGAGATCATCTGGACCTCAGGCGCCACCGAGTCGAACAACCTGGCGATCAAGGGCGCGGCGCACTTCTATGCCGGCACCAAGGGCAAGCACATCATCACCGTCACCACCGAACACAAGGCAGTGCTGGATACCTGCAAGGAACTCGAACGCGAAGGTTTCGAGGTCACGTATATCAATCCGGGCGAGGACGGCCTGGTCACGATCGATCAGTTCAAGGCGGCCTTGCGTCCCGATACGGTGGTGGCGTCGGTGATGGCGGTGAACAACGAGATCGGCGTCATCCAGCCGATTGCCGCGTTCGGTGAGATCTGCCGTGAAGCAGGCACCATCTTCCACGTCGACGCGGCCCAGGCTACCGGCAAGATGCCGATCGACCTTTCGAAGATCAAGGTCGACCTGATGTCGTTCTCGGCGCACAAGACCTACGGTCCCAAGGGCATCGGCGCACTTTTTGTGCGCCGCAAGCCGCGCGTGCGCCTGGAGGCGCAGATGCACGGCGGCGGTCACGAGCGCGGCATGCGCTCGGGCACGCTGCCGACGCACCAGATCGTCGGCATGGGCGAAGCCTTTCGCATCGCCCGCGAGGAAATGGCGACCGAGAACGAGCGCATGCGCATGCTGCGCGACCGGCTGCTCAAGGGTTTGCTCGACATCGAGGCGGTGTACGTGAATGGCGACATGCAGCAGCGCGTGCCGCATAATCTCAATATCAGCTTCGCCTACGTCGAAGGCGAATCGCTGATGATGGCGATCAAGGACATCGCGGTGTCCAGCGGTTCCGCATGTACATCGGCGAGCCTCGAGCCCTCGTACGTGCTGCGGGCGCTGGGTCGTTCCGATGAACTGGCGCACAGTTCGATCCGTTTCACCCTCGGCCGTTTCACCACCGAAGAGGAAATCGATTACACGATCAAGCTGCTGCACACCAAGATCGCCAAGCTGCGCGAGTTGTCGCCCTTGTGGGAGATGTACAAGGACGGCATCGATCTGAATACCGTGCAATGGGCGGCACATTGAAACCTGCCTAGACAGGCGCAGAAGGAGACCAGCAACATGTCATATAGCACCAAGGTCATCGACCACTACGAAAATCCGCGCAATGTCGGCTCGTTTGAAAAGGACGACGCGGGCGTCGGCACCGGCATGGTCGGCGCGCCTGCCTGCGGCGACGTCATGAAGCTGCAGATCAAGGTCGGCAAGGATGGCGTCATCGAGGACGCCAAGTTCAAGACCTACGGCTGCGGTTCGGCCATCGCTTCGAGTTCGCTGGTGACCGAATGGGTCAAGGGCAAGACGCTCGATCAGGCCCTCGACATCAAGAACACCCAGATCGCCGAGGAACTGGCGCTGCCGCCGGTGAAGATCCATTGTTCCATTTTGGCCGAGGACGCCATCAAGGCGGCCGTGGCCGACTACAAGAAGAAGCAGGGAGCCTGAATCCAATGATCACAATGACCGAAAGCGCGGCCAGGCACGTGGCCAACTTTCTCTCCAAGCGCGGCAAGGGCATCGGCATCCGCCTGGGTGTGAAGACATCCGGCTGTTCCGGCATGGCCTACAAGCTCGAGTTCGCCGATGCCGCCGAAGACGAGGACATCGTTTTCGAGACGCAAGGCCTCAAGGTACTGGTCGACCCGAGAAGCCTGCCTTACATCGACGGCACCGAGCTCGATTACACCAAGGAAGGCCTCAACGAAGGCTTCAAGTTCAACAATCCCAACATCAAGGATCAGTGCGGCTGCGGCGAGAGCTTTACCGTTTGAGCCAGTGAGCCGTCATGACGAGTTTCGATCTCGAACACTTCACCAAGGATCACTTCGAGCTTCTCGGCCTGATGCGGCGACAGAGCCTCGATGAAGCCGAACTGGAGCGTGTGTACCAGGATATTCAAAGTCGCGTACATCCGGACAAGCATGCCCACCTGGGCGAGTCCGAACGCCGCCTGGCGATGCAGTGGGCGACGCGCGTCAACGAAGCCTATCTGACCCTGAAGAGTCCGCTCAAACGCGCCGAGTACCTGCTGCGCCTGGTCGGGCACGATCCCGAGATCGAGCGCAACACGGCGATGCCGATGGAATTCCTGGTGCAGCAGATGGAGTCGCGCGAGAGCGTCGAAGAGGCTCGACAAGCCGCCGACATCGACCGGCTGGAGGCATTCCACCGCGGCCTGCGTGCCGAGATGGCCGGACAACACGGTGCGCTTGCCCGGGCACTCGACGCGGACCGGGATTACGCACTGGCGGCACAGATCGTGCGCCAGTTGATGTTCAAGGAAAAGCTGCTTCACGAAATCGACGATGCCCTTGCCGCGGCAGAGGCATAACCAACAAGACAGAAACATGGCCCTCCTGCAAATCGCCGAGCCAGGTCAATCCGCGGCTCCGCACGAACATCGCTTGGCCGTCGGCATCGACCTCGGCACCACCAACTCCCTTGTCGCGACAGTCCGCAGCGGCATGTCGGTCGTTCTCAACGACGAACTGGGGCGGCCGCTGCTGCCGTCCGTGGTGCATTACGGCGAGGGCGGGGCCGTCGAAGTCGGTTACGAGGCCCAGGCCAGGCAGGCCATCGATCCGCGCAATACCATCAGTTCGGTCAAGCGCTTCATGGGTCGCGGTCGCCAGGACATCGCCCACATCGAGGCCATGCCCTACGACTTCATCGATGGCGACGGCATGGTGCGCGTGCGCACCGTGCAGGGCATCAAGTCACCGGTCGAAGTCTCAGCCGACATCCTCAAGGCCCTGCGCGCGCGTGCTGAGGTAGCACTAGGCGGTCAGTTGACCGGTGCGGTCATCACCGTGCCGGCCTACTTCGACGATGCCCAACGCCAGGCGACCAAGGACGCTGCGCGGCTCGCCGGCCTCAACGTTCTGCGCCTGCTCAACGAGCCGACCGCGGCGGCGATCGCCTACGGCCTGGACAACGGCGCCGAGGGCATCTACGCGGTGTTCGATCTCGGCGGTGGCACATTCGACATTTCCGTTCTCAAACTCGCCACTGGCGTGTTTCAGGTGCTTGCCACCGGCGGCGATTCGGCGCTGGGCGGCGACGACTTCGATCACCGAGTGTTCTGCTGGATCATCGAACAGGCGAAACTTTCCCCCGTGTCGGCCCAGGACGCGCGGCTCCTGCAGGCGCGCGCACGCGAAGCCAAGGAATACCTGACCCTGAATGCCGAGGCGCCGATCACGGCCAAGCTGTCGACCGGCGAGTTCGTCGATCTCAGACTGACGACCGAAGTGTTCGCCGAGATCACCAAGACCCTGGTGCAAAAGACCATCGGCCCGACCCGCAAGGCGCTGCGCGACGCCGGCCTGACGCCGGACCGGGTCAAGGGCGTCGTCATGGTCGGCGGTGCCACGCGCATGCCGCAGGTACAGCGCGCCGTCGCCGAATATTTCGGCCAGGAGCCGCTCAACAATCTCGACCCGGACAAGGTGGTGGCGCTGGGCGCCGCGACCCAGGCCAACCTGCTGGCCGGCAACCGAGCCGCCGGCGATGACTGGCTGCTGCTCGACGTGATTCCGCTCAGCCTCGGCATCGAGACCATGGGCGGAATCGTCGAGAAGATCATCCCGCGCAACACCCCGATCCCGGTCGCCGAGGCGGAGGAGTTCACGACCTATCAAGACGGACAGAGCGCGATGATGGTCCACGTCGTCCAGGGCGAGCGGGAATTGGCCGACGAGAACCGGTCGCTCGCGCGGTTCGAATTGCGCGGCATCCCGCCCATGACGGCGGGCGCGGCGCGCATCCGCGTCACCTTCGCCATCGACGCCGATGGCTTGCTCACGGTTTCGGCGGCGGAAAAGACCA
>JBGOZF010000005.1:0-93024 GCA_041480065.1 Rhodocyclaceae bacterium
GAGATAATATATCTGTCCTCGGCGGTGAGCTGGCGGTAGGTCATGGCAAGTTTCCTTTTCTTGGTGGAGAAGAAGACTCGCTTCTACACCAGCTCACCCCACTCTTGGGAGATCGTGTTGCACTTAGTATGTGAATTCGCCAAGGCTAACCATCGCTTCGAGGGGACCGCCGAGAAGCTGCGCTTCTCGGTTCCCCGTCGCCTGCGGCGCCGGGCGGCCCCTCAGCTACGACGTTGAAATCAATGGCGGCTAATCGGCGCACAGCGGCCTGTCGGCTTCCATATGTCATCGGGCAGGAATGGGCACCGAGCACTCATTCGCCGATGAAGGAAGCGGCCCTTCGGTAGCCTTGGTGCCGCAACGGCGGCAAACCGCACGACACCGGCCACTCAACTGACCCGACGCCAACGGCGGCAATGGCCGATTATGCCAAGGCGTCGATTATGGAAAGCAACTCAGTCGTAGATTCCGAGATGTTGGCGACAAGCCGGTTGTCAGCGACTGAGCCAATCTGGGGCTCGACATAATTTCAACGGTCTCCTGAAGTAATGATTCCACTTCAGGAGACCGTTATGAACCCTACTTTCCAGCGTCGAGGTGCGGGGGCCACGCAGCCAGCCGCACACGATCCGGCACACGACGGCGATGCATCTGTTGCAAGCCGGTGTCGATATCAGTGTAATCGCGCTCTGGCTCGGACACGAAGGTCCGGCAATGACCCATCAATACGTCGAGGCGGATCTGTCAATGAAGGAACGCGCCCTCGCCAAGCTTCACCAACCGGAAACTACGATCCGGCGTTACCGGGCGCCCGACTCGCTGATCAACTTCCTGAGAGCGTTGTGATTATGCCAAGGTCGGAATTCGCGTCTCCCGCTGACTGCCAGCGTCTGACATGCCTTCCGACCTGCTGCTTCCCATAATCGATACCTTGGCATAATCGGCCTTATGCAAAGCTTTGCATAAGGCCGAAGACCCGACGCTTCCGTCAGCATCCTTGGCGGTTTCTCTCCGGCTATTCGGAGGCAATCGGAAGACTGCTTCCACTGAACGTGGACGATGACTTCTCAGCAGCAGACATCATCAGCGCATGATTGCTTGGCAACACAAGGACCATCTTGTGGTGAACGCAGGCATATGAAAAAGCCCCAGGCGCTGGCGCCTGGGGCTTTGGTTGCTGTCGTGGCGGGACCGGTACTTCAGCGTACGCGGTTGCTTGGTCCGGCCTTTCACCGATCTGCTGTTTGGCGTCCTGCGCCAATCCACAGGATCGCCGCGCGCCTTTCGCTGCCGCTCAGCCGCAACTCCCCACCGCACCGCAGGCCGTGCAGAAGTCGCAGCCGTCCTTGCGGATTACCGTCATGTTGCCGCACTCGGCGCACAGCGAACCCTGGGTGACCTTGAGTTCGCCTTTTTCGCGCGGGGTTTCCAGGATGCCCATCTCGCGCGTCGGGTAGCCGTTGTCGTCGAGGATGCCGAGCATGGTGTAGCGGTGCATGATCAGTCGGGCGATGTAGGCGACGGTCGAGGGCCAGTTCTGCTGCTTCTGGCTGCCGGGCACGCGGGCCATGAAGTCGCCCAGCGGCTCGGCATAGTTGGTGAGCTTGCGCAGCTTCATGCCGATCCAGGCCGGGTCGAGCACGCGCATGTCGAGCGAGAGCAGCTTGGTCAGGCCGTCGAGGGCGCGCGGGTAGTTGCCGGAGAGCCAGACCGAGTAGGGGCGGGTGACGCCATCGGGCAGCGTGATTTCCTTCAGGCCGAGGACGAATTCCTCGTTGGCGGCGGGGTTCACGATATCCACGGTCCACGACAGGGTGCCGTCGGTGCCGGTCTTCGGCTCGTCGCGCGAGAACATGGCGTCGAGCACGGGCGTCGGGCCTTCGCCTTCGAGGGCGCCGAGCTGCTCGCAACGGTAGCGCACCACCTGCGCCATGGCGGCGACGGATCCGGGCATCATCTTCTTCTCGCCCAGCGGCGGGAAGGGCATTTCGAACGGCGCGTCGCCGACGGTACGGGCCAGCACGTCGAGCTTGAGCTTGAGGAAGGCCTTGTCGTTGGCGCGCATGTCCATGGAGATGGTCTTGGCGACGGCGCCCAGGCTGCGCGGCTGCTCGGTGCCGTTGACCCAGACCTCGAAGGGCACCGGCCGGGCATGGCCGTTCTCGGTCTGGCCGACGAAGAGGGCGAACTCGCCGAGCGGCGTCTCGATCATGTAGGTCCAGGCCGTGTTGCCGTTGGTCAGGCGCGGCCGCCCGGGCCAGCGCAAGGACGCCAGCACCGGAGCCGGCAGCGAGCCGATCGCCAGGCGCCTGTTGGCGCAGTCGATGGTGACGTCCTGCGGCTTCTTCTGCGTTGCCGGTTCCACCGAGAGCACGGCGCCGAGCACCTTGTTCGGACGGTAGGTGGCGAGGCCCTTGAGGCCGGCCTTCCAGGCGTCGAGATAGAGGTTCTCGAACTCCGCGTAGGGGTAGTCCTCAGGCACGTTGACGGTCTTGGAGATCGCGGTGTCGATATACGGCGCCACGGCGGCGACCATGTCCTTGTGCGCCTGGGCGGAAATCTCGAGGGCGGTGATGAAATAGGCCGGCAACTGGCTGACATCGGCGCCGAGGTGCTTGTAGTAGCGCCAGGCGTAGTCCTCGACCGCGTACTCCTTGAAGGTGCCGTCGACCATGCGCTTCTTGCGCGTGTAGGTCCAGGAGAAGGGCGGCTCGATGCCGTTGGAGGCGTTGTCGGCGAAGGCGAGGCTGATGGTGCCGGTGGGGGCGATCGACAGCAGGTGCGAGTTGCGCAGGCCGTGCTTGCGGATCTGATCCTTGATCTCGGCGGGCAGGCGCGAGGCGAAGCTGCTGCCGGAGAGATAGAGGTCGGCGCTGAACAGCGGGAAGGCACCGCGCTCCTTGGCCAGTTCGACCGAGGCGAGGTAGGCGCGGTCGCGCATGTATTCGGAAATCTTCGTCGCCATGGCACGCGCTTCGGCGGTGTCGTACTTGAGGCGCAGCATGATCAGGGCATCGCCGAGGCCGGTGTAACCGAGGCCGATGCGACGCTTGGCCTGAGCTTCGGCATTTTGCTGCGGCAGCGGCCAGTGGGTGACATCGAGCACGTTGTCGAGCATGCGCACGGAATCGTCTACGACTCGGCCGAAGCTGGCGTAGTCGAACTCGGCCTTGTCGTCGAAGGGATGCTGGATGAAGCGGGTCAGATTGATCGAACCCAGGCAGCAGCAGCCGTAGGGCGGCAGCGGCTGTTCGGCGCACGGGTTGGTCGCTTCGATGGTCTCGCAGTAGTTGAGGTTGTTGTCGCGGTTGATGCGGTCGAGGAACAGGATGCCCGGCTCGGCGTGGTCGTAGGTCGAGCGCATGATCTGGTCCCACAAGTCGCGCGCCTTGAGCTTGCGGTACACCCAGAGACCGTCCTCGCGCTGGTAGGCGCCGGCCTGCTTGATGTCGGCCGAGGGCTCGGCGCGATGGGTCAGCTCGACCTCGCCGTCGGCTTCGACGGCGCTCATGAAGGCGTCGGTGACGCCGATCGAGATGTTGAAGTTGGTGAGGTCACCGGCATCCTTGGCGTGGATGAAGGTCTCGATGTCAGGGTGGTCGCAGCGCAGCACGCCCATCTGGGCGCCGCGCCGGCTGCCGGCGGACTCGACGGTCTCGCACGAGCGGTCGAACACGCGCATGTAGGAGACGGGGCCGGAGGCGCGCGACTGCGTGCCCTTGACGTGGGCGCCGATCGGCCGGATGGTCGAGAAGTCGTAGCCGACGCCACCGCCGCGGCGCATGGTTTCGGCGGCCTGCAAGAGGGCGGTGTAAATGCCGGGACGGCCATCGACGATCTCGGAGATCGAGTCGCCGACGGGTTGCACGAAACAGTTGATCAGCGTCGCGCACAGATCGGTGCCGGCGGCCGAGTTGATGCGGCCGGCGGGCACGAAGCCGTTCTCCTGGGCATCGAGGAATCGTTCCTGCCAGAAGGCACGCTTGTCTTCGGCCTCGATGGCCGCCAGCGCGCGGGCGACGCGGTCGCGCACGTCGTGCACGCTGCGCTCATTGCCTTTGGCATACTTCTCGATCAGCACCTCGCCGGAGATCTCCTGCGCCAGGGGCAGGCCAAGTTGCTGAATGGGAACGATTTCTCCGGAGATCGGGCTTTCTGTTGTCATCTTTGTGTCCGAGGGTTGTTGCAGGTATGGCGCGAAAGCATAATCCTCTCGCTGTAAGTTGGGAAGAGTCATATTTTTCATGCTGTAAAAACAGTACCTTACAAAGTCCTCTAGTAGCCCAGCAAGGTGCATGCCACTAGATATAGTAGGTCATGGTTCTCCGAAAGTCCAGTCGATTCAGGGGCTTGGATGGTCGAAATACCCGGCGCGGTTTCCCGTCCGGACCGGGCCGGCGGGAGCCCCGCGAAAGCCTTACAATCGCGCCTGCGCCGGCATAGCTCAGTTGGTAGAGCAACCGCCTTGTAAGCGGTAGGTCCCCAGTTCGAATCCGGGTGCCGGCACCAATAAATCAAGAGCTTGCATTGCGCAAGCCTTTGTCGTTTCTGGGTACTCCGGAATCATGTAACCACTTTGTAATCAGTCTCTATCAACCGACGGGGCTGGCGGTGGTTTCTGGCGGCCAGCCGTTACCCTATCGACGATGGATCGCGTCCATAGGATGCGAGCAGAAGACCAGGCTGGCGTGGCTTCCAGCTACAGCCCAACGATCCGACCGATCATTCGTCGCCCTTGAGTGGAGCGATCAATTTCGGCCCACCCTCCCGGGCGCTGCTGACCTTCCTCGAGACGCGCCACGCCTCCAATGTTTCAGAGGCAGCCCATGGTGATCGGCGCAAAGCGTCGACTACTCCGTCACATCCTCCAGGGAAACGCCCTCACTGAGGTAGTGTCCGAGGCCGAGCTTCTTCATCAACGCAGGGGTGCGCGAGCCGCTGTGCGGGTAGCGCGCGTTCAGCGGCGCTCCCTCGGTGTCGAAGAGGCGAGGCCACTCGCGCTTCGTCCCTGCGCACCGCGGCCGGGCGGGGCTTTCGGTACAGGTATAGAGCACATAGACGTAGCGCTTGCCGCCGGTTCCTTCGAGGCACGCCCAGCCAGTGGCCGATGCATCGAGTACGGGCGTGTCCTTGAGGAATGGCTGCCTGAAGACGCGACCATCATGGGCGAGCTTCGTCGTGCCCTTGCCGGGGTTCGTCAACTCCAGCGTCTGCGTCAGGACCTGTCTGTCCCGGCTGGGCACGTCGAGATACTGGGTTTGCGCCGTCAGTTGCGCTTCGCCGCACTTCAGATGCCCGGTCAGCATGGGGCCGGGCGACGGCGACGCATTCTCCTTCGACATCGCCGGCGCCGCGGCCACGAGCGCCATGACGACGAACAAACGAGCGGCGGCCTTCATTTCTTGTCTGCCTGTTCTGCAACGTACTTGTCGAACTGTTTCCTTGCCGCGCCCATGCTCAGGTTCGACTGCGCCGCGCCGGGCATCGATGTCCACTCCTGCCGCAGGCGCGGAATGGCATTTTCGATGTCGCCCTTGATGACATAGGGCCAGGCACCGCGACTGTGCAGCTTGCTGATCGCCAGCGTATCCTGCGCGGCCTTGCTGAAATCGATCACCACGCCCTTGTCCTTGGCCTCCTTCCAGGTCGAGTACAGGATCTGGTAGGCCCCGGCCGCAGTCGACGTCCGGCCCCAGGCCGCGATGGCCTTGTTGGGATGCTTGCTGGTGTCCACAAAACTCTGCTGCCCGCCATATAGGAGGAAGTACACACGGTCGTCATCGGACTTGTGCTCGGCATAGCGTATTAGTTTCAAGAATGCGGCGACATTGACTTCCTCATCACTCATGGCGCATATCATTCTATGAAAGATAGGAATTCTACACCGTGCAAGAGGCTAGGCCAGAGTGTCGAAGTGCTTCCGTTACCTGGGATCGGGACCATAGATGACGCAGTGTCCGAGCCGTGAATTAGGCTGCTGGATTCCCGGGGCTCGCTCGTTGTGGACCGCCACTGTGGTTGGTGGTAAGGGACGGCTCGCCGCAAGTTCAACGTCAACAAGAAGGCGGATCAGAAGCGGCTTGTGGATGGGCGACACTACTTTGTGTGAAATCCGTCCACTTTGTAAGCAGGATTATGGAATTCAGATCAATTCATAGCAACGCAAATAACTTGTGCTCAAGCTGTGGATAAGCTGTTGGGATCAGGGTTGCGGGGTGGCGGTCATCGCCGATCAACGTGGGTGAATGGTCGATACGAGACCACTTGTAAGCGGTAGGTCCCCAGTTCGAATCCGGGTGCCGCACCAGAAACAAACCCGCATATGATGGGCCGGGCATCGTCGGCTTGGGGACGTCTGGCGTCCAATCGCCGGTGATCAGCGCATCGCTAATCTCATTCTTTGTCGCTTGGCATTCTTTGCCAGCACGTCGTCCAGGGTTGCCATGCTCCTGGCCTTGATTTCGAGCGCGGCGGCCAGATGCAGAGAGTCGCCGGCGCGCAGGCCGCTGGCAGCATCCCGCGTCAGCAGGGCAGCCCGGTGAAAGGTGGTGGGCTCCACCCGGAGCAATTGCAGGTCATTGGCGCAAAGGCGCTCGAAACGCTGCCAAGCCGCCAGCCCTTCTGCCTCGGTAATCTGGCCGGTACGCTGCTTGATGCTCAGGGCACTGGCGAATTCGGTGACGCACCACATGGCCGACACCAGTTCGTCGGCGCAGGCGCCGTACCAGCGGGCTACATCGACGCTCCTGGGTTCGTTGAGATGCAGCGCCACCAGCACGCTGGTGTCGACATACACCATCAGTAGCGCCCCCCGCGCCGCACTTCGTCCATCACCGACTGGCCCATCGGCATTGCCGCGCGTGCGGCTGCCAATTCTTGCGCGTAGGCCTTGCGGTCCCATGTCGCCGGGCGGATGGTCAGCCCGCCATCCACGGTCAGGCAGGCTTTCACGCTGTCGCCTTCCTTGATGCCGAAGCTGCGCACGACATCCGCAGGAATGCGCAGGGCCAGGCTGTTGCCCCACTTTGCCACAAGCAGATTCATGATGCCTCCTCGCGTAGATATACATTGATGTATATCCATTATAGGGGTTGCCGGGTGTCTTGCAAGCCTGGCTGCGTCGGCTTGCTCGCTGGCGGCAGCCGACCTGAAACCTGATACTCTTTCCGCAGTGACGATTGCGACCTCCAGGAGTGAATCCGATGGCAGAGAGAGAAAGCTATGGCGGCGAATCCGCCCTCAGCGTCGAGCAGGCGCGGCAACTGATACTGGATGCGGTAGAGCCGCCCGGCGGCCGTGAGCAGGTGTCGGTTCGTGCCGCCCTGGGCCGCGTGCTGGCGCGCGACGTGGTGGCGCCGTTCGACGTGCCCGCCCACGACAATTCGGCCATGGACGGTTATGCCGTTCGGGCGGCAGACCTGGCGGCGGCCGGGGAAACTTCACTGGAGGTGGTCGGCACGGCGCTTGCCGGCGGCGCATTCTCCGGCGTCGTCGGTTCGGGCCAGGCGGTGCGGATCATGACCGGCGCGGTGATCCCGCGCGGCGCCGATACCGTGGTGGTGCAGGAAGTAGCGACCGTCGAACGCGACCGCGTGCGTATTCCGGCCGGCCAGAAGGCCGGCCAGAATCTGCGCCGGGCCGGCGAGGACCTGGGCAAGGGCCGGCCGGCGCTGGCCGCTGGCAAGCGCATTGGGGCGGCGGAATTGGGCTTGCTGGCCTCGCTGGGCTTCTCCGAGGTGACGGTATGCCGGCGGCTGCGCGTGGCCTTCTTCTCGACCGGCGACGAGCTGGCGTCGATCGGCCGGGCGCTGGCGCCGGGCGAGGTCTATGACAGCAACCGCTACACGCTCTACGGCGCGCTCAGCCAACTCGGCGTCGAACTGCTGGACATGGGTTTGGTGCGCGACGAACCGGCGGCCATGGAACAGGGTTTCCGCGAAGCGGCCGCGCAGGCTGATGTCATCCTCACTACCGGCGGCGTTTCCGTGGGCGAGGCCGACTATGTCAAGGACATCGTGAACCGCCTCGGTGCGGTGAGGTTCTGGAAAATCAACATCAAGCCCGGACGGCCGATGGCCTTCGGCCGCATCGCTGCCGATGGCCACCAGGCCTGGCTGTTCGGCCTGCCGGGCAATCCGGTGGCGGTGATGGTGAACCTCCATCAGATCGTGCTCGACGCCTTGCTCAAGCTGATGGGCGTGGCACCGCTGCCGCAGCGGCCGCTGTTCCAGGTGCCTTGCGTCTCGGCCATGCGCAAGTGGCCGGGGCGGCGCGAGTATCCGCGCGGCGTGCTGTTCGAGGAGCAGGGCGTCTGGAAGGTCAGGCTGGCGGGCCACCAGGGCTCGGGCGTGCTGCGCTCGATGTCGGAAGCCAACTGCTACATCGTGCTGCCGGAGGAGTGCGCCGGCATCGCCGTCGGCGACTCGGTGGCGGTGCAGCCTTTCAGCGACTTCTGATCAGGACCGCGTGCCGGAACGATGCCGGCGCGTGGGCGAACACGGCCGAGCCGACCACGATCAGCCAGAACAGCAGCAGGCGGTGGTCGGCGTCGACGGCCATCCAGCCGACGAGAACGAGCTTGCCGATGACCGACAGGCCAGCGGCCTTGCGCAAGTGGTCCGGGTTGCCCCAGACGTCGAGCACCAGCATGCCGAGGCCGGTGACCAGCGTCGCGATCGCGCTTTGGCGCAGGTCGACCGGCGCGCCGAGGATGGCGGCGCCGAGCGCGATCACAGCGGCCAGATGCAGGCCGCGCAGGATCACGTTCAGCCAGCGGCGCGGCCGCTCGATCATGGCTGCCAGGCCGGGCCGGGCAGGAAATCGACCGTGTCACCGGGCGATACCCGGGTGCCGGCCGCGATCGGCGCCAGGCCGTCGGCCCAGACGGCCGACGAGATGATCGCCGAATCCTGCGTCGGATAGATGTCGAGACCGCCGCGGCCGTTGCGGCGCACGCGCACGAATTCCATGCGGTTGCCCTTGACCGTATAGGCGAAGTCGGCACGCAGGCTCTGCATGTCAGGCTCGATGCGGCTGTGGCCCTGGCAGCGGCGCAGGAAGGGCGACACCAGCGTCAACATGCCGGCCCACACCGAGACCGGATTGCCCGGCAGGCCGATGAAAACGGCTTCGCGCGCGTCGCTCCTGACCGCGCCGAAGGCCAGCGGCTTGCCGGGCTTGGCGGCGATCTTCCAGACATCGATGCGGCCTTCGGCTTTCACCGCCGCGGTGACGTGGTCCTCGTCGCCTTCCGACATGCCGCCGCTGGTGACGATGACGTCGGCCTGTGCCGCCGCCTCGCGCAGCGCGGCGCGGGTGGCGGCGCGATCGTCGCGGATGATGCCGAGGTCGATGATTTCGGCGCCGAGGTCGTCGAGAAAGCCGCGCATCACGTAGCGGTTGGAGTTGTAGATGTGGCCCGGCGTCAGCGGCTCGCCGGGCGTGCTCAGTTCGGAACCGGTGAAGAAGATGGCGACGCGCAGGCGCCGGAACACCGGCAGGCGGGCGATGCCGACCGAGGCCGCGAGACCGAGCGCCGCCGCCGAGAGCCGGCTGCCGGCAGCGAGGATCTTCTGGCCCTGGCGTAGATCGGAGCCGGCGAGACGGACGTGTTCGCCTGCCGCCGGTGTGGCGTCGACGACCACGCCGTCGCCCTCCGGGGTGCAGTATTCCTGCATGACCACGGTATCGGCGCCGTCGGGCACCTGGGCGCCGGTGAAGATGCGCGCCGCGGTGCCCGGCAGCAGCGGCACGGCGACTTCGCCGGCGGCGACGCGCTGGCTCACCGGCAGTCGCGTGCCGGCCACTGCGACATCGGCCGCGCGCAATGCGTAGCCGTCCATCGCGGCATTGGCGAAAGGCGGCACCGTCAGCGGCGAAACGATGTTCTCGGCCAGGGCACGGCCGAAGGCGAGGGCGGTGTCGATGTCTTCGATGTCCTTGATCGGGTGCGCGGAATCGAGCAGCGTGGCCTTGGCGGCGGTGAAGGGAATCAGGCTCATGGTGTCGTCAGTTTGAGGGGATCGATGGTGAGTCGGAATTGTGGGAGTGTACCCGCATGTGCTTCTCCAACAGTCTGAAGCAAGGCCGACCTGTTCGAGTGCATCGAACCCTTCTACAACCGGAGAGGTCGACATCCCATGCTCGGCCACGTCGCGCCAGCACAATTCCCGGAGACTGGATCAGCACTCAGCATGGGCAGCAATTGGCGGCATAATGCCCCTGGGTTGGAAGCCGAAAAACCGAGGCAAGCCCCAATATCTTTGTGGTGAGACTTTTCAATCGTTTTCAACGTGCCTGACCATTAGAATTCCCGCCATGATAGAGACCATTGGCCGTTTCGAGATTCGCCGCGAGTTGGGGCGCGGTTCCCAGAGCGTGGTCTATCTTGCCTGGGATCCGCATCTCGAGCGGGAAGTGGCGATCAAGACGCTGCATTTCGGCAGTCGCGACATCGAGCACAATGCCTCGTTCCTGGATGAGGCGCGGGTGGTCAGCAAGCTGCGGCATCCGAACGTCGTTCCGATCTACGATGCCGGCGAGCAGGATGGCGACCTCTATCTGGTCTTCGAATACGTCGACGGCCGCAGCCTCCTGGAGATGCTGCAAGCCGAAGGATCGATACCGAAGCCGCGCGCCGCGGACCTGATGCGCCAGGTGCTCGATGCCGTGGCCAAGGCCCATTCGCTGGGCGTGATCCACCGCGATCTCAAGCCCTCGAACATCCTCGTCGACAGCCAGGGCACGCCGCGGGTCATGGACTTCGGCATCGCCTCTCGGGTGCCGGAGACCGGCCGCGAAGACCGCGATCGGCTGGTCGGCACGCCGGCTTACATGGCGCCGGAATACATCACCGAGCGTATCGTCAGCGAGAAGATCGACGTCTTCGCCGCCGGCCTGGTTCTGCTCGAACTGATCACCGGCAAGCGGGTGTTCCAGGGCGGCGGCTCGGCGGTATTGCTGGACCGGATTCCGCGCGAGCCGGTGACGCTGCCGCGCGACGCCGGCATCGACGATCAGTTGGGCAGCATCATCCTGCGTGCCTGCGCCATCGATCCGGCGCAGCGCTTCCCGACCGCGGCCGAGATGCGTCAGGCGCTGGAAACCTACCTCGGCATGGGCTCCGAGGTGATCGTGCCGAGCGGCGAGACCGAGGCGACGCATCAGGGCACCCTCGACTTCCTGCTTCGGCGCATGCGCCACCGGACCGACTTTCCGGCGCTTTCCGACTCGGTGTCGGCCATCAACCGCATGACCCACTCGGACCGCGAGAGCATCAACAAGCTCTCCAACACGATACTCAAGGACTACGCGCTGACCAACAAGATCCTCAAGCTGGTGAATTCCGCCTTCTATCGCCAGGTCGGCGGCGGCAACATCAGCACGGTGTCGCGGGCGGTGATCGTGCTCGGCTTCGATACCATCCGCAACATCGCCATCACGGTGCTGCTGTTCGAGCACTTGCAGGACAAGGCCAATGCGCGCGAACTCAAGGAGTCCTTCCTGCGCGCCAACCTGGCCGGACTGCTGGCCCGGCACACCGCCGCGAAGGTGATGCCGCGCGAAGGCGAGGAAGCCTTCATCTGCGCGCTGTTTCACGGCCTCGGGCAACTGCTGGCCCAGTATTACTTCCCCGAGGAAGTGGAGCAAATCCGCAACCTGATGCAGTCGAAGCGCCTTTCCGAGGATACGGCGTCGGCGAAGGTGCTCGGCATTCCGCTGGAGGAGTTGGGCATCGGCATCGCCCGTACCTGGGGCTTCCCGGCGGCGATCATCAACAGCATGCGCCGGCTGCCGGCCGGCACCGTGCGCAAGCCGGCAACGCGCGACGAGACCCTGCGCATGCTGGCGGGCTTTTCCAACGAGTTGTGCGACATGATTTCCGACGTTGCTCCCGAAGACAGGACCGAGGCGATCCAGGCAGTCGCCGACCGCCTCGGCAGCAGCATGCAGATCGCCGAACAGCAGTTGCAGGAAACGATCGAGGGCTCCTTCAACGAACTGGCCCAGGTGGCGTCCGTATTGCGGGTGAACTTGACGCAAAGCCCGTTTGCCCGCCAGGTGAAGGCGTTTGCGAGCGAGGATGCTTCCGCTCAGGCCACCGAGGCCGCCGCGCCGAGAGAGGACCAGGTGCCGGCAAGCACCGTGCTCGGCGGTCCCATACCGGAGGGTGGCACCATGGTCACCGGCGAGGAGCCAGCCGAGGCTGAACTCGTCATGCCCGACGACGCCCAGGGAGTGCTGGCCGCCGGCATCCAGGACATCAGCAACTCGCTGGTCGAGGATTTCTCGCTCAACGACATCCTCTACATCACTATCGAGACCATGTACCGGGCGATGGGATTCCAGCGCGTGCTGCTTTGCCTGAAAGACGTCAAGGCCGGGCAGATGGTCGGGCGCTTCGGCTTCGGCACCGACACCAACGAGATCGCGCCGCGCTTCCGTTTCCCGCTCGGCAGTGCCACCGATGTCTTCCAACTGGCGATGGCGAAGGCCGTCGATATCATCATCACCGACATCGACGACCCGAAGATCGCCGGCCGTGTGCCGGCCTGGTACCGGCAACTGACGTCGGCGAAAACCTTCGTCCTGCTGCCGCTCAATGTCAAGGGCAACCCGGTCGCGTTGATCTATTGCGACAAGGCCCGGGGCGGTTCGATCGTGATCCCCGAAAGGGAACTGGCGCTGTTGAAGACACTGCGCAACCAGGCACTCCTGGCGCTGAAGCAGTCGCTCTGACGGACTGCTTTTTGCAGTAGCATTTCCATTCATCGGACATTTCGACTGGTGGCCGCGACGATGAACAAGGCTTTCGTACGAGAAGCGGATGACGAGGAGGAGGAACTGCCGGACGCAGCGCAACTGCCGCCCGGGACCCGCAACTACATGACCGTCGCCGGCCATCGCCGGCTGAGGGACGAACTCGCTCACCTGGTCAAGGTCGAACGACCGAATCTGGTGCAGGTGGTGGCCTGGGCGGCCAGCAACGGCGACCGCTCCGAGAACGGCGATTACATCTACGGCAAGAAGCGCCTGCGCGAGATCGACCGCCGCATCCGCTACCTGACCAAGCGTATCGAGAGCGCCGTGGTGGTCGACCCGGCGCAGCAGGAAAACACGGACCAGGTATTTTTCGGCGCCACGGTGACGCTGTGCGAGAAGGATGGCAGCGAGGTCGCCTACCAGATCGTTGGCGTCGATGAGGCCGATGCGGCGCGCGGCATGATCAACTGGCTTTCCCCGTTGGCACGCGCATTGATCAAGGCAAGGGAGGGCGACGTGATCCGTTTTCACAGCCCGTCCGGACTGCGCGAGCTTGAAGTCGTCGAAGTCCGCTACCTGTCGCCGCCGTGACCGAACCGGCGCAACAACCTCCGACGGCCGATCCGGCATCGCAGGCAGATGCGCAGCGACTGATACTCGCACTCGAAGCCGCCAACCAGGGGCTCTGGGACTGGAACCTGATCTCGGGCGACGCCTATTTGACGCCCATCTTCTACCGGATGCTCGGCTACAAGCCGGGGGATTTCCCGGCTACGTTCAGCGGCTGGACCTCACTGCTCCACCCGGACGACCTGCCGGCGCTGATGGGAGCGCTGTCGGCGCTGGTCGACGCGGGCCGCGACCGCTTCGAACTCGAGTTTCGATTGCGCAACCGCGACGGCGGTTGGCGCTGGATACTCGGCCAGGGCATGGCGATCGAGCGCGATGCCGATGGCCTGCCGACCCGGGTGCTCGGCATCAACCTCGACATCACCGACCGGCGTGCCGCCGAAACGGCCCTGCGGGAAAGCGAGGCGCGTTTCCGGGCGATATTCGACAATGTGCGCGAGGCGATTCTGATCCACGACATCGATACCGGTGCCATCCTGTCGGTCAATGCCCGCGCCAGCGAGATGTTCGCGCTGGCTGCGGACGACCTGTGTGCCGCCAGCCTGCGCGATATCAGCGCCGACGTGCCGCCCTATACGCAAGCCGATGCCGCCTTGTGGATGATGCGCGCCGGCGCCGGCGAGCCACAGCAATTCGAGTGGCAGGCCAGGGACTCGCGGGGCCGCGTGTTCTGGGTCGAGGTGATCATGCGCCGGGCGCGCATCGGCGAATACGATCGCCTGCTGACGGTGATGCGCGACATCAGTGTGCGCAAGGCGTGGGAAGCCGAATTGCGGCAGAACCTCGAGCGCCAGGTGCAGTTGAACCGCAAGCTCGAGGAAGCCCAGAACCAGTTGCTGCAATCCGAGAAGATGGCGTCGATCGGCCAGTTGGCCGCCGGCGTCGCCCATGAACTCAACAACCCGATCGGCTACGTCGCGTCCAACCTCGGCAGCCTGGAAGGCTATCTGAAGGACTTGTTCGAGATCATCGACGCCTGCGGCGATGCCGATCGGGATGCCGCCTTCGAGCGTGTCGGCCGACTGAAGGCGGCGAAGGACTATGCCTACATCAAGACCGACCTCGGCCAACTGATGACCGAGTCGCGCGATGGCCTGTCCAGGGTGAGAAGGATTGTTCAGGATCTCAAGGACTTCTCACGGGTCGGCCAAGCCGAATGGCAGTGGGCCGACCTGCATGTCGGCCTCGATTCGACGCTCAACATCGTCTGGAACGAGCTCAAGTACAAGTGCAAGGTGAATAGGGAATACGGCGACCTGCCCGCGATCTACTGTCTGCCTTCGCAGTTGAACCAGGTATTCATGAACCTGTTCGTCAATGCCGCCCAGGCCATCGAGAATCGCGGCGAGGTGACCATTCACACCGGCCGCCAGGGGGACGAAGTCTGGGTCGAGGTCGCCGACACCGGCAAGGGTATTCGCCAGGAGGACCTGAACCGGATCTTCGAGCCCTTCTTCACCACCAAACCCGTCGGCCAGGGTACCGGCCTCGGCCTTTCGCTTTCCTACAGCATCGTCCTCAAGCACCGCGGCCGGATCGAGGTGGCGAGCGAGGTGGGCAAGGGCTCCAGTTTCCGGGTCGTGCTGCCTATCAAACCGGAACTTGAAAAACCGGCCGCTTCCCCCAACTAGGGTTGTTGTTTCAATCGGGAGGACTTCATGACCGCAACCAGTACCGCCAGCCGGGAGACGCTCGGTTTCCAGGCCGAAGTGAAGCAATTGCTTCAACTGATGATTCACTCGCTCTACTCGAACCGCGAAATCTTCCTTCGCGAACTGATCTCCAACGCTTCCGATGCCTGTGACAAGCTGCGCTTCGAGGCCCTGCACAACAGCGCGCTGCTCGAGGGTGGCGGTGATTTCCGGATCCGGATTTCCCACGACGTGGCGGCGCGCACGATCACCGTGGCCGACAACGGCATCGGCATGAGCCGCGACGAAGTGGTGAGCCATCTGGGCACCATCGCCAAGTCGGGCACGCGCGAGTTCTTCTCCGCCCTCACCGGCGACCAGCAGAAGGACGCCCACCTGATCGGCCAGTTCGGCGTCGGCTTCTACTCCTCGTTCATCGTCGCCGACAAGGTGACGGTCGTGACGCGCCGCGCCGGCGAACAGGCCGCTCAGGGCGTGCGCTGGGAATCCGACGGCGGCGGCGAGTTCAGCGTCGAAATGATCGAAGTGCCGGCCCGCGGCACCGAGATCACGCTGCACTTGCGCGAAGGCGAGGACGACCTGCTCTCGGGCTGGAAGCTGCGCCAGATCATCCGCAAGTACTCCGACCACATCGTCCAGCCCATCGTCATGAAGAAGGAGGAGTGGAAGGACGGCAAGCAGGAACTCACGGACGAGGACGAGACCGTGAACCAGGCCTCAGCCCTGTGGGCGCGGCCGAAGAACGAGATCACCGAGGAGCAGTACAAGGAGTTCTACAAGCATGTCGGCCACGACTTCGACGAGCCGCTGGCCTGGGCGCACAGCCGCGTCGAGGGCAAGACCGAGTACACCCAGTTGCTCTACATCCCGGCGCGCGCCCCGTTCGACCTCTGGGACCGCGAAAAGCGCCACGGCATCAAGCTCTACGTCCGCCGCGTCTTCATCATGGACGATGCCGAGCAGTTGATGCCGATTTACCTGCGCTTCGTGCGCGGCGTCGTCGACTCCGCCGATCTGCCGCTCAACGTCTCGCGCGAGATCCTCCAGGAAAGCAAGGATATCGAGGCCATCCGCAAGGGCTGCACGGCCAAGGTGCTGGGCCTGCTCGACGACATGGCCGAGAACAAGAAGGATGATTACGCGAAGTTCTGGGGCGAGTTCGGCCGCGTGCTGAAGGAGGGTGTCGGCGAGGACCATGCCAACAAGGACAAGATCGCCCGGCTGCTGCGCTTCGCCACCACCCAGGCCGACACCGCGGACCAGACGGTGGGCCTGGCCGAATACGTGACGCGCATGAAGGAAGGCCAGGACAAGATCTACTTCGTCACCGCCGAGACCTTCAATGCTGCGAAGAACAGCCCGCACCTCGAGATCTTCCGCAAGAAGGGCATCGAAGTCATTCTGCTCTGCGACCGCGTCGACGAATGGGTGGTCAGCCACCTCACCGAATTCGACGGCAAGCAGTTGGTGTCGGTGGCCAAGGGCGGTCTCGACTTGGGCTCGCTGGAAGACGAAGCCGAGAAGAAGGAGCAGGAATCGGCCGCCGGCGAGTTCAAGGAGCTGACCGACAAGATCGGCAAGTCGCTCGGTGAACGCGTCAAGGAGGTGCGCGTTACGCACCGCCTGACCGACAGCCCGGCCTGCCTGGTCTCGGACGAGCACGACATGAGCGGTAATCTCGCCCGCATCCTCAAGGCCGCCGGCCAGCAGGCGCCGGACATGAAGCCCATCCTGGAAATCAATCCGCGCCACCCGGTGGTGCTGCGGCTGAAATACGAGGACAGGAAGTTCGACGACTGGGCGGCGGTGCTGTTCGATCAGGCGCTGCTCGCCGAAGGCGGCCAACTCGACGATCCGGCGACTTTCGTCAAGCGCGTGAACGACCTGATGCTGGCGATGTCGCTGTCCGGTTCGTGAGCAAGCTGCGCGGGCTGCCGCCGATCATCGACCGGCAGGCCCGCGTCCTCATCCTCGGTTCATTTCCCTCGCCGGCCTCGCTGGCGGCACGCCAGTACTACGCGCACCGCCAGAACCAGTTCTGGCGCGTGCTCGCGGCGATTCTCGAGGCGCCGCTGGCGGACATGGACTATGCCGCCAGGCAGGCAGCGGTGCGGGCGGCTGGCATCGCGATCTGGGACGTCTATGCCGCCTGCGAGCGTGAAGGCAGCCTGGATTCCGCAATTCGCATCGGCAAGCCGAACGAGTTCGGCGAACTGCGGCGGCTGGCGCCGAACCTCGCCCGGGTCTGCTTCAACGGCCGGACCGCGGCCAAATTCCAACCGACGCTGGCGGCGCTGGGTTATGAAACGGTAGTGCTGCCGTCGACCAGCCCGGCCAACGCGGGCTGGAGCTTCGAACGCAAGCTTGCCGTCTGGCGTGTTGCGCTGGCCGGATAGCCGGCCCCAGCGCCATCGTCTTCATGCACCGCTTGGCGCCCTTGCTCAAACGCGGAGATCGATCTCGTCCGCCGCGATGGAGTCCCGTTCGAGAACGAGTACGTCGAGCAGGGTTTGCGCTGCATCGCGGCGCCGGTACGGAACGACTCGGGGGAACTGGTGGTGGGCTTTCCATCTTGCGGCGCCGGCGGATCGGCACAACCCGGATTGGGGCAACCTCCTACGGGAGACGGCGGACGCCTTCTCCGCCGCCGTCGGTTATATCAAGCCCGCCCGTTAGCCCACGGGCCAGGGGATTGACCGCCATGCCTAGGATTCGTTGACCCACCGAATACGTTACTTGAGGTGGGGACAGTAGCGGAGAAACTGTAGCGGCAGCACCTTCACCTCGCAGCTACAAGCTCTCTTGGCTCCCTCTATAGCGCAATCTGACGCGCAGCCAAGAAATCCTCTTGCACGACATCGCGCAATGTTTGATCCGCACTGGCCTGGTACACCCACTTCGCCTGATTCCCGTCCTCGTCAAGTTCATCGCCTGACAATTCGAGCGGAAGCTTGGTATCGCCCATCTGCTCAACCCGGATCACGGGCGCAAGATCCTCAAAACGGCCGCGCAAGGACTGCCAGTCTGCTTGCTCACCGCAACGGGCGCGGGCACGCTGGAAATGAACCTGCACCGTACCGTCGCCCGGATAGCGAGCGGCAGATTGCTTGAGGAAATCCCTCGCAGCTACCCATCCACCATCTGCAACGACGAGCAACAGGCCATGTTCGACATCGCTCATCGCAGAGCGGTCGAGTTCGGTGAGCACGGAGCGTGCGTCTTCAATACGTCCTGCGTTGCGCCATAGAGTGGCACGCCCCGTCGCCGGGAGGAGTGTGAGATCCGTGCCGGCGATCGATGTGAGAGCGCCGAAATCGCCGGCTGCGCATTCCTTCGTCGGGTGGGGTTGTTTCAGCGAAATTGGTGTACCGTCTTGCAACGCGACCAGCCGATTCTTCATGTCCCTTAGCAACGCTTGATGCTTCGGGTCGTCGGAACCAAGCTGTTCGGCCCAGTTCAAAGCCTCACTGGCCTCATCCTTGCGACCCAAATCGATCAAGGTACCGGCCAAACCACCGGCAGTTACATGATCCCTATGGAATATGCTTTGTGCCTCGCGATAGACGGCAACGGCCTCGCTACGTCGCCCTGCGACACGAAGCGTCTGCGCCAAGTCATTCCGACAAAACGCGTTATCCGGAAATCGTCGGATCGCCTGCCGGTACACCGCTTCACCTTCCTCCACCAAGCCGCGCATGGCGAGTGCGTGCCCGAGTTGGCTATGGACTTTCGGGTTGTGCGGGAAACGTCGTCGGGCATACCAGAACACAGCTTGCGCTCTTGACCAGTCACCGAGTTGATCGAGAGCCAGTCCGATCATTGACCACGTATATGGGTCGCTCGGCGCCCATACGGCCGCTTCCTGACCAAGGTCCAGCGCCCAGCCCGGATCACGGGCACCCGGAGCATCGTGCCGCCGCTTCAGCAGAAAATCGGCAAGTCGGCAAAAGGCGCGGACGAGATAATAGTCATCACCTGTCTCGCGCGCGTAGTGGCGATGCTGGTCGAGTTTCGCGCGAAGTGCCGGAACAGCACGTTCATGATCGCGATCGAAAATATCCAGTAAAGGCTTTACGTCAGCGTCCCAATAGGGCGCAACCAGAGGCTGCCCCTTTGCCTTCCGATTATCCGCGAGCTGATTGGCCGCAGGGTAACGTTCGTCGAGCCAGGTACGGACGTTGGCTGCGGGTTCCCGCCCCGCCATGGCGTCGCGGAATGCCACTACCCACTTGTCCTTGGACATTGGATATACGGCCGTGAGGAAATCGACTTCCGACAGCCACTCCTTCTTGCGCGTATCGCCGCCTTGGGCTGCGGCGCGGCCATATTCGAGCAGCCCGCGGATCAGCGCACGCGGGACACCATGCTCCGCTCTACCTTCGTCGTCTTTCGGCATTCGCCGCAGACCGAACAGCGCCAGTTGCACATACTCCTGATGTCCCTGTCGGCACAGTGACGACCAAAAAGGCAGGAGTCCACGGTTCAATTGAGACAGCGCCAATGCTCGCAAGAAACCAGGGCGCGGGTCTCGGGATGCGAAAGCCGCTTGGGATTTGAGCCAGGACCATAGCCTAGCCACATGCTCAGTGCACCATCCCCGTGAGCGAGGCAGGTCAAGCGCTTGCAACAGCCCGAAGGCGTTTACAAGTGCGCGTGCGTAGGTCTTGGTCGAAACATCCTCAGGCAGCTCTGTCCTCTTCAACTGTTGGGCCAGCCACTCGCAAAGAGAACCATCCAGTGCTTCATACTGTGCCACTGGAAGAAACTGCGGCAGGGCCTGCGCGACCTCGGCGCTCTCGTAACCACCGAGCCAGACCTTGCCAAACAGCAAACGCTCCAGCGCTTCGAGAGGCTTCTGCGCAAACTCGTTCAGCCACTTTCGGACAGATGGATCTATCGCCTCAGACGATTGCGTCGGCATGGCAGTGAGATTCATGGCAGTTAGGTTGTAGCGAAGTCGTCACGATCGGTCTCCAATCTCAACCAGTCGAGATGAAATGACCGCAAGGTTGAGAGATCGCTCGTCAATGGACGGGAGATGCAGCCAATGCGCGAGATGTGTTCGGGTCGATAAGCCAGGAAGGAATGAACGAGCTCCAGACCCATTCTGTAGTCGCTCTGGCTTGCGGCCTGCACGAGGTTGACGGCTCGACCGACCTCATACTGCGCTGCCTCAGATCCGAGTTTTGGCTTCGGTGTTGGAAAGAAGAACGGGTTAAGCCGCCCGTCGATGACAGTCGGGATGGCAAATCCGCTGACGCCCGCTTGCTTGTCTCGCATTACTTCCCCCACCGTGTATCGAAGCAGCAGAACTGGCACAGGCGGCAAACCTGCGGCCGGATCTATGTGCCCCAAGCCCAGGTTGTCGCGCAGGGCGTGCGGCCAATCAGCGCCGACGGCTTCAAGCAAATCGTCAACCGCGATTTCGGTTGTCGCGAAAGCCGGACGACGGTCCCGCCGTCCGTTCCAACTGTCACACACTCTGGCGAGAATCGCGTCATCACGATTCGCAACGGCCCGCTCAAGCTCCGCCAAATCGACACCTGAATCCCTCAGGGCGAAGTTGGCATCTTCAATACGCAGCAGGAAGAGGTTTTCCTCGATATGGGGCCAACGATTGCTTGAATTGGCCGAACCGAAGGTGTCAGGGATGCCGGGTTCATCGATATCGATTTCCAGATATGCCTCGGCGTATCGAACGTGTGCTTCCTTCACGTTATCGATATGTGAGACGTCTATTCCCGTGAACCCCTGAGCGTAGTGGGCGAAGCGCTCGTTGCTAACCCGTTCCTCCCATCGCAAATTCTCAAGAACAGCGCGCTCCTTGGGAGAGGGTCCGGAGCCAGCCAGGCTGGCTGTAGCGTATTTGTCGAGTGTTGGAATGCCCGCAAGGTTCATGGCGATCTGCGTCGGATAGGAAATTCAACGACATGCCTCGTAAGTGTGTCTGAGTCGGCAGCCGCAGTCAATTGCAAATATCGTACGGAAAACGTCAAGAACGGCTGGAATCGTGCCCAGGACTTTCTCATCGCCTGCTTCTGCAAGGGTCGAGGCATGTGCCCGGCCTGTCCCACGGGGATTCCCTCCGGTCACAATGCCCGGCGCATGGTGGAAACCGCCGCTCATTTGGCCGAGCACGTCATGCCACGCCTGCCGGTGCGCAAGTGGGTACTCTCGGTGCCCAAGCGCCTGCGCTATCACCAGCAAGCCGATCCGAGCGTCCAGAGCCTGGCCCAGGACATCTATCTCGATGGGATATGGATAGGACATTGAGCGACACCTTCGACAGTATCTTCGAGCCAGGTAGCCGCAGTCAATCGCCGATTTCGCGCCGAACACCCCTGAGAAACGGTGGGAACCGCTCCCCAGGCACGCGTCGCCTCTGCCATGTTTGCCTCAGCGGCCAGACGGCGGCGAAATTCGAGAAGGTGCTGGCGCTGCTGGGTTACGAGACGGTAGTGCTGCCCTCGACCAGCCCGGCCTACACGCTTGCTTTCGAGGCCAAGCTGGATCGCTGGCGGCGGGCCTTAGAGCACTAAGGCTTCGTCGCCGGTGCGGTGCCCTTCGACTTCTCCCGCATGCATTGCCGGTGTGCCGGGCCGACCTTGTCCTTGCAGGCTTCGCGGGCGCCCAGCATGGCGGAACAGCGCGCGGGATTGGGCGACTTGCCGCAATCCGGCGGCGGCAGTCGATTCTCGACGCACTTGCGCCGCTCGGGCCCCTGCTTGTCCTGGCAGGCGGCGCGTGCTGTCTTGCGCGCTTCGCAACGTTCCGGGTTGCGGGCCTTGCCGCAATCGACGACCTTCTCGGTGCCGCCTCCGGCGGCCCCCGGTCCCGGCTGGGCGTAGGCGCTGAGCGACAGGGTGGCGGCGACGAATCCACCCAGCAGCAAGGAAAACAGCTTGGTCCGCATCGTTTCTCTCCCGGAGTGAAAGTGTTCATCATAGACGAAACGGGGTAACGCATCGGGGCGTCCCGACGGCGCTAGAATGGTTGCCGGCACGATTGGCCGGGGCCGTGCGGTGTCGGCCGCCAGATTGGGAGAGTTGAGCATGAACAAGACTGCGGCGGCGGCTGAACAGAGTGATCGCCGGCTGACGCTGGCGGAAGTCACCGATGCCCTGGTCGCCGACGGCCTGGTAGCGGCCGACGTGGCGCAGAAGTTCAAGCAGGAACGCCGCTACTTCAAGGGCGACATGCATCCGCTGGTGGTGATCGCCGAACAACACTGGAAGTCGCTGCTGGCGCCGCATCCGACGCTCGACATGGATGTGCTGGCGCGCTGGCTGGCGCAATGGTGCGGCCTCGACTATCTGCACATCGACCCGCTGAAGATCAATTTCGCCGGCGTCACCGACGTCATGTCGAATGCCTACGCCACGCGTTTCCGCATCCTGCCGGTCGAAGTCAACCCACAGGAAGTGGTGATCGCGACCGCGGAGCCGTTCCAGCGGTCCTGGGAAACCGAGCTGGAACCGATACTGCGCAAGCGCATCCGGCGCGTGATTTCCAACCCGGACGACATCGCCCGCTATCAGGTCGAGTTCTACAACCTGGCGAAGTCGGTGAAGCAGGCTCTCTCGCGCGGCGATGTCGCCAGCAGCGGGATTTCCAATTTCGAGCAACTGGTCGAAATGGGCAAGGCCAAGGGCCAGCTCGATGCCAACGACCACCACGTCGTCCTGATCGTCGACTGGCTGTGGCAGTACGCCTTCGAGCAGCGGGCGTCGGACATCCATGTCGAACCGCGCCGCGACCTCGGCATAGTGCGTTTCCGTATCGACGGCGTGCTGCATCAGGTGTACCAGATCCCGATGCCGGTGCTGAACGCCATGACCAGCCGGATCAAGATTCTGGGCCGCATGGACGTGGTCGAAAAGCGGCGACCGCAGGATGGCCGCATCAAGACGCGCATGCCCTCGGGCCGGGAAGTGGAACTGCGCCTGTCGACGCTGCCGACGGCTTTCGGCGAGAAGCTGGTGATGCGCATCTTCGATCCCGAAGTGCTGGTGCGCGATTTCACCGATCTCGGCTTTTCCGACGACGATGGCGAACGCTGGCGGCAGATGACCAGCCAAGCCAATGGCATCGTCCTGGTCACCGGGCCGACCGGATCGGGCAAGACGACGACGCTGTATACGACGCTCAAGCAATTGGCGACGCCGGAAGTCAATGTCTGCACGCTGGAAGACCCGATCGAAATGATCGAACCGAGCTTCAACCAGGTGCAGGTGATCTCCGACATCGGCGTCGGCTTTGCCGAGGGCATCCGGGCGCTGATGCGCCAGGATCCGGACATCATCATGGTCGGCGAGATCCGCGACCTGGAAACCGCCGACATGGCGATCCAGGCGGCGCTGACCGGCCACCTGGTGCTGTCGACCCTGCATACCAACGATGCGCCGACGGCGGTATCCCGTCTGCTCGACCTCGGCGTGCCGCCCTATCTGCTGCAGGCGACGCTGCTGGGCGTGATGGCGCAGCGCCTGGTGCGCACGCTGTGCCCGAAGTGCAAGCACGAAGGCGGCTTGCGTGCGCAGGACGAGGACACCTGGAACGCCTTGGTGGCGCCATGGAAGTCGGGCAAGCCGAAGAGCCTTTACCATCCGGTCGGCTGTCTCGACTGTCGCATGACCGGGTACCAAGGCCGTATCGGGCTTTATGAGATCATGCCGATGTCGCCGGAGTTGCGGAGGCTGGTGACGGACCATACCGATCTCGCCAAGCTGCGCGAGCAGGCGACGCGCGAGGGCATGAAACCGTTGCGCATATCAGGCGCCAAGAAGGTTGCCGCCGGCCTGACGACGATCGAGGAGGTGCTTAAGGTGGCGCCGCCTGTCCGCGGCGGATGATTTCGGTGATAATGTGGACTCAGTCTGATGACCGTCGATGACGGCTGAAAGAGGGGACGATGGCTGTAGAACTGTTCAATAACGGCAAGCATGTTTGCCTCGCCTTTTACGACCTGGTGGACGAAGAGCACGACCACGCGGTTCAGTGCAACCAGTTCCTGATCGCCGACCACGGTCATGGCGCCCTGATCGACCCGGGCGGCAACCTGACCTACAACTCGCTGCTGATGGCCATGCAGCGCTACTTCCCGTCCAAGGAACTCCAGTACTTCCTGGCGTCCCACGCGGATCCGGACATCGTCGCTTCGGTGAACAAGTGGTTCGTCGCCTCGCCCTGCAAGGTGATGATCTCGGCGTTGTGGGCCCGTTTCGTGCCGCACTTCACCACTGGCCGCGACATCGAAGGCCGCATCGTCGGCATCCCGGATCAGGGCATGAACATTCCGCTGGGCGACATGGCGATCAAGGCCGTGCCGGCGCATTTCATGCACTCCGAAGGCTGCTTCCAGTTCTACGATCCGGTGGCCAAGATCCTGTTCTCGGGCGACCTGGGCGTTTCCCTGGTCGATCACACCCTCGCCGCCGAGCCGGTGAAGGATTTCGACGCCCACATCGCGAAGATGGAAGGCTTCCATCGCCGTTACATGATCTCGAACAAGATCATGCGCTTCTGGGCGAACATGATCCGTCAACTCGACATCGAGATGATCGTGCCCCAGCACGGCCAGCGCTTCGTCGGCAAGCCCATGTGCAACAAGCTGATCGACTGGATCGAGAAGGTCAATTGCGGTGTCGACCTGATGACCCAGGAAAACTACCACCTGCCCTGAGCGTGGTGGGTAAGGTGGCCGTCGGCGCCACCGTCTCGGAAAATCGCAAGTGTACGAACAAGGGGAGACCTCCCCTTGTTTATCCCCCGTAGACCGGCGCGGACGCGATGGCTACAGCGCTCGGCGCAGGCAGTCGAGGTAGGCTGCGCCGTCCGGCCCGGTGCCGTCCCGGCCGGCGCGCCAGAGCGCTTCCCCCAGGCATTCGAGAACGACATGCGCTGCCGCATGGCGATCACCGTGGCGGCCCACCAGTCTTTCGAACAGCGCGCGAATTCCCGGCGGCTGGTCTATCGACAACTGCTCCTCGATCGCCAGGTGCAGCGAAAGATGCAGGAAGGGGTTGGTTTCCCCCTGTTCCGGGGACCAGTCGCGATCCAGGGCTTCTTCGCCGCGTTCCAGCAAGGCGTGGTATTCGCGATGGACGGCAACAATGTCGGCTGCCATCACCTCCAAGGGCGTTGCCGGCTGCCCGAAGCGGCGCTTTTGCCACGCCTCGACCAGGAAACGCCGGGCCTGTTCGCGGCTAGGGTTGAACATGGCCGACCAGCGCCGTCACGGCGCTGTAGCTGATGAGGGCGTTGCCGTCGGGCAGCGGCGCGATTTCGCCGGCGCCGTAGGCACCGATGACAGGCAGGTCCGGGAAGCGTTCGCCGATCCGGGCCAGATCGAGATCCTCGCTGCCGAAGAAATACGGACCGCGGCCGATGCAGGCGAACATGAGCGAGAAGTCCGGCGTCGGCATCCTGGCGGCCAGGCCCGCCAGGGTTTCGTCGGTATCCTGCACGGCGGCCATGGGCTGACGCAAGGCCCAGAACAGGCGGGCGCCTGGAGCCAGCGGTTGCGCCAGCGTCAGCGATTGCTCATCCTGGCTTGCGCCGAGGATCGGCAGCAACCTGTAGCTGCCGCGCGCTATGGCGTTTTCGGCCGTCGACTTGTCGCCGGTCAGGGCGGCAAACAGATGCGGCACCGGCAGGCTCGATGCGGCGCGCTTGTCTGCCGGCAACTCGCGCAACAGCGTCGGCAGGGCCGGCGCGCCATCGAGGGCGAAGATCTCGTGGCCATCGGCTTCGGTGACCGTCATGACCGGCGTCAGCGCACGGATGCCGCGCGATACGCCGACCGCAACCCTGCTGTGCGAGAAGCAGGTCTCGCAGTAACCGTCCGCGACGACCTTGCCGTGGAGCCAGATCCGCCCCGGACTCTCGCTGTCTGCATTGGTCGTCAATATCCCCAGCCGCGGCACGGAGTCGGTCATCCATTTCTGGTGCTCGGCGGTAGGCGTGGCCAGCGTCAGGACCGGCTCGTCGCCGGCGGGACGTACCAGGCCGATGTCGCCGCACAGTACCAGTGCGGCCGCGGCCGGCGCATCGAGACTCCAGTCGGTCTCCGTCAGCACCCCGGGCGCCGTGCAGCCGGCCACCTGCAGACAGCGGCCGGCGCGGGTCGCGGCGCTGACAGCGGCCTGGGCATTGCGATGGAAATGCGAGGTCAGAAAGAGCAGCACGCTGCCGGCGAGCGAAGCATCGAGCCGGGCCAGTGCAGCGCGCACGGCTAACGCCGCCAGTTCGGGTGTTGCCCTGTCCGAGGTGGCGAAGCCGGTGGCTACGGTGCCGGCGTTTTGTCGGGGTATGCGCAGAGGTCGCGGATCAGGCAACGGTAGCACTCCGGTTTGCGTGCTTTGCAGACATAGCGCCCGTGCAGGATCAACCAATGGTGGGCGTGTTGCCGGTACTCAGCCGGGACCGATTCTAGCAGTTTCGCCTCGACGGCTCCGACATCCTTGCCCGGAGCCAGTCCGGTGCGATTGGCGAGCCGGAAGATATGGGTATCGACGGCGATGGTCGGTTCATGGAACACGATGTTCAGGATCACATTGGCAGTCTTGCGGCCGACGCCGGGCAGGGCTTCGAGCGCTGCGCGCTCATGGGGAACTTCGCCGCCATGCTGCTCCAGCAACATCCGGGTCATGGCGATGACGTTCCTCGCCTTGGTCCGGTAGAGGCCTATCGTCTGGATGTACCCGGCAAACTTCTCCTCGCCGAGAGCGACGATGGCAGCGGGCGTCGGTGCGTCGGCAAACAGCGGGCCGGTGGCGCGATTGACGCCTTTGTCGGTCGCCTGCGCCGAGAGAATGACGGCGACCAGCAACTGGTAGGGCGTCGCATAGCGCAGCTCGGTTGCCGGATGAGGATCGGCGGCAGCCAGGCGGGCAAACAGGGCTGCGCACCGTCTGGGCGTCATGCGGTACGAAAGCGTCCCACCTGTTCGTTGAGACGAGCCGATTCCCCGGCCAGGGTGCCGCAGGCGCTGTCGCAGGCGGTGGTCTGGCCGAGCATGTCGTCGATGCCGCCGGCGATTCTCTCGGCGCGGCCGACGATGTCGCCGACAAGCTGTTGTTGCTCGCCGCTCAGCGTGGTGATGCGCGCCATCATGCCCGATATGCCCTGGATGCTTTCCAGAATCTCGGCCAGCGAGCGGCCGGCTTTCTCCGCCCGCGTCACCCCCGCCTGCACGTGCTCGCGGCTTTCGTTCATGCTGACGACGGTATCGCGAACCTGTGCCTGGATGCCGCCGATCAACTGGCCGATTTCCTCCGTGGCCGAGCCGGTCTTCTCGGCGAGCTTGCGGACCTCGTCGGCGACGACCGCGAAACCGCGCCCCTGTTCACCTGCCCGTGCCGCCTCGATGGCAGCGTTGAGCGCCAGCAGGTTGGTCTGCTCGGCGATGCCGCGAATCACCGCGACGATGGCGCCGATATTGTCGGAACGTTCGCCCAGGACATGTACGTTCTCGGCGGCGTGCGACACCGTTTGCTCGATGGTGGCCATGCCGCTGACGGCTTCGGCGACGACCTTGGCACCGTCGTGGGCGACTTCGAGTGCCTTGGCGGTCGACTGCGCGACCTGGCTTGCCGTAGCGGCGACCTCGCCACCCTTTTGACGCATGTACGCCATCGCGTCGACGATCTGCCGCGTTTCCGCCTGCTGCTCGGCGAAGCGGTCGCGGATGCCGCTGACCGATTGCTGGATGGACTGGGTGTCCGATTGCGCCTGGCTGCTCTGGTTGGCCACGCCGCCGATCAAATCCCGCAGGGTCGCTGCCATACGGTTGAAGGCCTCGACGATCCGGCCGACGGTGTCGTCGCTGATCAGCGAGCAGCGGTGGGTGAGATCGCCGTTGCCGATGGCGTCGGCGACCTCGGCGATACGGTGCAGGCGGTTGACGAGAATGCGATGGACCAGCCAGTAGTTGGCGGCGCCGACGGTGGCGCCGGCGACAAGCGCGGCGACTGAAAACCAAGCGTACATGCCGGGTTTCCAGGTGACGAACAGGTCGGCAAACAGGGGGAAGATCACGCCGACGGCGAGCCCGAAGCCCAGCGAGGCGAGCAGGAGGTTGCGCAGGATGCTTGGTTTCATCGACGAGGCTCCGAATTGCGAATTGGCATTCGTCATGTTGCCAGTCTGGCGCTGCAAAGGCAATCGAGGCTGTGGAAAACTAGCCTGCTTATGCACACTTTATCCACTGTCCGTGCACAAGTTGTTCTCTCGCCAGATTGGATTGTCGGCTGTACACTGCCGAGCTTACGATTGGAGGTACCCGACATGGCCCAGGCACGGTTGATCAACGCTGTTCCCGCCATCGACCCGCAGGTGGCCGCATTGAAGCTGCCACCGCATTCCATAGAGGCGGAGCAGTCGCTGATCGGCGGCCTGCTGCTGGACAACTCGGCCTGGGACCGGATCGCCGACATCGTCGCCGTGGCCGATTTCTACCGCGACGACCACCGGCGCATTTTCGGCCACATCCGCAAGCTGGTCGAGATGGCACGGCCGGCCGACGTGGTGACGGTCTACGAGTCGATCGAGAAGTCCAACGAGGTCGATCAGACCGGCGGCATGGCCTATCTCGGCGAGATCGCCAACGCCACGCCTTCCGCAGCCAACATCCGCCGCTATGCCGAGATCGTGCACGAGCGGGCGATATTGCGCCGCCTGGTCACCGTCGGCGACGAAATCGCCGCCAGCGCCCTCAACCCCGCCGGCCGCGACGCCAAGCAGTTGCTTGACGAGGCGGAACAGAGGGTGTTCGAGATCGCCGAGGCGGGCGCCAAGTCGGTGCAGGGCTTCGAGGCCATCACGCCCCTGCTGGGCCAGGTGGTCGACCGCATTCAGCAGCTCTATGACCGCGAGAATCCGTCCGACATCACCGGCGTGCCCACCGGCTTCCACGATCTCGACAAGATCACGTCCGGCCTGCAGCCGGGCGACATGATCGTCGTCGCCGGCCGTCCGTCGATGGGCAAGACCGCGTTCGCGCTCAACATCGCCGAGTATGTCGGCGTCGAGATGCGACTACCGGTGGCGGTGTTCAGCCTGGAAATGTCCGGCCCACAGATAGCGACGCGGATGCTCTCTTCGATCGGACGCCTGGACCAGCAGAAGACCCGCAGCGGCCGTCTCTCGGACGACGACTGGGACAAGATGACGGTCGCGCTCGGCAAGCTGCACGATGCGCCGATCCATATCGACGAAAGCGGCGCCATCAACGCCACCGACCTGCGGGCCCGCGCCCGGCGCTTGCACCGCCAGTGTGGCAAGCTCGGCCTGATCGTCATCGACTATATCCAGTTGATGACCTCGGTGAAGAACAACGAGAACCGGGCGACGGAAATATCCGAGATTTCGCGCTCCATCAAGGCGCTGGCGAAGGAGTTGCAGGTGCCGGTGATCGCGCTGTCGCAGTTGTCGCGCAAGGTCGAGGAACGCAACGACAAGCGGCCGCTGATGTCCGACCTGCGCGAATCGGGCGCCATCGAGCAGGATGCCGACATCATCCTGATGATGTACCGCGAGGAATACTACAAGCAGGACACGCCGGACAAGGGCATCGCCGAGGTGATCATCGGCAAGCACCGTAACGGCCCGACCGGAACGGTCAAGCTCACCTTCCTGGGCGAGTACACCAAGTTCGAGAACTTCGCCTCGCCGGGCTCCTACTGAGGCGAGGCCGGGCGTGTTCACCAAGGCCACGTTCAGATTTCTCGACGACTTGGCCGCCAACAATGAGCGCGCCTGGTTCGAGGCCAACAAGGCGCGCTTCGAGGGACTGGTGCGTGAGCCGGCCCTGGAGTTCGTCACCGCCATGGGACCGGTGCTGGAGGAATTCGCCCCCAACTTCCGCGCCGAGCCGCGCAAGATGGGTGGCTCGCTGATGCGGGTATTCCGCGACACGCGCTTCTCCCGCGACAAGACGCCTTACAAGACCAACATCGGCATCCAGTTTCGCCACGCTCTGGGCAAGGACGTGCATGCGCCGGGCTTCTACGTCCATATCGCCACCGACGAGTGCTTTTTCGGGGTGGGCTGCTGGCATCCCGAGGCCGATGCCTTGGGGCGGATACGGGACTTCATCGCGGCCAAACCGGAGCGCTGGTTCGCAGTTCGAGATCAGCGCAAGTTCGCTGCCCGGTGGCAACTGACGGGCGAGAGCCTGACCCGGCCCCCGCGGGGCTACGCGATCGACCATCCGGCGATCGAGGACTTGAAGCGCAAGGACTTCGTCGCCCTTGCGCCTCTGGGTTTCGACGAGACACATGGGCCGGGCCTGGTCAAGCTCGCCGGTGCCCGCTTCGCGGTGGCGGCGCCGTTCATGCGCTTTCTTTGCGATGCCCTGGGGGTGACGCTGTGACGCCGCAGCGATTGGGGCTGTCATTGCGCCGACCGCACTGGCGGCGCTGTCAGGGATCCAGGGCCAGGAGCACGCGTTCGGTTTCAACCGCCGCGAAGACGGTCAGGGAGTTTCGGATGGATCTGCCCCACTCGCCGTCGTCGATGGTCCGCGCGTAGCTGGAAAGGGCGCCGCCGACCTCTGCACGGCTCCAGCCCTGCTGGACCAGCAGGTCCATGGCGATCGTGGTTGCTTCCCGGTTCTTGCCGGGATCGCCATCGGCGGTCATCGCCTTCGCCCCCGCCGCCGAGGCCGCCGAACCGGCCAGGAAAGCGGCAGTGCCGGCGAGATTGGTGACCGGGAGCAACACCCGGACTACGACCGAAGCGATGATGGCTGCCGCCGATCTTTCATCGTGATGCCGCGCGATCACGTGTCCCATCTCGCGGGCGATCACAAAGGCAAGCACTCTCTCGTCCAGCCTCGGACTGCGTACGCCCCGGTAGATGACGACGGTTCCGTTGGTGTCGGAGGCCGTGCCCGCCTCGCTCTTTTCGGCGACGACGAAGTTGAAGGCGGGAATGCGGTCCTTCAAGTCCGGGTGGGTTGCGTAGGCGGACTCGGTCAGCCGCGTGCCCAGCCGCTTCACCTGCCGGTCGAAGGCCTGATCCACCCGGCACCGGGTTCCGGTACAAGCGGTGGCGATTGTGGTCGCGGAGGCCAATTGGAGATTCATGTCGATCGACGAATAGACGGAACTGACAGCACCCGGCGCGACCAGTTGGGAGCGCCCGCCTGGGGCCGTGCTGGCGCAGGCGCCGAGCAGCACGCAGGCTGCGGCAATCGCAACGAGCTTGATGATGGAATTCCCCCCAAAGGATTTCGGGGGCGGCGGTACCCCCAAAGTTATATTTGACGGGGAGGATTGCCGAAAGGCTACTGTCGCCTGAACACGACGGATTCAGCTCCAAGATACCGGATGCACCCATAGCCGGCCGATGCTACAACACCTCCGCCGCGTGGTCCGCGAGCCGCGAGCGCTCGCCGCGCTGCAGCGTGATGTGGCCGGAGTGCGGCCAGCCCTTGAAGCGGTCGACGACGTAGGTGATGCCGGAACTGCCTTCCGTCAGATAGGGCGTGTCGATCTGGGCGATGTTGCCCAGGCAGACGACCTTGGTGCCGGGGCCGGCGCGGGTGATCAGCGTCTTCATCTGCTTGGGCGTCAGGTTCTGCGCCTCGTCGATGATCAGGTACTTGTTGATGAAGGTGCGGCCGCGCATGAAGTTGAGCGACTTCACTTTGATCCGGCTCCTGATCAGGTCCATGGTCGCGGCGCGGCCCCAATCGCCGCCATAACTGCTGCCTGAGCCTGTCGCGGAGGCCCCCTTGTCGCCGGCGTCGGCGGGCTTGTTGAGGACATCCAGATTGTCTTCGAGGGCGCCCATCCAGGGCGTCATCTTTTCCTCTTCGGTGCCGGGCAGGAAGCCGATGTCCTCGCCCACCGGCACGGTGACGCGGGTGACGATGATCTCCGAGTAGCGCTTGGTCTCCAGCGTCTGGGTCAGGCCGGCGGCCAGCGTCAGCAGCGTCTTGCCGGTGCCGGCCTGGCCGAGCAGGGTGACGAAGTCGATGTCCGGATCCATCAGCAGGTTAAGGGCGAAGTTCTGCTCGCGGTTCCTCGCGGTGATGCCCCAGACGGCGTTCTTCTGGTGGCCGTAGTCGACCAGCGTCGACACGACGGCACTCTTGCCGGCGGTCTCGCGGACGATGGCGTGGAAGGGTTTTTCCTGGCCGTCTTCGAGGTAGAGAAACTCGTTGACCAGCAGGTCCGGGCAGAGCGGGCCGGCAACGCGGTAGAGCGTGCGGCCCTCCTGCTTCCAGGACTTCATGTCGTGGCCGTGGCTGTCCCAGAATTCGGCCGGCAGCTCCAGTGTGCCGGTGTAGAGCAGGTCGGTGTCTTCGAGGACCTTGTCGTTGAAGTAGTCCTGCGCTTCGACGCCGAGGGCGCGGGCCTTGATGCGCATGTTGATGTCTTTCGACACCAGGATCACCGGCCGTTTCGGATACTCCTTCTGCAGGTACATCACAACGGCGAGGATCTGGTTGTCGCCGCGCGAGGTCGGCAACGATGCCGGCAGGCCGCCATTCATGGCTTCGGTCTGCAGGTAGAGCTTGCCGGACGCCAGTTCGTTCGACGGGCCGGCGAGTTCGATGCCCTGCTTGATGGCGTGCTCGCAGCCGGAGACGATTTCGTCAAGGATGCGGCTGGCCTGGCGGGCGTTGCGCGCCACTTCCGACATGCCCTTCTTGTTGCTGTCGAGTTCCTCGAGGGTCATCATCGGCACGAAGATGTCGTGCTCCTCGAAGCGGTAGAGGCTGGTGGGGTCGTGCATCAGCACGTTGGTGTCGAGGACGAACAGCTTGGTGGATTTACCGGTCTTCTTGGCGTTCATGGTCAAGTCGTCGCGAGGGCAGAAGATGCCCCAAAGTTAATCAGGGAAGCAACTTGGAAAGTTGCCAAGGAGGTCCGGGATTTGCCGGCAATTCTTGTTATTGAAGCAAACGCACGGCGGCGAGGACTTCCGCCGCATGGCCGTCGGCCTTCACCGTGCGCCATTCGCGCCTGAGAACGCCGGCGCCGTCGATCAGGAAGGTGCTGCGCTGGATGCCCAGCGTTTCCCTGCCGTAGAGCTTTTTCATCTTGATGACGTCGAACAGCCGGCAGGCGGTTTCGTCGGCGTCGGAGAGTAGTTCGAAAGGCAGGCCGAGCTTGGCCTCGAATCCCTGATGGGACTTCAGGCTGTCGCGCGAGACGCCGAAGATCGGGCAGCCGAGCTTGTGGAATTCATCGTGCAGGTCGCGGAACTCTCCCGCCTCGGTGGTGCAGCCGGGTGTGTTGTCCTTGGGGTAGAAGTAGATCACCAGCGGCTTGCCGCGATACGCAGAGAGGTGGAAATCGCCGCCGGTACCGGGGAGAGCGAAGTCGGGAACCATCAAGCCGACGGCAGAAACAGTCATGCAGCTTCCTTCCAGGATGACAAGAATTGTTCACCTTGCAGCATCAGCGTGCCCGAGCGTCCAGGCACTTCGCCGCGCACCATTTCGTGACGGGGCAGCGAGTCGACATCGAGGTTGGCGGCGAGTTCGCTCATCGCCACCAACTCGTAGCCTTGGGTCCGCCAGGCCGTGAGCAGTCGTTCGAGTACCGGCGCCAGCTTCATGCCTTCGAGTTCGGCGTGCAGCGTGAATACATGATCGCGCGGCTCGGCAGTCAAGGCCAGGTAACGCTCGTGCACGTTGTCCTCGACAAGGCCGTCGAGGCCGAGCAGTTCGTCCATCGTCGGCAGGGTCGTCGGCAGTTGTGGGCAGCGCACGATTTCGGCGTTCCATACCGGCAGGAAGGGATGCGTGCCGCGGCAGTCGGAGGTATAGGCGAAGCCGAGGCGCTGGGTCAGGCGCAGGGCGTGGGCGTTCATCTGCCAGCCGGCGGCGCCGTGGACATGGGGGGCTTCGCCGAAGACTTCAGTGAAGCGTTCGATGGCGCGTGTCATTTCGGTCTCGGTCCAGGCGCCATTGGCGTTCTCGACGCCGTCCTGCCAGCGGATGTGGTCCCAGCAATGAATGCCGACTTCGAAGCCTGAGTCCCGCACGTTGCGAAGGATGTCGGCGCAGCGTTTGCCGATGTCCGGCCCCGGCAGCAAGGTGCCGTACATCAGGGTCTTGAGCCCGTAGTGGGCGACCACGGAGGTGCGCGACACCTTCTTCATGAAGCCGGGCCGGAAGGCACGACGTATCGCGCGGCCGGTGTGGTCAGGCCCAAGCGAGAACAGAAAGGTGGCGCCAGCCCCATGCCGGTGCAGGATTTCGACCAGTTGCGGCACGCCTTCGCGCGTGCCGCGGTAGGTGTCGACGTCGATCTTCAGCGCAAGTCGGGATACCACACTCAATCCATCAGCTTGCGCGCCTCCGCGACGTCGCCGCGATAGGCTTCGAAGATGCCGCGCAGGGCATCCTCGAAAGTGACCTTCGGCGCCCAGTCGAGGTCGGCCATGGTATTGGTGATCTTCGGCACGCGATGCTGCGTGTCCTGGTAGCCCTTGCCGTAGTACTCGCCCGAGGTGGTCTCGAGGACCTTCACCTTGGCCACGCTCTCGGCATACTCGGGGTACTGTTTGGCGAGGTCGAGCATCAGCGTGGCGAGCTCGCGGATCGAATAGTTGTTCTTCGGGTTGCCGATGTTGTAGATCTTGCCGTCGGCGATGCCGTCCTTGTTGTCGATGATCTTCATCAGGGCGTCGATGCCGTCGCTGACGTAGGTGAAGGAGCGCTTCTGGGCGCCGCCGTCAACCAGCTTGATCGGCTCGCCGCGGACGATGTGGCCGAGGAACTGGGTGATGACGCGCGAACTGCCTTCCTTCGGCGTGTAGATGGAGTCGAGGCCGGGACCGATCCAGTTGAACGGGCGGAACAGCGTGTATTGGAGGCCTTCCTGCTGGCCGTAGGCGTGGATTACGCGGTCCATCATCTGCTTGGCGCAGGAGTAGATCCAGCGCGGCTTGTTGATGGGGCCGAGGATGAGTTCGGAGTTCTCGGGATCGAATTCCGGGTCGCGGCACATGCCATAGACCTCGGAGGTCGAGGGGAAGATCACGCGCTTCTTGTACTTCACCGCCTGGCGGATGATGGGCAGGTTGGCCTCGAAATCGAGTTCGAAGACGCGCAGCGGCTCCTTGACGTAGGTGGCCGGCGTGGCGATGGCCACCAGCGGCAGGATGACGTCGCACTTCTTCACGTGGTACTCGATCCACTCCTTGTTGATCATGATGTCACCCTCGAAGAAATGGAAGCGAGGGTTGGTCATCAGGTCGCCGACACGTTCGGACTGCATGTCCATGCCATACACCTCCCAGTCGGTGGTGTCGAGAATGCGCTGGGAGAGGTGGTGGCCGATGAAGCCGTTGACGCCGAGGATAAGGATGCGTTTCATGTCGAGCTCATGTCAGGAAAATTGTGTCGGTACCGAGGATATCGGCAGTGAGGGGCACGCCGTCGAGTTCGACGGCCAGCAAGCGTAACACGCCGCCGTCGCCGCAACTCGCGTACAACGCACCGGCGGCGGCGAACAAGGCCGGCGGGCTGGCCGCGTGGTCGGGCACTACCATCGTGTGCAGGATCCGCAGCCGGCCCTTCGCCGTCTCGGCAAAGGCGCCGGGGTAGGGTGGCGCCACCGCCCGCACCAGGTTGTGGATCTCGATAGCCGGCCGCAGCCAGTCGATATGGCCGTCTTCGGGCTTGCGGCCACCGAAGTAGGCGCCGCGCGACAGGTCCTGCGGCGTGTGCGGCGCCGTGCCCTCGATCAACGAAGGCAGGATGCGGTCAAGGCAGATTTCAGCGGCCAGCGTCACCTTGTCGAAGACCTCTTTCGCGGTGTCATCCGGCAGTATGGGCACCGCCTGTTGGGCGACGATGTCGCCGGCGTCCGCCTTCTCGACCATGCGGTGCAGGGTGGCGCCCGTCTCGCGCTCGCCGTGCAATACCGCCCAGTTCACCGGCACGCGGCCCCGGTACCTGGGCAGCAGCGAGCCGTGCATGTTGTAGGCGCCGCGCGTTGCGGTCGCCAGCAGCGGCGCCTTCAGCATCTGGCGGTAGTAGAAGGAGAACAGGAAGTCCGGTTTCAGGGCGGCGACCTCGGCCAAGATCTCGTCGGCATTGGGATCGTCCGGCGTGATGACCGGGATGTCGTACCGGGCTGCGGTTTCGGCGACGCTGTCGAACCAGATTTCCTCGTTCGGGTTGTCGCGGTGGGTCACCACCAGCGCCACGTCGACGCCGTGGGCGAGCAGCACCTTCAGGCAGCGCACGCCGACGTTGTGATAGGCAAAAACGACCGCGCGCGTCATTCCGGCCGGTCCGCGGCGGCCACCAGCCTGTCGTCGCACTTGTCCACGATCTCGGTCGGCACCGGCACGACGGGCTCGAGAATGGCGCCGATCAGGTAGCGCGGCCGGTGGCGCACCTGCTGGTAGATGCGGCCGATGTATTCGCCGAGCAGGCCGACCCCGAACAGCGTGATGCCGATGAGGAAGAAGGCGATGCCGAACAGGGTGAACAGTCCTTCTGCTTCCGGGCCGACGATCAGGCGGCGGATGCCCAGGAAGACGACAAAGACGGCGGAGATCAGCGAAATGGCGATGCCGGCCATCGAGAACAATTGCAACGGCACCACCGAAAAAGCGGTCATGAGGTCGAAATTGAGCCGGATCAGGCTGTAGAGCGAGTACTTGGATTCGCCGGCGTGGCGCTCTTCGTGCGCGACTTCGACTTCGGTCGGTTTCTCGGCGAAGCCGTAGGCGAGTGCCGGAATGAAGGTATTGACCTCTTGGCAGGCGTTGATGGCGACCACCACCGAGCGCGAGTAGGCACGCAGCATGCAGCCCTGGTCGGTCATCTTGATGCGGGTGATGCGTTCGCGCAGGCCGTTCATGGCCTTGGAGGCCCAGCGGCGGAAGACGCTGTCCCGGCGGCTCAAGCGGATCGAGCCGACACAGTCGTAGCCTTCCTTGATCTTGGCGACCAGTTTGCCGATCTCTTCGGGCGGATTCTGCAAGTCGGCATCGAGGGTGACGACGATGTCGCCGCGGCAGTGCTCGAAGCCGGCCATGATCGCCATGTGCTGGCCGGCATTCGCGGCCAGCAGAATGACGCGCGTGACCTCGCGCCGCTTCTCCCACTGCCGGCGCAGCAGTGCGGCGGAGCGGTCGCGGCTGCCGTCGTTGATGAAGACGACTTCGTAGCTGACGCCGAGGGCGTCCAGGGCCGGATAGAGGCGATCGAACATGGCCGGCAGACCGGCCTCCTCGTTGTACACGGGGATGATGACGGAGAGTTCGCAGGAGGTCATCGGTCGGTCTTCTTCAAAACGGTGGCGAGCGCCTGGCAGACGCGATCGACGTCCTCGTCGCGCATGGCCGGAAACAGCGGCAGTGTAACGGTTTGGCGGCCGATGCGCTCGGCATGGGGGTAGTTGCCCGCCCGCCCGCCCATCTTCCGGTACAGGCTGAAAAGATGCAGCGCCGGGTAATGGACGCCGACGCCGATGCCCAGTTCCTTCATCGCGGCGATGAAGGCGCCGCGGTCGGTGTCCTCATTGTCGTTATCGGGCAGCAATACCTGGAACATGTGCCAGTTGCAGTTCTCGAAGTCGGCGAGCGGCAGTTCGAGGCCGAGGCGGCGGTCGATCCGGTCGAAGTAGCGGCGTGCCAGGTCGCGGCGCCGCTGCGTGAAAGCGGCGAGATGCGGCAATTGGCCGAGGCCGATGGCGGCGGCGATATCGGTCAGGTTCCACTTGCCGCCGAGCACGTCGACATCCATGCCGCCGTCCGGAAAGCGTTTCACCCCTTGCAGGCGCAGGCGCTCGCACAGTGCCGGGTCGATGTCGTCGGGCAGCACCAGGGCGCCGCCCTCGCCGGTGGTGAGGTTCTTGTTGGCGTGGAAGCTGAAGGACACGAAATCGCTGAAGTTGCCAAATGAGGAGCCGACAGGCTTGCCCCGCCACGAGGCGCCGAAGGACTGGGCGGCGTCTTCGACGACGCGCAGCTTGTGGCGGCCGGCGATGGCGTAGAGCCGGTCACGGTCCACCGGCAGGCCGGCGAGATCGACCGGGATGATGGCGCGCGTCGCCGGGGTGATCGCGGCTTCGAGGCGATCGAGGTCGATGTTGCGCGTGGTCGGTTCGACATCGACCAGCACCGGCTTGGCGCCGACTTCGAGGATCACGTTGGCGGTGGCGACCCAGGTCAGCGGCGTTGTGACGACCTCGTCGCCGGCGCCGACGCCGGCGAGCCGCAGGGCGACCTCCAGCGTCGCCGTGCCCGAGTTGAAGGCGCGGACCGTGCGGCCGCCGCAATACTCCGACAGCGCGGCTTCGAATGCCTGCACCTTCGGGCCACTGGTGATCCAGCCCGAGCGCAGCACGTCCGCAACCGCGGCGATCGTTGCTTCGTCGATGCTCGGCCGGGTGAAGGGCAAAAAGGCCGTCATGAGCGGGCCACCAGCCAGACGCCGATGATGATGAAACCGATGCCGAGCAGCTTCTGGCCGGCCAGGGCCTCGCCGAACCAGAAGTAGGCGACGATGGCATTGACGACGTAGCCGATCGACAGCATCGGATAGGCAACGCTGACGGGAACGCGCGACAAGGCCATGATCCAGACCACGACGCTGATCACGTAACAGCCCAGGCCACCGAGGATGTGCGGTTCGAATGCCAGTTTCATGCCCACCGGCAGCAGGTTGTCGAGATGGAATTCGAAATGGCCGACCGCGTTGGTGCCGGCCTTGAGCAACAACTGGGCGGCGGCGTTGAGCAGCACGCCGGTGAGCACGAGGGCGAAGCTGACGGCGGTCATGGTCCGGCTCTTCCGCCGGGCCGCCCCAAGGAAGAGCCAGTCAGCGGCATGGACGCCGCGCCTTCTGCGGCGGAACCACCGTCACCCCTGCCCTCAGGGCGGGGGTTGGGGGGTGGGGGCGATTTGCGGACGATTACCCGACGGGTATCGCGGGCGACGACGGTCATCGGCAACCCCTCCTTCTGCAGGCTGTCGAACTGAGCGTGGTCCATGATGGCAAATGCATCGGCAGCGGCCTTCCAGCGTTTCTTGAACTCATCCAGCGATGGTACCGATTTCTGTGGTTCCTGCGTCAGACCGAAGCCGAGCTCATCGCGATAGTCGACCAGGGTGACGGTTCGCTCCAGGTAATAAGGCAGGGTTTGCTCGTACATGCGCACGCTGTAGAAGGGCACCCCGGGCGTCAGCAGCGGTTTGACCTGGCCGGCGACCTGGTAGGCGGAATTCGACGGGCTCAGGGTCTCCACGCCCAACAATGCTCCCATGCCGGCAAGGAAGCCGGTGACCGAGAGCGTCAGCGCGGCGCCCATGGTCCGGTTGCGCCAAGCCAGGACCATCGCGGCCAGGGTGCCGGCAAGCCAGAGGGCTGCGGCGGCCGCGAGCCAGCGGCCATAGGCAGCCATCATGGCGGCGGGCGTCGCCTCGCTCGCGAACTCGGTGACGCGAGTGCTCAGGATCAGCGCGACCAAGGCCGTTGCGGCGACGGCGCCCAGATGGGTCAGCAGCGTCTTGCGGCTCAGGCGTGGCAGAGCATCTCCCAGTAGAAGCGCCGCGGCGGGAAACAGGGGCAGGATGTAGGAAGGCAGCTTCGAACTCGAGACGCTGAAGAAGGCGAACACCAGCAGGCACCAGAGCATCAGGAAGCGGCGCGGCTGGAACACGCCATCGGCATAGCGCCGCCATGCCGCGCCGACCGACTGGAGTGCCAGGCTCGTCCAGGGCAGGAGGCCCATGGCCAGGATGGGGATGAAGTACCAGGCCGGCTGGTAGCGGCCATGCACCTTGGTCAGGAAGCGTTCGAAGTGTTCGTGGATGAAGAAGAAGCGGGCGAACTCCGGGTTGACGATGGACGCGGCGATGAACCAGGGGGCCGCGATGGCCAGGAACAGCGGCAGGCCGCGCGCGAGTTCCAGGCGTCGCCAGGGCGAGAAGTCGCGGAAGACCAGCGAGTAGAGCACCAGGGTGGCGCCGGTCAGCACCAGGGCGACGATACCTTTGGAGAGTACCGCCAAAGCCAGCGCCGCCCAGGCGATCAGCATCCACCGGCGCGCCTGCGGCTCTTCGCGCTGGGCGAGCAGGAAGCCGCAGACGGCGACCTCCAGGAAAAACGACAGCCCCATGTCGAGCGTGTTGATGTGCCCGATCATCAGGTACAGCAGGCTGCTGGCCAGGGTGGTTGCGGCCAATAACCCCGCACTGGGGCCGAATAGTCGTCGGCCGGCGAACCAGGCCAACAGGATGCCGAGGAAGCCTGTCAGGCCCGGCCACAGCCGCGCCGTGCCGTCGCTCTGGCCCAGCAGCGTAAAGGCGGTCGCGGTGGCCCAGTACTGCAACGGTGGCTTCTCGAAGTACTTGATGCCGTTCAGTCGCGGCGTCAGCCAGTCGCCCGTGGCGACCATCTCGCGCGGGATCTCGGCATAGCGGCCCTCGTCGGGCTTGATGAGCTTGCGGTATTCGAGACTGCCGAACCAGACGAGCACGAACAGGGTGATCAGCAACCAGGCTTGGCGTCGTGTCATCTGGCTATTCGACGATCAGGGCGGCGACGACGGCGCGGCCCTCAGCCACGACGATATTGTAGGTGCGGCAGGCGGCGGCCGTGTCCATGATCTCGACGCCGATGCGGGCCTCGATCAAGGAACGCAGCAGTTGCGGCTGCGGAAAGCGCTGGCGGTTGCCGGTGCCGAGCAGCAGCACGTCGCAGGCATGGACGGCGAGTGCGCTGAGATGGGCCTCGCCGAGCGCGTCGAAGGTGTCGGGGCCCCAGTCGGCATCGATCGCGGTCGGCGTGATCAGCAGGCTGCGCTGATAGCGCCGGCCATCGATTTCCACCCAGCCCGGGCCGTGTGCGGCGATGATGTGTTGGCCGCTGCTGGGGTTGGCTTGAAGCTTCATGTCGGGTTGTGGAGGGATATTCCGGGCCGCGTGGATTGCGGCTCTGCAGGGGGTTCGGTAGGATTATAACTTTTCCCAGGGGCGGCCGGCCGGCCGCGAACGGTAACCGCCATGCAGCCCGTACTGAAATCGACCAAGCTCGCCAACGTCTGTTATGACATCCGCGGCCCGGTGCTCGACCGCGCCAAGCAGATGGAGGAAGAAGGCCACAAGATCATCAAGCTCAACATCGGCAACCTTGCCTCCTTCGGCTTCGACGCACCCGAAGAGATCCAGCAGGACATGATCCGCAACCTGCCCAACGCGGCCGGCTATACCGATTCCAAGGGCATTTTCTCCGGCCGCAAGGCGGTCATGCACTACACGCAGGAGAAGCAGATCAAGGGCGTCACGCTGGAGGACATCTACCTCGGCAACGGCGTTTCCGAGCTGATCGTCATGGCCATGAACGCCCTGCTCGACGGCGGCGACGAGGTTCTGGTGCCGGCACCGGACTACCCCCTTTGGACGGCCGCGGTGAGCCTGTCGGGTGGCACGCCGGTGCATTACCTGTGCGACGAGGCGAACGACTGGCAGCCGGACCTCGCGGATATCGAGGCCAAGATCACGGCCAATACCCGCGCCATCGTCATCATCAACCCCAACAATCCCACCGGGGCGCTGTATCCGCCCGACGTGCTGCTGAAGATCGTCGCCCTGGCGCGGCACCATGGCCTGATCATCTATGCCGACGAGGTCTACGACAAGGTGCTCTACGACGGCAATACGCATACCTCGATCGCCTCGCTGTCGGAGGATGTGCTGACCATCACCTTCAACGGCCTGTCGAAGAACTACCGCTGCTGCGGCTATCGCGCCGGCTGGATGGTGGTGTCGGGCGACAAGAAGGTCGCGACGGACTACATCGAAGGCCTCAACATGCTGGCCTCGATGCGCCTGTGCGCCAACGTGCCTGGCCAGTACGCGATCCAGACGGCCTTGGGCGGCTACCAGAGCATCAACGATCTGGTCGCGCCCGGCGGTCGCATGCGCCGGCAGCGGGATCTCGCCCACGAACTGATCACCGCGATTCCGGGCGTCAGTTGCGTCAAGCCCAAGGCGACGCTCTACATGTTTCCGCGCCTCGACCCGGCGATCTACCCGATCGAGGACGATCAGGCATTCATCCTGGAGCTTCTGGAGGAAGAGCGGGTGCTGCTGGTCCAGGGCACCGGCTTCAACTGGCCCAATCCGGACCACTTCCGGCTGGTGTTCCTGCCCCACGAAGACGACCTGCGCGAGTCCCTCGGCCGCGTCGCCCGTTTCCTCGAGCACTATCGGAAACGTCACGGCAACTAGAAGTTCTCACCGCAGAGGACGCAGAGGAAACCATACAATCGCTCTTGCATTTCTCTGCGTCCTCTGCGCACTCTGCGGTGAATGATCTTTCTCGGAACACGCTCATCATGAAACCCATCAACGTAGGCCTGCTCGGCATCGGCACCGTCGGCGGCGGCACCTGGACGGTGCTGACGCGCAACCAGCAGGAGATCACCCGCCGCGCCGGACGGCCGATCCAGATCACCGTCGTCGCCGACAAGAACCTCGCTTTGGCGCGCAATGTCACCGGCGGGGCCTGCAAGCTGACCGACGATGCCTTTTCGGTGGTCAGCGATCCCAACGTCGATATCGTCGTCGAACTGATCGGCGGCTGTGGCATCGCCAAGGAACTGGTCCTGAAGGCCATCGAGAACGGCAAGCACGTCGTTACCGCCAACAAGGCGCTGCTGGCCGTGCATGGCAACGAGATCTTCGCCGCCGCCCAGGACAAGGGCGTCATGGTCGCCTTCGAGGCGGCCGTGGCCGGCGGCATTCCGATCATCAAGGCGCTGCGCGAGGGCCTCACCGCCAACCGCATCGAGTGGATCGCCGGCATCATCAACGGCACCACCAACTTCATCCTCTCGGAAATGCGCGAGAAGGGCCTGCCCTTCGAGGCCGTGCTCAAGGAGGCGCAGCGCCTGGGCTATGCCGAGGCCGATCCGACCTTCGATATCGAGGGCATCGACGCCGGCCACAAGCTGACCATCATGTCGGCCATCGCCTTCGGCATTCCGATGCAGTTCGACAAGGCCTACATCGAAGGTATCAGCAAGCTGCAAGCCGAAGACATCAAGTACGCCGAGCAACTGGGCTACCGGATCAAGCTTCTCGGCATCACCCGGCGCACGGCAGCCGGCATCGAACTGCGTGTGCATCCGACGCTGATTCCCGCCAAGCGGCTGCTGGCCAACGTCGAAGGTGCCATGAACGCCGTCCTGGTCAAGGGCGATGCCGTCGGCTCCTCGCTCTACTACGGCAAGGGCGCCGGTGCCGAGCCGACCGCCAGCGCCGTGATCGCAGACCTGGTCGACGTCACCCGCATGCACACCGCCGACCCGGAGCATCGCGTGCCGCATCTGGCCTTCCAGCCTGACGCCGTCACCGACATCCCGGTGTTGCCGATGGCCGAAGTCGAGACCAGCTACTACCTGCGCCTGCGGGTCGAGGACAAGCCTGGGGTGCTGGCCGAGATCACGCGCATCCTGGCCGACCAGCATATCTCCATCGACGCCATGCTCCAGCGCGAACCAGGAGAGGGCGAGGGTGAGACCGACATCATCATCCTTACCCACGTTTGCCGCGAGAAGGCCGCCGATGCTGCGATTGCAAAGATCGAGGCGCTGCCGGTGGTCAAGCGCAAGGTGATCCGGCTGCGGCTCGAGGAACTGACCTGATGCATTACCTTTCCACCCGTGGCCATGCCGAGCGGCAGGGCTTCTGCGACATCCTGCTCGGCGGCCTGGCGCCCGACGGTGGGCTTTACCTGCCCGAGTCCTATCCGCAGGTAAGCGCGGCGGAACTGGCCGAGTGGCGCGATCTGCCATATCACGCGTTGGCGCTGCGCGTGCTTCAGAAGTTCATCACCGACATTCCCGATTGCGACCTCAAGACCCTCGTCGATCGGACCTACACGGCCCAGGTCTACCGCTGGTGCCGCGCCGGACGCGATGCTGCCGACATCACGCCATTGACTACGCTGGAGCCGGGATTCCATTTGCTCGAGTTGTCCAACGGGCCGACGCTGGCCTTCAAGGACATGGCCATGCAACTGCTCGGCAACCTGTTCGAGTACGTGCTGGCCAAGCGGGGTGAGGAAACCAACATCCTCGGTGCGACGTCCGGAGATACAGGGTCGGCGGCCGAGTACGCCATGCGCGGCAAGAAGGGCGTGCGCGTCTTCATGCTCTCGCCGCACGGCAAGATGAGCGCCTTCCAGCGGGCGCAGATGTATTCGCTGGCGGACGCCAACATCTTCAACATCGCCATCCGGGGCATGTTCGACGACTGCCAGGACATCGTCAAGGCGGTGGCCAACGATGCCGACTTCAAGGCGAAATACAAGATCGGCGCCGTGAATTCGATCAACTGGGCGCGCGTGGCGGCCCAGATCGTCTACTACTTCAAGGGTTACTTCGAGGCCACGAAGACCAACGACCAGGAAGTGGCTTTCTGCGTGCCTTCGGGCAACTTCGGCAACATCTGCGCCGGCCACATCGCGCGCATGATGGGCCTGCCGATCGGCCGCCTCGTGCTTGCGACCAACGAGAACGACGTGCTCGACGAGTTCTTCCGCACCGGTGTCTATCGTCCGCGCGGCACCGCGGAGACCCTGGTGACCTCCAGTCCGTCGATGGACATTTCCAAGGCCTCGAACTTCGAGCGTTTCGTCTTCGACCTCGTCGGCCGCGATCCGGTGATCATCCGTCAACTCTGGTCGCAGGTGGATGCGGGCGGCAGCTTCGACCTCAACGGCACGCCCTTCCTGGAACGGCTGCCCGACTTCTGCTTCACGTCTGGGCGCAGCACCCACGCCGACCGCGTGGCGACGATCCGCGATGTCTGGCAGCGCTTCAATACCATGATCGACACCCACACCGCGGACGCCATCAAGGTGGCGCGCGAATACCATCAGGCTGGGATTCCGATGGTCGTGCTGGAGACTGCGCAACCGGTGAAATTCGGCGAAACCATCCAGGAGGCGCTCGGTCGCGAGCCACCGCGTCCCGCCGAACTGGAAGGCATCGAAGACCTGCCGCAGCGCGTCGAGGTGATGGATGCGGATGTCGCGGCCGTGAAGGCGTACGTCGCCAGCCGCTGCGGGTAGGCGCTCAGACTGACGACAGCACAAGCGTTGCGCTTACCCTGAGAGTGTCGCGCACGCCCCGGCTGACCAGACCTTGTAGATGGAGGGGCTGTGGGTGTTAGGGCCGTCTACTCATCACCGGGTGGCCGGGCGGAACCTTTGGTGAAGGGGCCAGCGAAGAGGAAGCTCATTGCTTAGTGGTCAGTCGGCCAACTCAATATCCACGAATCTGAACTTGGTCTTCGATTTGTGAGTTGCCCGAACCAGCACAGGACGGTTCACCATGGGCCCTATTACGTCGTCAACTGCGTCTTGAAGGCCGTCAATATGGACTGATGCACCGTCCACGACGACATCAAGCCAATCCTTATCCAGATGCACTGCCCTCAGAATTCCTTGCAGTTCGATGATTGCTTCACCTGCATCTTCTAGAAGAATGCGCTTCTTGCGGAGTTGCTGGTTAATGTTGCCCCGTGACCCAACACCAAGAGATACTGGACGAACATCGCCCGAGGCTCTGAGGTCGAGCTGGTCGAAGGTCTTCCCGGTGGGTGCCAAGTTTCGCGCGAGCTTGAGAAACGTATTGCGGTAGTTCTCATCTGGCACAAGACGCTCTAGATGGCCGGCGTCATCGCTTGATGATGCACTCACTATTTCCAAGAAATGCTGGGCGATTCTCTGCGGTTCAACATCTGCCTTGAAAAAGTCGGGCTGCGTTGGCTTCTGTATTGCCACTGAGAACTGGTAGCTACCGGGTGCAGATTGAAACAGCCAAGGGCGACACGCATCTTGTAGCTCCTTAGCCGGCCGGCCAACTCTTCGATGAGAGATTCCGTTAATAAACTCAATTGTCCTGTAGAACATAGACTGGATGGTCTGGACCTTATCGACAATCAGATCAAGCGGTGCACCCCCCGTTACAACCTCCCCCCCCTTTACCGAGACCATTACTTGCCCGGGAACGAATGAAACACCGGCTCGCTGTTTGGAACCTTCTGTCCAGATCGCCAACACGAGATTCCTCAATTCGCCTCGTGCAAAATCTGGCATGTGAAGGTCGGCAAGCATCAGATGCGCAAGTTGTTCGGCGCGCACATACTCACCAGCCTTGAACCAAAGGGCGACGGCGCTGACCGCCGTAATACCTCGCGTCCTGACTTTTGACACATCAAGCTGCTCTAGCGCTTGTCGTTCAGCGTCCGCCGCCAGTCGATATAGTTCGAGCGCCTGTTCAGTATTGCGATCTCGTAGCGCCAACTGGGCTTCGATGGCGAATCGCTCGCTTTCGGAGTGAAGGTCAGCCCAAGTCATTTCTCGTCACTCACTTTCCGGATTGCGACGGCCTTCTCCCGAAAACCAACAACGGATGCAATAGCAGGCAAGTTACTTGCGCCCCTTCGTGTCTGCTCGATCTTCTGTCGCAGGCGTGCTTCTACAACCGACTGCCCGCCAGCGTCAATCCCTGAAACCTCAAGCCGAAAACAACTCTCCAGGTCGTCAGGTGTAGTTCCGATTGGCGCGACGTACCAGTCCGCGCCGGTAAGCGTCTCAGCGCGCCTAATGGCGACAAGATTCTCCTCACATTCCACAGCCGCTAAGCTAACGCCGTAGGCGCCGCTCTCGGTGGTATCAATATCGTTAGCCCAAGCGTTCAACATGCGAGCATCGGGCTTGGAGAATTCCACTGATTGCGTGCTTGTCGCGCCATTGCAGTCGACTTGTATATTCACCGGCGAATCGTGATGCCGGCTCAGACAAACCGAGGCAGCCTCGTAGTAAGTTCCGCTGATGGATGGGGTCAGGCCTGTATGTCGTTCATGCAGTGAATCTATTCGAAGTTGTTGCTTGGCTGCGTCGGTCATCACAGGTCTCACAAGAAACGGCCACCACGGCCACACGGTTCGGTATCTGCTACACGCTGAATGCCCGGGGCCGAGCATTTCGGCCGAGGTTGAGCTACGCCATTGCGGCAATGCTGGCATTCTACAGCGGGAGTTATGCATGACCGAATGGAATCGCTTCGGCCTTCGGCCTTCGGTCATCGGCATGACCAGATTCTCCTGATCGCTAGGATGATAGAATAATGCCCGTTGAATTCACCGCCTCGACGGAATCTCGCAACGACTCAAATTCCTCAAGTTTCTGGAGCCGACATCAAAGTCCCCGTGGATTCAGAGAATTGCCCCTCGCTGCGGCTTACCGCTTCCGATATCACCGAGGTGTTCGCGGCCGGCAATGCCGCGTGGAGGCCGCAGCCAAGCCGACTGCGCTGTTCAGCGACGCTGCCGCATCCAGTCGCGGCGCGGGGAGACATCTTTCTCCATAACATTCGCGATGCCGTGATCGGCGTCGGCCACGAGGCCAGCCTTGCGGACCCGGATACCGGCGAAGTCGCGATCATGGAGGCCATCCGCGACATCTACGCGGGGCATCCGCAAGCCGCCTGGGCGCAATGGGGTGACATGAACCGGGCCATGTATGCCGCCGTCTGCCTCACACACGCCGAACGCGGCGGCATCATCCTTCGTGCGACCGATGCGCTGGAGATGCTGCTCGCCCACACCGACGTGGATGCCGAGATGCCGATATCGCTGTTCCAGCCGCCGCACCCAGCCTTGTACGTGCATTTCGGGCCGACGTGGCGAAGTCGGGTACACGGCGTGCTCGGCCCCGTCCTGGCGCTTGCCGACGCCAAGCCGGAACAGGTCGTCGCCCACGGATGCTACCTCTTGCAGAGCCGCAAGTACTGCCACTCTTGTGGGCAAACGAATCGGGCGATCGGGCTCTATGTCGTCGTTGAGTTTCTCGATCAGCCGGGCATCTACGTACTCGGCGGCGGCGCCGACGAGACCCTGCACGACGAGGACGCGCCACTGACCGACATTCTCGTGCGCAAGCTGGACGGTAGTGATGAAATCAAGCTGTTCGGTGAGCTACCTTCCGTATTGGTCGATCTGCTCGCCAAGCTCTTTCTGTTCATGCAGTCGGACGCTGCGCGCTGCGTTCGCCATGATGATCTCGCCGCGATGACACTTCGGCTCGCCAATGTCGGCAGCAAGAAGGCCGCCAAGCTGCAGCGTCGCGGCGAAAGGCTGTACGACTGGCTGGAGATCGGCCCGCCGGCCCTGCCGTCGGTGTTCGGGCATGGCGAACTGCCGCCGCATTGGCGGCGTGGCCACCTTCGCCGTCAGACTCACGGTCCTCAGCATTCGCTACGCAAGGTGATCTTCATCGCCCCGACCGTCATCCGCGCGGACAAGCTGAATGCTCAGTCGGATTTCGGTAGCTGACATGGAAACCGACGCCCAAGCCTTCCGCCGCCAAGTGCTCGACGCCGTGCGTGCCGCCCAGGCTCAGCGGCCGGGTGCACATCTGCACCTCGTCTACTCGCCCGAACTGACTGATCCGCTGCAACTTCTGGAGGATTCCCGGCGCGAGACGGCACTGATCCGGCCAGCGAACCTCGACAAGGACTGGAATGACGCCAACTTTCCTCGCCTCGTCACGCTGGATTGCCGGCGCGTCGCCGCCTTCATGCTTGAAACCGATCCGGCGCGCGACGATCCCCTCTTCGAGTCGAGCATCTCGCACGCGCATGCCGAAGTCTGCCTCGGCGAGTTGGCCGACACCGGCATCATCAACGACAACCCCGGTCCCTCGACCAGCGCCGTCTGCGGCTGGATCGCCAGCGGCCAGAGCGCCGCCGAACTCGCTCGTCGGATGGCCCGTCATTCCTATCCGCTGCGGCCGGGCGGCTACCACCATTGGTTGCGCTGGCACAACCCGATCTATCTTTCCGCGCTCTGGTCGGCATTATCGCCCGCCCAGCAGCGCGCACTGCTGGGCGATGCCCTCTGGATCGCGCACGACCCCATCGGCGAACTGAGAACCTACCAGGCCAATCCGAGGGACACGATGCCCGGTGAAGTCGAAGTCACCTTCAGGCCCGCCGATGAACAATGGGCGCGGTACGACGCCGCCCCGGTGGTCGGCGAACTCGCCTGCAACTGGCGAGCGAACACCGACGGCAAGCCACTGCCACCCGATGCCATCGAACGCCTGCACCGACATCTCGCCGATGCCCGGCGCCTGGGGCTGCGCCGCGAAGACCGCAGGCTCTATGCCGCCACGCTGGCGCAACTGCCTGCCGGCGCCGAACGCGTACCCGAATGGCTTGCCCTGCTCGAACAAGTCGCGCGCGACGAGACTAAACTGCGCGACGGCCTCGGGAAACTGCCCGAACATTTCTGGAACCCCCACCCCGCCGAAATCGGCGAAGGCCGTAACCACCGCCTGTAGAAGAAGGAAATCACGACATGAGCGAAGCCGTTCTGGAGAGTAAGCCCAGCGCCCAAAAGACCCTCGACATGGTCGCCGGCAAGCCGCTGCCCTGCTCCGAAGCCGCCTGCCAGCCCTGCCACCGCGTCGACCAGCAGTTCTTGATCGTCACGCCCGGCGTCGTGCCGAAAGTGCATGCCGAGGCCCTGGCCGCTGCCGGCTACCGCTGGAACGACACCTTCGACCTCGAATTCGGCGGCATCGAGCGCGAAGCCACGGTGCCGGTCGCCCGGCTCGCCCGCGATGGCTACATCTACCTCTACTACGAAGCCCGCCAGCGCTGGGATGTCTGGCAGGTGATGGAAAAGGGCCTCACGCGCCAGATCGTCTATCAAGCCAACAACGACCAATGCAGCAAGCGGCTGTCCGCCTTCATCGGCGCTGACGCGCCCAAGGGCTGTTCGCAGGGTGCGCGCAACCTCGCCGCGCACCTCATCTGTGTCGAGGGCGCGTCGACCCTCGACAAAGTCTGGTTCGCCTACAGCGCCGAAATGTGGGCGCTCAAAGTCCTGGAACGCTACGCCGCCAACCCCGACGTGCAAGTAGCCGGCCCCGATGGCAAGCCCGTGACCAAGAAGCTGCGCGATTTCCGTGGGCGCGAATTGCCGCTCAAGGCCATGGTCGCGGGTGCTCCCGCGCGCGGCTGCCTGCCCCTGGACAAGACCACGCTGGCGAGCCACGTCGCCGACTTCGTCGACAAAGCCGACCCCAAGTACTTCGCAGCCTTCGAGCAGGCCGTCAAGCCGATCAATATCGACCGCATCGGCCAGGCGGACGCTTTCGCCAATCGTGTGCGCGCCATCGAGAAGGCCGGCGGCACACGCGCGAACCCGAACCTCTACATCGGCAAATCGGTGATCGTCATGCTCTCCGACGATGTCGGCGTCGTCGAGGATCACAACCAACTGCGGCTGCTGGCCAAGGAGGCGCGCGAAGAATGGGTGCGCGGTGCCCCCGACTTCACCGCCAAGAACGATGATCCCCTGCGGCCGTGGAAGCTGCGCTCCGCGCTCCACGAGGAAATGATCGAAGGCTGGGTTTTTGCCAACAACCTCCAGCAGCGCAAGGAAGCCTTCGACCATGGCACGCCGCTCCTGCGCAAACAGGTCATCAGCGGCTACGAATACGGCCAGATTCAAGACTACGAGAAGCGTACCGGCAAGCCCTACCATCCCCCCGGTACGACCTATGAACGGCTGGACGGCCCCGTCGAGCGCTACCGCGTGACATGGTCGCAGGACACCATCAACAAGCGCCTGGAGGATACGGCACACGAGGACTCCAAGAGTCGCATCGAGCGCTACCGTGGCAAACTCCGCCTCGACCAGCTCACACAGTTCCGCCAGGACTTCAAGGCCGGAATGGAGTCCTGGCAGAAGCATCTCGTCGCCCTCGATACGGACTACGTCCAATGGCTCACGCAGGCGCGGTTGGCAGCCACGGTTCGCCATGATGTCGACGGCAGCATCAACCTCGTCAAGCTCGATGCCGCCTGCGGCACGCCCGCCCAGCAGGTCGAAGCCTGGATGGCGCGCGTCCGCATCGTCGGCAAGTGCTGGGGTGGCGGCGCGCTGACGCCCGTCTCCGTGCGCGAACTCGCCAAAGCCTATGGCAAGGACTCGAACGCCCCGGCCAAGTGGATCGACGATGCGTTGTTGGAACCTTTCGGATACGCCAAGGCCATCGCCAACGATCCGGGCAAGTCCAAGGATGCTGCCGAGAAAATCAACGGCCTTGCCGGCGAAATGCCCGAGAAGGTCAAGGAGATCCTGCATCTCCGGCATGAGTTGCACGCCGAACACCTCGAAACCCTCGCCCAGGCCAGCCAGCAGGCGGCGCAAATCCACGCTTCGCTGGTCGATCCCGCAACCGCCAAACTGCTCGGCCTTGCCCCGGTGGCCGCCGACGATGCGCAGCGCGTGCTGCGGCTGGAAGTGCGTACCGCCGCCATCCTCGACCTCATGACCAATCCGGCGGCGGAGCGCTACATCACCATCGGCGTCAAGCTGCCGACCGGCGAAGCGCTGGACAAGATGGCCGAAGCCTTCCAGCAGGGCAACCTGGAAATGAAGATCGAGACCAAGAATGAGACCACCCGCCAGATGCGGCGCAAGACCGCCAACAAGCTGCGCAAGCTCGCCGGCCGGCCCGGCTTCACGCAGCCGGAATTCCAGCCCATTGCCCTGACCGAAAAGCGGCTGGCGCAACTGGAGAAACTGGCGGCCAAGAGCGGCGAGGAGATGGTCGAAGTGATCGCCGACGAAGCGCTCGGCAAACATCTGCCGGCCGCCTTCAAGCTGCCGAAGAGCATGGCGCTGAACCTGATCGGCGAACAGGCGAGTGGCGCCACGGCGGCCCGCAAGGCGCTCATGTCGCGCTCCGGCGCGACCGTGGGCGTGCTGGCGCTTTTTCAGGGCTATGCCCTCTGGAAGTCCCTGGAGAAGCTTGGGAGTGCCGAAGGCTACGAACACACCGACTTGCTGATGACGACTTTCACCGCATCCACCGGGCTGCTGGAAGGGTCGCTGACGCTCTCGTCGGGCTACTATGAAATCAAGACGCAGGGCAGCAAGCTGGTGCTGTCCAGTGTCGCCACGCGGGCCGCCCTGGTGCGGCTGGCGGTCGGCATCGCTGGTGCGGCGGGCTCTGCCTTCGACGCCTATGCTGCCTATGCCAAGTACTGCTCGATGAAGGAGAAGGGGAGTCGGGAAGCGATGAAGGCGTATGGCGTAAGTTCGGGTTTGTTTTGGGCATCCACAGTCAGTATTAGTACCGGCACAATCCTCACCGTCGCCGCCAAGACCACCGCGCGCTTCGCTTTCTCAGAAGCCCTCGTTGCCCGCGCGGGCGGAGCCGTGGTGGCCGAGATGATCGGCGTATCGCTCACAGGCGTCGGCATCGTGCTCGGCGTCGCCGGCTTTGCCTGTGTTCTCTACGCGGAGAGTCTGGAGGACGACCTCAACGACATCTTCCTCAAGCGCAGCTACTGGGGCAAGGGCGAGGCCGCCGCAGCGCCCTACGGCATCGCGGCCAAGGCGGACGACAAGGCCGATGCCGAAGCACGCCAGCGCTGGGCAACGCAGGGCTTGAAGGAAGAAGTGAGCGGATTCAACGCCCTCGCGGTCGGCTTCAAGTCGACCCTCGAATGGACCGACGGCAAGATGGTGATCGCCAAGGTCGAGACCGCGAACGGCGGCGAGCAACGGCGGGTGTCCTACGCCCTGGCAATTCAAGGTGCTGACAGCCAGGCGCTGCTGAAAGACGAGCGCAGGGATGCCGAACTCGAATTGGACGAAGGTCGCTATGTCCTGAAGGTGAAACTGCCGGTCGACCCCGCGACGTGGAAGGCCGCGCAGTGGGCGAGCTTCGACTACAAGCTGTACGAGGAATTCGAGCGCAACGTCATTGCTGCCGACGTCCTGCAAGTGAAGAAGCCGGCATGAGGGAGACCAAGGCGGAACGCAAGTGGCGGCAGCGCCAGAGCGCGCGCGAACGCGAAGCCGAGCAGCGCGCCGCCAACGAGAGCGATTTCGCCCGCTATGACTGGACTGGCCAGAAGGCCGGCGACGAGTTCTTCAAGCTGCACGATCAGCCGCAGTTCGGCGGTACCGGATCGAGCGGCGTCGTGCTGCCGCCGCACAGCCTATCGGTCAGCCGGCATCCGACGGTCGGGGCAGCAGTCATCAACGCCTACGCCCACGGGCTCGAATACGCGGAGCAGGTGTTCGGGGCGGGCGGATTGGGGTTGTTCTCTGTAATTGTATGGGGCATACCATTCGGATATATGACTGCTTCGATGTGGGCGGATATCGGTGGATTTCTCTTCCCGTTGCTAACGGCATTTAGTGTGGCTGGCTTCCTGTTCATGTACCGCTTCGACACCGTCGGCTACCGCTACACTCCGGTCATGTTCAACCGTGCTCTAGGCAAGGTACATGTCTTCCGCGACCAGACCAAACTGTTCAGCCTATGGCCGCTATGGGGCGGCGGCAAGTGTCGCATCGATACCTACGACTGGTCCTGCGTGCGGGCGCAGGTGAGCCGCTTCCGGACCTTCAGCGGCACCGTCGCCCAGGACAACGCCAAGCTCGGCTGCATCGTGCTCAAGGCACCCGACCGGGCGGAACTGGCGGCCGAATTTCCGCTCGGCATCACCAGCAGCGCCCTGGCGGTGCAGAACCTGCTGGACTATTGGGAACACATCCGCCGCTACATGGAACATGAAAGCCCGATGTTCCCGGAAGGCGAAGGCCCCTACGAACAGCCGACCACGCAAAGCTTGCTCGGTGCAATCTTCTTCGGCCAGCCCTTCATCGGCCCCGGCTGGCGCGAGAACTACGAGACGGCCGATGTGCCGATGATGCTCTGGCAGATTCTGGCCTTGTTCCTGTTCCCGGTCACGATGACGTTCGGCCTTTTGCGCTGGGTGTCGCTGCACATCCGCACCAAGCCGAAGTGGCCGGCCGAGATATTGGCGAGCGTCGGTGGCGCCGCGCTGCACGGAGACAACCTGGATGCCTGGCGCAAGGTGATACCGGAGCGGCCCACAAGGATCGAGGCGCCAGCGCAGCCGGCGCTGGAGGCAAACCTGAAGGAGAGCGAGGCATGAGCAACGAACTCCCCAAGCCACCGCGGCACAGCCCCGAGTACCAGGCGCTGTTCGAGATTTACGCGCGACATGCCGCGCGGGTAGGCGCAGCCTTTATTGAACTTGAGCTACCCATCGACGAACTGCGACGACGCGTTGATGAGATTGTCAGGCAGTGCATACCCCGCAGTACCAGCGTTCATTAGTGACCGCCCTCTATGCCGAGAGCCTGGAAGACGACCTCAACGACATCTTCCTCAAGCGCAGCTACTGGGGCACGGGCGAGGCTGCCGCAGCGCCCTATGGCATCTCGGCCAAGGCGGACGACAAGGCCGATGCCGAAGCACGGCAGCGATGGGCAACGCAGGGCATGAAGGAAGAAGTGAGCGGATTCAACGCCCTCGCGGTCGGCTTCAAGTCGACGCTCGAATGGACGGATGGCAAGATGGTGATCGCCAAGGTCGAGACAGCGAACGGCGGCGAAAAACGGCGGGTGTCCTACACCCTGGCCGTCCAAGGTGCCGCCGGTCAGGCGCTGCTGAAGGACGAGCGCAAGGATGCCGAACTCGAATTGGACGAAGGTCGCTATGTTCTCAAGGTGAAACTGCCGGTCGACCCCGCGACCTGGAAGGCCGCGCAGTGGGCGAGCTTCGACTACAAGCTGTACGAGGAATTCGAGCGCAATGTCATTGCCGGCGACGTCCTGCAAGTGAAGAAGCCGGCATGAGGGAAACCAAGGCCGAGCGCAAGTGGCGTCAGCGCCAGAGCGCGCGCGAACGTGAAGCCGAGCAGCGCGCCGCCAACGAGAGCGATTTCGCGCATTACAACTGGACCGGACAGAAGGCGGGCGACGAGTTCTTCAAGCTGCATGATGAGCCGGCATTCGGCGGCACTGGATCGAGCGGTGTCGTGCTGCCGCCGCACAGCCTATCGGTCAGCCGGCATCCGACGGTCGGAGCCTCGGTCATCAATGCGTACGCCCACGGGCTCGAATACGCGGAGCAGGTGTTCGGGGCGGGTGGGGTTGGGTTGTTCAGCGCAGCGATGGGGGCATTCTTCCTTCTTCTATTTGTGCCTACCCTGTTGGACGGAACACTAGCATTCGATTTCACCTCGTCCGTAATCTTGCTGACGTTGGTCTTCATTGGGCTAATGACTTGGCTCGGCTCCCGCTTCGACACCATCGGCTACCGCTATACCCCGGTCATGTTCAACCGCGCTCTGGGCAAGGTGCATGTCTTCCGCGACCATACCAAGTTTCTCAGCCTTTGGCCGCTGTGGGGCGGCGGCAACCATGCCATCGATACCTATGACTGGTCCTGCGTTCGGGCGCAGGTGAGCAGCTTCCGGACCTTTAGCCGTACGGTCGCCCAGGACAACGCGAAACTAGGCTGCCTCGTCTTCAAGGCGCCGGACCAGCCGGAAGTGGTTGCCGAATTTCCTATCGGCATCACCAGCAGCGCCCTGGCGGTGCAGAACCTGCTGGACTATTGGGAGCACATCCGCCGCTACATGGAACACGAAAGCCCGATGTTCCCCGAAGGCGAAGGCCCCTACGAGCAGCCGACCACGCAAAGCCTGCTCGGTGCGCTCTTCTTCGGCCAGCCTTTCATCGGCCCCGGCTGGCGCGAGCAGTACCAGAACGCCGACACGCTGACAGTAATCTGGCAGGGCATTTCGCTCTTCCTGTTCCCGATCACGATGCTGTTCGGTCTGTGCCGCTGGGTGAGCTACCACATCCGCAGCGAACCGAAGTGGCCGGCCGAGATACTGGCCAGCGTTGGCGGTGCGGCGCTCAAGGGCGGCGATCTTGAGGCGTGGCGCGGGTTGATCCCGGAGAGGCAGAGGCGCGTCGATACGCCGGCCAATCCGATGATCGAAGAGCGCTGACGTTCGTCGCGTCTATCGAGGAAACTCGTTTGAGAGAGACGAAAGCCGAGCGCAAATGGCGTCAGCGGCAACGGCAAAAGGAACGCGAGCAAGACCCGCTGCCAGGCGCTAACGAGAGCGACTTTGCGCGCCGCCGCTGGACCGGATTGACGTCGTATCTGGAGTTTCTTTCTCTCCACGATCTGCCGCACTTCCAAGGTCTAGGGAAGACAGGCGTGGTCCTGCCGCCGAATATGCTCTCCGTAAGCCGAACGCCGACGGTGGGCATCATGGTCATGGAGGCGTATGCGCATGGCTTGTCGTATGCAATGCCGGCTTTTGTGGTTGGTGGACTTGGGACTTTCGCTTGGCTTCTGGGCGCCCTTCCGATGGGCTACTTGACGTTCCTCGAACCGCTGGCGAATTGGGGCGCCTTCGAGGCAGTGCTATTGCTTGTAGGCCTGATATCCCTGTACTTGTGCATTCGCTTCGACACCTACGGCTTCCGCTACGACCCGGTGTTGTTGAATCGCGCCCTGGGCCTTGTGCATGTATTCAAGTCGGAGGCGAAGCTCTGGAGCCTCAAGCCTCTGTTCGGTTCCGGCGGATACTCCATCTCGACGTTTGATTGGTCGTGCATTCGGGCACAGATCAGCTCCTACGAGGTCGAGGTTCACAACTACAACCTTGGGTGGTCCGCCCCGCCGCTGGTCGGACAGGCGGTAAAGCTCGATTGCTTGGTCTTCGAGTCTCCCGAGAAACCGTTGGTCGTTGCCCAGTTTCCGCTTCATGTTCATGCCAGTGCTGAAGATCCTCAGTTGCTGCTCGACCACTGGGAGCACATCCGCCGCTACATGGAACACGAAGGCCCGATGTTCCCGGAAGGCGAAGGCCCCTACGAACAGCCGACGACGCAAAGCCTGCTCGGCGCCATCTTCCTCGGCCAGCCCTTCATTGGCCCCGGCTGGCGCGAACAGTACGAGAACGCCGACTGGCCGACGATGATCTGGCAGGGCGTTTCGCCGTTCTTCTTCCCTGTGACGATGTTGCTCGGTGTCGCGCGTTGGGCGAGCTATCACATCAGGAGCGAACCGAAATGGCCAGCCGAGATTCTGGCCAGTGTCGGTGGTGCGACGCTGCACGGTGCCGATCTGGATGCCTGGCGCAAGGTGATTCCGGAGAAACCCAAGCGCATCGAGGTTGGCGCTCGTCCGGCGCTTGACGACCTGCAGAACCTTACAAGGCAATGAGTACCGAGACGAATCGAACGGTAAGATGGTGTTCCGTGTGGCAAGTGCTTCCATGAAAGTACTCAACATCCACCAGCGCGAACTGCCGGTTGCTGCCGAGCGCGTGGGCAGCTTGATCAATTCGCTCGCCTCGCCGGACGACGCCTTGTGGCCGAGGCAGTGGTGGCCACGGATCGCTTTCGATCGTCCGCTGTCGGTCGGTGCGTCCGGCGGGCACGGTCCGATCGGCTACTGCATCGAGGAATACCGGCCCGGCGAATCGATCCGGTTTCGTTTCCTGGCGCCGAGGGGATTCGACGGTTTCCACCGCCTGGACCTCGTTCGCGAGCGCGAGGGCGCGGTGATCTTGCGCCATACCCTGCAGATGACGGCGCGCGGTCTTTCCACTCTGTGGTGGTCCTTGGCCATCCGACACGTGCACGACGCCCTGATCGAAGACGCCTTCGCCACCGCCGAGCGTTCGCTTGGGCTACGGCCGCAATTGCGGTCGTGGTCGGCGTGGGTGAAGTTGCTGCGCTGGCTGATGTCCGGCGGCCGTGCCGGGCCGCAGGCTTTCGCTAACGCGTGATGGCGAGGAAATGCTGGTAGCGGCGTGGATCGATGGTGCCGTCCGCCACCAGCGCCTTCACCGCGCAGTCGGGTTCCGCGGTGTGGTGGCAATCGTGGAAGCGACATCGGCCCAGCGTCTGCCGGAACTCCGGAAAGCCTTGTTCGATTTCGCCGAAGGCGAGATGCGCGAGCCCGAACTCCTGTAGCCCGGGGCTGTCGATGATGGCCGTCCGGGCATCGAGGTGGTAAAGGGTGGCATGAGTGGTGGTGTGCTTGCCGGAATCCAGCGCCGTCGAGATCTCGCGCGTGTTGGCGCCGGCACCGGGAACGAGGGTGTTGATGATCGTCGATTTGCCCATGCCCGATTGTCCCACCAGCACGCTCGTGTGCCCGTGCAGGCAGGGTAGCAGCGGCGAAATGTCCCGTTTCGCACACATTTCCAGGACCGGGTAGCCGAGCTTCCCGAACGCGGCCAACTGTTCGCGCGCGGCGGGTAGCGCGGCCGCGAGATCGATCTTGTTGAGTACGATGACGGCCCGTATGCCTTCATGTTCGGCGGCCACCAGCGCGCGGGTCAGCAGTTCGTCGCTGAAGCCCGGCTCGGTGGCGGTGACCAGTACCACCTGGTCGACGTTGGCCGCGACCAGTTTCTGTTTCCACTGGTCGCTGCGATAGATGAGCGATTTGCGCGGCAGGTGGTCGACGATGCGCGCTTGGCCGTCGCCGGCCGGCTCGATATACACCCGGTCGCCACAGGCATAGATGCTCTTCTTGCCGCGCGGCACCGCCTGACAACGAACGCCTGACGAAGACTCCACCTCGTAGTGCCGCCCGTGGGCGGCGACGATGATGCCTTCGGTATTCAACGGGCGGTGACGATGCGGGTGATCATCCGGCAGAGCTTACTTGAACTTGTAATAGCGCTGGTTGAGAAAGGCGGCCACGTTTTCTTCGTCTTCCGGGAACCACTTGGCGTCGATCTGCGTGGCGCACATGGATACGCGCTGGCGCAGGGCCTGCATCGACTTGACGAGGCGTTCCGGTCGCGTGTAGATGCTGCTGCCGTCTGCGCCCATCAAGCGGACATGGCAGGCGACGCATTGCTTGTCGTGCAGTGTCTGGCCGACTTTCGGGTCCGCGGCGGCAAAGGCGGCCATCGGCAGCGCCAGGGCAATCAGGGCAATCCGTGCATTCATGATGAATCCTTTCAGGACGAACGCAGCCGGGCGATGCGCAGGCTGGCGGGTGGGTGGGAGTCGTAGAACAGCGAGTGCAGCGGATCGGGCGTCAACGTCGCCGCGTTGTCCCGGTAGAGCTTGACCAGAGCGGCGACCAGGCTGCCGGCGTCGGCCTGTCGGGCGGCGTAGGCATCGGCCTCGTATTCGTGGCGCCTCGACAGCCCGGAGGCCACGGGCGTCAGCGGGAAGATGAATGCCGGCAGTGCTTGCGAGAACAGGATCAGCGCCATCGCCGTGCTGCCGGTGGCGACGCCGAGGCCTTGATAGAACCAGGGCTCGGCGATCAGTTGGCCGAGCAGCCAGAGCAGCGCGAGGCTCACCAGGGACATGACGCCGATGCGCTTCCAGACGTGATGGCGCCGGAAATGCCCGAGTTCGTGGGCGAGCACAGCCTCCACCTCGGGCGGCGCCAGCTTGTCGATCAGGGTGTCGAAGAAGACGATGCGGCGGGCAGCGCCGAGTCCGGTGAAGTAGGCGTTGCCGTGGGCGGAGCGCTTCGATCCGTCCATGACGAACAATCCCGATGCCGTGAAACCGCAGCGCCCGAGCAGGGACTCAATGCGGCTCTTCAGGTCGCCGTCGGGCAGCGGCGAGAACTTGTTGAACAGCGGTGCGATCAGGGTCGGATACAGCAGCATCACCAGCAGGTTGAACGCCAGCCAGAACAGCCAGACGTACAACCACCAGCGCGTGCCCATCGCGGTCATCAGCCAGAGCACGGCCAGCAGCAAGGGGCCGCCGATCAGCACGGCAAGCAGCGCCTGCTTGGCGAGGTCGGCGAGGAAAAGCTTCCATGTCATCTTGTTGAAGCCGAATCGTTCCTCGACGACGAAAGTGCCGTAGAGCCCGAAGGGCAGTTCGATCAGGAAGCCGATCACGCCGACGCTGGCGAACAGTGCCAGACCGTAGGCGTAGCCGCGATCCGCGAAGACGCCGACCCAGAAACCGTCGAGCCACTGCAGCAGGCCGCCGAGTGTGAATGCGAGCAGCAGCAGGGTTTCCACCGCCAGCGATACGAGCGCGAGATGGATTTTGGTCCGCGTGTAATCGGCGGCCTTCTGGTGTTCGGTCAGGGAGATGCCGGCGGCGAAGTCGGCAGGTACGGCTTGACGGTTGTCGGCGATATGACGCGACTGGCGCAGGGCCAGCCAGATGCGAAGTCCGACGCTGATGGCGACGGCGGCGAGGAAGACGAGCGTGAACTGCGTGGCGGAAAGCATGGGCGGCGGGGAACTATGAGAAGATCGGGTTTTTGTTGGCGGAAAAATTATGGCACAAGACCAAAATGCCCTCGTCTGGCTGGATATGGAGATGACGGGGCTCAATCCCGACAGCGACCGCATCATCGAGATGGCGGTGGTGATCACCAACAGCCAGCTCGAAACCGTCGCCGAAAGCGCGCTCTGGGTGGTGCATCAGGCCGACGCCGTGCTCGACGGCATGGACGACTGGAACAAGAAGACCCATGGCAAGTCGGGTCTTATCGACAAGGTGAAATCCTCGGCGCTCACCGAGGCGGATGTCGAGGTCCAGTGCATCGAGTTCCTCAAGCGCCATGTGCCGGCCGGCAAGTCGCCGATGTGCGGCAACTCGATCTGCCAGGATCGCCGATTCATGGCGCGCTGGATGCCCAAGCTGGAAGCCTATTTCCATTACCGCAACCTCGACGTTTCTACGTTGAAGGAACTGTGCAAGCGCTGGAAGCCGGAAGTGGCCAAGGGCTTCGAAAAGAAATCCCGCCATGAGGCGCTCGCCGACATCCACGAGTCGATCGACGAACTCAAGTACTACCGGGACAACTTCCTGAAGCTGTAGTTCAGTCGCACCCTCAGTCGCGACGATAGAGGCGCAGGACTTCGTTGCGGTCGCCGGGGCGGTGTCCTTCCCAGGTCTTGTGCCAGCCGGACAGCGCGGCGTCGCCGGGATTGTCCTGGGTGATCAGCCACTCGCAGTCGGCAGCCTTCCAGCGCGTGCGGATGCCGGCAAAGTAGTCGAGCATCGCCCGCTGCGGCAGGCCGAGGCCGCGGCGGGCGATGCAGCCCGCATTTTCCGGCAGGGCTGCGCGCAGCGAAGCCATGACCGGCCGGTAGGTCTTGCCGTAGTCGATCCAGGGCATCCACAGCAAGGCAAGCAGGGCCCACATGACGGTCAAGCCCGCCGCCCAGCGGCTGGCGACGCGCCACGGCGAGCGCGGCATGTGGATCAGTAGGGCCAGCCAGAGCGCGGTGACGGCAGATGCCGCGACGACGGCGAATGGCGAGAACGACGCGACGAATCCCGGTTCCAGCTTGACGAAGTTGTAAGCGATCTTCGGCGGCCAGCCGGTCAGCATGGCGATCAAGCCCAGCCGGATCAGCGCGGCGACGATGGTGAAGGTCATCATGCCGAACCAGTCCCAGGCGCTGGCGGCGCCGCGCTTCAGGCGTTCGGTGCCCGCCGCGGCGAGCAGCACAAGTGGCGGCAGCATCGGCAGCGCGGTCAGTGGTTTGGCTTCGTGGACCAGAAACCATGCGAGCGCGGCTATGGCACCGACCAGGGGCAGCATGATCTGGGCTTCGGTCAGATGCCTACGGCCGAACCAGAGCATCCAGAGCGCGATGAACTGGACGGGCCAGACGAACCAGCCGAGCCATTGGATATGGGTGGTAGTGAAGCCGCCGGCCGGCGCGATGGACGTCAGTTCGGCCGCCCACCAGGCGTCGAGGAATTCGGGGCCTTGCCGGATCAGGATCATCGGCCAGAGGGCAGCGATCGCCCCTGTCAGCGTCACGGCGATGACGAATGCCCCCCAGCGGCGGTACGCCAATGGTGCAAGCAGCAGTGGCAGGATCGGCAGGGTGGCGTTGAGGCCGCCGGCCAAAAAGCCTGCGCCCATGCTGCCACCGAGCAGCAGTCCGCCGGCCAGCGGTCTTTCCTCGAGCAGGCTTGTGCCCCAATAGGCCCCCGCGGCCGCGGCCAGGATGGCAGCCGCCGGCTGCGTTTCGTGCAACGGGACCAGCAGCCCCAGGGTGCCTATCGCCAGGAGCGGTGCGCCGCGGCCCGCTTCGCTGCCATAGAGCCATTTCACCGCCCGCGACAGGGCAATCAGAAAGAAGGCGCCGAACAGGGCCGAAGCCAGGCGCGCGCCATCATGGAAGGCCAGGACAGAATGCGTGACACGGGCGAGCAGGGCGGCGACCCAGTAGTACAACGGTTCCGCCTGGGGCCAGGATTCGCCGGCGATGGCGGGCAGGCGCCAGTTGTTGCCGGCCAGGAATTCGTGGACGACGCCCAGATGGAGGGCATCTTCGGATTTCCAGGGGTCGTGCCCGATGACGCCGGCAAGTAGATAGATTGCGCACAGCAGAAAGACCAAACCTGGGTGAGGCCCGGGTTGGCGTTCGTCAGCGGTGATGGTGAACAAGGTCGATGATTCTCAGGAACAAAAAAAGGCAGCCGAAGCTGCCTTTCCTGGCATTGGTCAGTTCATTCAGGCTGCCGTGCGCTTGCCGTACTTCTGACGGAAGCGCTCGACACGGCCGGCGGTGTCCACGATCTTCTGCTTGCCGGTGTAGAACGGGTGGCAGGATGAGCAGACTTCGATGTGCAGGGGCTTGCTGTTGGTCGAACTGGTCTTGAAGACGTTGCCGCAACTGCAAGTCACCTCGATTTCCTGGTACTTCGGGTGGATGCCTTCTTTCATGGTTTCTGTCCTCGAATCTGTGGTGCCCGTGAATGTGGCGGGCCGGAAAGGCCGGCATTATGCCCACAAACGCCTTTCAAATCAAGCAAACTTCAGGGGCGTTAGCCCCTGCGCATGGCGTCGAAGAATTCGGCGTTGTTCTTCGTCGCCTTGACCTTGTCGAGCAGGAATTCCATGGCTTCGAGATCGTCCAGGCCGTAGAGCAGTTTGCGCAGGATCCAGACCTTTTGCAGGACGTCGGGCTTGAGCAGCAGTTCCTCGCGCCGGGTGCCGGACCGGTTGACGTTGATTGCCGGATAGACGCGCTTTTCCGCCATGCGCCGGTCAAGATGGATTTCCATGTTGCCGGTGCCCTTGAACTCTTCGTAGATGACGTCGTCCATGCGGCTGCCGGTGTCGATCAGGGCGGTGGCGATGATGGTCAGCGAACCGCCTTCCTCGAGGTTGCGCGCGGCGCCAAAGAAGCGCTTCGGCTTCTGCAGGGCGTTGGCGTCGACGCCGCCGGTCAGCACCTTGCCGGAAGCCGGCTGCACGGTGTTGTAGGCGCGCGCCAGGCGCGTGATCGAGTCGAGCAGGATCACCACGTCCTTCTTGTGCTCGGTCAGGCGCTTGGCCTTCTCGATCACCATTTCCGCGACCTGGACGTGGCGCGTCGCCGGTTCGTCGAAGGTCGAGGCGACCACCTCGCCCTTGACGGTGCGAGACATCTCGGTCACTTCCTCGGGACGTTCGTCGATCAGCAGCACGATCAGGACGACGTCGGGATGATTGGTGGTGATGGCGTGGGCGATGTGTTGCATCATCACCGTCTTGCCGGACTTCGGGCTGGAAACCAGCAGGCCGCGCTGGCCCTTGCCGATCGGCGCGATGATGTCGATGATGCGGCTGGTGGTGTTCTCTTCGGCGCGGATGTCGCGTTCGAGTTTCATGTGCACCGTCGGGTGCAGCGGCGTCAGGTTCTCGAACAGGATCTTGTGCTTGGAGTTCTCGGGCGTCTCGCCATTCACCTTGTCCAGTTTGACCAGCGCGAAATATCGCTCGCCCTCCTTGGGGGTGCGGATCTCGCCTTCGACGCTGTCGCCCGTGTGCAGGTTGAAGCGGCGGATTTGCGACGGCGAGACGTAGATGTCGTCCGTGCTGGCGAGGTACGAGGTTTCGGGCGAACGCAGGAAGCCGAAGCCGTCCGGCAGTACCTCCATGACGCCATCGCCGAAGATGGATTCGCCTTTCTTGGCCTGATTCTTCAGCAGGGCGAAGATCAGTTCCTGTTTGCGCAGCCGGTTGGCGCCTTCGATGCCATTGGCGTTGGCCATTTCCAGCAGTTCGCTGACGTGATGGGCTTTGAGCTCCGAGAGATGCATAGGACGACCTGGTGAGGGTGAACGCGGACGCGGACGATCCGGTGAGGGTGGGTGAAGAGGCGTCTAGTGGCTAAGGGGGGAAACTGGCAGAACTGCCGGGAGAGCCCGGCGCCGGCCTTACCGGAGGTCAGCCCTTCTGGTGGGGCTGCACGGATTAAGGCCGGACTCTAGCGGTATCAGAGGTTGCTGTCAATAAAGGCCGTGAGTTGGGACTTCGAGAGGGCACCGATCTTGGTTGCCTCGACGTTGCCGCCCTTGAACAGGATCAGGGTCGGAATGCCGCGAATGCCGTATTCGCCGGGCGTCTTGGGATTCTCGTCGATGTTGAGCTTGGCGACCTTCAATCTGCCGCCGTATTCCTTGGCAACCTCGTCGAGGATCGGCGCAATCATCTTGCATGGACCGCACCACTCGGCCCAGTAGTCGACCAACACGGGTGTGCCGGACTCCAGCACTTCGGTCTTGAAGGTGGTATCGGTCACGTGAAGGATATGTTCGCTCATGAATTCCTCAGCATGGTTGCTCCCCGCAGTCGCGGCAAAGTCCTCTGTTTCGACGTGGGAATGGGATGGAAAGGGCGTTGTACTGCGGATGCTAGCAAAAAAATGCCGCCGCGGGAAAGCGGCCGACTTGGCAGCGAACTATACTGGCAAAACGTTCGGGCGTGAGGGATTGCTTCATGGCGTACGTCGTCACGGAGGCCTGCATCAAATGCAAATACACCGACTGCGTCGATGTCTGCCCGGTCGACTGTTTTCGCGAAGGGCCCAATTTCCTCGTCATCGATCCGGAAGAGTGCATTGACTGCACGCTGTGCGTGCCCGAATGCCCGGTGGAAGCGATCTTTGCCGAGGACGACGTTCCCGCCGAGCAGCGAGACTTCATTGCCCTGAATGCCGAGTTGGCCAGGCAATGGCCAGCCATCATAGAGCGCAAGGCGCCGGCTGCCGATGCCGACCAATGGCGCGGCGTCGCCGGCAAATTGCGCCACCTGAAGCGCTGACAGAGGAGACCGACATGCGAGTATCGGAGATTCTGGCCATCAAGGGCCAGGTGCTGTACACCATATCGCCCCAGAAGAAGCTTTCCGAGGCAGTGGCCACCATGAGCCAGCATGACGTCGGCTCGCTGGTCTGCTTCGAACACGGACGCATGGTGGGTGTCCTGACGTTCCGCGAGGTAATGGGGACGCTGTACGCCAAGGGCGCCGCCTGGGGCGCCGAGCGGGTCGCCGACGTCATGGTGCCTGATCCCATCGTCGGCGAACCCGGCATGGAGGTGGACGATCTGCGCCGCCTGATGCTCGAGAAGCACATGCGCTACCTGCCGATCATGGACGGCGGCACGCTGCTCGGCGTGATCTCCTTCCACGATGTCGCCCGCGCCGTGCTCGAGGAGCAGGGGTTCGAGAACCGCATGCTCAAGGCCTATATCAACGACTGGTCCCAGGTGGAAAGACCGGTCTGAAAGCCCCCGGGGGGCGTGATAATATCGGCGTCAGTCGATTCCCGTCCCCCAAGGCTCAATGTCAGGCAATACCTTCGGCACGCTATTCCGGGTCACCTCCTTCGGAGAGTCTCACGGCCCGGCGATCGGTTGCGTGGTGGACGGCTGCCCACCGGGCCTGGAACTCTCCGAGGCCGACATTCAGGCGGAGCTCGACCGTCGCAAGCCGGGCACGTCCCGCCACGTCACCCAGCGGCGCGAGCCGGATACGGTCGAAATACTCTCCGGTGTCTTCGAAGGCCGTACCGCCGGTACGCCCATCGCGCTCCTGATCCGCAACGAGGACCAGCGCAGCAAGGACTACGGCAACATCGTCCAGACCTTCCGCCCGGGGCACGCCGACTACACGTACTGGCAGAAGTCCGGCATTCGCGACTACCGCGGCGGTGGTCGTGCCAGCGCCCGCGAAACGGCCGTGCGGGTTGCCGCCGGCGCCATTGCCCGCAAGTGGCTGCGCGAGCGTTTCGGCGTTGTCATACGTGGCTGCATGAGCCAGTTGGGACCGATAGCGATTCCGTTCCGGAACTGGGCGGACGTTGCCGCCAATCCTTTCTTCGCCGCCGATGCCGCCGTTGTTCCGCAACTGGAGGCCTACATGGACCAGTTGCGCAAGGACGGCGATTCCGTCGGCGCGCGCATTACCGCCGTGGCCGAGGGCGTTCCGGTCGGCTGGGGGGATCCGGTCTATGATCGCCTGGACGCCGATCTCGCCTACGCGATGATGGGCATCAATGCGGTCAAGGGCGTCGAGATCGGCGCCGGCTTCGCCTCGGTGACCCAGCGCGGCAGCGAACATGGCGACGAGATGACGCCTGGCGGCTTCGTCACCAACCACGCCGGCGGGATTCTGGGCGGCATTTCGACCGGCCAGGATATCGTCGTCAATGTCGCCATCAAGCCGACTTCCAGCATTCGCCTGCCCAGGCGATCGATAGACCTTCAGGGGCATCTGACCACGGTGGAAACTCACGGCCGCCACGATCCCTGCGTTGGCATCCGCGCCACGCCGATCGTCGAGGCGATGCTGGCGCTGGTGCTGATCGATGCCGCGATGCATCACCGGGCGCAGTGCGCCGACGTCCGATGCCCGACTGCGAAAATTCCGGGTCGGCTGATAGAATGAACCATTACTTAAGACAGGGAGAACGCCCATGCAGATAGATCATCACGACCTATACAGCGAGTTCCCGGAAATGCGCGTCGCCATCGACGCCCTCAAGGTGTCTCACGCCCAGTTCGGCCGAATGTTTGCAACCTACAACCGGCTGACGGGCAAGGTGGAAGACCTCGAGGAACACGATATGCCGGTCGCCGATTTCACGCTGGAGGACATGAAGAAGCACCGCGTCAAACTCAAGGATCAGATATACGGTTTCCTGCTGGCCTTCCAGGTCGGGCAAAGCCACAGGTAATCGGGAAAGGGCATTCGCCCGCCGGTCGCGAATGCCTATCGCCGCCCCTGCGCCTCATTGGCGGCTGTCCGCCTGGTATTTCTGTTACTTCGCTTTTGTCGGCGCCTTCGCGCCGTATTTCACCCTCTACCTGCAATCCCTCGGCCTGACTGCGGCCGCCATCGGCACCCTGATGTCGCTGATGCTGGCGATGCGCCTGGTGGCGCCCAACCTCTGGGGCTGGCTGGCCGACCACCTCGGCCACAAGGTCATGGTCATCCGGCTGTCGGCACTGCTGTCCGCCGCCGGTTTCCTGATCTTCTTCCTCGTTCGCGACTTCTGGGGCCTGTTCGTCGCCATGGCCGTGATGTCGTTCTTCTGGAGCGCGGCGCTGCCACTCGTGGAGGCCCTGACGCTGCGCCACCTCGAAGGCCGCGCCGAGCACTACGGCCGCATCCGTCTTTGGGGTTCGGTCGGTTTCATCGCGGCCGTCCTGGCGACGGGCGCCTGGCTCGACCGCGCGCCGCTTGCCAGCCTGCTTTGGGTCAATCTCGCATTGCTGGTCGCTATCGGCTTGTGCGCCCTGCTGCTGGTTGATGCTCCGGCGCCCCAGTCAGCCCAGGCGCCCGCATCTCTGAAGAGCGGTCTGCTGCGGCCCGAGGTGCTGGTCCTGTTGGCCGCCTGCCTGCTGATGTCGGCTGCCCATGGCCCCTTCTATGTCTTCTATTCCATCCACCTCGTCGATCACGGCTACGACAAGTCGGCAGTCGGCGTCCTCTGGTCGCTGGGGGTCTTCGCGGAAATCGGCGTTTTCATCTGCATGCCGCGCTTGCTGCGCGCCTGGTCGCCGCGCGCCATCCTGATGGCAAGTTTCGTCCTCGCCGTCGTGCGGTTTCTGCTGATCGGGTGGGGTGCCGACCATGTCGTGCTGATGTTCCTGGCCCAGGTCATGCACGGCGCCACTTTCGGCGCCTATCACGCCGCGGCGGTGGCGGCGCTCAACCACTGGTTCCCGCCGCGCCAGCAGGGGCGCGTGCAGGCGCTCTACGGGAGTATTTCCTTCGGCGCCGGCGGCATGGTCGGCAACGTCGCCAGTGGCGCCGCCTGGGAAAGCCTGGGGCCGGCGGTCACATTCACCTTGGGCTCCGCCTTCGCGGCGGCGGGCCTGCTGCTGACCTGGCTCGGCATGTCATCTACTCGCGGCGACGCGCGTTAGAATCGCTGTTATGCGCCTGTCACAAGCTCTTCTCGTCATCTTGGCATTGACGGCCTGCCAGAACGTACCCATCACGGGCCGTAGCCAGTTGCAACTCATCTCGGCCGGTGAGGAGGCCCGCATGGGCCTTTCCGCCTACCAGCAAGTTCTGCAGAAGGAAAAGTTGTCCCACGACCCAGCGCTCGATGAACTGGTCGCCCACGCCATCGCCCGCCACGGCGCCGAGCGCGTGAGCCAGCAACTGGTCGTTGAAGGAGTGACCGTCGCAGCAGTTCTTGGCAGCCAGGACAGGAAGCGCGCCGATCTCTACGGCGGGCTGATCGGTGCCGGCGCGACACTGGGCTTCATCCTGCCCTACTCGCGGCTGCATGAATCCGAGGCCGATCGCATGGGCCTCTGGTCTACATGGCCAAGGCCGGCTACGATCCGCACGCGGCGCTGGAACTCCGGAAACGCATGGCGGCTATGGACAAGAGCAAGGCCCCCGAACTGCTGTCCACCCATCCGGCTGACGCCACCCGGATCCGGCAGATCGAGCAATGGCTGCCGGAGGCGCTTTCGTATTATCGGCCTGTGCGATAATCGAATCCTTCCGGTCGTACAGCCAGTCCTATGCCAAAGACGCTCTACGACAGGCTCTTGGGTGCGTTACGTCGACCGCACGGTGGTGAGGCACGGCGCTTCCCGGCAACCGTCGTCACCTGGCGATTGATATCGCAGGTGTTCGCTGTGTTCTTCGTATTCCTCGTGTTGAAAGGTTTTCCATGAAGATTTGTGTTCTGCCGGGTGACGGTATCGGTCCGGAAATCACCGGCGAGGCAGTGAGAGTCTTGCAGGCCTTGGGCCTGAAGATCGAGATGGAAGAGGCCCTGCTCGGCGGTTGCGCCGTCGATGCCACCGGCAGCCCTTATCCCGAGGCCACGCAGAAACTGGCGCAGGCGGCCGATGCCGTTCTGCTGGGTGCCGTCGGCGGCCCGAAGTGGGACAACAATCCCCGCGAGCAGCGTCCCGAGCGCGGACTGCTGGGCATCCGCAAGCACCTCAACCTGTTCGCGAATCTGCGGCCGGCCGTGCTCTACCCCGAACTCGCCAATGCCTCGACGCTGAAGCCCGAAGTGGTCGCCGGATTGGACATCCTGATCGTGCGCGAACTGACCGGGGACATCTATTTCGGCCAGCCGCGCGGCATCGAGGTCAGGGATGGCCAGCGCGTGGGTGTGAATACCATGATCTACAGCGAGAGCGAGATTCGCCGCATCGCCCGTGTGGCCTTCGCGGCCGCCCGTCGGCGCAATCGCAAGCTGTGCTCGGTGGACAAGATGAACGTGCTGGAGTGCACCCAGCTCTGGCGCGACGTGGTGATCGAGACGGCGAAGGAGTTCCCGGATGTGGAACTGTCGCACATGCTGGTGGACAATGCCGCCATGCAACTGGTGCGCAATCCCAGGCAGTTCGACGTCATGGTGACCGGCAACATGTTCGGCGACATCCTCTCGGACGAGGCATCGATGCTGACGGGGTCCATCGGCATGCTGCCCTCGGCTTCGCTCGACGAGAACAACAAGGGCCTCTATGAGCCTTGTCACGGCTCGGCGCCGGATATCGCGGGCAAGGGTGTGGCCAACCCGCTGGCGACGATCCTTTCAGTCGCTATGATGTTACGCTATACCTTTGGTAATGAGGATGCGGCGGGACGCATCGAAACCGCAGTAAAAACGGTTTTGGCGCAGGGCTATCGCACCGGCGACATCTATGAACCCGGGATGAAGCGGGTGGGTACGCGGGAAATGGGCGATGCGGTTCTGGCGGCGCTCCGATAGCTGCAGGGCATTCAAGGAAGACTGAGATGACACATGTGGGTCTGGTGGGCTGGCGCGGCATGGTGGGCTCGGTGCTCATGCAGCGCATGCGCGAGGAGAAGGACTTCGCATTGGTCGAGCCCGTGTTCTTCACCACGTCCAGCGTGGGTGGCAAGGGGCCGGCCGAAGGTGGTGGTGCACCGCTCAAGGACGGTCGCAGCATCGAGGAACTGAAGGCGATGGACATCATCATCACCTGCCAGGGCGGCGACTACACCAGCGAGGTGTATCCGAAGCTGCGTGGGGCCGGGTGGACTGGCCACTGGATCGATGCGGCCTCGGCCCTTCGCATGAAGGACGATGCGGTCATCATCCTCGATCCGGTCAACCTGCATGTGATCAAGGACGCCCTGGCCAGGGGCGGTCGTAGCTGGATCGGTGGCAACTGCACGGTTTCCCTGATGCTGATGGCGCTGGGCGGGCTGTTCAAGGCGGATCTGGTCGAGTGGATGACCTCGATGACCTACCAGGCCGCCTCCGGCGCCGGCGCTCAGAACATGCGCGAACTGCTGGCACAGATGGGCGAAGCCCATCGCGTGGCCAAGTCCCTGCTCGACGATCCCGCCTCGGCGATTCTCGACATCGACCGCGAGGTGGCGGGCATCCTGCGCGACGGCTCCTTCCCGACCGAGAACTTCGGCGTACCGCTGGCTGGGTCGCTGATCCCCTGGATCGACAAGGATCTGGGCAACGGTCAGAGCCGCGAGGAGTGGAAAGGGCAGGCGGAAACCAACAAGATACTCGGCCTGGATGCCGGCCGGATTCCTGTGGACGGACTGTGCGTACGCATCGGTGCCATGCGCTGCCATTCCCAGGCGCTGACGATAAAGCTAAAGAAAGACGTTCCGGCGGCCGATATCGAGGCGATACTGGCTGCCCATAATCACTGGGTCAAGGTTGTGCCGAACCAGCGCGAGGTGACAATGAAGGAACTGACGCCCGCTGCCGTGACCGGTACCCTGACCGTTCCGGTTGGCCGGCTGCGTCAAATGAGCATGGGAAGCCAGTTCCTCTCTGCGTTTACGGTTGGCGACCAGTTGCTCTGGGGGGCTGCCGAGCCCCTGCGCCGGATGTTACGCATACTGCTGGACTGACGGTTGCTTGCAACAAGCTGCAATTCTGATGTGAAGGTTTAGCTTGCATCGCTAACATCATGATGTTATTTTGAATGCTGGGGTGATATCCCTGCCGGGAGGCGACGTGTTCAAGTCAATCAAACGAAACAAATTCCACGCATCCGCTCTTGCGGTTGCGATATCTCTATTGCCGTTCGGGGCATATGCGGCCGGGCTTGGAAAAGTGACCGTGCTGTCGCCCTTGGGCCAGCCATTGCGGGCCGAAGTGGATATCACGGCATCGCGCGAAGAGCTATCGTCGATGGCGGCCAAAGTGGCTACGGCAGACGCCTTCAAGCAAGCCGGCATCGAGTATTCGCCGACCATGACCGGCATTCGGCTTGCGCTCGACAAACGGCCCAATGGCCAGCCATTCCTGCGCATGACGTCGGATCGTCCGATCAATGATCCCTTCCTCGACGTACTCGTGGAACTGAACTGGAGTTCGGGCCGGATGGTGCGGGAATACACGGTGCTGCTGGATCCGCCGGAGGCCCTCAAGGTCGCGCCGACACCGATCGCCGTGCCGGAGGTGAGGGCGCCGGCGGTTGCGGTGCCCACCAAGCCCGTCGAAGCGCCTGCCGCACCGGTCGCTGCCCAGCCCGCGAAAGCTGCGGCGCCGGCCGCCGCGGCACCGAAACAGCCGGCAGAGGAGCAGGCCGGACGCACGGTCAAACGTGGCGACACCTTGTCGAAGATTGCCGGCGAAACCAAGCCCGAAGGCGTCAGCCTGGATCAGATGCTGGTTGCATTGTTCCGCAACAACCAGGATGCATTTGACGGCAGCAACATGAACCGCCTCAGGGTCGGCAGGATTCTCAATATCCCCGGGCAGGCCGCTGTGGCGGCGGTGTCGTCGGCGGAAGCGCACAAGATCGTTCTTTCCCAGGCCGGCGACTTCAATGCCTACCGCCAGAAGCTGGCCGGTGCAGTAGCCGCTGCCCCCGCGGCCAAGGAAGAGGCCCCCAAACAGGAGGCGACCGGCAAGATCGCTCCCAAGACCGAAGAGAAGGCTGCTCCGGCGCCCGCCAAGGACAAGCTCGAGGTCTCCCGCACCGAGGCGGCCAAGAGTGCCAAGGCAGTTCAGAGCCGTATCACTTCGCTTGAAGAAGATCTTGTGGCCCGCGACAAGGCACTCAAGGAGGCCAGCAGCCGCATTGCGGAACTGGAGAAGAACCTCAGCGATTTGAAGAAGCTTGCCGAGTTGAAGAGCCAGGCCGGCGCGCAGTTGCAGCAGCAAGCGCAAGCCCCGAAACCGGCACCGGCACCGGTTCCAGCGCCTGCGCCTGCACCAGAGACCAAGAAAGCCGCGCCGGCGCCTGCCGAAGCACCGAAGGTCCCCGAAAAGCCCGCGGAAGTCGCTCCTGCCCCTGTGCCGGCTGCACCGGCGAAACCGGAAGAAGCGGCCGCGCCGCCCAAGCCGGCAGAGGCCGCTCCTCCGGCTCCGGCTGCACCCGCCACGCCTGCACCGGAACCCGTCAAGAAGGCCCAACCTGTGCCGCCGCCAGAGGAGCCGAGCTTCATCGACGAAAACGCCATGCTGGTCTATGGCGGCGGTGGCATCCTGGCGCTGCTGCTCGGCTACCTGGGCTATTCCTCGATGCGCCGCAAGCGCGCGGGTGATGTGGCGCCGACGACCAGCCGGATTACCGAAGGCGACCTGATGGCCAACTCGGTATTCGGTTCGACCGGCGGCCAGGCCGTGGACACCGGCGCCTCGATCCAGACCGACTTCAGCCAGTCCAACCTCACGTCCATCGATGCCGACGAGGGTGTCGATCCGGTTGCGGAGGCCGATGTCTACATGGCGTACGGCCGCGACGCCCAAGCGGAAGAGATCCTGATCGATGCGCTGAAGAACGATCCGACCCGGCACGCAATCCACCTCAAGCTTCTGGAAATCTACTCCGGCCGCAAGAGCGTCAAGCAATTCGAGTCGCTGGCCACGGATCTCTATGGCCAGACCAGCGGGACCGGCCCGAACTGGGAAAAGGCAGCCGATATGGGACGGGCGCTGGATCCGGACAATCCCCTCTACGGTGGCAAGCCTGCCGAAGCCGGCCATGAAGAGGCGGTGCCGGTACGGGAAGCGCCGCCCCCCCTCGTCGTGCCGCCCAGCGAAGTGGAGAAGCTGCGCGAGACCGTGACCATGCCCGGGCAGTTGGGCGTAATGGCCGCCACAGCGACGGCGGCCGCGGCCGAACTCGAGCCGCCGGTTGCGATGGATTTCGACCTTGATCTTGGCGCCGCCCATGACACGGATACGGACGTATCGGCGATCAAGGAACCGCCCCCGCTGGATCTGAACCTCGAAATCGGCATGCCGGCAGTGCCGGGGGCACCGCTGGATGCCACGGTTCCGATGGGCATGCGCATGTCCGAGCCGGCTCTCGCATCCGACACGAGCGGACTCGATTTCGAGTTCGACCTCGACGCGGCGACGCCGGCTATGGCCGATAGCGCGACAGACATCGGAACCCACATCGGAGTCGAGGCGGCACCGAAGATGGACCTTTCCTCGATTGATCTTGACCTTGGTGGCCCGGCGGTGTCGGACGTCGCCGGTTCGGATCAGGATGATCCGGATGTGACCACCAAGATCGAACTTGCCCAGGCCTACGAGGAAATGGGCGACAAGGAAGGTGCCCGCGAGTTGCTGCAAGAGGTGACCCAGGAAGGCAGCGTCCGTCAGAAGGAGATCGCCCGCAGCAAGCTGGCGCTCCTGGAGTCCTGATTCGCGCGCCGGGACGCCTGATGGCGCCCCGGCGGTGAGCCCCCCTTACGTGATCCTTCATCCAGCCACCTTGCTGCTTGCCTGGGGCGGCTTGGTTGTTCTCCTGCAATCGCTTTCGGTGGCCGGCCTGGCATGGGCCGGCTTGCTGCTGATGCCGGCGTCGGTTCTTCTGGCGCCGAAGCGGGCACTGCTGCTGATTCGGCGGGCACGCTGGCTGCTGTTGTCGATCGCTGTCCTGTTCACGCTCGCGACGCCGGGGGAGCGTTTGCCGGGCGCGATAGGGGAACTCGGCGTCACCTACGATGGCGTGCTGATGGCGGCGGAACATGTGCTGCGGCTGACCCTGCTTCTCGTCTCTCTCGCAATGGTCCACGAATGGCTAGGCAACGGCGGTCTGCTCGCCGGTCTCCACTGGCTGCTGGGCCCGTTGGCGGGCTGGCGGGAACTGCGGGAGAGAATCGTCGTGCGCCTGATGTTGGTGCTCGACTATGTCGAGACCGAGCCTCGCGGCGGCTGGCGAAGCTGGCTGACAGGCGACGATTCCGGCCCCGAACGGCTCGCCCTGGTTACCGGGTCGGCCCGGTATCTGGACTGGCTGGTGCTCGCCTCACTGACCGCCATTGCCATCTGGTGGTGGCTGTGAGAATCGCTCTCGGCGTCGAATACGATGGTGCGAACTTTGCCGGCTGGCAATCCCAGCCTCATGGCAGAACCGTCCAGGACGTTCTTGAACGGGCGCTTTCGGCCGTTGCGTGCAGCCAGGTGCGAACGCACTGTGCCGGCCGCACTGATGCCGGCGTGCATGCATTGGCGCAAGTGGTTCATTTCGACACCGACGTCCAGCGGCCCGATAGCGCCTGGGTTCGCGGCGTCAACGCCCATTTGCCGCCCCAGGTTGCCGTCCGCTGGGCCGTGCCGGTCCATGCGGACTTTCATGCCCGGTTCTCGGCACGAAGCCGAAGCTACCGCTATCTATTGCTCAACCGCGCGGTTCGTCCGGCGATCGATCACGGTCGGGTCGGCTGGTTTCACACGCTGCTGGACCTGGATGCCATGGTCACCGCGGCATCCTGCCTGGTCGGCGAGCACGACTTCTCGGCCTTCCGGGCCGCCGAATGTCAAGCCAAATCGCCAATCAAGATCGTAAAAAGCATTGCTATCAGTCGCGAAGTTGAGCTTATATGCTTCGAAATAACAGCAAACGCCTTCCTTCACCATATGGTCAGAAATCTGGTTGGATCGCTAGTGTACGTGGGCAAGGGGCGTCACCCGCCGGAGTGGATGTCGGAACTGCTCGCCAACCGTGATCGCGCACGTGCGGCACCGACTTTCGATGCCGCGGGGCTCTATTTCGCCGGCGTCGAATACGAGGAAAGGTGGCACCTGCCGCAGCAGGGCCGTATCATGGCGCCTCCGTCGTTTCGTCCGGTCTGACCTTGTCGCGAACCCGAGTTAAGATTTGTGGCATCACCCGCGAGCAGGATCTCGATGCTGCCGTCGCGGCGGGCGCTGACGCTCTTGGCTTCGTCTTCTACCCGTACAGTCCGCGCTTCCTGAACCTTCAGCGCGCTGCCGACCTGGTTCGGCGGGTGCCTCCGTTCGTTACCCGGGTGGGACTGTTCGTCAATCCCGATCCGGCCATGCTTACCGAAACGCTGGCCGCGGTTCCCATCGATCTGGTCCAGTTCCAGGGCGACGAGGACCCCGCCTTCTGTGAGAATTTCGGTCATCCCTACCTGAAGGTGGCGCGGATGAGGCCGGGTCTCGATCTGTTAGAATTCGCCCGCGCTTACCCTTCTGCCCGGGGTTTGCTGCTCGATGCCTATGTCGAAAGTTATGGTGGTGCCGGTCAGACGTTCGACTGGTCTCTGGTCCCGAAGGCGCTTGCGTTGCCGATAGTGGTGGCGGGCGGGCTCACTGCGGACAACGTGGGTACCGCGATACGCCAACTTCGCCCTTGGGGCGTGGATGTCAGTAGCGGGGTCGAAGTCGCCAAAGGCATCAAGGATACCGCCAAGATCGCCGCCTTCATGGCGGCAGTAAAGAATGCAGATGCCTGATAAAGCATACAACTTGCCAGACGATAGGGGTCACTTCGGAAAATATGGCGGGATTTTCGTCGCCGAAACCCTGATCCCCGCCCTTGAGGAATTGCGCCTCGCGTACGAGACTGCTCGTGACGATATCGCTTTCCGCAAGGAGTACGAATACGAACTCAAGCACTATGTCGGGCGTCCGAGCCCGATCTATCACGCCAGGCGCTGGTCGGAGATTCTCGGTGGCGCGCAGGTGTATCTCAAGCGCGAAGACCTCAATCACACCGGCGCCCATAAGGTAAACAACTGCATCGGCCAAGCATTGCTCGCCCGGCGGATGGGGAAGCCGCGAGTGATTGCCGAAACCGGCGCCGGCCAGCATGGTGTCGCCACCGCGACCGTGGCCGCCCGCTACGGCATGGAGTGCGTGGTGTACATGGGCAGCGAGGATATCAAGCGCCAGGCGGCCAATGTCTATCGCATGAAGCTGCTGGGCGCGAAGGTGGTGGCGGTGGAGTCGGGCTCCAAGACGCTCAAGGATGCGCTCAACGAGGCCATGCGCGACTGGGTGACGAATGTCGCCAATACCTTCTACATCATCGGCACCGTTGCCGGTCCGCACCCGTATCCCATGATGGTGCGCGACTTTCAGAAGATCATCGGCGAGGAATGCCTGGTCCAGATGCCCGAACTTGCCGGCCGGCAACCTGATGCCGTGATCGCCTGTGTCGGTGGCGGCTCGAACGCCATGGGGATCTTCTATCCCTACATTCCGGTTGCCGGTGTGAAACTCATCGGCGTCGAGGCGGCCGGCTACGGTCTGGAAACCGGCAAGCATGCCGCTTCGCTGACGGCGGGCAGACCGGGTGTGTTGCATGGCAACCGCACCTATCTGCTGCAGGACGCCAACGGCCAGATCATCGAGACCCATTCGGTGTCGGCCGGTCTCGACTATCCGGGTGTCGGGCCGGAGCACGCCTGGCTCAAGGATTCCGGCCGGGCCGAATACGTCACCATCACCGACGATGAGGCGCTGGACGCTTTCCATGACCTGTGTCACTTCGAGGGCATCATCCCGGCCCTTGAATCCAGCCATGCGCTGGCCTACGCGGCCAAGCTGGCGCCCACGCTGCCCAAGGATCGACTGCTGTTGGTTAATCTTTCCGGCCGCGGCGACAAGGACATGCACACGGTGGCTGAGAAGTCGGGGATACAGTTCTGATGTCGCGCATCAAAGCCACCTTCGAACGTTTGCAGGCCCAGGGCCGCAAGGCCCTGATTCCTTTCATCACCGCCGGCGACCCGGAACCGGGCCTGACGCTGCCGCTGATGCAGGCGCTGGTTGATGGCGGCGCCGACATCATCGAACTCGGCGTGCCTTTCTCCGACCCGATGGCCGACGGGCCGACCATACAGCGGGCCTCCGAGCGCGCGCTGGCGTTCGGCGTCAGCCTGCGCACGGTGCTCGCGGTGGTGCACGAGTTTCGCAGGCAGGACGGATCAACGCCGGTCGTGCTGATGGGTTACGCGAATCCCATCGAGGCGTACGGTGTCGGTGACTTCGTCGCCGATGCCGCCGCGGTCGGTGTCGATGGCGTATTGGTGGTGGACTATCCGCCGGAGGAGTGCTCCGAGTTCTCGGCTCTGCTCAAGCAGCATGGGCTCGATCCGATCTTTCTGTTGGCGCCGACATCGACCGAGCAGCGCTTTGCCGAGGTGGCGGCGGCCGGCAGCGGCTACCTGTACTATGTGTCGTTGAAGGGCGTCACCGGTGCCGGGCATCTCGATCTCGACGATGTGGCGCGGCGGATTCCCGCGATTCGGGCCAAAGTCGGCATGCCGGTCGGCGTCGGCTTCGGCATTCGCGACGGTGCCGCCGCCGCCCGCGTCGCCACGGTCGCGGATGCCGTCGTAATCGGAAGCCGCATCATCGAGGAGATCGAAAACGCGCCGGCCGGCGAAGCACCGCGGCGCGTGACGGCGCTCCTGAAGGGAATCCGGATGGCAATGGATGGAGGAAAGCAATGAGTTGGCTCCAGAAGCTGTTGCCTCCGAAGATCAAGCGCAGCGAAGGTGCGCGCAAGTCGATTCCCGAGGGACTCTGGGCAAAGTGCCCGTCCTGCGAGGCGGTCCTATACGCCACCGACCTGGAGAACAACCAGAACGTCTGTCCCAAATGCGGCCACCACCACCGGATCCGTGCCCGCGCGCGCCTCGATCTGCTGCTCGATCCCGAGGGGCGCTTCGAAATCGGCGCCGAGGTGGTGCCGTTGGACCCGCTGAAGTTCCGGGACAGCAAGCGCTACTTCGATCGCCTGGCCGCAGCCAACGAGGAGACCGGGGAAACCGATGCCCTGGTGGCGATGCAGGGGGCCATCAAGACGGTCCCGGTGATGGTCGCCTGCTTCGAGTTCGAGTTCATGGGCGGGTCGATGGGCTCGGTCGTGGGTGAGAGATTCGTGCGCGCGGTGCGCGGTGCGGTCGAGCAGCAGCTTCCGTTCGTCTGCGTCACCGCCAGCGGCGGTGCCCGCATGCAGGAAGGTTTGTTCTCGCTGATGCAGATGGCCAAGACGACGGCCGCCGTCACGCAACTGGCGGCAAACCAGCTTCCCTTCATCACCGTGCTCACCGACCCGACGATGGGCGGCGTTTCCGCCAGCTTCGCCTTTGTCGGCGACGTCGTCATCGCCGAACCGGGTGCGCTGATCGGCTTTGCGGGGCCGCGGGTGATCGAGCAGACGGTGCGCGAAACGCTTCCGGCGGGGTTCCAGCGCGCCGAGTTCCTGCTTGAGAAAGGCGCCATCGACATGATCGTCGATCGTCGCCAGATGCGCGACAAACTCGTTTCCCTGCTCACTCTGTTGCAACGCGTCCCTGCCGTTCAATGAAGATGGACCTGCCGCTGCCCGTCGCGCCGGATGGCGACGGGGGTGAAGGCCGGCCATTGCCGCCCCGATGAAGACACTGGATGACTGGCTGGCGCATATCGAGCGCCAGCATACGCGGCCCATCGTCCTCGGGCTGGACCGTGTGCGAGCCGTCGGCGCGCGCCTCGACCAGCGCCAGACCTGCCCCGTGGTCCTGGTCGGCGGCACCAACGGCAAAGGCTCCACCTGCGCCATGCTCGAACGCATCCTGCTCAGCGCAGGTTATCGAGTCGGCCTTTACACCTCGCCGCATCTGCTGAGCTACAACGAACGCGTTCGCGTCAACGGACAACCGGTCTCCGATGACGCGCTCTGCGAGGCCTTTTCCCGGGTGGAGGCAGCACGCGGCGACGTGGCGCTGACCTACTTCGAGTTCGGTACCCTGGCGGCGTGGGAAGCCTTCGCCAGCCAAGCCCTTGATGTCATCGTCCTCGAAGTCGGGCTGGGCGGCCGGCTCGACGCGACCAATCTCTACCAGCCGGAGGTATCGATCGTCACCGCCGTCGATCTCGACCACATGGACTACCTCGGCCCGACGCGCGAGGACATCGGCTTCGAGAAGGCGGGCATCTTCCGGGCCGGGCGGCTGGCGATCTGCGGCGACAGAGATCCGCCGCAGCGCCTGGTCGAGCAGGCACGGGCCATCGGCGCCCAACTGATGGTGCTGGGGCGGGAGTTCGACTACCGCCGCCAGGACGGCCAATGGCAGTATTCCGGCCCGGCAGGCAAGCGCAGCGGCCTCGCCTTTCCGGCGCTGCGCGGCGCCGGCCAGCTCGCCAACGCGAGTTGCGTTCTTGCGGCGCTGGATGCCCTGCATGGCCGGTTGCCCGTCGCCATGCAGGACATCCGGCGCGGCTTGCTGGAAGTCGATCTGCCGGGACGCTTCCAAGTGCTGCCGGGACGGCCGACCGTGGTGCTCGACGTCGCCCACAACCCGCAAGCCGCGCGGGTCTTGGCGGACGGCCTCGGCAGCATGGCGTTTCATCCGACCACCTGGGCGGTGTTCGGCATGCTGCGCGACAAGGACATTGCCGGCGTGGTGCACGCGATGAAGCATCGGGTCGATCGCTGGCTGCCGGCGACACTCGACGGCCCGCGCGCGGCCAGCGCTGCGGACTTGGTCAATGCCCTGGAATCGGCGGGTGTCGGCGCTCCGCTCCCTACCTTCGAATCGCCGTCGGCAGCCTATGCGCACGCCCGAGAGAAGGCGGGTGGAGATGATAGAATCGTCGCCTTCGGATCGTTCCTGACCGTAGCCGACGTCCTGCGCAGCCTGAATGCCGATGCCGCAAAACGACACTGAAGCACCCCTCGACGGAGAACTTGAACTGAAGAAGCGCTCGCGGCGACGCCTGGTCGGCGCGATCGCCCTTGCTCTTCTGGCGATCGTCGTGCTGCCGATGGTCATGGACCACGAGCCGCGCCAATCGGCCCAGGACATCCAGGTCAGGATTCCGAGCCAGGATGCCGGCGGATTCACTTCGCGCATCCTGCCAGCCAAACCGATGGCGACGCCGTTGCCGCCGGCAGAACCCGAATCCAAGGCCGAAGCGAAGCCGGAAACAAAACCGGAAGCCAAGGCCGAAGCAAAGACGCCGGAGGCCGCGAAACCCGAAACGAAGCCGGCAGCCAAGCCGCCCGAACCGGTCAAGGCGCCGGAAAAACCGGTGGCAAAGCCCGCCGAGCCGGCCAAGCAGCCGGACAAGGAGGCCGCCAAGGCCGAAGAGGCGCGCGCCAAAGCGGCATTGAACGGCGCCGCCGTGAGCGACCAGTGGGTCGTTCAGCTGGGCGCCTACAAGGAAGCAGCCAACGTCAAGCAGCTCACCGCCAAGCTCAAGCAGATGGGACTGCCGTCCTATACCGAACATTTCGATTCGCCCCAGGGCGCGCGCACGCGGGTGCGTGCCGGACCGTTCAAGACGCGGGACGCCGCCGACAAGGCGCGTGAGAGGATCAAGACGATAGGCGTCGGTGGCACCGTGGCCCAGCAGTGACCGGTTTCGATTACGCGGTATTGGCGGTGATCGCCGCTTCGGTGTTGCTGGGCTTGTGGCGCGGCGTGGTGAGTGAAGTGCTGGCGCTGGCAGCGTGGGTGGCCGGGTTTCTGGCAGCGCGCGAGTGGGCCGAGCCGGCAAGTAAATTGTTCACCGGTGTGGTATCGGAGCCGGCACTGCGTTACGCTGCCGGTTTCGCGGCGGTGATGATCGCGGTGTTGATGGTATTTGCGCTTGGCCGTCTGCTGCTGAAACTGATGTTGCGGGCGGTGGGTTTGGGTTTCGTCGATCGCTTGCTTGGCGCCGGATTCGGCGTGTTGCGCGGCGTGCTGATCGTCTTCGTTGCAGTCTTGATCGGTGGCATGACGGCATTGCCAAAAGCGGCTTGGTGGCGGGATTCCTCGCTGGCGCCGCCACTGGAAACCGCCGTGATCGCCGCGAAGCCCTGGCTGCCGCCGGAGATCGCGAAAAGGATTCGATACAGGTAGGGTGGGGTAAGCATGTGTGGCATCTTGGGCGTGGTTGCGACCACGCCGGTCAACCAGATCCTTTATGATGGCCTGCAGGTGCTTCAGCACCGCGGCCAGGACGCCGCCGGCATTGCGACGGAGGACGGCGGTCGCTTCCACATGCACAAGGCCTCGGGCATGGTGCGTGACGTCTTCCGCACCCGCAACATGCGCAACCTTGTCGGCAACTGGGGTATCGGTCATTGCCGGTATCCGACTGCCGGCTCCGCCTACAACGCCGCCGAAGCCCAGCCCTTCTACGTCAATTCGCCGTTCGGCCTGATGCTGGCCCACAACGGCAATCTCACCAACGCCGACCAGCTCAAGCACGACATGTTCCTGCAGGACTTGCGGCACATGAACACCAACTCCGACTCGGAGGTGCTGCTCAACGTGCTGGCACACGAGCTGCAGGCAGCATCGAGCAAGTACCAGGTCGACGCGGAAATGATCTTCAAAGCCGTCGCCGGGGTGCATCGGCGCGTGCATGGCGCCTATGCCGTGGTGGCGATGATCGCCGGCTACGGTCTGCTGGCCTTCCGCGACCCCTACGGCATCCGGCCGCTGATCATCGGCCGCAACGAGACGCCGACCGGTATGGAGTATCTGGTCGCCTCGGAAAGCGTGGCCATCGATACCCTCGGCTTCAAGATCATGCGCGACGTCGAACCCGGCGAAGCGGTGCTGATCGACCGTCAGGGCAACTTCCTCAGCCGCCAGTGCGCCGAGCGCACCATGCATGCACCTTGCATCTTCGAGTACGTCTATCTGGCCCGTCCGGATTCGCTGATGGACGGCATTTCGGTGTACGAGACGCGGGTGAAGATGGGCGAGTTCCTGGCCGACAAGATCCGCCACACCATGCCGCATCTCGAGATCGATGCCGTGATCCCGATCCCGGATTCCAGCCGCCATGCGGCCATGGAACTGGCCTGGCGGCTCGACCTGCCGTACCGCGAAGGCTTCGTCAAGAACCGCTACATCGGCCGCACCTTCATCATGCCCGGCCAGGCGGTGCGCAGGAAATCGGTGCGCCAGAAGCTCAACGCCATCGCCCAGGAATTCCGCGGCAAGAACGTGCTGCTGGTCGACGACTCCATCGTGCGCGGCACCACGAGCAGGGAAATCATCATGATGGCGCGCGAGGCCGGCGCCAGGAAGGTCTACTTCGCCTCGGCCAGCCCGCCGGTGCGCTTCCCCAATGTCTATGGCATCGATATGCCGACGCGATCGGAACTGATCGCAGCCTTCCGCAACGATGAGGAAATCCGCCGCGAGATCGGCGCCGATGCCCTGGTCTACCAGGATCTCGACGCCCTCAAAGCGGCCGTGCGCGCCATCAATCCGGCCATCACGCACTTCGACAGCTCGTGCTTCGACGGCATCTACATCACCGGCGACATCTCGCCCGAGTACCTGGAAAGCGTCGAGCTGGCGCGCGGCAAGATGTCGAAGGCCATGCAGGACGGCGACGACAGCGGCCAGCTCGACCTCAACCTGACGCTGGCGAACGATTGACGCCGCAGGGCCGACCGTGTAATTTTGCAGTTGCGCCGATTTGACTCAGCTTGCGGGCGCCTGATAAATCCAGCTAAAGCGAGGACGGAGAAACCCGGTCGTCCGCGCCAGCCGCCGACCGGGTTTTGCTTTTGGAGAGCCAGACCATGACCGATTCATTTCATCCCGAGACGCTTGCCGTCCGTGCCGGACAACGGCGCAGCCAGTTCGGCGAACACGCCGAAGCCCTGTACCTGACCTCGAGCTTCGTCTTCGAAAATGCCGCCCAGGCGGCGGCCCGCTTTTCGGGCGAGGAGGAGGGCATGGTCTACGCCCGCTTCTCCAATCCCACGGTGAGCATGATGCAGGAACGGCTGGCCGCCCTCGAAGGCGCGGAGGGCTGCATTGCGACAGCCAGCGGCATGGCGGCCATCTTGTCCACGGTCATGGCCCTCCTCAAGGCCGGCGATCACGTCGTCGCCTCGCGCAGCATCTTCGGTGCCACCCAGCAGTTGTTCGGCAACATCCTGCCGCGCTTCGGCGTCGACACCAGCTTCGTTGCCGGCACCCGCCCCGATGCGTTCCGCGCCGCGTTGCGGCCGAATACCAAGCTGGTGTTCGTGGAAACGCCGTCGAACCCGCTGACCGAAGTGTTCGACATCGCCGCGTTGGCGCAGGTGGCGCATGACCACGGCGCACTGCTGGCCGTCGACAACTGTTTCTGCACGCCCATCCTGCAACGGCCCCTCGAACTGGGCGCCGACCTGGTCATCCATTCGGCGACCAAATACCTGGATGGTCAGGGCAGGGTGCTTGGCGGCGCCGTCTGCGGGCGCAAGGCGCTGACCGAGGAGGTCTTCAAGTTCCTGCGCACCGCCGGCCCGACCATTTCGCCTTTCAATGCCTGGGTAATCCTCAAGGGCCTGGAAACGCTGAAGATCCGCATGCAGGCGCAGTCGGCGAGCGCCCTTGATCTGGCGAAACGCCTGGAAGCGAACCACAAGGTGGCGCGGGTGTTCTATCCCGGCTTGTCATCCCATCCGCAGCATGCGCTGGCCATGCGCCAGCAGGCCAGCGGCGGCGCCATCGTCTCCTTCGAGATCAAGGGCGGCCGGACCGAAGCCTGGCGCGTGGTCGACAACTGCAAGCTGCTGTCGATCACCGCCAACCTCGGCGATGTCAAGACCACGATCACGCACCCCGCCTCCACCACCCACGGCCGTATCACGCCGGAAGCGCGCGCCGAGGCGGGCATCGGCGAGGGCTTGCTGCGCATCGCGGTCGGCCTCGAGGCGGTGGACGACATCGAGGCCGATCTGCTGCGGGGGTTGGGGGCGTCTTAGCCCACTTATGGTGCCGCGACGAATTTGAGCGCTACGTCGAAGTATTCGCCAGTCATTGTCTTTGCGATGTTGAAGTTCTTGTCGCCCGGCACCGAACCGATGGTGACGGTCTTGCTTCGACCGGTGGCAGTTGAGGCGCCGAGGTAGAAGCGCGACTGGTACTCCCGTTCAAGTATGCCGGTACTGCTGATCTCCCAGTGTCCAGTCGTGGCATTGATCCACACTCGGCCCAGCGCGTCATACGCGAAAAAACTCGAGGAGGGTAGTCGGTTCGGATACAAGCGGTAGGGGGCGCCATTGGTGTCATATACGTCATAGAAGGTCGGATCAACGGCCACATCCATGACCGCACTGCTATATGGCGGGATCCCCTTTTCCCCAAGGCCGCCGCTGTAGGTTGGGCTCGGCGGACCAAGGCCGTAGAGCTCGATGATGGGCGCCGCGGTCCATCCGGATGGGGGCTGGAACGAGGGCTTCCATGTGATCAGGACGCGATTAAGCTCGATATGCAGCTTGTCAGCATAGGGCAGAAAGAGCATGGCCCGTTCGAATTGTGACTCCGGCGTGCTGGCGAACAATGGGCTGTAGGCATAGTAGGCGAGGATTTCCAGGTCGGTCAGGCCATTTTCGTTGAAGCTCACAGGCACGCCTTCGATGTTCTGCGTTACCGTGCCGTAGCTGAGCGCGCTAGGGCGCGTGTAGCTTGCTGGGAAAGGTTCTTCCAGCTTGAGGCGGCCCGTAAGGGTCGGCGCGCTGCCGCCGGTATAGCCGTCACCGTTGAGGTCGTAGCGCGAGTAGTCGGCGATGTATTTGTCTCCGTTGGTGGCAGCAGCCTTCGCGGAGTCAGAAAAGGCCTTGAGAAAGCGCCGAATGTCATGGTGGTCGAACTTGCCGTCCGGGATATCCTGATCCTGATCATTCGCGACGTCGAGAATCGTTTCCCGTACCGGGGCATGGCCGATCTTGATCTCGCTGTCTGCCGTCAATGCGGCTGCATAGGCATCCACCACCAGCCCGCTATCTGTGCCGCACTTGGTCTGCGGATAGCCGGAGGCCATGATGCGGTCGACGATCTGCGGTGCTGTCAAAGCCGTGCCGGCTATACTCCAGATGAACTCCGCCAGCGCCGCGACTTGCGGCGATGCGAGGGATGTGCCCGAATCGGTGTTGTTTGCAGTCGTTCCAAACGCGTCGGAGTAGACCCAAACATGGGTTCCGAACGCGCCAATGCTTCCCCCGGTGTTCGAGTCGGCCGCGCGGCACCCAACAGCGTTGGCTGGGTCTTCGGCCATGTTGTGCATGAAGTTCTCGACCACCAAACCATTGCGTAGGAGCTGGATCGGCAGCGGCCCGATGAATGCGCGCTGCTCCCCGCCCTCTTGATGAGCGGGCAATTTTGCGTCGGCGGCGCTTTCTTGACCGGCAGCGAGCGCGAATAGCGTGCGGTTTTCCAATCCGGCCGCCGTCATCGCGCCGATAAACGCGATCGCGAGCCCCTGTGTCCTCTTATCCCAATTGGAGGATTCGCAAACCGATCGCAATTGGCAATCGCCGAGAGAGTAATTCACCACGTACCGGGTCCCCGGGTTGGCCGCCATGCGGCCAATCATCGCCACGGTCGCATCCCAATAGCTCATTGGGATTGTGAGGTCGAGGGCACTCAGCTCCACGGAGCTCCAGAAATCCTTCGCAGGTAGAAGGCCGGTGACCAAGTCCGGATTGGTATCTCCCGCCCCGCCAAAAGCCGCACCGATCACGCTTGACACCATGTAACCATGCCCGGCGGTATACGTGGCGAAGGAGAAGTAGTCTTGGGGTGTAGAGACAAAGCTCCACTTTGGGCCGGTGGGTGTGCCAGCGCCAAAACGATCAACTATGAACAGCGTCGGCTTTTGAGACGGAAACAGCTCCGTATAGGCCTCGCGCGCGTTCCACAATCCGTGCGCTTTCGCGGCGAGATGGTGCCCGATGATGTTCAAGCTAAAGAGCGCGTACGGCTCTCCGCCCAGCCCCGGGTTGTCCGGGAGCAGTTTCTCTTGCATGTGAACCGCCGGGAAGACATCCTCGACGCCTGGCATTTGTTTGGTTTGCGCGATCAGCGCGTCAAGCGCGGCGACGGAGCCGGGATCTGGAATACGCAGGCCAGCCACCGCCGATCCGGCCAGCATGCTGGTGATCCCGCCGTGGAGCGTATCCAGGACCGCATTCACGTCCTGGGTGGTGGCGGTTTCCAGAAACGCGACGGTCAGTTTGGTTCGCGCCACCGGTCCATAGTCTGGATGATCCGAGAATTCGGCTTCCGCCACGCCGTCGCCATTGTAGAAATTGCGCGTCGAGGCGGTCATTAGATCGGTTGGCGCGCCAGTCAGTTTTGCCGGCGGGGCGACGAAGCGAAAATACCAGTGCAAGTCGCCTTGGTTGAACGCGTAGCGCCGATCCAGCCGAATCCGGATCGTGTCGCTGCTCGCCGTGCCTTGCCCGGCGGGCACGGCGCCGAACGATGCCCCGCCGTCGAGAATCTGGGTGCTGGCGGAGGTCGAAGAGACGGTGGCGACGACCTGCTGGGCCGCGCCGCCGGTGTTCGTGGCCGACACCCGGTATTCATACTCGAATTGCGTCGCGTTGATCCGCTTGCTGGATACCAGTTGATACTGAGTGACTTTCAAGTCGGGAATCTGCGCAAAGACTAAGCCGGGCAACAGCATTGCGGCGACGCCCGTGAATATCAGCCACTTGCCCACCGCTCGGATTGCTGCGCCGATAGCCTGCTTGTGATTTGTGTTGATCATGCGTTTCTCCCGGGACGGCGGGTTTGGAGGAATGCCTCAGCAGCAATGGTCGAGCTAATCCGCGCGGCCAGGGGTGTCCGGTGATGATCTGCGCCTGCTCAGCACAACCAGCAGAGGTGCGCCAGCCAGCATCATCAGCCAGGCATTCGGCTCCGGCACGGCACTGGTTATGCCTTGCTCCAGCAGGTCAAAGGTGACGGGGTCGTACACCTCGAACGCCTGCTTGCCGGGACCGCCGGTACCGAGCCAATGGAATTCCGCGGCGAAACCGCTGACCTGAGCACCCACCGGAATGCCGGCACCCTTGGCCATGAGATCGAAAGCTGCCGGTACCCCGGGAGCGGAAGCGAGGAATTGCTGGCCCCAATCCGTTGCCAGCGCGGCCGCAGAAACGTTGGTGAGCGAGCTTTCCTCGTACAGGGCAGGATCGAACAGCAGGTCGAGCAGTGCAACCGATGTTCCTGCCCCAAGGGAACCGTCGTTGTGGATCGTGTATTCGTATCGATAGTGATCGCTGCCGAGGGCGAAAGTGGTGAAGTTGACTTGGATGGCGCACGCCATCGACGGCACAAGCGATAAGCCGATCAGTAGCGCGGAAATCGATTTCTTCATGGTCGTTGCTCCAGGCAGGTCAGCGGTTGGATGGGGAAAGGGCGTTTGCTGCGGTGCTGTGTCGCGCAACAGTCGTCGGGGATGGGGGCGCGGCTGCGTTGAAGGGACTAGTGACAAATTCGGAGGAATCTTGGGCGATGGTATCGGACGATGGGGGTGGTGTTGATGCAGGCATATGCTATGCGCGAAGTCAATGCGTCGTAAATAGCCCATATGGATCATTTCGCCAAGGCCTTGCACACGCAGTCAGGACATCGATTGCCGAAACAACCCGAGATGGTGTCTTCTGGCTCTCGGATCTGGCGTGGCCAACTGAAGGAATTGGACAATGGGACTCAGGACAGTATGGGTCCGACCTGGCTGGCCGAGCTCGACCTCCACCATTTGACTGGGCGGCTGGAAGTGGCGATACTGCGCCCCATGCGGCCGGACTTGCCGTCACACAGTTCTCGCGGATCCGCATCCTCGTGTCCGCGATCGTCCGGCAGGGAGACAAGGGCCTTGGAGAGCGCTAGCAGGCTCGAGCGGTCGGAGCAAACGATGCGGAATGAACGGGACGGCGGAGCGCAGGAGAGTCCCAGCCGACGAATCACGGATCGGCGTTCCGGGCTCGAACGGCGCTTCGATCTGACAGACCGGAACGGATCCGAGCGCCGCTTGTCCTGGGAGGATCAGCGCGCGCAGTTCTGGACGCGTTTGCTCTTCTGCGTTCTGGCGCTGATCTACTTCAACTTTGGCGGCGATGCGCAGGTCCGCTCATGGACCAGCCTCAGCATCGTGACGCTGATCTTCGCGATCTACGGCCTGGAGATCCTGTTCTTCATGTGGCATGCGACGCGCGTGCCTCATGCGCCCTGGCGCCAGCGTCTGACAATGTGGGTGGATATCGCCATGGCGTCCTTTGCCGTGCTCGCCGATTCCACCGTCAGCTCGCCTGGTTTCCTTGTCTACCTGATGGTGATTCTCGGCAACGGCATGCGTTACGGCCTGCGCCTGTTCGGCGAGGCGGTCGTCGGCAGCCTGGGTGCGGCGGTGTTGATCGTGAGTCTGCGCCTGTTCGACTACGTGAATATCTTCTCGGTAAGCGCCATCTTCTTCCTGGTGTTCTTCACGATCATCGTTCTCTATTCGTATTCATTGACCGCCAAGATCGAACGCGCGCGCGCGAAGCTCGCGCACGAGCGCAACGTCGACTCGTTGACCGGGCTGCTCAACCGCCGCGCGCTGATCGAGCGGGCGTCGCAACTGTTCCAGTCGCCGGAGGCGCACGGCGGCGAGTTCGTCGTGCTGTTCGCCGACCTCGACGGCTTCAAGGCCGTCAACGATACCCACGGCCATCACGTCGGCGATCGCGTATTGGCTGCGGTGGCCGGCCGCATCGCGGAAGTTGTCCGTGGTGTCGACCTGGTGGCGCGCTACGGCGGCGATGAGTTCATCCTGATCCTGCCCTGTACCACGAGAGAAGGTGGCGAGTTGGTCGCCCAACGCGTGCGGCAGGTCATCGACGACTGGGCGCGCGAAAACGATATCGACTTCGGCGTCTCGATCGGCATGGGCAAATACCCGGATCACGGGGCCGACCTGGAGGCGGTCATTGCCTCGGTGGATAAGGCCATGTATCGCAGCAAGCTGGTGCACGGACGTGGCGGCATCCTCCATGTCGACGGCGTTCAGGAGGCGCCGGAGGGATCGACGTCCTCGGCCGTTCATTGATCCGGACGCTCAGGGCGTCGGTGCGGTGTCGCCGGCCGGTCGATCTGGCGCAGCAATCCCGCCAACTCCACCTTGCTGTTGATTTCAAGTTTGTCGTAGATGTTCTTCAAATGGTTGCGTGCGGTGGCCGGCGAGATCCGCAGTTCGTTTGCGACTTCGCGGTAGTCGAGGCCCCGGCCGAAGCGCCGCGCGATGTCGCGTTCGCGCGTAGTGAGCCGGTCCGCATGTGACTTCCGGCGCGCGGTGAGCAGCCACATATCGTTGATCGGCGTCGCCGTGAAGACGATCCTGGCACCCAGGAAAGCCTTGCCGCCGTTCTCAAGCAGATCGGCGGGAACGAAGGGGCCGCGCCAATCCTTCCATTCGGTCTGCATCATGGTCGCGAAGTGGCGACCGGTCGCGTGCAGTAGGCGTTTCCGGTCGCACAGCGCCAGCGATTCGTTGGGTTGCGCGGTGGACCGTCGGTCGCCCTGGACCGAGCGCAGCCGATTGATCCGCCAGGTGTCGGCAAGTTGCGGCACCAGGCTCTGAACGAGAAGCTGTTCCGGCTCGCTGAACGGGCGGCTGAACTCGGTGCGATAGAAGACGATTCCCTCGATCAGGTTCAGGGCCGGATCGGCGCCCGGTATCGGCTCGGTACCGTAACAGTGGCCGCGTGCGATTGCATCGTGGAAGCAGGGGCCGGCCCAGTTTGCGCCGATCGTGCCGGCGGAGACTGTCTGCGCCGGTCGGCATAGCGCTTCAAGCAGCAGGGGATCCTGTTCCCTGAAAGGAATGCCGTCACACCCGTATTCGGGCGGCTGCCGATAGGCCATCGCGGCGTGAAAGACCGGGCCATCGGCCTCCAGCATGCCCAGGGCCCATCGTGCCGAGTCGAAACGCAAGGCGGTGCGCGCGGCATCGAGAGCGAGTTCCTGGAACCGGTGTACCGGGGCGCTGAAGGCCAGCCGATAGAGCTCGATAGGGAGCGCGCCAAGATGGCCCATGGTCTCGGCCCATTGCATCTTCTCGCCCGGGTACTGCCAAACCTTGTGCTCCATCGCTGTGCTCCTTGCCAGAACGTCGATCGCTGTCACGATGGGGAATATAGGGATCGGAACCATGAGACTCGAGTGAGCATTCGGCGCCGACGGTGCCGAATATTCCGCACCAGATGGGTGGCGGTTTCCGCAAAAGCCGGATCGGGCGAAGAAATGATGCATATGCATCATTCACAGGCGCCTTTCCTTCGGCATAGGATCGGCGCCGACATCGACAGGAGATGCGAAATGAATCCGCTCATGAAATCGGTCGTTGCCTTTCTTGGTGCGCTCGTCCTGGGAACCGGACTGGCAGTCGTGATGGGCGCTTACGCCGGGGCCGGTACGCAGGGGATCCAGCGGGAATGCGCAAGCCTCGCCTGGAGGGTGGCGAATCGCAACCACTCGATCCTCGACAGCGCCGCTTTCCGCCGAACCGAGAGCCAGGCCTATGAAACCTGCATGATCGACCCCGAGAGCTTCAATCGCCTGGTGCGCAGGGGACAATGAGCGCCGATTTCGCTTTCGCGCACCTCACGGCGCTGCTCTACGCGATCCTCGTGCTGCGCGACTCGCGGTCGACCTGGATCTTCGGCGGCAGGCGCCAAATAGTCCTGCGCTTCGGCCTGCAAGCTGTTACACTGCGCGCCGCGCGGTAACCTAATCAGTCAACAAGCTGCGCGTCGCGTTCGGATTTCCCTTCCGCGTTCCCCCCAAGCGTCTCTGCCTCGACTGGTTCGTGCCTTTGCACGTAGGGCCGATTCCAGGAGCACTCCATGCATTTCACCGACCTCGGCCTGCGCGCCGAGATTCTGCGTTCCATTTCCGAGCAGGGTTACGACACGCCGACGCCCATCCAGGCGCAGGCGATTCCGCTGGTTCTCGAAGGCCGCGACCTGATGGCCGCAGCTCAGACCGGTACCGGCAAGACCGCCGGCTTCACCCTGCCGATCCTTCAAATACTGTCCACCTGCGATTCCGGCCTGTCGCTCAAGCGCTTCAAGCCGCGCGCCCTGATCCTGGTGCCGACACGGGAACTCGCCGTGCAGGTGCAGGACAGCGTCAGCACCTACGGCAGGCATTTGCGGCTCAAGTCCGCCGCAATCTACGGCGGTGTCTCCATGGCCGGCCAACTGCGCGCGCTGAAGGCGGGCGTGGACATCATCGTCGCGACGCCGGGGCGCCTGCTCGACCATATCGACCAGCGCAGCGCCGACCTGTCGGGCATCGAGATCCTGGTGCTCGACGAAGCCGATCGCATGCTCGACATGGGCTTCATTCGCGACATCAAGAGAATCATTGCCCTGCTGCCGAAGAAGAAGCAGAGCCTGCTGTTCTCGGCCACCTTCTCCGACGAGATTCGTGGTCTGACCACCGGGCTTCTGAACAACCCGGCCAGCGTCGAAGTGGCGCGCCGCAATGCGCCGGCCGATGCGGTGACCCACGCCGTCTATCACGTCGACCGCGACCGCAAGCGCGATCTGCTGATCCAGTTGATCGACGACCATGGCTGGCACCAGGTGCTGGTCTTCACGCGCACCAAGCATGGCGCCGATGCGCTGTCCGACCGGCTCGCCAAAGCCGGTATCCGCGCCGCGGCGATGCACGGCAACAAGAGCCAGGCGCAGCGGCAGCGCGCGCTGGACGACTTCAAGCGGCTGAAGATCAATGTGCTGGTCGCGACCGACATCGCCGCCCGCGGCATCGACATCGACGAACTGCCGCATGTGGTGAACTACGAACTGCCCAGCGTGCCCGAGGACTATGTTCACCGCATCGGCCGTACCGGTCGCGCCGGCGCATCCGGCCAGGCGACTTCGCTGGTGTGTGTCGATGAGCACAGATTGCTGCGCGACATCGAGCGCATGCTGAAGCGCGACATCGAGAAGAAGGTCGTGCCCGGCTTCGAACCCGATCCCCGCATCAAGCCGGAACCGATCCAGAAGCCCAGGAGTGCCCGCAACGACCAGGGACGCGCCGCCGCCCCGTCGAACCAGCGCAAGCCCCAACGCTCGTCCCAAGGCGGCAAGCCGGCGCGCAGCGGCCAGCGCAACAGCGCCGGCCATCACTCGGGCGCACGGCATTACTGATGCGTAGTTGAGGCGCGCGGCCGCCCCTCGGCGGTTGCGCGGTGAACCCGTCGCATTAGAATGGGCCGGTCGGATTCTTCAGGCATTGCCCGGAGGTGACCGTGGTCTCGCCGAAAATCATTTTGGTCAGAGGGCTGGCGAAGCTTACCGCGCTGTTTGGGCGGGGGCTCGTGATGTCCATGGGCACGATCCTGATCGTGGGCGTCGTGCTGGCCATCGCCGTTCTCGTGTTCGTCAATTCCGCGGCGCCGACCACGATCACCATCGCCAGCGGTCCGGCCGGCAGCGCCTTTCGGAACAATGCCGAGAAATACAGGAAGATCCTCGAACGCGAGGGCGTGAGGCTGAAGATCCTGCCTTCGGAGGGCTCCCTCGACAACTTCAGGAAGTTGTCCGATCCCAAAGTCGCTGTGGATGTCGGCTTCGTCCTGGGTGGCGAAACCGGCGGCGCCGACGTCGGCAACCTGGTGTCGCTCGGCAGCATTTCCTACCAGCCGCTGATGATCTTCTATCGCGGCCAGCCGAAGAAACTGCTGTCGGATTTCAAGGGCAAGCGCCTCGATATCGGCGACGAAGGCAGCGGCGTGCGCGTGCTGGCGCTTGAACTGCTCAAGGCCAACGGCATCGAGTCCGGCGCCGATACCGCCTTCGTCGACAGCGGCGGCGATCCCGCGCGGGCCTTGCTCGACAATCGCGTCGATGCGATCTTCATCGA